>JAWLEI010000006.1:0-66134 GCA_041686195.1 Desulfovermiculus sp.
TTCGCTTTGCATTCAATGGTCAGGGCTGCATGGAAATTTGCAATAAAGGCATGGAGAAATGTTGAGTGAATACTTTCTCTGGGACGTGGGCGGATGGGGCATTCGGCTGGGCATGATCCCGATTATCGGCATGCGCAAGGACAACCCCACCACCAGCCTGGCCTGGGTGGCGATTATTTTCATCACCCCCTGGATCGGACTTTTATTGTATCTCCTCCTGGAAGAACACGGCCTGAGCAAACCCAGGCTGTCTCGACGAATCAAAAAACACATAAACTTCCACTTGGCCAACTCCAGGTTTCGGGCCTGCCCCAATCGAGAAGATAGTCAGCTTGATCTTGATTACCAGCCGCTGGTATACTTGGCAGAGAAACACGGAGGCTTGCCTCTGCTGGGTGGGAACAGTATCGGCCTCATATCTGATGTGACCGAATTTATTGATTTGCTGGTTGCAGACATTTCGCAATCCCGCAGTCATGTTCATCTCCTGTTTTATATTTTCAGAGACGATGCAACCGGTCTCAAGGTAGCCAGAGCTCTGGCTGATGCAGCCCGGCGGGGCGTGGATTGCAGGGTGTTGGCTGATGACGTGGGATCAAGAGGTTTGTTTTCCGGATTGGGGCGGTGGATGAGAGAGCAGGGAGTGCAGGTGGAGGCGGCCTTGCCCTCCAACCCTTTGCGCATGAAGCTGGCCAGGGTGGATATCCGCAATCACCGCAAGCTTGTAGTTATAGACGGTCAGGTGGGATATGCCGGATCGCAAAACATTGTTGAACCTGAATACGGACACAAAAAGGCCGGACAATGGCATGATATCATGGTCAGGATCAAGGGGCCGACGGTAAGCCAGCTGCAGTCTGTATTTGTCGAGGACTGGTTCTATGAGAACCAGGAGCTGCTCGAATTTCCTGATCTCTATCCTGTTTCAGTCAGCGAAGGTCATGCCGCAGTGCAGGTAGTGCCCACCGGGCTGGACAAGCAGGCCGGAAGCTTTCAGGATCTCATCATTCATGCCATAAATACAGCCAGGCACTGCGTGTCCGTGGTTTCTCCCTATTTTATTCCTAATGACGGCCTGATCACTGCTTTACGATTGGCGGCTACGGCCCGGAGCGTGGAAGTGAACATCATCGTACCCGACAGGAGTGATCACCTCCTGGTGGACCAAGCCAGTGCCTATTACTGCGGTGCGGTTATGCAGGGCGGGGCCAATGTGTATTTGTTTCAGGAAGGCATGCTGCATACCAAGATCATCACCATAGATCAAGCCATGGCTATCGTTGGGTCAGCCAACTTCGACATCCGTTCGTTTTATCTGAACATGGAGCTGGTCAGCATTATCTTCGATTCTGGGTTTAACTCTCACCTCAACCAGGTGCTTGGCCGCTATAAGCAGCAGTCCGTCCAGGTGGATCCCGCCACATGGTTTCAACGCCCGCTGTACAAAAGAGCAGTCGAGGGCATGGTCAAGATATTCAGCCCGTTGCTCTAACTTCCTTCCAGATTCACGTCATACATGTTCTGTTCTCTCCTCTCATTGAGAGATGTAAATAAATTTTTCCTGGGACAAGGTGGTTCGAATGTTGCAATCACTTCCACAAGGACCTAGGATGAATATGTACTGATACGCAGTTCCCAGGAGAACGCCTTGAGCCATGGCAGCCGGACCATCCGGCTGAAAGGAACGCTTGCCAATGGAAAGAGATGTCCCTCCGGTCAAACCCGACCCAGAGCCTCGCCTGGATTATCAGGAGATATTTCAATATTTACCTGAAGGCGTATTTACCATCGATACCCTGTGGAGAATTACGTCATTTAATAGGACCGCGGAAGGTCTCACCGGGTACAACAAGGACGAAGTCATCGGCCGGCACTGCTGGGAGGTGTTTTGCTCTGAACTCTGTCACAAAGGGTGTCCTTTGGGGGTTTGCTTTGAAACCGGCAAGCTGCAGATGGACCAGGAAGTCCTGGTCACCAACCGGCACGGAGTGACCAAAACGCTCATTGTCAATGTGAATATCCTGCAGGACAAAGACGGCACGATCCAGGGAGGAATTGAAACTTTCCGGCCGCCGCCGGCAGGTGAGCATATTCTGTCCCGGTCCCATGCAGCCTTTGAGGGACTGATCGGCAAAAGCCCCTCCATGCAGTCCATATTTCAGATGCTCCCGGATGTAGCAGCCAGCGAAGCCAATGTCCTGCTCTGCGGTGAGAGCGGGACTGGAAAAGAAGTCCTGGCTAGGGCAATTCACAGACATTCCTGCCGGTCCAAGGGGCCTTTTGTAGCTGTCAACTGTTCTGCACTGGCAGAATCCCTGCTGGAATCAGAGCTTTTCGGGCATGAAAAAGGGGCTTTTACCGGAGCCGACAGCCGCAAGCTGGGCCGATTTGAACTGGCCAGGGGTGGAACACTTTTCCTGGATGAAATTGGAGATCTCAAGCAGCAGATCCAGGTCAAACTGCTGCGGGTTATTGAAGAGCGCGAGTTTGAAAGGGTTGGCGGGACGCGGTCTCTCCCTCTTGATGCCCGGATCATAAGCGCCACTAACAAGGATCTGGCCAAGGCCCTGGGCCAGAACCTGTTTCGGGACGATCTCTATTTCCGACTGCGCACAGTGCCGTTTTATGTACCTCCCTTGCGAAAACGGCCGGAAGATATTCCCCCCTTGGTCTCCCATTTTTTGAAGATTCTCAACCAGCGTTACCACAAACAGGTTCGGGCCGTGGATCCCAAAGTCATGCGGATATTCATGAAACATGACTGGCCGGGGAATATACGCGAACTGGAACGAACCCTGGAGTATGCCTTTGTTTTTGTCAAAGGTCCGGTCATTTTTGAGCGCCATTTGCCGGAAATCACGATCAAAAATCACCAGCAGACCTCCATGGAAGACCACGCGGGCCAGGCACATAAAGGCGCAAGCGACAAACAGTCAATACTCTTAGCTTTGTCCAAATCCGACGGCAACAGGCAACATGCCGCAGACATGCTCGGCATCAGCCGGACTTCCCTCTGGCGACGGATGAAGGAATTCAATCTGACCTGAACATGTTTCAATCATGTTTCAGTGTTTCATATTCTGTTTCACTTCCTGTTTCACTTTCTGCCATTTCCTCTCCTGACTGATCATTTCGCCTCCCAGCACTTCATTTATCCATAAATTCAAAACATTAGATAATTGGCACATTGCTTGCTGCCAGAAACATACAGGCACATTTTTGCATCAGGAGCAGCAACCAGATTCACCGTGCAAGGGGGAGCAGATGATCTCGCATGAATCGCGCATCGATGAAATCACCGAGCGGTATCCAGCCAGTCCTGAGTACCTGATATTTATGCTCCAGGATATTCAGAAAAGCTACGGTTACATCCCGCCCGAGGCCATGGATCTGATCTGTGAACAGACCGGTGTCCCGGCTTCTCAGGCCTATTCTGTGGCCACCTTCTATCAGTCCTTTCGCCTCACACCCCAGGGAGAGCACACCATCAAGGTCTGCCTGGGCACGGCATGTCACTTGAAAGGGGGACAGCGAATCATGGATGAGTTGAAGCGGCGGCTGCAGGTCGAACCGGGTGAGACCACCCCGGACATGAAGTTCACCTACACCTCGGTCAACTGTGTGGGGGCCTGCGCCCTAGCGCCGGTAATGGTTATCGATGACCAGTATTATCCCAGTATCACGGTCAGAAAGCTGGAAAAACAACTCAAGGCCTTGAGCCGTGAATAACGAACAAAGGAAAAGCCATGGCTGATCAAAGCACTGCCCGAAACCTGGAAAGCTGGCGTCTGGGCTCCCATGAGGAACTCAATGAGCTGCGGGAGAATATCCTGGCCAGCCGGGATCCTGCCGGCCAGGAAATTATTGTCTGCCACGGCACAGGATGTGTGGCCAACGGAAGCCCGAAGGTGGCCCAGGCCCTGAACTCAGCCCTTCAAGCAGCAAACAAGGAGACCCAGGTCGTGCCGGAAATCAAAAAGACCGGCTGCCATGGATTCTGTTCCCGGGGGCCGCTGGTTATCGTCAATCCCTATGGATACTTTTACCAGAAGGTGGGACCCAGGGATGCTGAAGATATCGTGGAACAGAGCATACTCCAGGAAAAGCCAGTGGAGCGTCTGCTGTATAAAGACCCTCACAGTGGTAAGTCGATTTTAAGTGAAAAAGAGATTCCTTTTTATAAGCTGCAGCAACGGTCAGTGTTGCGAAATATCGGAAAGATCGACCCGACGGACATAACAGACACCATAGCTGCAGGTGGATATCAGGCCCTGGCCAAGGCCTTGACCAGCATGACCCCGCAGCAGGTGGTTGAAGAGGTGGAGAAATCCGGCTTGCGGGGCCGCGGCGGGGCCGGCTTTCCCACTGGCCGCAAGTGGCACTCGGCCCTGGCCGCAGTGGAGAAAAAAGGCAGACCGATCTACGTGGTGGTCAATGGGGATGAGGGTGATCCCGGGGCATTTATGGATCGGACCATCATGGAAGGCGATCCACATGCTGTGCTCGAAGGTCTGATCCTGGGGGCCTATGCCCTGGGTGCGCAGCAGGGGTATCTCTATGTCCGGGCCGAATATCCTCTGGCCATCCGGCACTTGGAGAAGGCTATGGCCCAGGCTCGGGAGCTGGGGCTGCTGGGTGAGAATATCCTTGATACCGGATTTTCCTTCGATGCCCGGATCAATCGGGGAGCCGGTGCATTCGTATGCGGAGAATCCACCGCCCTGTTCACTTCCATTGAGGGCAAGCCCGGAAATCCTCGTCCCAAGTATGTCCGTTCAGTGGAAGAGGGTCTCTGGGGCCGCCCTACGGTACTCAACAATGTTGAAACCTGGGCCAATGTCCCCTTGATCGTGGACAAGGGGGCGGACTGGTATGCCGGGCTGGGGGTGGCTGACAATACTGGGACCAAGGTCTTTTCCCTGGTAGGCAAGGTCAACAACGTGGGACTGGTGGAAGTGCCCATGGGCATTTCACTGGGCCGGATTATTGAGGATATAGGAGGCGGCGTGCCCGGCGGCGAGCCGTTTAAGGCCGTTCAGACCGGAGGGCCTTCAGGCGGATGCATCCCGTACTCCCTCAAGGACACTCCGGTGGACTTTGATTCTTTGGCCGAAGTGGGCTCCATGATGGGCTCCGGGGGCATGATCGTCATGGACAGCCGGGACTGTGTTGTAGACATCAGCCGCTACTTCTTGCGTTTTCTGGAAGAGGAATCATGCGGCAAGTGCATTCCCTGCCGTCTGGGGCTGGTCCGGATGCGCAAGATGCTCGATACGTTCTCAGCCGGGAAAGGGACAGTACAGGATGTTGAGGGTCTGATCAGTCTGTCTCAGGCGGTCAAGGATGGTTCTTTGTGCGCTTTGGGCGGGAGTGCCCCCAATCCGGTCCTGACCACCCTGAAGTACTTCCGGGAAGAATATATGGCCCATATCCAGAATCATGAGTGCCCGGCCGGGGTGTGCAAGGACCTGATCACGTACTTCATTGATCCAAAGCTGTGTACCGGCTGCGGAGTCTGCGCCCGGCAATGCCCGCAGGGGTGCATCAGCGGTGAGGATAAAGAGCCGCATATCATTGATGCAAGCCGTTGTATCCGATGCGGAATCTGCCTGGAGTCCTGCAAGTTTGGTGCGGTGCGGGTGGAACCTGGTTACCGTACGGAGGATGCGACTGTACAGCGCGCTGAAAGCACATGAGCTCTGACTGTGAAAAAACGTTCAAGGAGCCACAGCCAATGATGACCATTTGTATTGACGGGCAGGAGGTTCAGGCCAGACCGGGCTGGACTGTTCTGGAAACAGCCAGGCACCACGGTTTTTATATCCCCACCCTTTGTTACCATGAGGCAGTGAGTCCAAGCGGGGTCTGCCGCATGTGTCTTGTACAACTCGGAGAGGGGCCACAGGCGAAACTGGTCGCTTCCTGCATGTATCCGGTGGCTGAGGGAATGAAAATATTTACAGATTCTGATCGGGTCCGCAATGTGCGGCGCTGGATTCTGGAAATGCTCTTGTCTGAATGCCCGGCCAGCAAAGAAATTCAGGATTTGGCCGCCAGGTACAGCGTGACTGGAACCAGGTTTGAAGTGGAAAACCCGGAGGAGCAGTGCATGCTCTGCGGACTGTGTACCCGGGTGTGCACAGAAGTGGTCGGACTGGCGGCTATATCCACTGTCAGCAGGGGAGTGCACAAAAAAATTGGCACCCCTTTTCTGCGGCCCACCGAGGTCTGTGTCGAATGCGGCTGCTGTGTGACCATATGCCCGACGAATGCCATGCAGGCCAGGATCGACTCGGTGCGCGGAGTATCTTAACTATTCAGGGGAGGAGGCAAAACCCATGAGCGCACAAGCAAGAACAGGCGTCTTTCTGTGCCGCTGCGGGGAAAGAATCGGACCACTGGTTGATCTGAATGCTCTTTCCCGCCAGGTGAGTGAGGATAAAAATGTTGATCACTGTGAAATACTGCCCTATCCATGCCTTAGTCCCGGCCTGGACAGGATGATGAGCGCAGTGGCGGAAAAGGGTCTGAACCGGCTGATCATCGCCGGATGCGAAAGCCGGTTGATGCTCAAGAAGTTTGAAAAAAAAATCGAACCCCTGGAGCTGCTCAAAGGGCAGATCGACATGGTCAACTTACGGGGCCATATTGCGGCAGCCAACGACATATCTCCAGCCTTGCGGGCCGAGAAGGGAGCCAGATTGATTAGGGCGGCGGCAGCGGAAATGGCCGTGCTCTCGCCAACCATTCAGAAGCGGGCCTTTCTTGAGGGCCCGGTCATGATCATCGGCGGTGGTGTGGCTTCATGGACAGCTGCCAAAGAGGTGGCCAAAGAGGGGCTGGACTTCATGATGTGTCCTGGACAAAGCGATTCCCAATGCCTGATGCAGAACCTGCATTGGACGTATCCCGGGGAAAGTGAATTGTCGCCCCGCCTGGAGAAGATTGTGCGTGAAGTGCTGCAGAGCCCAAGGCTGAGCATGCTTCCGCCCGGGGAGCTCATTTCTCTGTCCGGGGTGACTGGAGATTACAAGCTGACCTTTTCCCAGCCCGATGGAAGCTATAGTCTCTATGAGGCCGGGGCTATTATCGCCTGTCTTGACAGCCATTTGCAGCCTCCAAGCCGGGAATACGGCTATGACGGGCAGAAGGTGATCACCCAGCCCGAGTTTAACGATTTTTTGTCCGTAAGGGGTATTTCCAGCCGACGGGTTGTTTTCTGGGTCAGTGATTACGAGGCCGGGTATCCGGAATTTGCACAGCTCTCAGCCCTTTCGGCCTGGGACATGGCCTGCCGGGTGCGTCAGTCCTTTCCCAAATCCCAGGTCGTTCTCCTCTACAACGAGCATATGGAGCTGCCTCTTTTGGCCCAGGACCGGGCATACGCCCGAAAGATCGGAGTCTTTCTGGTCCCCTATGACCAGGCCATCCAGCCCACGGTACAGGAGGGATTCATCACCGTCGGCAATGCCAATGATCATGTCGAGTATGACCTGCCCTGGGATGTGCTCATCCTTTCCCCGGAGCGGGTACTGGGGGAAGAGACGCAACGGACAGCGGAAACTCTCGGCCTTCTCCATCAGAACCGGTTTTTGACCGGACACCATGCCAGGGTACGCCCTGAACAGGTCGGACGGGAGGAGACCTATCTGGCCGGCAGCGCCAGGTATCCCTGTGACCTGCATGAAGCTCTGGCCCAGGGATACAAGGCGGGCAGAAAGACAGCTGAGCTGTACGCAAAGTCCAGGGCAGGAGAGCTGTTTGTTCCCCGGATTGTATGCGCTGTAGATCCGGACAAGTGCATCGGATGCGGTTTGTGTCAGGAACTGTGCGACTGCGGAGGCATCGGAGTGGAGGAAAGCTCCGGCGGTGGCCTGCCGCGAGTTGTGGACCCCCTGATGTGTACCGGGGGAGGGACATGTGCGGCCGCCTGCCCATATAAGGCCCTGGTGCTGCAAAACAATACCACGGATCAGCGCGAGGCCCGGATCACATCTCTGGCCAGGCAGCTGGGGGCAGACGATATCATCGCCGTATGCTGCGCCTGGGGCGGGCAGCCGGCTGCGGACAACGCGGGGAAAAAAGGGCTTGGCCATGATCCAAGAGTTCATATGCTGGGAGTGCCGTGTGTGGGACAGCTCGATCCCGGAATCCTGGCCCGTGCTTTACTGGAAGGGGCATCCGGCCTGATCCTGGTCGGATGTGATCCAGAAGCGTGTCATCACTCCTATGGGGTCGATCATGCCTGGAGCCGCATCAATTTGATGAAAAAGCTCCTTGATTTGTGCGGGCTGGATAGACGCCGTATCGCCCTGGCCCATGCCGATCTGAACCGGCCGGAAGACTTTGTGCGCACAGTGAATAGTTTTGCCGATACCATCTCGGTCCTTGGTCCCATAGAAAAGACGGACCAGAATATGAGCAAACTGGAATGCATGTATGATCTGGTGTCCAACAACACCCGCATCCGGCATCTGCTGTGCGTCACTCTGCGTCAGAACAATGAGACTGAGTACAAGGGCAGTCAGCGGCATTCACTGGAATTTGACCGCGATTTTTCTGTCGCTCTGCAGGAGGAATTCCTGCGCACCCGGGTACTGCATGTGCTGCGGGAGGAAAACAGGCCTCTGCCTCTGCGTGATCTCAGCAGCGAGCTGATGGAAAGCTGGGAATATGTGGGTGAGCAGTTGTGGTCCATGGTTCAAGACGGCCTAATTCAGCGCAGGCATCAGGACCACAAGGCCCTGTTCACTATCCAATAAGCCAGGAATCAGAAAACTTACCGGAGGGCCCGCTAACGTCGGCCCTCCGGTAAGTTTTCTGTGATTACTTTGAAATTCCGGCAATCGAATAGACTGTCTGTCCATCCACCTCTTCCTGATCCAGCAGGGTTTGGGCCAGCTGGTCCAGGGCCTGCCGGTGGCGGCTCAAAAGGTCTTTGGCCTGTTCAAAAGCATCCTTGAGGATGGATTCCACTTCTTGATCCACTGCCTGGGAAGTGGCTTCGCTATATTCCTTGGTTTTGCCCAACTCCTCGCCCAGAAAGACCTGCCCCCCGGCACTGCCCAGGGCCATATGCTCGAACTGGCCGCTCATGCCCCACTCCAGGACCATTTTGCGGGCCATTTTCGTGGCCTGCTGCAGATCATTGGCCGCCCCGCTGGTCGCGGTTTCAAAAACCAGTGACTCGGCGCAGCGTCCCCCCATCATCACCGCCAGCCGGTCATGCAAATATTCCCTGGGGTATATGTAGCGATCCTGATCCGGAAACTGCTGGGTCGCCCCCATGGACTGGCTTCTGGGTACAATGGAAACCTTGTGCACCGGATCGGCATTGGGCAACAGGGCCCCCACCAGGGCATGCCCGGCCTCGTGGTAGGCCACCATGCGTTTTTCCTCATCAGTCATGACCAGACCGTGGCGTTTAAGGCCCATTAAAATCTTGTCCCTGGCGGCCTCAATTTCGTTATGGGTGATGGTTTCCTGTCCTTCCCTGGCTGCCAGCAGGGTGGCTTCGTTGAGCATATTTTCCAGATCAGCCCCTGAAAACCCCTGAGTCTCCCGGGCCAGACGGTCCAGATCCACATCATCGCTGAGTTTCTTCTTTTGGGTGTACAGCTGCAACAGCTCCAGTCTGTCCTGAGTGGTGGGAAGATCCACCATGATCTGGCGGTCGAAACGACCCGGACGGCTCAGGGCCGGGTCCAGGATGTCCGGCCGGTTGGTAGCGCATATGACAATGATATTTTCATGGGCTTCAAAGCCGTCCAGCTCAGACAGAAGCTGGTTCAGGGTCTGTTCCCGTTCGTCGTGACCACCGCCCAGTCCGGCCCCCCGGCGCCGGCCGATAGCGTCTATCTCGTCGATAAAGATAATGCACGGGGCGTTTTTCCTGGCATCCTGAAACAGGTTGCGCACCCTCTTGGCCCCAACGCCCACAAACATCTCCATAAAATCAGAACCTGTTATGGAGAAAAAGGGCACTCCCGCCTCTCCAGCCACGGCCCTGGCCAGAAGGGTCTTCCCTGTGCCCGGGGGGCCAACGAGCATAAGCCCTTTGGGGATCTTGCCGCCCATTTCCTGAATTCTGCCCGGTTCTGTCAGATAGTCTACAACTTCCTGCAGCTCGACCTTGGCCTCCTGGGAGCCGGCCACATCGTCAAAGGTGGTTTTTTCCTGACTCTGGTCATACTTCTTGGCCTGGCTCTTGCCGATATTAAAGGGGCCTCCTCCCCCTCCTTGTCCCTGCATCCGCCGGTATTGGATATAAATGAGAGAGAAAATCAAAAGCATGGGCAGTAAAGAGATGATAATATACCAGAATACGCGATCGGTTTCCGGCTCAGTGGTCACCTCAACTTCCTGCTCCTGCAGCTCAGACATCAGCTCCTGATCACCGAAGGAAGGGAAATAGGTGGAAAAGTCGGTATATTTTGTATCTTGGTACGAGGCCTCTTCTTTCACCGTACCTTCGATGCTCTCGCCCTTGACCGTTATTTCCTGCACATTGCCATTTTCTACCTGCTCCAGAAATTCACTGTAGCTGATCTTGGTCGCGGCCTTGTACTGCGAAAGATAGCTCCAGGCGAAAAAAGCAAAAAATACAGCGAGAAGGATGAAAATATGCCTGTTTTGCTGCAAGTAGTTATTGGCCATTTTTTACTCCGAATCGGGTGTATGTATCAATTCCATCCTCTTGCGGTATGAGCCTGAAAGCGTATATTAATGGGCTGCACAATGGATTTGCTTAATCCGCTTGGGGCAGGCCGCAGGTAAGAACGTGCATAGATTCCATTTCAAGCATGATTTTGTCAACTAAGCTGGTGAGACCAGATCCGCCATGCCGGAAAGAGATCTCCATACCAGAATGACCATAGGACCTTTCATATGTACCTTAACCATTCTTTTCCCTCAGTCTTGGCCCGATACGATTTTATTCTCATGGAGGCGGCGGTCAGTGAGCTCTTGGCACACAGATATCAGTACCCTGTACATTCACAACTCGGCAGCGCTCCGGCTATCTATGACCGGGCCGGGCAGCTGGCCTTAAAGAAGCTGTACAGCGGATTCCTGACCCTGGCCCGGGACAGCAATATACCCCTTTTGATCACTGCCCCGACCTGGAGGACCAATCAGAACCTGGTCAGTATCTCGGATATTCCGGACACAATCAACCGGGACGCGCTCAGATTCACGCAAGGGTTGCGCCAGGAGCTCGGTCAGGAGATGGAGCATCCGGTCCCCATCGGCGGATTGCTTGGACCGCTAAATGACGCCTACAGACCGGACCTGGCTCTGGATGAAGAAACCGGGCACCAGGTGCATGCCTGGCAGGCACACGAACTGGCCCAGGCCGGAGCGGACTATCTCATGGCTGCCACCCTGCCGGCAGTGGAAGAAGCAGCCGGTCTGGCAAAGGCCATGGCCCGGACCGAAATTCCCTATCTGGTCAGCTTTGTCATCAATCGGCAGGGCCGTATCCTGGACGGCAGTTCTCTGGATCAAGCCATACAGCGCATTGACGCTGATTGCTCTCCGCCTCCAATTGGGTACATGATCAATTGTTCCTATCCGTCTTTTTTCCAGCCCCACGAGGAGCCAGCCAGATTTTTGGCCAGGATTATAGGCTATCAGGCCAATGCCTCTTCCCTGGAGCATCAGGAGTTGGACCAGGCCAGGGAGGTTCGGGCCGATGCAGTGGAGGATTGGGGAGAGCGGATGCTTGCTCTGCACCGGCGTTGGGGGTTGAAGATTCTGGGCGGATGCTGCGGAAGCGGCGAGGAACATCTGCGCTATCTGGTACAGGGGCAGAAAAGTTGAAAGGTTCAAAAAAATATAAAAAAAATGGCCTCCCGCGGGAGGCCATTTTTTTTATATTTTTGGTGGAGGTGACGGGGATCGAACCCGTGACCTCAGCGTTGCGAACGCTGCGCTCTCCCAGCTGAGCTACACCCCCGATGCTGCACTATGCGCAGGAAAATCGTGTACACCCCAGACTCCGCATCTGTCAAGAAAGAGGTCATAGAGTTCCACGTTACGAAATCTCAAAAAAAGGTTTTGCGCCACGTGAGTACAACGTTCAGGCCGATTTTTTCTCCAGCCCCACTTCGGAGGCGATATCCTGCATGGCGGCAATGCCGATCTGCAAAAATTCCCCCAGATCCAGGCCGATCTTCTCACATTCCTTGATTCGCTCCCGGTCCACATTGGCAGCAAAGCTCTTGTCCTTCATCTTCTTTTTCAGGCTCTTGGGCTTCATGTCTTCCATGCCTTCCGGCCGGACCAGTGCATTGGCCGAAATGAGTCCGGTGACGGTCTCTGCACAGCGCAGGGCGTAGTCAAATGTGCTCTGGGCAGTGGTCCCGTTCACCTCACAGTTGTGGGCGGCTATAGCCTGGACTGCCTCCTCTGGGAGCTTTCCCTGCAGTTTACGGGCGGAGATAAGTCCGTGGTCAGCAGGGTTGTTTCGGGTCTGCTCAAAGTCCAGGTCGTGAAGCAGTCCGGCCAGACCCCACATCTCCGGGTCAGCTCCCAGGCGGCCGGCCAGGCCGCGCATGACTGCCTCTGTTTCCAGGCTGTGATTGATGAGGCTCGCTTCATGCAGATTGGAATGCAGCATCTCCAAGGCGTTTTCTCGATCCATTCTCGTCTCCTTCACATCTTTTTTCGCCGCAATATATCTATGACCAACCAGAAACCGACACAGGCGGATAGGAGATAACCGATCAGCCCCAGGGCCGGATAGCCGAAAATAAAGGGCCGTACCCCGGTGGTGATGATCATGGAAGATCCAATGATCATGCACCCAGTGATGATGCCCAGGGTCAGACGGTTGGCGATGCGGTCCAAGGTCAGACGCATCCCGTCCAGGTTCTTATGCTCAAACCTGATGGACAGCTGATCGTGTTCCAGCTTGGCCAAAATTTGATTGGCCTGACGGGGGAGATCCTTTTGCATCTGCAGGGCATTGCTCACCCCTTTGCGCAGCTGGCGGTAAATGAGGCGGGGGGAATATTTGCCCAGGGCGATGCGCCGTACAAAGGGAGTGGACTCAGTGACCACATCCAGCTTGGGGTATAAAAGGCGGGCCGAGCCTTCGCTGGTGACCAGGGCTTTGATCATGATGGCCAGATCCGATTTTATCCGGATCTTGTACTGGTGCAAGAGGCTGGTGATCGCGGAAAGGAGCTGGCCGATGTTGATTTCTTCCAAGGGCAGGGAATAGAAATCATCCAGGAGATCCATGATATCCCGATGCAGCTCATCAGTATCAACTCCAGGGTCGTGTTCGGAAAAATCAAGGAGGATGTCCAGTACGGTCTCGCTGTCCCGGTCCACGATCCCTTCCAGCAACGTGATCAGCTTGAGTCTGGTGTTTGGCGTCAAGCGGCCGACCATGCCCCAGTCCAGCATGGTGAATGTCCCGTCATCCATGACAAAGATATTGCCAGGATGAGGATCGGCGTGGAAGAAACCGTCCTCTAGGATCTGCTTCAGAGAGGCCCGCAAACCGTTCCGGGCCAGGAGCAGGCGTTTTTCCTCAGGCAGAGCGGTAACATTGCGCAATTTGGTGCCCTGGACGAGTTCCATAATCAGCACTTTCCGCGTGCTGTATTCTGAGAATACCGCTGGAAACCTGATGTACTCGTGGCCCTGGAAATTGGCCTGGGCCAGGCGGATGTTCCTGGCCTCGCGCTCAAAGTCCAGCTCCCGCAAAAGCATGCGTCGAAGCTCATGAACCAGCCCGGGCAGATCATACAAGGTCATGACCTCGATGCGCTCATGGATCTGTTTGGCCAGTCCGGCCATGATATCCAAATCGTTGCGAATAACCTGTTCGATACCCGGACGCTGAACCTTGACGGCCACGACAGTATTGTCCGCAACCAGTCGGGCTCGGTGCACCTGGGCCAATGAGGCCGCAGCCAAAGGCTTGGGCTCGATATAGGCAAAAATCTCCTCTACCGGGCGTTCCAGATTCTTTTCAATCTGAGAGGATATTGCCTCCCAGTTTTCGGCCTGCACCTCGTCCTGGAGGCGGCTTAATTCATTGGCTAAAGCCGGTGGAAGGAGGTCTGTACGAAGGCTGAGGAGTTGTCCAAACTTGACAAAAGTCGGTCCCAGTTCGGTGAGAACATACCGGATGCGCTTCCAGGTGCTTTCGTCCTGCCGTTCCGACTTTCGAGACGGCTTGGGAAATATGATCTTGTCCGGAAGATCCAGCCTGGAAAGCAAATCACCGAATCCGTACTTGATCAGGGTAAATGAGATTTCCTTAAACCGATTCAATCTGGACAGGGTGTGCAGATCCAAGGGGCGTCCTTAATGCAGGCTACAAATTCCAGGTATATAAACAAGAGGGACAAAGCCACAAAGGAAGAAGGAAGTACTGATTCCAAGCACCAAATCTCAAACTATGAGAACGATCTCTTGTCCTCAATTTCTTTCATTTGCCAGAAGGGGGCGATTATTCTCCCTCTGGCCCAGGTTTTTCAATTTGTGGTGCACTGGTTTGTCCGCCGGCAGCAGCTGCGGCAAGTTGATCTTCCAGGAGCATGACCCTCTTTTCCAGATTGTCCACCCGGTGGCGTAATTGGTCCACATCTTCGGCCTGAGCCAGATGCATGCCTTTGGTCACCCGTTCCACTATCTCGGTAATCTGGTTTCGGATGTCCTGCATTTCCTTCTCTCCAGTTTTACACATATCATTGGTGAACCGTTCCGCCTCTTCAGTGGTCAGCTTGCCCTGATGGACCAGGGACTCCATGGTTTCCTGGACCTTGGCCGTGGATACTACTGCTGTACCAAGACCGGCCAAGGCCAACTTTTTGGCCAGTTCCAGCATAGAGATCACTCCTTTTCTTGATTGACAACATTTCCAACAGGGTTGGAATGAAGAGATTACAGACATGCGCAATATTAGGCGAAGCTGAACATTTCTTCAATAGAACTTGATGAACACGGGGCATAGGCTCAGGTGTGCAAAGAGTTACTCAGCTAAGTCCTTTGTGCTTCAGAATGGGTATATCCTGTTTGCATAGAGTGATAGGCTCGCCATTTTATGAGCCTGAAGGGATCTCTTCTTCGTCTTCCAGGATATGAAAAAAGTCTATCAGCTTGACCAGACTCAAGGTCTTGCGGACCTGTGGAGAAGGGGCAAGGAGATAGAACTCCTTGTTTTTACTTGTCTTGCGGTTGTTGATATGGACCAGAAAACCTATCCCCGAACTGTCTAAAAAAACAGTTTTGGACAGATCCATGACCAGAGCCATGCACTCGGATCCGCTCAAGTATTCTTCGATTTGGTCTTTCAGGCTGTCTATGACTTCAAGGGTCAATTCACCTGAGTAGCGAAGGATACAGGCTTGCCCTTTTTTGTCGACTTTCATCCTTTCCATGCGCTCTCCTCAATACGTCGTTCCATGCTCAGGGCATTTTGCCCCTGGTTATGCTGATAGCCAAAAGAATCAACGAGTCGGGAAATGATAAACAGACCTCGTCCGAACTCATCTCGAGGGTCGGAGCAGACAGTCTCTTCAGGGCCTTCAAAAGGAGGGCCGTTATCCCTTACCTCCATCCGGATTCTTGTCCAGGGATCAATATGGATATGAACCTCCAGCTCCCCCTTGGCCTCCGGTCCGTAGGCATGAAGCATAACATTAGTGCACGCCTCGCTCAATACCAGACGGAAATCATAGATCAGGTCCGAGTCCTGTATCCATTCCTGCAGAAATTCAGCCACAGATCTCGTCAAGGCGTTTATCTGTTCAGGTGTGGCCCGGGAGTGAAACACCTTACTTATTTTCATCGTGTTTCCAGTGGATCCACAGTGCGCTGCGGTCATCAGGAAAGGCCGGCCGGCCTTCCAGGTCTTGGACCATTCTGGCTTCAAGCTTTTCCATGCTGAAGTTTGGCTCACATAAAAGTTGAGAAGCCAGGTTCAGGAAATTATTCAGCCCATAACGCCGAGTGGGCGAGATCTTCCACTCGTAATAGCCGTCGGTAAAGAGAAAGAGCCCGCAACTCTCTGAGATATCCAGAGTGACCGGCTGAAATTCCAGATTAAAAAAGCCAAGGATAGTGCTGGTAGGTTCTAATAGGTCTGTGTGCTGATTTTTGCTGACCATCAAACCTGGGCAATGACCGGCATTGATATAGGTTATGACATTATTGTTTTGATCGATATCAGCTGCAAACATGGTTACAAAATCCATTTCCTGGCCTAAAATATCATTTAGCTGGGTATTGATGAGCTGTAAAGTATGGGCCAGATCCAGATAATGGATTTCGGTTGTTCGGGTTAAGGCCCGGACAATGCCCATTAAAAAGGCCGCCCTGGCTCCGTGTCCGGAAACGTCGGCAATGACTACCCGGAGTACGTCGTTTTGAACATTGAAAAAATCGTAATAGTCTCCACTGGCTCGACCGGAAGGATAGTAGGCGCTTTGAATGGCCAGATCATGGGTATAGTAGCATTCCTTGGGGATGAGCTTGTCCTGCAGGGAGGCTACAGTGTCGAACTCCTGAGCGATACGTTCAAACGCGGCCCGGAGTTGCTTGTTCAGCCTGATCTGTCTCTTGGCCACATTGATTCTGGCCTTGAGTTCCTCGTGATCAAAGGTTTTGACCAAAAAATCATTCGATCCAAGGTTTAAGGCCTGGGTCTTTGTGCCCACATCGGCAATCGAGGTCAGGGATATGATGTAGAGATCATTGTCCCCCATCTGGTTGCGAATAAAGCGAATGATATCTTTCCCGTCGCAAGAGGGAAGGTTGAGATCCAATATCAGGATGTCCGGCTTGAATTGCTTATACTCCTGCACAGCCTGATCACCATCTTCAGCCATGCGCAACTGATAATTCTGACCTTGGAAGACAGAATTGAGGCTCTTCCGCCAGATGGAGGAATCGTCTATGATCAGGATCTTGATATCGTTATTTTGCATGCAAGATGTAGTCCAAAGGTGACAAAATGTCGTGAGACTCAGCTTTTTTTGAGGCTGACCAAGGGGGCGAAAGATTTTTCGCTCCTCCTATCCACCCCGGTGGTTACTGTCCAATGTCAAGGTAAACGGACCCCAATTGCAGAGCTGGATATCCATCTCCTGCCCAAAAAAACCACTGGAAACCGGGCCCGGGGCAACTCTGGTCAGGTCCTGCACAAAGCGATCATAAAGGGCTTGGGCCTTTGGGGCCGGGGCAGCCGGGGTGAAAGAGGGACGCCGCCCTTTATTCCAGTCTGCATACAAGGTGAATTGGGAAATAATCAGAAGAGATCCGCCGATATCCTTCAGGCTGGCTGCAGAACGCCCCTTATGGTCTGGAAAGATACGCAAGCTCACGATCTTGTCAAGGAGCTTGGACCAGATGGGAGAATGCGGCAAGTCCAGATCATCGCCCCGGCCGAATCCAATCAAAACAACCAAGCCGGTCGAGATGGCCGCTTTTTCCAGACCATGGATCAACAGGCGGGCGTTTTTTACCCGCTGCAAGACAATGCGCATGCTATCTTTCGCTGTAGATGGCTTCCGAGCTTTCTTTTTCAGCCACACTTACTTCCCGCAGACGGACCGGATGATCAGCCAGAAGGGATTTGAGCCGGGTATAGATGTATTTGGCTACATTTTCTGAAGATGGATTGTCCTTGAGAAATGGTTCCAGCTCATTTAAGTGCCGATGATCCAAGGTATCCAATACGGTTTTCAGTTGTTCCTTAAGTTTCTTGAAATCCATAAGGATTCCAGTCTTGGGCTCCAGATGATCGCCTTCAACCTCCACCCGGACCTGGAAGTTGTGACCGTGCAATTCTTCGCACTTGCCCTGGTAATGACGCAACTGATGTGATGAGCTGAAGTCGTCAGTGATTCGCAGCCGATATACGGACAGGGGACTGTTCTCGGACATGGACTCCTCTCTGGTTCAGGGTCTGTTTCCACTGCGTGATTTCCTGCTGCAGGCCGGTTCCAGGCAAAATACAAAAATTGGGCCCCAATTGTAAACGGCAATGACCGTGCGCAAAGCTGATCAGCAAGTGGACCGGATTCTTGCCTGGATATCGAAGGAGGATTTCTTTAAACCTTTGCCAATCCCGGGTGGTGACCTGATCACCCGGGATTTGAATCTCGTAGGGCTCGCTCTCCGGGAGGGGTACATTCTGCAACAGGCTGACCGATTGGGCCAGGAGCTTGACTTGTTTTGGCCCATCCTCGGACCCGGACTTTTCCCGGTCCTGGGTAATAGTCGCCGTACAAAACAAGGGTTGATCCACGTCCAGATGGGCCTTTACCTGGGCATACACCTCAGGAAAGAGTGTCATTTCTCCGGTGCCGGTCAGATCTTCCACCTGGCAGAAGGCCATACGGTCTCCTTTCCTGGTGGTGATTTCTTTGCTGGATGTGACCAGGACAGCGGTTTTCACTTCAGACTCCCTGGGCAGTTCAGAGCATTCCTTCAGACCGGTTACTCCGAGAAGTTGCAATTGGTCCTGGTAGCCGACCAGGGGATGGCCGCTTAAGAAAAAGCCAAGATTTTCCTTTTCAAAGCGCAGCCGATCTTCTTCAGACCACTCGTGTATATCCGAGTCCGGGATATTCATCCCAATGCCGTTTTGGGCTTCAGCTGCACTCTGGGCTGAGGCAGGGACCATGCTGAGAAGTGAGAGCTGACCATGTGATTTGTCCTTGTGGGTTTTTTGAGCTTTGGCCACCACTCGGTCCAGGGCCGCGATCAGAGCCGCCCGGCTGCAGCCGAAGGAGTCCATAGCTCCACTCTTGATCAGACTTTCCAGGACCCGTTTGCTCACTTTGCGCAGATTCACCCGCTGACAGAGATCGAGAAGGTTCTTAAAAGGGCCGTTTTTATCCCGTTCCTGAACCAAATTGAAAATCGCCGCATCACCGACATTCTTGATCCCGGACAGTCCGAACAGGATGCCCTGATCGGTGACACTGAAAGGATGGATACTTTTGTTGATGTCCGGCCCCAGGACCGAAATACCCATTTCCCGGCAGGCATGAATGTGACTGATCACTTTGTCTGTGTTGCTCACCTCGGAAGTGATCAAAGCAGCCATGAACTCGCGAGGGTAATGGGCTTTCATATAGGCGGTCTGATAGGAGATCAGGGCATAGGCTGCGCTATGGGACTTGTTGAATCCATAACCGGCGAACTTTTCAATCAAGTCAAAAATGTACTCGGCAGTTTCCCGGGGCAGGCCGTTGTCTTCAGCCCCGGCCAGGAATTTATCCCGCTGCTTGCCCATAACAGCCGGATCTTTTTTGCCCATGGCCCGGCGCAGGATATCTCCGTCTCCCAAAGAGTAATTGGCCAGCTCTGAGGCAATGCGCATGACCTGTTCCTGGTACAGGATGACTCCGTAGGTTTCCTTGAGCACTGGCTCCAGACTGGGATGGGGATACTCCACCTCGATCTCCCCGTGTTTACGGCGAATGAAATCAGTGACCATGCCGCTTTCCAGGGGGCCGGGCCGGTACAGGGCCAGAAGGGCGATGATGTCTTCAAAGCAATTGGGCTGCAGGTCAGTGAGCACCCGGCGCATGCCTGAGCTTTCCAACTGAAACACACCGTCGGTCTGGCCTTTGCACAACAGGTGAAAGGTCGCCTCGTCGTTTAAGGGCAGGGTATCCAGGTCCGGCAGGTCGGCGTGCCGATCCCGGGCCAGGTTGAGGGCGTCGCTGAGCACGGTAAGGGTCTTTAAGCCCAGAAAGTCGAACTTGATCAGCCCCACTTTTTCCACTTTTTTCATGTCATACTGGGTGACCACTTCTCCCTTTTTTCCTACATACAAAGGCAGGTATTCCTGCATGGGCCGGTCGGAAATAACGATTCCGGCCGCATGGGTGGAGGCGTGGCGGGCCAGGCCCTCCAGCCGTCTGGAAATATCCATGAGCTGAGCAATGCGCTCATCGTTTTCCACCTTGGCCTTGAGCTCCGGCTCCTGCTCCAGGGCCTTGTCTATGGTCATTTTCAGGTCGTCGGGAATGAGCTTGGCGATCTTGTCTGTTTCGGCAAAGCTCATGCCCATGGCCCGGCCCACATCCCGGACCGCAGCCTTGGCCTTCATGGTCCCGAAGGTGGTTATCTGAGCTACAGAGTCTTTGCCGAACTTATCTGTGACGTACCTGATCACCTCTTCCCGGCGGTTGTAGCAGAAATCTACATCGATATCCGGCAGGCTCTCCCGCTCAACATTCAAGAAACGCTCAAAAAGGAGGTTGTAGCGGATGGGATCCAGGTTGGTTATGCGCAGAGAGTAGGCGGCCAGGCTGCCGGCAGCCGATCCCCGTCCCGGACCGACCGGAATACCATGGGCCTTGGCCCAGTTGATGAAGTCCTGGACGATGAGGAAGTATCCGGCAAATCCCTTGCTGCAGATGATTTCCGTCTCTTCCTGCAGCCGGTCCCAATAGGGCTGTTCATCCTGCACATAGGGCAATTGCTCCAGGCGTTCCCGGAGCCCTTCCCGGCACAGGCGGGAAAATTCATCCTCCAGGCTTCGACCGGCCGGAGGGTCGTAGACCGGGAAATGATGGCGGCCGAGTTCAATCTCCAGATTGCAGGCCTGGGCAATACGATATGTATTCTCCAGGGCCTGGGGACAGTGCGCGAACTCCCGGGCCATTTCCTCAGGACAGCGATAGTGCAGTTTGTCTGTATTAAAGCGCATGCGCTTGCTGTCCTGGACGCAGGCATTGGTCTGGATGCAGAGCAGGATGTCATGGGCCTGAACATCGTCAGGCAGAAGATAGTGGCAGTCGTTGGTGGCCACCAGGGGAAGATCACAGGCATTGGCCAGATCTATAAGTTTACTGTTCAGTTCGTCCTGTTCCGGTATGCCGTTGGCCTGGAGCTCGAGATAGAAGCGGCCGGGGAAAAATCCGGTGTACTGATCCACGGTTTCCTTGACCTCGGCAAGGCCTTTGCCCTGCATGAGCTTGGCCGGGATTTCGCCTTTCAAGCAGGCCGACAGGGCAATGAGTCCGTCATTCCACTTGGCCAGGAGTTCTTTGTCCACCCGGGGCTTATAATAAAAGCCGTCCAGATTGGCCTGGGATACCAGTTTGATCAGGTTGTGGTATCCTGCCTGGTTCTGGGCCAAAAGGACCAGGTGATAGCCGGCTTCGCTTGCGGAGCGGGCATCCTTGCGAGTGCGGTGGGTTGGGGCCACATAGACCTCACAGCCCACTATGGGCTTGATTCCGTGGGATTTGGCCGTGGTGTAAAAATCAATGGCCCCGAACAGGTTTCCGTGATCAGTGATGGCCGCAGCCGGAAGACCGAAGTTCACAGCCTGAGCGCACAGGTCGCGGACCTTGATCGCCCCGTCCAGGAGGCTGTATTCAGTGTGGCAGTGGAGATGGACGAAGTGGTTCATGGGTTATTATGGGTCATGGGTTATGGGGGAAGAAGAAAATTCCAACTTACTAACAAAATTCGAATTTGAGGGAAACTCAAAATTCGAAACAAAACCAGAAGACCGCTGCGGCGGACATTGAACGCTCCTACGCAGAGCATGGGAGCGATAAGAGTGCTCGGTGTTCAGCCTTGCCTCCGGCAAGTCTGAACTATTTTTTGGGCCAAAGCGCCCCAAAAAAAATTGCCGGATTGATCATGAATGAAACTAGATTTTACCCCTAAGATGACTCTGGCTTTCCCGGGTAGGGCTGGTTCTCTCCGAGAGCCAGCCTCTTTGATCAAGACACTCCCGGCCCTCGGAGAGGCCCGGGCTACTGGGCCCAGCCCTCTTCATACCCTGTTTCTTTCTCGATCAAACTGGCGGTCACAGCCAGAGGCGGCGCTGACACCTGAAGCCTCCAGAGCTCGTTTCATATGAGCTATGCCGGAGGCAAATCACTATATCATCTGGGCCGCTTTCTGGGCCAGGCGCAAAAGCTGGTGGGTAAATCCGGCCTCGTTGTCATACCAGACAATGAGCTTTACCAGGCTCCCATCGGTGACCGTGGTGGTCAAGGCGTCCACCACCCCCCCGTAAATGGAGCCCACATAGTCAACTGAGACCAGCGGTTCTTCGCTGTATCCCAGGATGTTTTTAAGTTCTCCCTGCGAGGCGGCCTTCATGGCCGCATTGACCTCCCGGGCAGTTACGCTTTGTCCCAGATCTGCACTCAAGTCCACTAAAGAGACATTGGGAGTAGGGACCCGGATGGCCATGCCGTCGAGCTTGCCTTTGAGTTCCGGAATGACGTCGGCCACGGCTTGGGCCGCTCCGGTAGAGGTCGGGATCATGGACATGGCAGCCGCCCGGGCCCGCCGCAGGTCCTTGTGCGAACCGTCCAATATGCGCTGGGTCATGGTGTAGGAGTGGACCGTGGTCATGCTGCCGCGCAAGAGTCCAAAATGGTCGTGCAGAACTTTTACAGCCGGGGCCAGACAGTTGGTGGTGCAGGAGGCATTGGAAATAATGGTATGTTCCGGCTGCAGGGCCTGGTCGTTCACGCCCATGACAATGGATATGTCGCAGTCTTTGCTCGGAGCGCTGATCAAGACTTTTTTCGCTCCGGCCTTGAGATGCGGCTCACATGTCTTGCGGTCCTTGAATTTGCCCGTAGTCTCCAGGACAAGCTCGATCCCCATATCGCCCCAGGTCCACTCGCCGGCTGGATTTCTGGTTACAGCGATCTGCTTTCCGTTGATTTCCAGGCCTTGATCAGTGGCCTGAACTGAACCCTGAAAAGGGCCATGCACAGAATCGTATTTCAGTAAATGGGCCAGGGATTGGTTGTCTGCCCGGGCATTGACGGCCACCAGCTCCAGTTCGCTGTTTTCAGCCAAAATACGGGTTGCATAACGGCCTATACGCCCAAAACCGTTGATTCCTATGCGTATACCCATGAGCAGCACTCCTTTTCTGAGGATTTTTGGTAACCAAATTTATACGTCACTCGCACCACATTCCAGGCAATTATTCTGTGTCATCGCCCCCAAACAAGCTCTTGAGCGCATCTTTGGCCTTCTGGCCTGTATCTGAGGTCTGATTGCCATCTTTGGACTCGGACAGACCGAGCTTTTTTTGCAGTTTTTGGATGCCTTTGTCTACCTCCTCGGATATCTTTTCCTGACCCATGATCTTGACCAGGGTCTCCTTGTTCAGCCCCAGACGAGGATCTGTTAAGGAACCCTGGACATCGATGGGGATTTCTTTTCCCTCCAGGTCGGAAAGCTCTGGATACTGTCCGGAAAGGTCGCGGTCAAAATTTACCTGGAGCAGATAATCCAGACTGCGCTGGATTAAGTCAATCTGGCCTGATCCCTGTACACTAAAAAGCGAAGAGACCAACTCAAGATTGCTTTTGCGCACCATGCCCTGGGCAATGTCAGCATCAAAATCCAGAGAAGAGAACTGAGTGTTCTCAGTCTCGGATTCTTGTGGTGCCTTGCCTTGCAGGGTCAGATAGACGGTGCGGATGCGATGCAGAAGATCTGCTCCCTGGAAGGAGCCGTCCTGGAGGTCCAGGTTCAGATTGCCGTTAAGTGCCTTAAGCAGTGACCGGGCATCAAGGCCCTGGCTGGAAAAGGAGCTCTGAACAGAACCCGATCCGGAAAGAAGACTTTTGCCGGTCATATCCTGGAGAAGAGACTCCATCTGGATCGTATCCAGACGTGTTTTGGTGTTCAATTTCGGAGTTTGTCCACTGACATCCAGTGACGTGGTGGAGTCAAGAGTTCCGCCGTAAAGCTGACCCTGAAGAGGGGAGATATCTATCTGGCCGTCTTTGGCCTGGACGGTCAAAGTGATCTCTTCCATGCGCATGCCTTTGACCTTCATCTTTTGGACGCGGATCTGACCGTCCATGTTCAGCTGGCGCAGAGGAGCCAGGGGCAGGGCGGCTGCTGATGGTTCCTTGTCTTGTGGTGATTCGTCCTTTTTCTTGTCCTCTTCCTGGGGGCCGGTTTCTTCCTGGCCGGCATCTTTGCCCGGCGGGAGATACCGGTCCACGTCTATCTGATCCACGCGAAGGTCAAAGCTGGAATCCGGAACTGATCCGCGAAGATCTGCGGCTGCCTGGCCTTGAATGCTGGTGTCATCCAGGACCATGTCCAGGGATGTGAGCTGAAGCGATGAAGGCGTGGCTGTAAATTGGGTTTGGGCCTGCACAGCACTTAAGGCCTCTGGATCACTTGTTTGTATCTGAGGCAGATCGAGCCGGGTGATGAGTTCTTGAGGATTGAACTCCTCCAAATTGATCTCTCCGGTGATCCGTGGATCGCTGAGCACAGATTCTCCTTCAGCCTGAGCAGTGACCCGGAGATCAAAAGCAGTCAGGGACAGCTCTGGCACCTCGAGATATCCTGAGTCCAAATTCAGGCTCAGAGAAGTCTGAAGCCGGGTCTTGGCTTCCCCGCCCGGGATATCCGGCCCGGAGGCCAGGGTCTGGACATCAAGATCATTAATGTGAACAACTTTTTTCTGCACATCAACCTCGGCCTGACCCGTGGTGCTCATCTCTGCCTGCACCTCCGGCTGAGCGTTGTCGATGGCGCAGCTCAAGCGGAAAGGAATGGGGCTGTCCATGTTGACCGGCCCGACTTCCAAGTCCAAATCCCTGATTTGGACCTCGGTCCCGGCAATCTTATCCGACCAGTTCAAGCTGGTGTCTTGAATCTCTATCTTTTTAATGCTCAAAGCGGCCAGCCCCATGGAAGGATCTTTAGATTCTTTACCTACTTTTGAGTCAGCCTGGGCTTCACCTGGGGCCTGGCTGGTCTCGGGCATCAAGTCCTCCCAGTTGGTCTGGCCTTTTGCATTTTGGGCCAGGTTAAGCTCTGCCTGTTCCAGAAGCAGGGTTCCCACCTGGACTTCGCGGTTGACCAGGGGCAGGAGTTTGACTTTCAGGCCTGCTTTGTGCACTGAGAGCATATGTTCAGGGGCAAACCCCTGGGCGTTGGATAGAGACACGTCCTGAACTTCCAGGCCAATCCAGGGGAAAAAGGAGAGCTCCATGGGCCCGCGTATCCGGACTGAACGGCCTAACTGGTCGCTGGCCGCCTGTTCGATGCGCTCCCGGTAGTCATTGGGATCGACAAAGATGATCACCCCGGCGATAAGCAGGACCAGGATGAGAATGATTCCGCCGAGAGCGTAGAGTATGTACTTGAGTGCTTTAGGCATGGACAGAGTCCTCCAGATTTGAGGTTTTCAAAATATAATTTAGCATGAAGAGGAAAATTCAATCAAGTATGAGCGAGCAAAGAAAATCGCGGGCTGATCAGCTATTAATGCACCAGGGTTTGAGCTCGAGCCGGGAACAGGGCAAACGGCTGATCATGGCCGGGCAGGTGTATATGGTGGATGAAGCTGGTAGTGTCCACCAGATCAGCAAGTCGGGCACTCTTCTGCCCTGGCATGTCCGCCTGCAGGTCAGGGAACAGGAAAGATTCGTCAGCAGGGGCGGAGAGAAGCTGCTCACGGCACTGGAGCACTTTCAACTCCAGGTTCAGGGTGTGGTGGCTCTGGATGTCGGGGCTTCTACCGGAGGCTTTACAGATTGTCTGCTCCAAGCCGGGGCCTTAAGAGTGTATGCTGTGGATGTCGGATATGGCCAGCTGCATTGGCGTCTGCGCAATGATAACCGGGTGGTGGTTCTGGAACGGATCAATGTCCGCCATGCAAACCCGGACCTGATTCCTGAGCCCGTGGACCTGGTGGTTATGGACTGCTCGTTTATCTCTTTGACCAAGGTTCTGCCCCCCTGCCTGCACTGGATGAGGCCCGAGGGGTATGTCTGTGCCCTGATTAAGCCCCAGTTCGAACTTCCCAGGGGCTCAACAGTTAAGGGAGTGGTCCGCTCCCCGGAGATGGAAGAGGAAGCCGTCTCCCGGGTCATCGGCTTTGCCCGGGAGATCGGGCTGAGATGTTACGGATATGTACCATCCAGGGTGCGCGGACCCAAAGGAAACCAGGAGTATCTGGCCCTGTTTGCTCTGGAATAGGTGTTTAGCTTATGATCACTCCGGCATACCCCACCACATGAGATCTGTCGCCGATAACATCTCCTGAGGTGGCGTAACGCACAAGTTCAGCCTTTTGTGCACCCAGGGCCAGGGCTGTGTGCAGCCCGATGTACATGGGCAGGATGCCGCACATACTGATCCTGTGCCTGGCCACTACCTCCAGGAGCTTTTCCGGGTCCAGGGCTAAAATGGCCTGCAAGGCCAGATCATCCTGGCTCTTGGCCTCGTCTTCAGGCAAAAAATGGCTCATATCCGAGCTGACCACCAGGCTGACCCGACTCTCCCAGGTCTTGAGCACCTGAGCCAGATTGCCGGCTATTCGTTTGAGTTTCTCCCGATCCGGGAGAGAGATGCATACAGGGACAATTCTGGCCTGCGGGTCCATGGCCCATAAAAAGGGCAACAGGACCTCCAGGGAGTGTTCAGCCCGGTGTGCGTCATAGTCCGCAGTGAGGTCCGGATCGGATTGAACCACAGCTTGAGCCAGCTCGGCATCCACCTCCATATGTGCACCAGGCAGCTCCCATTTGCCGTCAGGCCACACAGCAGCAGACTGACCTTGACCGGTGTGATTGGGACCTAACAGGAGGAGAGTGGGGGCCAGATCCACCCGGGCCAGGGTCACCCCGGCTACGTGGCCGGAAAAGATATGCCCGGCATGGGGAAGCATGACCAGCCTGGCCTGGACTTTGTCCCCCCCGGTCTCTGGCTGTAAGTAATCTCTGACCTTTCCTTCCCATTCACTTTTTGAACCGGGGTAAAACTGCCCGGCCACGACAGGTTTCCTATCCATACGCATTCCCTCCATTTTGAATAAAGCGTAATACTTCCAGTATGTTTCATATATGATCAATCCGGCAATTCTCTATTTTTGGGGCCGCGTTGGGGCAAAAAAAAATATCTCGGATTTGCCGGAGTCCAAGCTCGTATGAAACAAGATTTTACACCCCAGATGGGCCTGCCCTTGAGGGCAAGGGCGGCCTACTGGTGGCCCGGCTTTTGGGTAGGGCGGGCTTGACCCCAAGCCCAGCCCTTTTCATACTCAGTTTCTTTCTTGATCAAGCTGGGCGTCTGCCGCCAGTGGCGGGGCTGAAACCTGACACATGTGGGGCTTATGTCATCTTGGTTCTTGAAGAGCAATGTCTTGAAAGTCAGCAATATTTCATGTTCTCTTATGTTTGCTCAAAGCAAGACTCGGGTCAAGTTGTGCTTGGACATTACAAGAAAATCATTGTAGCCTGATTTCGGAAAAACCAAACATTCTGGCCTGATTGAAATAGCGAGATACGCGAAAAAAAAGGTGAGACCGAAACGATGCATGCACACATCCATTTTGGTTTGGACGTGGGATCAGGAACAGCCAAGGGCGTAGCCCTGGATGGTGATACGCAAGTCTGTTTTTCAGCCTATCGGCCGACCCAAGGACGGCCTATGCAAACCGCCCTGGATATCCTGCAGGGCCTGGAAGAAACATATGCCCCGGAGCAAATAGCCAGCCTGACTTGCACCGGAACCGGGGGAAAACGCATTGCCGCTTTGCTGGAAGTGGGCTTTGTAAATGAAATCATTTGCCATGCCAAGGGAGTGGAACAGTTTTTCCCCCAGGCCAGAACCATAATCGATATAGGCGGGGAAGATGCAAAATTGATCATTGTCCGCCCAGGGGACAAGGGCCGTTTGTCCATACACGACTTTGCCTTAAATACAGTATGCGCTGCAGGCACCGGCGCCTTTCTGGAGCAGCAGGCAGCCAGGCTGGGCTACGACATTGAGACGTTTTCCCGGCTGGCTGAACAGGCAGCCAATGTACCGACCATCGCCGGAAGATGTACGGTTTTTGCGAAATCGGACATGATCCACCTGCAGCAAAACGGGGTGTTAGATGATGAAATCATTGCCGGCCTGTGCTTTGCCATTGTCCGCAACTTAAAAACCAATATTGCCAAGGGCAAAGAGATTGTCCCTCCCCTGGTCTTTCAGGGCGGTGTGGCTGCCAACCTGGGGGTGCGGCGGGCCATTCTGGAGCTTTTGGTTGACAGTCCGGATAACTTGATTATTCCGGAGCATTTTAGAGTCATGGGCGCAGTGGGTGCGGCCCTGCAGGGTCAGGAAGAGAAACAAGCCCGTGGTTACCCTGGACTAGCGGCCCTGCAGAAGGCTTTGAGCCAAAAACAGCCAACCACGCACCGCCTTCCGCCCTTGAGTGGGGTGAAAGGGCCACAGGAGGCTGAACAGGCCCTGTCTGGTCCTGTCCGGCCTGCAGCCCGGACAGGGCAGCGGGAAGTCATACTGGGTATTGATGTGGGGTCTGTGACCACCAAGATGGTTCTGCTCGATGCGCAGGCCACCCGAGATGGAGTGCTTCAGGTGCTGGCTAAGACCTATCTTTCCACTTCCGGCCGGCCGTTGCAGGCCATTGCCACCGGCCTGCAGAAGCTGCAAGACCAGGGCCCGGAACAGATGAAGGTCCAGGCCGTAGGCAGCACAGGCTCCGGCCGGGCACTATGTTCTGCCTATGTCGGCGGGGATGTGGTCCGCAACGAGATCAGTGCCCAGGCCGCAGCCGCCACCTGGCTGGCCCCGGATGTGGATACCATATTCGAGATCGGAGGCCAGGATTCAAAGTATATCCGCCTGGACAATGGGGTGATTACCGATTTTGCCATGAACAAGGTCTGTGCCGCTGGGACGGGCTCGTTTCTGGAAGAACAGTCCCACCGCTTAGGCATATCAGTGCAGGAGTTCGGAGATCTGGCCCTGTCCGCTCCGGCCCCGGTAAAAATGGGCGAACGGTGCACTGTATTTATGCAGTCCGACCTGGTGCATTATCAGCAGCAGGCAGTGGAAAAGGCCGATCTTGCGGCTGGATTATGTCATGCCATAGTGGCCAACTACTTAAACAAGGTCGTGGAACAGCGGTCCATAGGCCACAAGATCTTTTTCCAGGGCGGGACGGCATTAAATCATGGCATCACAGCCGCCTTCACCCAGGTCCTGGGGCGGGAGGTTATTGTCCCGGAACATAATGAGGTCACCGGAGCCATTGGAGTAGCTCTTCTGGCCCAGCGCCAGCACCAGGGATCCAGTACATTTCTGGGTTTTGATCTCTCCTGGCGCGAGGCCCAGACGAAATATTTTACCTGCTCAGGCTGTGCCAATGCCTGCGAGGTGCAGAAAATCATCTTCCAGGGCCAGTCAAAACCCCTGTATTTCGGCCATCGGTGTGAGCGTTACGACCAGGTCGCGGTCGCAGGCCGGGATGAGATCCTGGATGGCGTTCAGAAAAGACATGAGCTAATAAGCGCGTATGCCCGCAGCAGCCAGACGCAAGATTCGCAGGCCAAGCGGATCGGCCTGCCCAGGTGCCTCTTTTTTCAGGAATGGCTTCCCTTTTTCAGTACCTTGTTTTCCGAGCTTGGCCTGGAGGTGGTCTGCAGTGAGTCCACCACCCGCAAACAGATCAGCATTGGTTCAGAGCGCATGGCCACAGAGGCCTGTCTGCCCATGAAGGCGGCCCATGGGCATGTCCAGGACCTCATTGCCAAGGGGGTGAGTACGATCTTTTTGCCTCAGATCCGTGAACTGCCCGCCTGGCCTGGCTCGAATCAGACCGGGAATATCTGTCCCTATGTCCAGTCTCTGCCCTGGGTCATCCGCTCAGCCTTTGCCCTGGATACAAAGGGGATTACGCTTCTCTCTCCTGTTTTGCGTTTGGGCAATGGCGTGACTGAAGACCTGCGCCAATGGAAGGACCTGGCCCGAACTCTGAACCTGCCTTGGCGGAGGATGCGCACGGCCCTGGACCGGGCTGAGCAGGCTCAGAGAGAGTTTGCCGCCAGGCTGCGTGAATACGGACAACAGGTTCTGCAGCGGGTAGAGGGCGGAGAAAGAGCGGTGCTGCTCATTGGCCGGCCATACAACGCCCTGGACCCGGGCATGAACATGAATGTGCCGACCAAGCTGCGCAAGCTGGGGATGCCTGTCATTCCCCTGGACTGCCTTCCCCTGGATGAAGCCGGTCAGGACGGTTCTCTGGATCAGATGTATTGGGCCTTTGGCAAGAGAATTTTGGCCGCAGGGAGTCTTTTGGCCGCGTATCCGGGGTTGATTCCTGTATTTATTACCAATTTCTCCTGCGGGCCGGATGCATTTATTCTGCACTTTTTTGAGCGCCAGATGGGAAGTCGGCCTTTTCTGGAGCTCGAGATCGATGAGCACACTGCAGACGCTGGAGTGCTCACTAGGCTGGAGGCCTTTCTGGACAGTGCGGTGAGCGGGAGACAGGAAATAACAGCCACACCGCCCTTTATCCATTCAGTCAAAGGATTTCATCGGGACCGGACTTTGTACATGCCGCCCATGACTGACCATCTGCATGCCTTTGTGGCCGCCTTTCAGGCCAATGGGGTGGATGCCAGGCTGCTGCCGGCCTCGGATGAACAGAGTCTGAATCTGGGCCGCAAATACACCAAGGGCAAGGAGTGTCTGCCTGCAGTCCTGACCACCGGTGATATCCTCAAAGCGGTTCAGGCCCCTGATTTTGATCCAAGCCGGGCGGCGTTCTTTATGCCTGCAGCCGGAGGGCCCTGTCGTTTTGGGCTCTATCATCAACTGCATCGTCTGGTCCTCAATGAGATCGGGATGACCCAGGTTCCGGTCTTTTCTCCCCAACAGGGCAGTACCCTGTATCAGGACCTCGGTGTGGTCAGCAAAGATTTTGCCAAGCTGGCCTGGAAAGGGGTGGTGGCTGTGGACCTGCTGCTCAAGCTCTCTTTGGAAACCAGGCCCTATGTCCAGGATGTTGCAGAGTGTGAATCCTTATATCAGAAGTGGCTGCAGACTATCAGCAACGTTGTGGCCGGCAATGAAGATCTGCGGCCGGTGGTGCGGCAGGCGGCGGATGAATTCGCCCTCCTGCCCCGGAGGCAAAAAAATTCCAAACCGGTCGTGGGTATTGTGGGTGAGATTTATGTCCGTTCCAATCCCTTTGCCAATGAATATCTGATCCAGCGACTGGAAGATCTGGGTATGGAGGCCTGGCTGCCGACCATTGGGGAATGGATCCATTATGTGAACCATAACGGCAAAAAACAGGCCATACGTAACCGGCAGTTCAAGGCCTGGCTGAAACTGGAATTGGAATCGCTGATTCAGGGCCGCTTGGAACGCTCTTTGCTGCAGGCCGGGAACGGATGGCTGCGTTCTCTCCCCGAGCCGGAAACCAAAGAGCTCCTGGCTGCGGCCAGTCCATATCTTTCACCAGAGTTCGAGGGCGAAGCCGTGCTCAGCATTGGCAAGAGTGTCGATTACCTGGAAAAGAAGGTACAAGGGCTGATCAATGTCATGCCTTTTACCTGCATGCCCGGAGGAGTGGTGGACGCTCTTTTGCCCAGGCTGAGGCAAAAGGCTTCCATTCCCATGCTCTCCCTGGCCTATGACGGGCAGACCGAGACCAATATCCAGAACCGGTTAGAGGCCTTTGCCCATCAGGTCAGGCAGAGGGTGGGGGATTGAAGAAGAAACTTTAAATCACAAATTCCAAATTCCAAACAATCAGAGGGAAATTCGAAATTCCAAACTTGAAACGAAGATAGAGAAAAGAGGAGGTCCGCAGGAGCGGACAACGGCCGCTCCTGCGATCTTTTTTCCCATCACTGTTCCCTGGCTGCATCGAATCCGAGCTGGGAGGCCTGGAGGTTGATGTCTACGATCTTGGCCGGCAGGTGGTTTTTGACCGCCTGCTGCAAGGCCTGGAGGGAGAAGGGTTCCACCCCGGCCGCACAGAGGGCCCCCAGAAGAACCATGTTCGCGCTTTGGACCGTCCCGGCTTGGGCGGCCAGGCTTTTACAGGGCACAAAGCTGGCCCGGTTGGTGCATTTCCTGCTGCTGGCCTCCACAGTATCCAGATCCGGATACGTCTCCTGGCCTGAGCTGACCCCTACAGGCACTGTGGGTTCGGTATTGCTGACCAGGATTCCGCCCCGGTGCAGATAGGGCAGGGCGCGCAGGGTTTCTAAGGGTTCAAAGCCAAGCAGAACATCGGCCTCTCCCGGAGCGATTTTAGGGCTCATATACCCACCCAAAAGCAAGGCTGATTCCACTATCCCTCCTCGCTGGGCCATGCCGTGGATTTCTCCGGCGCAGAGGTAAATGCCCCGGTCCATAGCCACCAGTCCCAGAAGATTGGTGGCCGTGAGGGTGCCCTGTCCGCCGACACCGGCCAAAAAAACGCGCACTTTCATTCTCTTAGCTCCTTTTCCTGGCTTTAATGGTCGGAGAAATCTGCACACAGAGCATGCACCCGGTACAGAGGTGGTCATCAATCCGTATTTCCCCATCCTGGACATAAAAGGCCGGACAGGCCAACTCCTCGAGGCAGCGGCGGACGTCCTCGTTTTGCTCAGCCACATAGGCAGTCTGGAGATTCTGTCTGCCCAGGGTCCGGCGGGCAAAGAGAACACAGGGTTCCCTGGCAATGATGACCCGCACTCCGGACATCTCTTTGTAGGCATGCAGGGTTTCCAGGCTCTTTTTCAGGTTCGAGGGCCGAATGGTGCTGACCTCCTGTACCCCGCAGCCGCGGACCACCTGCTCAATATCTACCAGGGAGGGATTCGGACCGAAGCGGGTCTGAGCTACACCTGGATGCGGCTGATGACCGGTCATGGCCGTGGTTTCATTGTCCAGGATGATGAGCAGGAGATCATGCTGATTATGGACCGCGTTGATCAATCCGGTAATTCCAGAATGAAAGAAGGTGGAGTCCCCGATATACGCCACCACCGGTCGAGCCGTGGCCTGCGCCATCCCTGTGCCGCCGGAGACCGAAGAACCCATGCACAGTAAAAAGTCAGCAGCCCGCAGAGGGGGGAGAAACCCCAGGGTGTAACAGCCGATATCTGAGGAGTAGATGGCAGCATCCCCAAAGACCTGGCGCACGGCATAGTACATGGAGCGATGGGAGCATCCTGGGCACAGGTTTGGAGGCCGGCCGGGCAGGTTTTCCTGGCTGGGGCACAGATCGGGTTCTTCTGGCCCATGTCCCAGAAAGCGGAGCAGGGCTTGGCGTACAGCCTGAGTGGAGTATTCACCCAGCCGGGTCAAGTGGTCATCCTTGCCCTGGACCTGGACATCCAGGCTGTGCTTTTGACACAATATGCGCACCTGTTCTTCCAGGATGGGCTCCAGCTCTTCCAGAATCAGGACAGACTCTACTCTTTGCAGCAGGTCAAGCATGGCCTGTTCCGGGAAGGGATGAGTAATTCCCAGCTCCAAGACCTGAAACGAGCCGGCCAACTCCAGATCGGACAGGGCATCGTGCAGATAGGCCCGGGAAATGCCGGAGGCGATGATACCTTGCTTTCCCTGGCCGGAGTGTCTGGTCCAGGAAGACTGTTCGATTTCGGCCTGAATGGAGGACAGGGCTTGCAGCAGGGCAGGATGACGCTGGCGGGCGATAGCTGGCAAAGGGACGAACCTGGATGGGTTTTTGCTAAAGGTTCCCCGAGGCTGAGCTGGACGCAGGGGGCCGAAAACAACCGGGCCCCGAAGATGGTTGATCCGGGTCGTGGTCCGGAGGAGCACCGGTTGCTGCCATTTGGCGGACAGGAGCAGGGCGTCCCTGGTCATGTCCTTGGCTTCCTGGGCCGAGGCAGGTTCAAAACAGGGCATCCCGGCCAGCCGGGCGTAATAACGGTTATCCTGTTCGTTCTGGCTGGAATGGCAACCGGGATCATCCGCGCTGAGCAGGACCAGACCGCCAGGGGTGCCGATATAGGCCAGAGTCATCAGGGGGTCTGCGGCTACATTGACCCCCACATGTTTCATGGTCACCAGAGTTGGAACTCCGCCGAGAGCAGCGCCCCCGCCAACTTCCAGGGCCACTTTTTCGTTGACAGAATATTCAAAATAAAAATTTCCTTCTCCGGACAGGCCGAAAAAAGTATCCGGGACCTCAGAAGACGGAGTGCCGGGATAGCAGGTTACACATCCCACCCCAGCTTCCAGGGCTCCCCGGGCAATCGCCTCATTGCCCAGCAGAAGATGGGTTGATCCCTGTTCAGCTGTCAAAAGAGAATGCGTCATAATCAGCTCACCTCAGGTATGAAGTTTTTTTTCGTTTGAAAATTCAATGTTTTTGGGTTTTATGACTCTTGCGAGTTCACTTTGTCTTTCATGAGCGTAATTTTGTGCTCAATAAATTCATCCCGCTGGGACGTGAGGTCTGCCATCTTGGCGACCTTTTGATAAGCCGCAAGGGCCGTTTCCCAGTTCTCAGCCTTTTCGGCAATCGTAGCCATCTTGAGGTTTAAATTGCGCTGATAGCGTTCAGGGGCCTGGGAGGCATTATCCTGCAGTAGATCCAGGGCCTGTGCATTCTTGTCCTGACCGGCCAGGGCAGAGGCTTGACCCAGGACAGCAATTATCTGCAGATCCTGGTCTGTGGAATCTTTTCGAATATGCTGCCAATGGGAGGCTGCCCGATCAAAAAGCTCTTCCTGCATGCATAATCTGGCCAGCTGCAGACGCAGGCCGGTCTTCATTTCTTTCGGGGCCTGGGGTAAAAATTCTGCCAGGGATTCAATCCTGGCCTGCCCTTGTTCTTCGGTCATAATTTGGTCGACGCTTTGCTGTGCATTGCGCAGAGTGCGGTCTTTGTAGTAGGAGTAGCCGCTAAACAGGGCGGCAATAACAATGATAGCGGCCAGAACAAGGCCAATGATCTTGATATTTTCGGTGACAAACCTGGTCCACCCGGAAGCCGGGGGCACGTTGGTCTGAGCGGCTTTGTTTTCCGGGGTCTGATCTTGACGGGAAGCGGACATTTGGGACTCCTTATCCAATAAGTTCCTTTGATGGGCATACAACACATTCGATTCGTATACGCAGATCAGGGGCGGCTGCAGGGGATGAATCGCATCCACCCCGGCCCCAGACATGCTTCAGCAGATGCAAGCCAGAACGTTGTAATCAGAATGGAGTCAAAGGTCAAAGGATAAACCCAGGGAACGAAGAGGATAGGCTGGGCCTCGGAGAGGGCCAGCCCTACTCGGAAAAGCCAGAGCTACCTGTAGGCCGCAGATGCCAGTTTGATCCAGGATGAAACGTGTGCTTTGGCAAGGGGCAAATAATTATTCGCCTTTTTGGCCAAGCCAGCGACCAGGGTTGAGTCTTGTTTTATATGAAGAACCAGCACTGTTCTTCGAGAATCACAGCAGATAAGGAAAGGAGAGGAATCGGCATGGAGGTTGTCTTTTTGGGTGTTGGCGAGGCCTGTGACGAAGAGATTGGGAATACTTCGCTCTTGGTGCACACGAACAATGCCTGCATCCTTCTGGATTGCGGATTCAGTGTGGCCCATGCCCTCTTTTCTGAGCTTCAAGCCCCAAATGAGCTGGATGCAGTCTGGATTTCCCACTTTCACGGCGATCACTTCTTCAGCCTTCCCTTGCTCCTGCTTCGTTTGTGGGAGACGAAAAGGGACAAGACCTTAAGCATCATCGGCCCGCCCGGGGTTGAAGAGGTGATAACCCAGAGCGTCCGCTTGGCGTATCCCGGATTTTGGGACAAATTTTCCTTTCCCATCCAGTTTCACCACTTGGAGCCGGGAATACCGCACCAACAACTTGGCTGTTCCTGGCAGACGGCCTGGACAGAGCATTCCCGCCCCAATCTGGGACTTCGCCTGGATGAAGACCGGTCCAGCCTGTATTACAGTGGGGACGGGCGGCCTGGAACAGGGACCCGGGATCTGGCAAAGGGCTGCTCCATGCTGGTGCACGAAGGGTTCAGGGTCGATCAAAGTGTTCATGGACACGGCACGGTGCTAGAGGTCATGAATCTGGCCGTGCAGGCCCGGGCCGGCCGCCTGGCGGTGGTCCACATGCAGCGTGATGAGCGAAAGAAAAATGCCGATCAGGCCCGCTCCATGCTGGAAGGCATGGACAATGTGCAGGGCTTTTTGCCCCAGCCTGGGGAGAGAATAAGGATTTAATTCAATTATTGTCATTTTGGAGCGCCTGCGCAGGCGCTCCAAAATGACAGGGAGGTCTGGATATGACTGATCAGATTCAAACTATGGCCCAAGAGGTCAAGCAGGCCTCACGAGTACTGGGCGTCCAATCCAGTCAAGTGAAAGATAAGGCCTTACACCGCCTGGCCGAGCTTTTGGAGAGAGAAGGCCAGGACGTCCTGGAGGCCAATGCCCAGGATCTGACTCAGGCTGAAGAGATGGGCCTGAGCGCAGCCATGCTGGATCGACTGCGACTAAATCAGGCCGCACTGACGGGCATGGCCCAGGCCAGCAGGGGGGTGGCCGGCCTGGAGGATCCGGTGGGAGGTATAGAACAGATGTACAAACGGCCCAATGGGATGCGCGTGGGCCGGATGCGCATTCCCTTGGGCGTGGTGGCCATGATCTATGAATCCAGACCCAACGTGACTGTGGATGCGGCCATTTTATGCCTTAAGGCCGGAAACGGGTGCATCTTGCGCGGGGGATCCGAGGCCTTTGCTTCCAATCAGGCCTTGGGCAGACTGATTTCCAAAGCCCTGCTGGAGGCCGGTCTGCCTGGACAGACAGTACAGGTGGTGCCGAGCACGGATCGGGAGGCAGTAAATACCTTGCTCAGCCTGGACGAGTATATCGACGTGGTGATTCCCAGGGGAGGGGAAGGGCTGATCCGGGCCGTAACCAGCCAGGCCACCATGCCGGTGCTCAAGCACTATAAAGGTGTCTGCCACATTTATGTGGACGAGACAGCCGATCTGGAACAGGCCCTGACAATTGTTCAAAATGCCAAGGTACAGCGGCCGGGTGTATGTAACGCCCTGGAATGCCTTTTGGTTCATAAAAATGTCGCCCGGGAGTTTCTGCCCCTGCTGGCCTCCAGGCTGGATCAGGATGGAGTGGTGTTCAAGGCCGACCCGGAAGCAGCCGTTTTTCTGGGAGACACGGCCGAGCCGGCCCAGCCTTCCGATTTTGGCCACGAATTCCTGGATCTGACTCTGGCTGTGCGGGTGGTTGAAAATCAAGATCAGGCCCAGGAGCATATAGCCAAATACGGTTCAGGACATACTGAAGCCATCCTGACCACCAGACATGACCGGGCCATGCGCTTTATGCAGGAAGTAGATGCTTCCCTGGTGGCGGTCAACGCGTCAACCCGATTCAATGACGGCGGTCAGTTGGGGCTGGGTGCGGAAATCGGGATCTCCACCTCCAAGCTGCATGCCTACGGGCCCATGGGCATAAAAGAGTTGACCAGCACCAAATTTGTCCTCCTGGGCCAGGGGCAGATCCGGGAGTAGCTATGAAAGCAGGTCTTTTGGGCGGCAGCTTCAATCCTGTCCATAACGGCCATCTGCGTCTGGCACTTGAGGCCCTGGAACAGGGGGGACTTGATCGGGTGGAGTTGGTCCCGGCCTTTATTCCGCCGCATAAAGACGCGCATCAGGTGCCCAGCTTTGCCACCCGCTGCCAGCTGATCGAAGCGGCCATTGAGCATATGCCCGGCCTGGTTATAAACCGCATGGAAGGACAGAGATCCGGGCCCTCTTACACAGTAGACACTCTTGATACCTATCATCGCCTGCATCCGGGCCGGGAAACATATTTCCTCATCGGCTGCCCGGATTTTGTTCAACTCCCGAAATGGCATCAGTGGGAACGCCTGCTCGAGCTGACGCATTTTATTGTTGTGGCCAGGGAAGAAGGGGATGAGCAGGCCTTGTCCAGTTTTGTGGCCACTTCCCTGTCCCGGAGGACGAGAAAAGATCAAAACACCTGGCTTCTGCCCTCAGGCTATAGCATCTGGATGATGCATGCACCTCTGCTGGAGATCAGCAGTTCCCTGATTCGGGGAAAAATAACTCAGGGCAAGAGTATCCGCTATCTGGTGCCTGATGCGGTCTGGGTTGAGCTGAGCGGATCTGACCGGAACTAAAGGTCTTCGAACTCATATCCGAGCAAAGACGTGATATGCTCAAAGGCGGCCAGGATTTCATCCCGGCTGTTTCCAGGAATATCCAGCATACAGTAGCGGAAGCTTTCTGGATTGTGCTTGTAATCGGAAAGCAGGGACTGTTCATAGATCAGATTCCGGATGTGCACATCCGGATAAAGAAGCCGGATTTGTTCATATCCGCTTTGAGTGGGCGTTTTGACTATTTTGCGGTCAGTGAATGAATGCAGCTCAAAATTCAAGCACAGGGGATATGTTTTGCGCTGGGTCCGGGACAGATCCGGCTGCTCATTGCTGGCCACATCGCAGAGCAGGTGCAGGGGATCAAAGCCGGTGACCAGCTCGATGGTCTTGGCAAACTGAAAGGCGATCCGGCTGTTGACCTCCAAAATGGCGAAAGCCTCTTTTTCCGGGTCCGCCCGGAGCTCCACGTTGAAAAAGCTTTTGTCGATGCCCAGGGCCGGGACAAGACGAGTAAGCCCGGCCTTGATCTTTTCATCCAGGGCAGGGGAAAAGGAATAGGGGAATTCGTGATGGCTGAAGCTGTTGCTGCCTGGATAAAACACCGCCTTGGTCATGCCAAAGAGGTGTACCTCGCCGTTGCACACAAATCCGTCCACTGTGACCTGCTCCCCGGTGATCAGTCCCTCGCACAGGAAGCTGTTGCAGGTAGCCACGTTTAAGCCGTTGGACATATGCGGCCGCAGAGAAAGAGCATCAAGAAAGTATTGATTGTACACGGCGATGTCTTTGCTTTCCAGGCCGATATAGTATTCAAGCTCTTCCGGTGTTTCAATGAGGTGGGTGCCGAAGGAGATATTGGCCCGGACCGGCTTGATGAAAAACGGGGGACTAAGCCGGGACGGATTCTGGAGATATTCCAAGGCTAAACAGAATTCAGGCACAGCCTGGGGCAAAACCTCTTTTTGCTTATGTCTGGAAATGTACTTGTTCTGGCAGTTGATGACACTGGGTAAAGAGGCAAAGGTCTTTCCGGTCTCGGAGCAGATAATGGCCGCAAACACGGCTGATGAGTCGTGTGTGCCCACGACTCCATCATACATTTCAGGATATTCTTTGACCAGTTTAATGGTCTGCTCCAAGTATGGCTTGACTCCGTAGTCCAGAATCTTTTCCGTGGTCTCTATTGTGATCTCGTAATCATTAGAGTCGGCAAAGCTCTTGTCCACAATATCTGTATCACTGGCATCGCAGAGAAAAAGAATCTTTTTTCCGGGCATGACTTCCTCCTTGTAGGTCTCACCTCCTGATTTTGAGGTCTGAGTGGCTCGTCATTTCTGAACTGCCCTATAGCACTGGGCCATTCTTGCTCTGGTTCTTGTTTGCGATATGTAAGATGAGTCACGGCAATTGCCAATTTTGGTTTAAAAATTTTTCCTCAGCCAAATCCCAGCGATGAACACTCCCTCCATTGGCTGATATCCACCTTGCCGCGCACCGCTTGCCCGCCCTTGAGCACGCAGTGGATATTGTCCAGATCCAGCAGACAATGAATATCAAGAAGCGGATCGGTATTTAAAATCAGGAGATCGGCTTGTTTTCCCGGCTCTAAAGTCCCAATATCCGGTAAAAGCCCGATAGCGTCCGCCGCCACCTTTGTCGAGGCCATCAGAGCCTGCATGGGATCCATGATCTTTTTGTCTACATACTGGATAAGTTCCATGGCGTTGCGGCCGTGATAGTTGTAAGGGGTTCCGGCGTCCGTGCCCATGGCTACCTGCACCCCGGCCTGCAAGGCCCTATGCAGGTTTTCGACCCGTATTTTGGATATCTCTTCCGCCTTCTGGTACATAAACTGGGGAAGCCCGTTTCTGGCCGAACCATTGAGCATCCAGAAGTTGGAGCATAAGGTAGAGACCAGAAACACACCCTGGTTGGCCATCATTTCCAGGGATTCGTCGTCAGCCAGGGTGCCATGCTCAATGGTTCGGACCCCGGCCTTGATCGCATTCTTGATACCTTCCGCTCCATGGGCATGAGCAGCGGTATGCTTGCCCGTCTTTTCCCCCTCTTCCACTACAGCCCGGATTTCTTCCACATTCAAATGCGGAGCCCCCGGAGCACCTCCCGGGTTCATAATGGCCCCGGTGGCCATGACCTTGAGCAGATCCGCTCCTTCCTTGAGCTGCTCCCTGGCCGCCCGGCGGTTCTCGTCCACGCCGTCGGCTTCCCGGTACAAGCCCTGAAAGTATTCGCTGCCCGCAGTCAGCATGCATATGATCTTACCGCTGGCCAATATTCGGGGCCCGGTGACCAGACCTTCATCCACAGCCCTTTTCACGGCAATATCGATAAAATTGGCTGAACCGCAGTTGCGCACAGTGGTGATGCCGGAGCGCAAGGTATTGGCCATTTCTATGCTGGCCCGGATGGTCCGCAGTTTGTCTTCGACCAGGCTTTCATGATAGGTATCCGGCATACCATGCATGTCCAGATGGACGTGAGAATCGATCAGTCCGGGCATAATGGTCTTGCCGGACAGATCGATATCTAAAGCCCCTTCGGGAATGGCTACGTGCGCTGATGGACCCACTGCAGTGATATTTTGGCCTTCAACAATGACCACTCCCTCGGCAATGACCTGGCCGGTACAGGGTATCACCTGTGCTCCGGTCAGGGCTACCGGTTTTTTTTCCTGACACTTAACGGTCGTCAGGATTTCTGCTGTTGTATTGGCATGTTGATCCCATTCTGTCACGCTGTGATCATTCATTGTTCTGTCCTGTTGGGTCTGGAGACGATCGTTGCTATGTCCGGATCAGGCCAAGCATGGTTCCATGCACTTATAGTCTTTTATTCGGGTCAGTCAAGGGAGTACTCTCACGCCTCACTATCCGCCGGGCAGAGTACCGTATAAGGCCAGGCTGAGGTCGTTGATGATCTCAATCTCTTTTTCGGCTCTCTCGGTATTAATACTTAGCATGGGTATTTTTTGCATAAGCAAAGTTTCCATGGCCTGACCGGCACGTCTCTTTTCCAGAAAAGCAGCCCGATCCAAACTGTGTTCCAAGAGCTCTTTCTTGACTGCCAAGGCCTGGACCATATCTTCGTTTTCAAAACATTCCTGGACAAAAGCCAGAGCAAAGCCGAAGTATTCCGGGAAAAAAGGCGAAGAAACCGGGACATGTCTGAGAACTGCAGCCAGAAATGCGGCCCTGGTTCCGGTCAATGGAACTGCGGCCAGACGCAGGCGAGCCCGGACCCAGGTCTGCCAGGAATGGGGGACAGAGTCGGTCACTGCCTTTTCCAACTCCGGAGCCAGAGTGCGCTGGATATGTAAGCGGCTGACAACGCCTTCCATAAGGCCCTGGTTTAGTTTAAGATGTATTTGCAGCCCATCCGGAAAGATGATCCGAGCTTTCGGACACTGGTGCATGAGGACCCGAGTCAGATCAGCATGGGAGACCGAGTTCGCATCCGGGCCTTGCAAAAATGGCTCCAGCTCCATACGTTGAGCCATGGAGGGCGAGAGCAAAAGGTCAAGAAGACACTCCTGTTCTGAATCGGGAGAGTCGGGAAGATTTGCGAGTGCGGATCTGATGGCCTGGACCGAGTCCAGGCCCAATGTGGAGCTGGCAAAGTGGAGCACTTCCTGGTTTAAATCAAAGGAAGAAAGAATCACCCGGCATATGGCCTGAGCCAAATCATAGGTGGTATCAGTTTTGCCGGCCATGCTCGTCCCCTTATTTATTTCAGTGATAAAAAACATGATGTCTTTGTCTTCTCTTCTCATATCAGTGATCATTCCCACATACAACCGGGCCCATATCCTGCTTCGGGCCGTGCAATCGGTCTTGAGTCAGACGCATTCTCATTTGGAATTGATCATAGTGGACGACGGCTCTGAAGATGCCACCCTCAAGGCGGTATCAGCTCTGCAAGACCCTCGGATACGCCGTGTGCATCAAGATCATCAGGGAGTGGCGGCTGCCAGGAATGCAGGGATCCTCCAAGCCAAAGGCGAGTACATAGCCCTTTTGGATTCCGATGATGTCTGGGAACCGAGCAAGCTTGAGCTGCAATTGTCTTTTACTCTGCAGGGAGGGTGGAACATCACCCAAACCGAAGAAATCTGGATCAGGCACCAGCAAAGGGTCAATCCTGGCCTGCGGCACATTAAGCCCAGCGGGTGGATCTTTGCTCCCTCTCTGAACATGTGTCTGGTCAGTCCCTCCTGTGTGCTCATGCATCGCAGGTGCTGGGATGAGATCGGGCTGTTTGATTCGCGGCTTTTAGCTTGTGAGGACTATGATCTGTGGTTGCGCTGTGCACTGCACTACCCCGTCGGGTTGGTTCCGCAACATCTCGTGACCAGGTATGCCGGACATGCTGATCAGCTTTCAGGAAAGATTATTGGGATGGATCTGTACCGAATCATGAGTTTGAGCAAGTTGCTGTCCTGGTCCGATCTCACTGCGGAACAGCGGCATATGACCCGGATGCATCTTCAGAGCAAGGGGAAACGATATGTCCAGGGCTGTTTGAAACGCGGCAAGGAGGAAGAGGCCATGCGGGTGCAGAAAATGATCACAAAAGGGTTAAAACAGTGATGCCTGTCCCGGCCTGAGATGTGCGGGCTCAGCTGGGCGTAAAAAAAGGGGCTAAACTTCCTGTTTGTGGACTGCTTCGCTTTTTATTCTATTTAAGAGTTCAGACAGCACAGGGTGTACGTTTTCCCGGACATCTCCGGCCACAATGATAAACAACAGGTCCTGGCCGGGCTGAAATTCTCCCTGGTTGGCCTGAACAATGATTCGAAATATGCCTGGCCGAGATTCATACTCCCGGCGCAAGGCCTCTATCCGTTCCTGATCAGGGGTGACCTTCAGAGAATGAACTGGATCCTTGCTGCCCCGGGAATGGCCGCGAACGACCCCGTTATGGATAAGGACCATGCCCACCTGATCCTGAAAACCGGGTTCGTTTTTCAACCTGCTCAAGGCCTCTGTAATATCCATTGCTTCACCTTTGGTTATTCTCAATATATTTCAGAGAGAAAGGGCGGCATAAAAATATGCCGCCCTTGTACTTGGGAAGTATTCCGGGAACTTGCTGGCCATGCATTCCACGGAAGATCTCTTCCCTGCATAAAAGCTCTTTGACTTTCTTTACACGCAACCAGTTGGTTTGGGCAATCCGGCCATCTTGCATGCTCCCTTTCCAGGCCCGGAAGGAAACAACTCGTAGATTTTTTTCAGCTTAAAGCCGGTTACCTTGGACAGGATACGTACCATGGGTGCGATGCCATTTTTCTTGTAATAGTCTTGCAAGAACTCGATGACCTTGCGGTGTTCATCTGTGAGTTCCTTGATCCCTTCAGATTCTTTGACATAGTCTACCCATTCCGGGCTCCAGTCATCAAAGCTCTGCAAGAAGCCGTCTTCATCGATTTCGAATGTTTTGCCTTTAAACTCGACAGTTGCCATGTGTCAACCTCCTTGACCGACAGTTTATTGAGAGTTGGCTTGCAAAAACCAAAAGTCAAAGACACGTCTACAATCAGACATGTAATTGAAACTTGTTGAGAAATGGGTAATTGAAATTCACCCCCCCGTCAAGGGGACGATGCGCTGCACAGTGCCCAATACGTCAACGCATAAAGTATATTTTATAAAAGCTTGCAAAGGATCTTGTCAAGGCTGGTTCCTTAGAGAGGGTCAGGTTCTTTTGCTCTCCTTGCTATAGCCAGTGATCTCAATATGCTAACTTTATGGCCTGATGGTATTGTATTTTGTTTACTCTCGGGCCAATAGGTCTTTTAATTCAGAACGCGCGGCTTCCAGACCAGGATCGAGCTCTAAACCGGCTTGTAAATAGCTAACTGCCTGCTTGGTTTTCCCGGCCCGCTTCAAGCATATGCCCAGATTGGCCAGGTCCATGGCAGACCCGGGATCCAGGCGCAGAGCGGCCTGAAAATCTTCAATAGCCTGTTCGTACCTATGTTCCTTGAAGTAGCAGACTCCGCGCAGGTTGTATACAGCATGGAGATCAGGAGCAAGATCCAGGGCCCGGGAAAGAATAGGTTCCATCTGCTGCCACTTCCCCTCCTGGCTTAAGCAGTATGCTTGATAAAACGCAGCAAAAGCCTGATCTTGAGCTGTGGGTTGCAGGGGTTCTGCCTGGACAAAGGCATCAAAGGCTTCCTGCATACGTCCCTGGCGCATAGTGAGCAGGCCCTGGAAAAAAGGGAGAAAATGAGCGCTGGGATAGATTGAACCCAAAACCTGCAAACCGCGCCGTGCATCGTCCAGAGGCCGCTTTTCGGCCAGAATACGGCCTACGAACAAACCCAGGCTGGTATGGGTGCTACGTTCCCGAAAATCAAAGCCAGGGATTATGGAGTAATGAGCAGGTATGTTCAGTTCAGGGTGGGTGGTATCCACTATATAGGATGAATACCCGTGTTCTTGAAGCATATGTGCCACTCTGGACAGTTCCACAGCCATGTCCGGATGGTTCATGTCCGGTAAGGCGGACAATGGAATGTCCGGGCCTTGCCGCAGCCAGCCGCAGTCCTCCAGTCGGGTAAACTTGCCCAGTCCGGAGGGCTCATAACAACTTCCGGACTCAAAATCACCAGCCAGTTGAGCGACCTCAGTCAGGGCCCTGATGGCCGCCTTATCCGGGGATGTGGCTGTCCCGGCTGTAAACACAATTTCACTGGAATGCGGGAATGTGCCTGGATCATATGCCAAGGCCCCCACTGTAGGCACAGCAAAGTCAAGGCTTAAGTCTTTGAGCCAAACCTGAACTCCGTTGCGGACAAAGGCAGCGTAGAGTTGGTGCAGGACAGGATTGTTTAATGAGGCAGGGTCTATGCCGGGCAGGTTCGGGTGCTGCGCATCTATCCGAGCGCACACATGGCGCTCGACAAGTTCGCAAATCCCCTGCAGCGCGGACTCCACGGCCAAATTTCCAGCCGATGAGCCATTGAATTCATTGATTGTCTGAAACCAGTCCAGGGGGAGGAATGTCTCCCGCCCGGCGTGCAGGTCATAGCCCGAACAAAAGGACCAGGGTATCAAATCCAGAATTTGGACTGCTTCCTCCTGTGGGAGGTCTTCGTGCACTGAATTTAAGATTTCCTGGATCGGGATCAAGGCCGTACCAAACTGCTTCCGGGCCTGAGTCCAGGTCAAGCGGGGCAGCTTCTTCAACTCATCATCCTGGTTCAGGAAAGAAAAGAGGCTGTAGCGTTCTATGAATTCCATTAAGGCCGAGGCTTCGGCCTGGGCCGGAGACGCACCTTTGCCCATCTGTTTGCGGGTAGGCATGACTTCTCTGGCCTTTGGCCCGCAAACAGATAAATAGACAGGAATTCCCAGTCGGCCGGTATCAACCCTTTGGGTTCTTTCCAGAAGGCTATCTCCGCTGCGCTCCAGAACGGAGCGGACATAGCTCACCGTTTGTTCCGGAGAAACGGCCTTGTCCAGATCCCGGGTATATCCTTTGTGACAGGAGGAGAGTTCAAGCATCTGATCTGGTCAGGTTATTGTTCATGTCTTTTTTTTGTTTCATCCGCAATATATTGCACAAATGCCTTTCCGGCCGACCGGATTCTGGATTTTGTTCCTTATAACCCAAGGTCCGTTCCTGCACAGCAAACCTGCTTTCAATCAATTCAAAAAATCCGGAGGCCTGGAAGATATGGCTTTTGGCCAGCAGGACTTCTCCGCCGGGAGCCAAATGGTTCTGCAAAAAGTCCACCAGTGGGGTATACGTCTCATCCCGGTACAGGACCTCAGAGCCAATAATTCGGTCAAAACGGCGGTCCAAGCGGTCTGCAGTGAAATCAACAGCTGCAAGCTGTACCCTGTCCTGCAGGGAATTTTGCAGGACATTGATCCGGGCAAAGAGCAGAGCGTCCGGGTGATAATCGGTCATAACCACATAAGCCCCCTGGCTTGCTGCCACAAGTCCGCAGACCCCGACTCCAGCCCCTATTTCGAGGACCTCAAGGTCAGTTAGGGCATAGGAAGAGGCCAGGATATGGCTGAGCAGGATAGACGTGGGCCAGATCTTGGCCCAAAAAGGCAGATCCAGTCCTTCATCGTTTCGGGCCGACGCGGCCAGATTTTCGATGTAGGCTTCCATGTCCTGGATTTGCAGAATTTGCAGTTTGATGTCACCGATATTTACCGGTTCAAAGTGGACCGGATAACGGACCTTGACTTGTTCTAAGAGCTCGTCCAGTCCGGCCTGGGGAGAAAATTGAAGTTGGTGGTTGTTCTTTGGCATAGATAAAAAAAAGCCAAACTGGGTTTGGCTTGGATGCAATTGGTGGAGCGGGAAACGGGATTTGAACCCGCGACTTCAACCTTGGCAAGGTTGCACTCTACCACTGAGTTATTCCCGCTGAAAATATGGAGGCGGCATCCGGATTCGAACCGGAGAATGGAGGTTTTGCAGACCTCTGCCTTACCACTTGGCTATGCCGCCTTATCTGGAGCGGGAGACGGGATTTGAACCCGCGACTTCAACCTTGGCAAGGTTGCACTCTACCACTGAGTTACTCCCGCTCGTTGCGAGCGAAATACTATGTAAGGAAAATGGTCTTTCTTGTCAAGGGGCACGTGTTTGGGCAGCAAGTAATTTTGCCCTCAGGTGTAAGGAACCAGGAGTGTTCAGGTTTAAGAGCCGCCTCTGGTGGCGACTATCAGTTCGATCGAGGGTGAAACTGACAAAGAAGGGCAGGGCTTGGGGCAAACCCGCCCTACGAAAAAGCCCGGCTCGCATGTAGGCCGCCCTTGCCCTCAAGGGCAGGCCCTCTTCAGGGTAAAGTTTCATGCGAGCTTCAAAAGGCACATGAGTGTCGTACCAATTTCTTGTTATCCACCTCTTTACTTTTATCCGCTATATGCGCTAAAGGAGATGTTTCGCCAAGACGTACATCGCTCACAAAGAGACTCGTGGAAGGAGGATTGGTCATGGATCAGAGCGATCTTCAATATTTTCGGAATATTCTGGAAAAAATGCTGGATGAGATTCAAGAGAAGGGCCAGAACACTTTAAATGACATGTCCGGCTCAGCCCAGGTGTATGCGGATCCTGCGGACCGGGCGTCCCAGGAATCGGACCAGTTTTTTACCCTGCGCCTCAGAGACAGGGATCGGAAGTTAATCAGCAAGGTCCAGGCCGCTTTGGAGAGGATCGATGAGGGAACCTACGGCATTTGTGAGGAATGCGGTGAGGAAATCAGCATTCCCAGACTCAAAGCCCGGCCGGTGACTACCTTGTGCATTCATTGCAAAAGTCAGCAGGAAGAAGAGGAGCGATTGGGCCCCAAATAGTATTCTTTTGACGTATGACCGATGTTCTCTCGGTGCATGTAAAAAAGGCCTGAATGCTCAAAGAATATGGAGGCCAATTTTTTTCGGTTTTTCATGCAGGAAATCGTTCCTGATCTGCATGGTAGGCGGGTGAATAAAATATATCATCCTCAGCCTGGAGCATGGACCCTTCAGCTTGGTACCAGGATGCACCTGATGTGTGCAGCTGGTAAGCGGCAGCAGGCACTGTTTGTTTCTGAGCATAAACCGAAAAATCCCAAAACACCACCTGCGGACGTGGGCTGGTGGAGAAAACGAGTACAAGGCCGCAAGATCGTTGCATGCAAATTTGATTGGCCCTCCAGGCGCTTGGCCCTTGGCTTGAATACAGTCCCTGGTACTTGGTTGGTGCTGGATGTACAAACCGGCCTGTCTCTTATTGATGCCCTTGATGACGATTTTGGACATGATCCCCAATGGCCAAGTTGGGATCAAATAATGAGTGAATCTCAAATTTTTCGAGGCTTTCCGCACATCACCCCGCCTCTGCGCCATACCTTGACTGCATTGAACGAACGTGCCGGACGTGAGCTCTTGCAGTATCTGCAAACAGCAGCCACACCGGAAATAGTGAGTTGGGCCAAGTCCAAGACAAACCAAGGACAAGACTGGCTTGTCCCCTGGCTGGTTCCTGCTCAACTTGGCGATCGCTTTTCCCGGATTTGCACCTTTCATGATCCGGCCCGGGCAGCTGAGGATTACGGATGGTCGGTGTTGCAAAAACTGGACTCCATTCAATCAGGAGCCGAAAGTACCTATAAACAAAGACACAGAAAACTTCTTAAGCAATTAACCAAAATTGCTGAGGATGAAGAACGGCTGAAAAAAATGGTAGAGCGGCAGGAGCAGGCCGAACTGATCAAAGGTTCACTCTATCAACTTGATCCGGATGCCAAGGCTGCCCGCTTGGAGCTTAAGGATGATCACGGTCATTTAAGGATTCTCAAACTGGATCCCCGCAAAAGTGTTCGGGAAAATATGGAACACTTTTTTCACCAGGCCAAAAAAGGTCGTCGAGGGCTGGAGCATGTGGCCAGGAGACGTCAGGAGGCAGAGGGGGCTTTGGCCGCTGTGGACGGAGGCAATGAACCGGGATTGGAAGGTAGGGGGCCAGGTGAGACAGGCCATATCCCCAGAGAAGCCCCGGAGGTTCGAAAGAAGAGCGAATTTAAAGGCCTGCATGTTTATACCAGCAGTGATGGCTTGTATATCCTGCGGGGGAAAAACAAGCGGGCCAACCATGACCTTTTGACCCGTGTGGCCCGGCCCTATGATCTTTGGTTTCATGCAGCAGAGGGTCCAGGGGCCCATGTCATTTTGCGCCGGCCAGGACCAAACAGTGAAGTTCCGGAGGCAAGCCGACGGGAGGCAGCTATGATCGCAGCTTTACGCAGCCATTTTGCCCAAGCCGGCAAGGCCGAGGTTATGTGCGCCCACGTCAAGCACGTCAGTCCAATCAAGGGCAAAAATCCTGGCCAGGTCAAAGTTCGCGAAGTATTGGAGACCCTGCGGGTAGCCCTGGATGCAGGGCTGGAGGATCGCCTGCGGACAAAATGATGGTACTTTTTTAAAAACTTGTGGCTTGCGTATTGGTATTTGCACCTTGCAAGCACATTTGCTCCCCATGGTGGAAAATTGTCTCTAACAAAAACAACTTATTTGACCCAGGATACGAGCATACTGCTCTTGGACCCCGATATTGAGCATGGCCGGCATGTGCAGAGCGTGCTTGAATCACAAGATCTGCAGGTCGTCTGGTCCACAAGGCATCTGCCCGGGTTTGTCCGTATTGATGAGCAGTCTTTTTCCCTGGTGCTGGCTACGGTTGATGGACAGGATATAGATGGTCTGGAGTTCTGTGCCCTCTTACAGCGCAGGCAGCAGAGACAAGGGTCCTCAAGTCTCGGAGTTGTTCTTATCGGCCAGGAGCGGCATCGAGAGCAGCTGGTGACCAGCGATCCAGGCATGGATGATTACTTGATCGAGCCCTGTTTGGATGCCGAGATCCTCTGGCGGGTCAAACGCAATCTCAAGATGGACAGGTTGCAGCCTCAAAAGTTCCTTGAACTGTATGGATTGGATAATGTTTTCAGCAAAGGAGACCTGCATTCTGTACTCACAAGTGAGCTGAACCGGGGAAGCAGGCGCTCAGACAGTATTGGGGTGGTTCTGATCAAGGTCCAGGGCTGGTCGTTGTTGGCCATGGATTTTGGATCAGCCGGAAGCCAGATAGTGGAAGACATCATCATAAGCCGAATCCGGGGTTCTGTCCGCATTTACGATACGCTCTTCCGCATAGGTCAAGGAAGGCTCGCTGTACTCCTGCCACATACAAATGACCAAGGAGTTCTGGGTTTTATGCAGCGTATCCGCCAGACCTTGATTAAGATCCTGCGCGATGACGTCTTGACCCAAAATGAGCTCGGGTCAGTGCATATAGAAGGAATCTGCGCCTCTACAGATGTCCAGTCCAGACCGCAGCCCGATACGGTGCGCGAATTTCATGCCCGCATAATCCAGCAGGCCGAATCAGAAAGTTTTGGACCTGATTTTGTCTCCATCAGGCTGGGGGCCAGGGGAATGCAGGTGGATCCTGATCCAGGACAGGGAAAGCCTTCATGAGTCTGCGTATTGCCGCCGGCCGGTACAAAGGACAGAAGATTACCACGGTTTCCGGTCCTGGCTACCGCCCGGCAATGGACAAGGTCCGGCAAGCCCTGTTTTCCATGCTGGAATCAAGAGGGGTTTCTTGGGAAGATATGCGGGTCCTGGATCTGTTTGCCGGCAGTGGCAGTCTGGGGCTGGAGGCTATAAGCCGGGGTGCTCAGGAGGTCGTTTTTGTCGAACAGTCTCCAAAAGCGGTTCGGGCCTTGCAGGAAACCTTGACCAGGTTGCAGGTTCCCAAATCACAATGCCGCTTAGTGGCCAAAAAGGCGGCCGGTTTTTTGCGTCAAACTCCCAAGCAGGCGTTTGACCTTGTTTTTGTCGATCCCCCCTATGGCCAAAAACTCCTGTATTCCACATTGCAGGCCTTGCAATCAGGAAACTGGCTGACTCAGTCCGGATTTGTGGCCGCAGAAGTTGAAGCTGAGATGGACTTGGAGGATATTTTGGGTCTTCAGCAAGAAGTGAACCGGACCTATGGACAAACAAGGATAGTGATATGGAGAATGAAAAGCCAAAGACCGCGGTCTACCCCGGAACTTTTGATCCCTTAACCAACGGACATGTGAGCATTGTCCGCCGGGGACTGGATGTCTTTGACATCATTGTCCTGGCTATTGCCAGGGATACCCCTGTTCAGAAACGCCCTTTGTTTTCTCTTGAGGAGAGGGTGAGCATGGCTGAAGAGGTATTTGCCAATTCGCCCCAGGTAGTGGTTGAACCTTTTACCGGGCTGTTGGTGGAATATGTAGAAAACCGGGGTGCACAGGTTGTGCTTCGGGGGCTGCGGGCTATTTCAGATTTTGAGAACGAATTTCAGATGGCTCTTATGAACCGCCGCTTGAAGCGGGATGTACACACCTTGTTTATGATGACCGACTACAAGTGGTTGTTTACCAGCTCCTCCATCATCAAGGAGACTGCCGGCCTGGGCGGTGATGTCCAGGGGCTGGTTCCGGAGCCGGTATGGTTCCGCTTGCGGCAGAAGTATGCAATGGATTCCTGATCATGTCTTTTGGAGCAGCTCCGCCGATCCTTTTTGTGATCGGCCCTACCGGGACGGGTAAAAGCGCCCTGGCCCTTCAGGTGGCCCGGGAACTGGACGCCGAGATTGTCAATTGCGATTCCCGGCAGGTGTATGCTGATTTCCCCTGCATCACCGCTCAGCCGTCAGCTGAAGAAAAGGCCAGGTGCGCCCATCACCTGTATGGCTTCCTGCCGAGTACAAAGTCCATGGATGCCGGGAAGTTTGTCCGTATGGCCCAGGATGTTCTTGCTGACCTGCAGTCCAGGGGGAAGCTGCCCGTCCTGGTGGGCGGCACCGGGTTGTATATGCGTTCTCTGGTTTATGGATTGGCCCCGATTCCAGATATTCCCCAAGATATCCATGAGCGCATCCTGACCCTGTGTCAGGAGCAAGGACCGGGAAAATTACATCACAGGCTGCAGGATGAAGATCCAGATACTGCATCCCGGCTGCATCCCCACGACTGGCAGCGGATAACCAGGGCCCTGGAAGTGTATGCGGCAACCGGTCGACCCTTGTCCTGGTGGATACGAATGCATCCCTGTGACCAACCCCGATATGCGGCCAAAAGCATCGGTCTGTGGTCTGACCTGGAGGTTCTGACCCCTTTCTTGCAGGCCAGGATCGAGAATATGTGCGCCCAAGGAGCTGTGCAGGAGGTTGAACAGGCCTGGCGGCGCTGCCCTGACGAGTCCGTGCCTGGCTGGTCGGGTATTGGTTGCTGGGAGCTTCTGCAGGCATTTTTGGGGCGCTGGTCCCTGGAAGAAGCCAAGCGGGCTTGGCTCAAGAATACCCGGGCATATGCCAAGCGCCAGTTGACGTGGTTTAAAAAGGAACCAAGCATTGATTGGTGGAGTCCAGGACAGGATATCTCGATTGTTCAGGCAGTTAAGGATTGGCTTGGGCATTCAGGGGTTGGTACGAAGTGAATACAAGATATCCGTTCTTTGGAAATTGGGGGGCTGAATGCAGTACGCGGTGACGCTAATGAGAAAATGGGGCCGAACTTGGGTCGTCGCTTGGCTGATCCTTGTGCTGGGGGTTCATTCGGTATGGGCTGCACCTGCCCTGGAAGAGAAATTGGGTCCGGCCCGCATGAATTGGCAGACCCGCGTCTTGATTGCCCGGGGTGAGGCTGAGTTTGGGCTTGGAAATGAAGCCAATGACCAAACGAGCCGGCAGACACAAATACGTCAGGCCAGGCTCCGAACCAGGCGATCCTTATGGCAGGGCTTGCTCCGGGTGCGCGTTGACAATGACCTGAGAGTGGAGGATATAATCCAGGACAATCCGGACCAGGCCAAGGCTTTGCGTGAACACGTACATACCTCACATATCAGGCAGGTTTCTGGTCCAAAAGCCAAAGAAATTTCGGACTTTACTGACCAGGTCAAGAGGACCTTGACCTATGAAGCGCGCTTTCACCTGACCGGTCAAAGAGCAGCTCTGTGTATCCCTTCCAGTGTGTGGTATGAGGAGCAGGAGCTCTCAGCTCCAGAGGTCAACGCCACAGTGGAGGAAACCGATGCCTCTTACACTGGACTGGTTGTGGATGCCAGAGGATTGGGGGGGAAGGCTGCCCTGATTTGTCGGTTATTTGATGAACAGGGTCACCTCGTGTACGGACCTTCTCTGGTCTCCAGGCAGATTGGAGAAGAGAAGGGCATGGTTGGGTATGCCTCTTCCTTGCAAAGAGCCCGATCAAGCTCCAGGGCCGGAGATGCCCCCTTGGTGGTCCGGGCCCGTTCCAGGCATTCCGATTCCCGGACAGAGTTTGTGGTCCCCGCAAGCGAGGTCCATTCTGCGTGGCCGGCCGGAACAGGTGAGGTTTTCAGGCAGGGCAAGGTGATCATATTATTGCAGGAAGAAGATGGAGATCAGGTCGTGGAATACCCCTTGGATCAATCATGAAGGATGAAGAAAGCACATCATGTCGAACGCATTGAGCAAAAAGTCTATCCTGGTCTGTTTTTTCCTTTTATTGGGGCATATGCTTATTCCTGGCCGCCTGTGGGCCGGGGAACAAATTGTGCGCCTTGATGATCAACCAGATATCGTGGCTCAGGGAACACAGAGAGAGCAGGCCATGCTTCTGGCTGTGGTTCGTGAATCGGCAAAAGTTCTGCCCGGGAATTTGGATCCAGCCCGGGAACAGATTTTAGCTGAGTTTATTCAGCCCAGATATCAGCAATTTATCTTGAGTTATTCCCGGCTGGGAGGAGGCTCGTCCCAGGAGCATATTTGGCAGGTACAGGTAAATACAGAAGCGTTGATCAACTTGCTCAAGGAGCTGGGAGTTTATTACACCGTCAATAAATCCCTGACCTACCGCTTAGAATTGATCAATTCTGGTGGAAGTGGGCAGGGAAATATCTCTGATCTGGAGCTTTTGACCGGCTGCACTCAGGGCAATGTTCAACACCCTCTTCTTAAGATACAGACAACATCAAGTGGTCAGCTGCGAGGACTTTTAGAGGGGCAAAAGAATAAATGGACTGCTTCTGGGGACAATCTGGATGAGCTGTGGTGGGCATTGTGGGCCAAGTATTTTTCCAGTTCGGAGGGCATCCGTTCTTTTGTGCAGGAGGTTGACGTGCATATCAAGGGATGGAGCACTCTCAGTGCAATTTCCGGGCTCTCCAGACAACTCGCAAATTGGCCTCGGGTCGTGGATCAATCTTCCCTTGTCTCCCTGCGTGGAGATTCGGCCGGATTGCACGGATGGTGGAAAGTGGTCACCCCGCAAAGCCGTGACTTGCAAAAAAAGCTGGAGGAATTTACCCGATCCAGGGACCTGAGTATGAAGGTCCAAGAAAAATCTGAAGACAAGGGATGAAGGAGCGACACTATGCCGCTCCTTTAAGTACTAGGAGGAATGGGAATTGTCTTCCTGGGACGAGGATTTGGACTTGGAGGAAGATGATACGTCGATCTCTTCGGGTTCATCAGAAGCTTTTTTGAAGTTCCTGATGGCCCGTCCCATGCCAGAACCTATTTCAGGCAGTTTGTTGGCTCCAAAAATAACCAAAACTATGGCTAAGATAATAATCAGTTCCGGGATACCTATTCCGAACATGATGCCTCCTCACCTTAGGATATAAGGCAGAATAATTCGTTGCTTGGTGCAGTCCTTACTAATACGCTTTTTGGTTTTGCTTGGCAACAACAAACACGTATCCCGGGAACGGCTCCGGGAATCAAAAAATGATTGCCAAACAGGCCAATGCCTTCTATACAACAAACTTTTTACGGAACACAATTTTAGGATAAGCAGGCCAGTTCTCAAGCTCCCAGCAATACTGCATGACAAAACGCTGAATACAAAGGCAGAATTCTAAGAAATGAGTGGTATATTTTTTCCTCACATGCATCCGTCCCTGGTCCGGGAGGCGTGCCCTGACTGGGTGCATTTTTTATTACCAGGTATGCCTGCAGATATGGAGAGATATCCCTGGTTTCGACCCCCGGACCTGCCCATGTCTGAGCAGGAGAGTGTGCGCTATGCCCAGAAGGTCAGCGAGTTTGCCAATCAATTTCGTAATCCTAAGGAATTGAGCGCTTTCAGCGCCCAGGCTGGACAAACTCCTTTTTACCAGGAAACTGTCCAGGCCCTGCGGGACGATCTGAGCGCCCATCTGAGACAGGACTCAGGACGGAAAAATTCAGACCAAGAGAGGTTGAAGCTCCAGGGACAGATGAATCTTATCATGGCCTGGATCATCGAAGAACAGGCAATCGCTTTGCACGGCCTGAAAGATACGCTTGATTCCTTTCAAAGATCCATGGATCATGTCCTGGGCATTGAGGACAGGCCGGAAGGTGAAGTTTCCGGGAATCTCTCCGGCCCGGACCATGATCAACAGCTGGTTCATTGGTCAAAGCTTTTACCCTGGTTTTTGTTGTTCCTTGGCCCCCAGGATGCCCTGGTCATTCAAGATCCAAGCTTGATTGCGGAGTGGGCGGAAAACGGTGTGGGTTTTGAACCACTACGGTCGGCTGAGCATGCGGAGCAGCTTATTCACGCCCCGGGGACAAAGACTGGTTTGCTGACTGCTGCCTGCACTGGGGCTGACCTTATGGGCCGGGGCGAGCCAATGCACCATCTGCCCTGGATGCAGAAGCAGATCCGGGTCTTTTGCCTGCCCTCAGGATGATATGTGATTGGTCCTCTCTGAGCATTGGGTAAGGTCACTACGGGGTTTAAGGTTCCAAGCCCCTGGTTTTTAAAATAAAGCAAACAAGGCAGGTTCTATGTGGGAGGATGTGAGTTGGGTGCAGGGAATCATTTTTGACTGTGACGGTGTGCTCATCGAGTCGCAGGAGGCCAATATTTTATTCTATTCCCTGATCCTGGAAAGGATGGGACTTCCAAAGATCAGTGATCAGGACAGGGTCTATGTGCATATGCACACTGTCCATGAGTCTTTGGCCCGAATTGTTCCCGATTCCCGTTTGCCCGAAGCCCGGCGTATCGCCAGGGAGATAAGCTACAGCCAAGTCATGGATTGGGTGCGGCCTCAACCCGGGCTGGCCAACTTCTTACGTCTGCTGCAGGCCGGGGATATCTTATGTGCAGTGAATACAAACCGGACTGGAACATTGTCCCTGGTCCTGGAACGTTTTGACCTCAGGCAATACTTTTATCCTGTCATCAGCGCTTCGGACGTGACCTGGCCCAAGCCCCATCCTGAAAGTGTGCACCTGGTACTTCAGTCTTGGAAATTGAGCCCACAGAACGTTGTATTTATAGGTGATTCTGATGTTGATCAGCAGACGGCCGAGGCAGCTGGGGTCACCTTTTGGGCCTATTCCAACCCACAACTGGAAGCCGATCGACATATTGATGATTTTTGGAGCCTGCATCAGAATTTCCGCTGGCAACAGCCCAAATGCCGGGAGGTAATGATCTGAAAAGAGGCCAGAGTAAATTTTAGAAGCGCAAGGAGAGAGGATGTTCATTTTAGCCAACTTATTGCAAGCAGTCGCTGTTGTATTAAATATTGTATTGACTCTGTATTTTTGGGTGGTCATCATTTCCGCTATCTTATCCTGGGTCAGTCCGGACCCCTACAATCCTATTGTCCGCTTCATCCGGTCCCTGACTGAGCCGGCATTTTCCATGGTCCGGCGGTGGCTGCCGTTCACCTTTCTCGGGGGGTTGGATCTTTCTCCTATCGTGGTCCTGCTTTTGATTCAATTCTTCAAGGTCTTCCTGGTCCAATCTCTTTCTCAGTTGGCCATGACCGTGTAGCAGGATGGGAGCGCAAAACCTTCTCTTGTCCTGGCCAGAGCACAGCGTCTTCGCTGGCTGTGACCGCCAGTTTGATCAAGCAAGAAACAGGGTATGAAAAGGGCTGGACCTTTGGAGCCCGGGCTCTCCGAGGGCCGGGAGTGCGTTGATCAAAGAGACTGGGCCTCGGAGAGAACCAGCCCGGAAAAGCCAGAGCCACCAGTAGGCCGTCCTTGACCCCAAGGACAGGCCTTTTCAGTGTAAAAGAGAGTTTCATACGAGGGAATTGACTGTTCAGCGAACTCTTGTCATAAACAGAAGAAAGAGGATGCCAGATATCCAGTTCGGGGAAATGCCCTGATATTTTACAGGTGTTTAAGATATTGAGCCCTGATAAGGGCTCAAAGCAAAATCATCGGATTGGGACCTGAGATGCCGAGGAGGATGAAATGGAGCAATACGAGTTGGAGCTCATCTCTAAGTATGGGGATGTGGATGAAGATTTGCATCGGCTGTGGCAAGAGCATCTGGAATACGAGAAACAGCTGGATGTGTATGAGAACAAGTCATATTTGACCTGGGCAGAAGAGGCGGAAATGAAGAGGCTGAAGAAAATGAAACTGGCTGGAAAGACCAAGATTCAGAACATCCTGGAGAAGTACAGAAGGCAGGAGGCCGGGAATGGAGCGTAAAGGTTCTCAGATCCTGCTTGAATCAATGATTAAAGAAGGCGTGGACACAGTGTTTGGCTTTCCGGGGGGATCTGTCCTGGATATCTATCACCAGATTCCAAATTATCCCCTGCGCCATATCCTGGTCCGGCATGAACAGGGGGCTGTGCATGCAGCAGACGGGTATGCCCGGGCCACCGGACAGGTAGGGGTTGCCTTGGTTACTTCAGGTCCCGGAGCCACGAATACGGTGACCGGGATTGCAACCGCCTATATGGATTCCATCCCTCTTGTCATCTTCACCGGCCAGGTGCCCACCCAGCTGATCGGCAATGACGCCTTCCAGGAAGTGGATATTGTGGGCATAACCCGTCCATGCACCAAGCACAACTACCTGGTTAAAGATATAAAGGATCTGGCCCGGACCATTAAAGAGGCTTTTTATTTGGCCAGATCCGGACGTCCCGGCCCCGTGCTTGTGGACTTGCCCAAAGATGTCATGGCTGCTTCCTGTAAATTTGAATATCCGGAACGGATATCAATGCGCAGCTATAACCCTCATTACGAACCTAATCTGAAGCAAGTCCGCAAGGCCTTGACATTAATAAAAAAAGCTCGGCGTCCTCTGATCTTTGCCGGCGGCGGGGTCATTGCCGCCAATGCCCATGAAGAGCTGACCTGGCTGGCCCGAACCCTGCAAATACCAGTCACCACCTCCATGATGGGCCTGGGCGGGTTTCCGGGGAACGATCCTTTATGGCTGGGCATGCTGGGCATGCATGGGACCTACGTGGCCAATATGGGGATTCATAACTCCGACCTGCTTATTTCCGTAGGGGTCCGCTTCGACGACCGGGTAACCGGAAAGTTGCAGACCTTTGCCCCGGAAGCCAAGCGCATCCATATTGACATCGATCCTACCTCCATCCGCAAGAACGTATCTGTGGATGTGCCCATTGTGGCCGATTGCCGGCTGGCCTTGCAGGCTTTGCGCACTGAAGTGGAAAAGGTCCTGGAAAGCGAAGATCTCAGCCAGCGCTATGCCCCATGGAGGGAGAAGCTTGCAGCCTGGAACGAGGCCCAGCCCTTGAGCTGTCCCGAAGGAGGAGAGAGGATCAAGCCCCAGTTAGTGGTCCAGAAACTGTACGAGATCACTCAAGGGGAGGCCATCATCACTACTGAGGTTGGGCAAAACCAGATGTGGGCTACCCAGTTTTATCGCTATCACCGCCCCCGGACCTGGATATCCTCGGGTGGGCTGGGCACCATGGGCTATGGTTTCCCCGCGGCCATAGGGGCTCAAGTAGCCTTTCCCGATCGTCTGGTCATTGACATTGCCGGAGACGGATCCATTCAGATGAACAGTCAGGAGCTGGCCACTGCTGTAAGCTATGAGCTGCCGATCAAGATCATTATCTTAAACAACGGCTATTTGGGCATGGTCAGGCAATGGCAGGAGCTCTTTTACGACCGGAATTACTGTTCCACATGCATGCACCACAATCCGGATTTCGTCCTTCTGGCCCAGGCCTATGGCGCAGAGGGCTTTCGGGTGGAAAAGGGCGATGATTTAGAACCGGTATTGCGCCAGGCCCTGGCCTCCAAAAAAACAACAATAGTAGATGTTGTCGTGGAGCAGGAAGAAAATGTCTATCCCATGGTGCCGGCCGGGGTCGGGCTGAGCGAGATGCTTCTGGTCTAGCATTTTTTCATCACATGCAGGGGGCAAGGAGTCAAAAAACCTCTTGGCCAGGGCTTTTTGGTTCTGTTTCGCATTGTCATCAATTCCAGGTGACTCAAGCTGTATTTGGACAACAGCATTTTGTGTTCAGTCCCGCAGTAGTAGGACTTCCGGCAAAGCTGAAACATTTTTTTGCCCCCTTTGGGGCAAAAAAATGAAGAGGAGCAAAGTGATGCGGCATACCCTTTCGGTATTGGTGGAGAATGAGCCCGGCGTCCTTTCCAGGGTGGCCGGGTTGTTTAGTGGACGCGGCTTTAATATTGAATCCCTTAATGTAGCTCCGACCCTTGAACAGGGCATATCCTTGATGACCATTGTCACAGACGGCGAAGAACAGATTATTGAACAGATCATTAAGCAGCTGCGCAAGCTTATATCTGTGGTCAAGGTCGTGGACATGAACGAGATCAAGTGTGTGGACCGGGAGATGGTTTTGCTCAAGGTCAACGCCATGGATCAATATCGGGCCGAGGTCCTGCGTATTGTGGATATTTTCCGCTGTAAGGTGGTGGATGTCAGTCCAGCTGAGCTTACCTTGGAGGCCACAGGAGACAGGGGAAAGATCAGTGCCTTGATCCAGCTGCTGACTCGCTTTGGGATTAAGGAAGTTGCCCGTACCGGCAGCGTGACCATGCGCCGGAGCATGCAAACGGATTAAGCGAGTGTTCAGATTTCAGCGCCGCCGTTGGCGGACCTGTTATTCGTTATTAGTTATTTGTTATTCGTAAGAAGCCGCCAGTTTGATCCAGGATGAAACTGGCGAGTGGGTGGTAGGGGCGAATGATCATTCGCCCTCTTTGGGCTGAGGCTATCTCCCACGCAATTTTGAATCTCTCGCAGTTCTCTTGGTAAGTTTTATTTATGATCAATCCGACCAATTTTTCTTAAAGCACTAAGGAGGAGACAATGCAGGTCTTTTATGAACAGGATGCAGACTTGAATCTGCTGGCGGATAAAACCGTGGCCATTATCGGTTATGGGAGCCAGGGGCATGCCCATGCTCAGAATCTGCGGGATTCCGGGGTAAATGTTATCGTCGGCCAGCGTCCCGGGGGAAAGAACTATGAATTGGCCAAGGAGCATGGATTTGATCCGGTCAGTGCGGCCGAAGCAGCCAGGCAGGCCGATCTGATTCAGATTTTAGTCCCGGATCAGCATCAGCCTGCTGTCTTTGAGCAGGATGTCCTTCCCCATTTGACTGCCAATAAAGTCCTCCTGTTCAGTCACGGCTTTAATATCCACTTCGACCAAATCGTTCCTCCGGCAGAGGTGGATGTGGTGATGATCGCTCCCAAGGGTCCGGGGCATCTGGTGCGCAGGGAATACGTTGAAGGCGGAGGGGTACCCAGCCTTGTGGCCGTGCACCAGGACGCCAGCGGCCAGGCCTTGGATATCGCTCTGGCCTATGCCAAAGGCATTGGAGCTACCAGGGCCGGAGTCATTGAGACCTCCTTTCGGGAAGAAACCGAGACCGATTTGTTCGGAGAACAGGCTGTCCTCTGCGGCGGGGTTACCGCCCTGATCAAGGCCGGATATGATACTCTGGTCCAGGCCGGATATCAGCCTGAGATCGCTTATTTTGAGTGCCTGCATGAGATGAAGCTCATTGTGGACCTCTTTTACGAGGGGGGGTTCCAGAAAATGCGGCATTCAATCAGCGATACTGCTGAATTTGGTGATTATGTGAGCGGCAAGCGAGTGATCAATGATCAGGTCAAAGCAGAGATGAAAGAAATACTGACCGATATACAGAATGGGTCTTTTGCCAAGGAGTGGATCTTAGAGAATAAAGCCGGGTTACCGGCATTCAAGGCCATGCGCCGAATGGAGCGGGAGCATGGTATTGAACAGGTTGGAGAGAAACTCAGAACCATGATGCCTTGGCTGCATAAATAGCGACAGAGGGCAGGAGACACGGTGGTGGGTTTAAACATCCCTGCCTCCTGCCAAAACGAAGGGAAGTAATGTTCTCCAAAGGCCAAGCCTTATACCGCAACAGTGATTATGAGCAAGCCCAACGTATCTTTCTGTCCCTTTTTGAAAAAGGAGATACTGGTTTTCGCACCTTGAAATATCTCATCGGGTGCTATGAAAAAAGACACAAATGGGATGATATAATTGATCTTCTTACCTCTCTTCATCTGGATTCCTACCAGCCCAAGGAAGCTTCCGCCCTCTACTTTCGCCTGGGCCGGGCCTATTTAAAGACCGGCAGGTACAGTCAGGCCAAACAGAGCTTTTGGCAAATCAAGCGCCTGGTCCCGCAGTTCCCGGGGCTAGATGACGCATTGCGGGAATTGGAGCAGGTCAGGGTTCAGGCCAAGACACGCTATGATTACCTCCTGGAAAAAGGATTGCTGAACAAGGCTCAATTGGATGAGGCCTTAGAGCAAAGTCGAGTCCAAAACCTGGATCCCGATCAATATATCCTGGAGCATCTGGCTGTCAGCAAGGAAGATCTGGGCCAGTCTTTGACTTCCTTTTACGGGGTGCCTTTTGTGTCTTTTGATCCGACTATCGAACCTCCATTTGATATATTTGAAAAGCGAAATCTGGATCCTGACTTTTTGAAAAAGTATCATTGGGTCCCTTTTGCCCGCAACGGGTCCATGATCCAGGTCTTAACCGACAACCCCTTTGACCTGGGCAAAGGGGATGAGATAAAGTTTATTCTGGGTACCAGTCGGATAGAGTTCCAGATCGCCTTGCGCCACGATATTGAGGCCTTTGTTGATCGCTTCTTCCAGGAGCTGACCGGAGGAGCGGAGCTTACACAGTTCGAAGAAGAGGTCGATTATGAAGCGGATGAAGGTGAAACCCCTGAACTGGAAACCATGGTCCAGGATGAGGACAGCGAGGTCGTCCGTCTGGTGAATGCCATGCTCATAGAGGCCTGGAAGCGGGGAGCTTCAGATATCCATGTCGAGCCCAACAGCGTATCCAAGTATTGTGCTGTCCGCTACCGGGTGGACGGAACCTGCCATGAGTTTCGCAAACTGCGTTTGGGTTTGGCTCGGCCCATAATTTCAAGGATCAAGATCATGGCCAGGCTGGACATTGCCGAGAAGCGCCTGCCCCAGGACGGAAAGGTTAAGGTCAAATTGCCGAAAGTGAACCGGGTTGTGGAATTTCGGGTGGTAACCATTCCTACTGTGGACAACCAGGAAGATGTGGTCTTGCGCCTTTTGGCTTCAGGAAAGCCAATGCCCTTGGAATCTTTGGGCTTAACTTCATATAACCTCAAACACGTCCAGCGCTTGGTGGCTCAGCCCTATGGGATGATTCTGGTTGTAGGGCCTACTGGTTCGGGTAAGACGACCACCCTGCATTCAGCTATCAGTACCATAAACACTCCGGAAAAAAAAATATGGGCGGTGGAAGACCCGGTGGAAATCACCCAGGAAGGCCTGCGCCAAGTCCAGGTCAATCCCAAGATCGGTCTGACTTTTGCTTCTTCCTTGCGCTCTTTTCTCCGGGCCGATCCGGATGTGATCATGATTGGGGAGATGCGGGACAAAGAAACCGCTCATATTGGTGTTGAATCCTCCCTGACCGGACATCTCGTCTTCTCCACTTTGCACACCAACTCCGCTCCGGAAACCATTACCCGGCTCCTGGACATGGATTTGGACCCATTTAATTTTGCCGACTCCCTGCTCTGTGTCTTAGCCCAGCGCCTGGTAAAAACCTTGTGCCCCAAATGCAAGGAAACATATTCCCCAAATCCAGAACACTTGGCGGAGATCAAGCAGGAGTTTGGTCCGGAGTGGGATACTGCCCTGCCAGAGGAGATACGTGAAAATCCTGTTCTGGCCCGGACCAGGGGATGCCGGCATTGCCTGGGCGGATATAAGGGGAGGATGGGCATTCATGAGCTCATGGTTTCCAGCCCGGCCATCAAAAACCTGATCAAGTTTCGCAAGCACACCCAGGATATTCTGGCCCAGGCCAAGGAGGATGGGATGCTGACCTTAAAACAGGATGGACTTATCAAGGTCCTGCAAGGCCTGACCACCATTGAGCAGGTCCGGAGCGTTGCTGGGGGGGAGTAGGCTCCAAAGCTGTCCGATGTCAGCTTTGCCTCCGGCAAATCTGACCTATCTTTTGCCCCCAAGCGGGCAAAAAAAGAAAATTTGCCGGATTGAACTTACATGAGACATACCAAAAGAACCGCGCTCAATTCGAAATTTAGTGGGGGATAACCTCAGCCCTCAAGGTAGGGGCAGGTCTAGGCGGCTTTCGCCACGCGTCTGCGCGTGGCTGCCCTCTTCATCCTGCCAGTCTGGAGCCTGGCGGTCCCGGACGGCCAAGCCAGCAACAGGGGTTGAGCCTTGTTTCACACGAGCAACGCAAAAGAGAATTGATGACCAAAATTCAGGTCATGATCCTGGCTGTGATCTTGGGGGCATTGCTCATGGCCCTCAAGTTCGGAGCCTATCTGCTCACTGGTTCGGCCGGAATTCTTTCCGATGCCCTTGAGTCCATTATTAATGTGGCGGCCAGTGGATTTGCCCTGTACAGCGTCTATTTGAGTACCAGGCCCCCGGATGCCAACCACCCCTATGGCCACGGCAAGGTCGAGTATTTTTCCGCCGGGTTCGAGGGAGCACTCATTGTCCTGGCCGCAGGAGCCATTCTTTTTCAAGCCGTGCCCCGGTTCTTCGATCCCCGACCTCTGACCCATTTGGGCGGCGGGATGCTCTTGCTGGCCGGAGCCACTGTCTTGAATCTGGCCCTGGGTCTGCTCCTGATCCAAACCGGAAAGCATAGCAATTCCTTAGCCCTGACTGCAGACGGAAAGCATTTACTCACCGATGTGGTTACCAGTCTCGGGGTGCTGGGCGGGCTGGTTCTAGTTCACTTTACAGGTCTGGTATGGCTTGATCCCCTGGTGGCCTGCCTGGTGGCCGGGAATATCCTGTATGCCGGTTCCAAGCTGTTGCGGGAGTCAACAGGCCGGCTCATGGATGAGGCCGATCCTGAACTGCTGGAACATATTGTGCAACTGCTCAATGCCCATCGCAGAACGGAATGGATCCACATCCATCACCTGCGGGCCAGGCGGTATGGACCGAATGTCCACGTAGACCTGCATGTTATGCTGCCCAGAACCTATGATTTGACCCAGACCCATCAAGCAGTCAAAGATATTGAGCAGGTCTTAAAGGCGGATTTGGGACCAGAAGCGGAGATCATTGTCCATCCCGATCCGTGCACCGACACCTGGTGCCCGATTTGCGGGCTTCCTGACTGCCACAAGCGAAGTGTGCCCATGTCGGACAATGCTGTGCAGGGTTTTTCCCTGCACGAAGCCAGACAAGCTCAGCCTGAGCTGCCTGATTTGAATTCATTGTACTGAATTCGCCGTGAATGGCCAGAACATTACATGAAACTCGAATTTAGGTTACCTTTCTAGCTGAAATCTCAAATTTCATCATTTATCAATCCGGCAAATTTTCTTTTTCAATCAAACTGGACGTATGCGGTCAGCGGTGGGACTGAACAGGAGACTGACATGATTTTAGCCTTTCACTCCAGTCCGCATCCAGAGGGTAATCTGGAGAGGATAGTTCATTGTGTGGCCCAGGCCAGTGGGTTGGAGTATGAAATCATCAGATTGGCAGAGATGGAGATTGCCCCATGCACCGGATGCGTGCGCTGTGCGCGCAGCAAGCGGTGTGTTCAGCAGGATGACATGGCCCCCTTGTACCAGAAACTGGAAGCAGCCAAGGGCCTGATTGTCGGCGGTGTGAACTATAATGGCCGATTTAACTCCATAATCCACATTTTCTTGGAACGGCTCTTTCCCTTGTACCATCAGGAGCCGGCCCTGCGAGGCCTTCCCGTGGCCGTGGTTGCAGTGGGCGGTGAAGAGCCGGAACGGGCCGGAATGGACATAGCAGGCTACTTAAAAGAGGTCTGGATGTGCACTCTTGTGGGCACAGCCCTTTTCAAGTCCGATACCCCTCCCTGTTTTTCCTGTGGCCTGGGTCCTGATTGCCTGGTTGGCATGCCGGCCTTGCATTGGCCGAAGGAAGAGTTTGAGGCCTTTACTGCTGTCAAAAAAAAGATGTTCCAGCGCTTTGAAGACAACAAGGATGTTGTTGCCGGCTGTGAGCGCTTAGGGCAATCTTTGTGCATTTCCGTCCGGGAAGGCTTGTCCCGGCCTCGATCGGGTGGAGGATACTACCTGCCGTTCTCATGAGCCCATAACCCCTCATGCCTGCCAGACCGCAGGCAGGCTGACGCTAACGAAACATACAAAATAAACATGCAAAGAACCGGTGCTTGCAAGGCGTTTGGCACTCAATTGCAGAAACTATCGGATATCTTTGTAATAAGCTTTACATCTGCAATTGAGCGCCGGACAGCCCATTGGGCTCAGGAAGAATGGGCAGCGATTGAGGGCAACCGCGTCCTACTGACGAACCAAGCCTTCTTATATCATACTGGATGATATCTCCCTCTTTGTCCCCAAACACCTGGGCATGAGTTGACCCCCGGAGAGTGAATCCATCCTGGCTCTGCAATCTATATTCGAAGTTGACCAGTACAAACACAAAGCGAGCTCTCCTTTGCAAAGACTACAGCTTTTTCAAGTGCAAAACCTCGTCTGTCTTTTCATCCCAGGCGCCGAGGTCATACACGCGAACCTTGCGGCTCCTGGGGAACTCTTTCTTGAGCATCTTTTTGAGCGTCTTCTTGACCTTGTCTTTTGAGACGGTGAATTGATCCTGGTAAAAGCCATTCTCCACAAAGTAAAAGCTCTCCTCGCCCTCTTTGCGGATGATAACACTGCGGTTGCGCTTGTAGGTACGAAGGTCGATGGCATGTCCTGTGGGGAGCTTGTCCAGTTTGGCCAGGACAGCCGGTATAAGAGCAGTTACTTCGAGCATGATCTTGGTGTTCAGTTTTGCCTGCGGCAAATCTGAAGAATTGTGCGTTGCAGGCGGATACTTTTTAGGGCAGCTTGGATAGCTTAACTCTTCCCAGGCAAAGCGCATATTTTCACACTTTAAAGATGCTGGCAAGCTGAGCATCCATAGTGATATAAAACTGATTTACCTCGTAGAGGGCCTGCCCTTGGGGACAAGGGGGCCTTGGGAAGCCCCGGCTTTTCCGGCTGGTTCTCTCCGAGGCCCAGCTTCTTTGATTCTGCTTCAGAAGCCAGCCCGGCACTTACAGGCAGGATGGGCATTTGAATTTTGCAGTGACGTTCGAGCAGCCAGTGAGTGCCGGGTCAGTTTCAACACTGATCAAACCTGCATTTTTTGGGCGCTTTGGCCCAAAAATATTTCAGATTTGCCGGAGGCAAAGCTCGTATGAAACTAGATTTTGCTTTTTCCGTCACCCCGGCGTAGGCCGGGGTCCAGCTCTTAAATTTTTATTCTGGATTTCGGCTGGAGCCTGTGCTGGACCCCGATCCAGTACCGGAATGACGGAGGAGGTAACTCAAAGTTTCTTTCTTGATCAAACTGGGCGGCTGCGGCCAGCGG
>JAWLEI010000007.1:0-60474 GCA_041686195.1 Desulfovermiculus sp.
GAAAATTTTTATCCAGGTATGATCCCCTTTTTCTATTAATTATTCTCATATATATATTTTATCTGGTATTATTTCTCACCTATGCAGGCAGTGTATATATTAACAACCAAAAAATATTTAGTACAAATATATATATTTATTCATGTATCATATTTTTCCCGTTTTTCTTTGCAGGAATCTTCTGGGCCAGATTATTCTCTGCATTTCCTGCACTGAGCGGTCAGTTATATGCAGCTGACTTGATTGGAGCTGCATCTGGATGCATTGGAATAATATACCTACTCAACAGCATAAGCATATCTTACGCAATATTTTGCATAGGCATTTTCCCTCTGGGAATCATAACCTTTTTTTTGATCGTAAAGTTTCAGGCCGTGAAAATGAGGCTCCAGACCGTTCGCCCTCGCACCCCGCACCGGGGCAAAAGGTACCTGGCTGGGGCCGTTCTGGTCTGTGCAGCCTTTTTCATGGGTGTATTCCTTTTATATCTTCCTGATATTTCGCCTGGAAATAACAAGAAAAAAGAAATTCATGATGCCCTGCATACATTTCAGGGAAATATTATACAGTCCTCAGATAGTGCATTGGGCAGATTAAGCTTGATCCAGTTCGAAGAGTATCCTCAGTTGATGGATATCTATGTCGATGGAACCGCAGGTATGCCCATGTACAGGTTTAATGGGAATTTCACCCAACCCAACCCCGCAGTGCAGAATTTGAAAACCGGATTTCCCGGCTTCTTTCCCTTAGCGCATATAGATGAAAGCTTGAAAGAACATGCCTTAATTATCGGTCCCGGGGGAGGAAGAGATGTCCTGCTGGCCAAAATGGCCGGGTTTGAAAAAATAACAGGTGTGGAAATCAATCCTGATATCGTCAGCCTGGTCAAAGACTACTCGAGTTTTAATGGAAATATCTACGGGAGTACCCCGGGTTTGAAGCTTCATATAAGTGAAGGCAGAAACTTCCTCAGATACAGTCAAAAACACTATGATGTCATTATGTTCAGTCTTCCAGTCACCAATACCAGCCAGGGACTGGGAAGCTATGCCTTGACTGAAAGCTTTCTGTATACCTCTGAGGCCTTGTCTGAATATGTGCATCATCTCAGCGATGGCGGGCGATTGATTATTGTCACCCACAACGATCTTGAGCTCTTGCGCCTGCTCACGATGACCTTAGAAGCTTTCCAAAACCAGGACATCCCGGTTTCTGATGCCATGCAGCACCTCTATGTTTTAGGATCTGAGGACTACCCGGTTCTGGTGGTCAAAGAAGATAAATTCAGCTCCCAGGAGTCACAAGAGCTCTTTGCCGCTGGTATGCAGCACAAATGGTTCAATCCTCGTTCTTCCTTTTTTCCCCTCCTGCACCTGCCTTACTTAAACACCATGCTCACAGAGCTTGAAAACAGCCAGAAAACAATGCAAGATCTTGTGCAGGAAGCAAAAGACAGGGGATATGACATAAGCCCGGTCACAGACCAAAGCCCCTTTTTCTATAAGCTGAACAACAGCATTCCCCATTCATTGCTTAATATTTTTTATCTTTCTCTTATCATTGTTATATTTTTTATATCCCTTCCTTTTATCAACTTCTTGTATTCCAGGATCAGCAAAAAAACGAGTTCAATCGCAATTACCAATAATCTCACCCATACTGCCGGGTTCAGTCTCTATTTTGTCTTCATCGGTGTGGGCTTTATTGTCCTTGAAATCTCCATGATTCAGCGCTTTATGCTCATTTTAGGAAATCCCATATTTTCTATGTCCACGATTATTTTCACCCTGCTGACAGGAGCAGGTCTGGGCAGTCTGGCAAGCAGCAGAGTGAGCTCTGAAAATGTGGCCAGATTTGTTTCCTATTCCTCCTTAAGCATTATTATTCTTATCTTGTTTTACATGCTTATTCTGCCTCTGGTTTTTGATTCTTGGCCCATAAAATCCATTGCCCTCAGAGTAATATGTACCTTTATCATGCTCTTTCCCCTGGGATTTTGTATGGGCTCCCCCCTTCCTGTGGCTCTCCGGCTGGCCAGGTTCTATAATATGTCTTCAGCCATTCCCTGGATGCTGGCCATAAATGGGGCAAGTTCGGTCTTCGGTTCCGCCGTGACCATTATCCTGGCCATAAAAAGTGGATATAATGCAACGCTTGTCCTGGCTGCCTTGTGTTATCTTGTGATTTTTATATTCTCTTTTCACCTCAAAACTACTGCCAAAGCAGGAGTTGAGCGGCTCAAGATATAAGCCGTTCGTCCCTCACAACCTCAAGCGCACAGCATAAGGAGGCAAAACATGATTCCAGAAATCAAGACCATTTTGTACTGTACCAACCTTGGACCAGAGGCGGCGCATGTATTCCGCTACGCTATAAGCCAGGCCCAGCACTACAAAGCAGTCATTCACATCGTACACGTTATTGAACCCCTGGGATCATTTGCCAAAAACATAGTCGAGCAATACATTCCCCAGGATAAACTGGAATCAATGCATGAGCAAACCAGGAAACACTTCATGGACCGGATTCACAAGCGGGTTTCCTCTTTTTGCCATAAAGAGACCTGCACCCTGGCTGAGGGCAGTGATCTCATCCACGGCATTTCGGTCCTTGAGGGACAGCCCTTTGAAACCATTATGAAAACAGGGCTTGAGATCAATGCCGATCTCATTGTTCTGGGCAGCCACCGGCGGAAGCATCTGGCCAGTCCGGGCATTCTGGGCTCGACAGCCCGCAAGGTGGTCAATGCCTCCACAATTCCTGTGCTCTCGGTGTTTACCCCCCAGGAAAGAATGGAAGACCTTGAGTAACCAAGCACCAGCTCAGCCCTGCCCCAGGCTGTGCTGAGCTGGTGTTTGGGATCACATTATACTTGATGTTGCTGGCAGAAACGTATCACATAATTGATATGACTTTTCATCTTCTCCTGGGCTGCATCCGGATCCTGTTTTTTTATACATTGCAGAATTTCATTATGCTGCTGCTCCATATAAGGTAAATTTCCAGCCTCAAAAAGATACAACCGGCTCTCATTGATAGCGTGAAATAAGAGCTCATAAAAATTGCGCATCAAGTATATTTGGGCTGAATTCTTAGTGGCGTAGGCAATGGCCATGTGAAAGGCTACATCCTCCTCCGAACCCACACCTCCCTGCTCTACCTTGGTCAACATCTTCTGCATACACATTTCAAGGGCTGATATGTCCTTTTGCGTGGCCCGCTGGGCAGCCATAGCCACTGCCTGCACCTCCAGCCCGACGCGGACCTCAAGGAGATCGACCAAGCTGACCTCTTCACCCTCCATAACCATCCGTAAAGGATTCTGGGCGTATCTGGATTCCAGGCTGCTGACAAATGTCCCTTGTCCTTGGCGTTGCTCAATGAGCCCGATGTGAGTCAGCTTGTCCATGGCCGCTCTTAACGAAGGGCGGCTCACATTAAAAGCGGCCGCCAATTCCCGCTCCGGAGGAAGCTTTTCCCCGGGTTTTAACTGCCCTCGAAAGATTGAATCTCGAAGCTGCTCAAATATCTGATCCGAAAGACGTTTGGGCTTAATCGGCCTTAAAAGCACATTCATAACCTTTCCCATTTCAAAAAACAGTTGGTGCAGTCCTGGTTTGTTCTGCAGGTAGCCATTGAGACTCTTTCTCAATTTAGTCCCGCCTCTGGCTGCCTTATCTCATAAAATACTTTTTGCCTTGCCGCATCCATGGTCTAACCAATCTGGCAATGATTGGTCAAACTTTTTGATTTGCATGAGTTCCAAAGAGATAGCATAATTCGTATTTCAAGAACAGGCAAATTTTTCATTTCTGCTTGACAAACAAAGGACATAAAGTCTAATGGTATTACCAATTAACAGGCATGGAAGAATGTCGGTTTCTTGCACTCAATAGTCTAAAATCACATGCTTTTTGGGCAATCATAAACAGCTTTCATCTTTCAAATTGGTGATTTGTATGCCTCGTTTTCTGACCTCCCTTCTAACATGAATTGGTCTGACCTTTGAAGCTTTCGTCAATAATTCTTCCTGAAGGAGGGACTTTATGCCTGTCGGTCTCTTAGGCGTTTTGGCCTTTGTCCCCATTCTCATCGCCCTTGTCCTGATGGTCGGTTTTCGTTGGCCGGCAACACGGGCCATGCCCGTTGCTTGGCTCACAGCCGCTGTCCTGGCTGTTTTCGTATGGCGTATGGACCTGGCTGTGGTCCTGGCCTCTACCCTGCAAGGATTTGGCAGTGCGATCACAGTGCTTTTAATTGTCTTTGGGGCCCTGCTTATTTTGTATACCTTGACTGAGAGCGGAGGGATGGAAACCATTAATCACGGTTTTCATGGCATTACCAGGGACAGGCGCATACAGGCCATCATCATCGCCTTTGTCTTTGCCGCTTTTTTAGAGGGGGCGGCCGGTTTTGGCACACCAGCAGCCATCGCCGCTCCCTTACTCTTAAGTCTTGGCTTTCCTCCTTTGGCTGCCGTCCTGGTGGCCTTGATTCTCAACTCAGTGCCGGTCACCTTCGGGGCTGTGGGTACCCCCATCTGGTTTGGGCTCAAAAACCTGGAAGGTAAAATTGATGCCGCCCTGAGCTCCTCGGCCCACGAACTCGGGTTTTCAAGCATAGACGGATTTTATATGCTCATAGGCAAATGGGCGGCTGTATTTCACTCAGTTATGGCCTTTATCCTCCCTCTTTTTGTCATCTGTTTCTTGACCAGATTCTTCGGACAGAACCGCTCGTGGCGGGAAGGCCTCCCAGCCTGGAAATTTTCTGTTATGGCCTCCTTGGTCTTTGTCATCCCCTTCCTGGGATCCGCTTTCCTCTTTGGGGAAGAATTTCCGGCCTTGCTCGGAGGACTCATTGGTACAGGACTTGTGGTCTGGATCGCCCGCAAAAAACTCTTTTTCCCTGAGCAAGAATGGGACTTCGGTCCTCAATCGGAATGGGAGGAATCCTGGACCGGCGAGATCTCCACAGCCAAAAAAATTGAGTTTCAATGCTGTATGAGCCAATTTCGGGCTTGGCTCCCGTATATCCTGGTCGGATTCTTTCTTGTGCTGACCAGAGTAAAGTTTCTTCCCTTTGGCCAGCTGGTCACATCAGTCCAGATCACGATCCCGGATATCCTGGGCCAGGCTGGAATAACCTATTCTCTCCAGCCCCTCTACAATCCAGGAGTCATCCCCTTCATCCTGGTAGCCATTTTGACCATTCCCTTGCATGGGATGAAGGCAGCACAAGTAAAAAAGGCCTGGGGGACTGCATCGAGGCGCATGAAAAACCCCACTATCGCCCTCCTCTTTGCCGTGGCCTTGGTCCAGATCTTTAAAAACTCATCCATGAATCCAGCCGATTACGCCTCAATGCCCCTGGCCATGGCCCAAGCAGTGGCCTCGGTGGCCGGAGCCAGTTGGCCCTTTTTTGCCGCTTTCATCGGGGCTTTGGGCTCGTTCATAACCGGCAGCAATACAGTCTCTGATCTGCTTTTCGCCGATTTCCAATACGGAATTGCCGAAGCCCTGAGTCTGCCGCGGCAAATCATTGTCGCCCTGCAAGCAGTTGGTGGAGCTATGGGCAATATGGTCTGCATCCACAATATTGTGGCCGCCTCGGCCACTGTGGGCCTGGTCGGCCTGGAGGGGCTCATCCTGCGACGCACCGTCATCCCCCTTATTGTATACGGGAGTATTGTTGGACTCATGGGGTTGCTCTTCAGCTATATTCTTTTTCCGACAATTTTTTAAGTCCATCGTGAGATTTGATTTGGCAGGACAATTTTTATCAAATCTTTTTGATTTTATTATTAGAGCGGCTTTAACCTAGATTGCCCGGCAATGACAGAGGGGTTAAGCCCTCAGTTTCATTCATGATCAATCAGGCAAATTCTCTTTTTGCCCGCTTTGGGGCAAAAAATATTTCAGATTTGCCGGGGGCAAAGCTGAACCCGCAACTGACTGCATTCTTCACGAAATCAGTGCTCATCGACAAAATTGCAACTACTTGTAATACACAAACAGCTGGCCTATGTTGAAGTCACTCTCTTATCGTTTAACAATGGAGACTCGTATATGGCATCATCGAGTTTAATCAAAGAGTTTCAATCCATTATAGGATCGGAAAATGTGATGACCGAGGAGGCCGACCGCCAGGTCTATGCCTATGACTCGGCGGTTATTGATCCTGTGATCCCGGAACTGGTCTTAAGGCCCACGAGTTCAGAAGGCCTGGGCCAGGTCGTCCGCCTGTGCAACGAGAACCGATTCCCGCTTACCGTCCGCGGGTCAGGGACAAACTTGAGTGGGGGTACCATCCCCAGCAAAGAGCACGGGGTGGTGGTGGTCATCAACGGCCTGAACCAAATCCTGGAAATCAATACCGAGGATCTCTATGCCCGGGTCCAGCCCGGGGTAATCACCGCCCCATTTGCCCGGGCCGTGGCCGAAAAAGGCCTTTTCTATCCCCCGGATCCGGGAAGCCAGACTGTATCCACCCTGGGCGGCAATGTGGCTGAAAACGCCGGGGGCCTGCGCGGCCTGAAATACGGGGTAACCAAGGATTATGTCATGGGGGTCGACTTTTTCGATGTTGACGGTGCCCTGATTCAGTCCGGCGGACGGACGGTCAAGTGCGTCACCGGCCTGAACCTGCCTGGGCTCATGGTTGGTTCCGAGGGAACTTTGGGAGTCTTCAACGAGATCACCTTAAAGCTCATTCCTCCCCCCCAGGCCAGCCAGGCCATGATGGCTGTCTTTGATTCCGTGGATAAGGCCTCAGAGACAGTATCAGCCATCATCGCCCACCAGATCGTGCCCTGCACCCTGGAGTTTTTGGATCAATTTACCATTCAAACCGTGGAGGAGTTCCGCCACGCCGGTCTGCCCACTTCAGCCAAGGCCTTGCTGCTCATTGAAGTGGACGGCCATCCGGCCCAGGTAGCCGAAGATGCGGACAAGGTCCGGGACTTGTGCACCAAGCTGGGAGCCACCCAGATCCAGGTGGCGGGTTCCCAGGCCGAAAAAGAGGCCATCTGGCAGGCCCGCCGCGACGCCCTGCCCGCCCTGGCCCGGCTCAAGCCGACCACGGTCCTGGAAGACGCCACCGTACCCAGAAGCAAGATCCCGGCCATGATTCGGGCCATTAATGATATCGGTTCCAAGTATGACCTGACCATTGGCACCTTCGGCCATGCCGGGGACGGCAACCTGCATCCCACCATTCTCACCGACCGCAGGAATAAGGAGGAGTTCAAGCGGGTGGAACAGGCCATTGAAGAGATATTCGACGCTGCCTTGGGTATGGACGGCACCCTGTCCGGCGAACACGGCATCGGCCTGGCCAAGCAAAGCTTCATGTCCAAAGAGGTCACCGCCGCCACCCTGGGCTATTCCCGAAAACTCAAACAGGCCCTGGATCCCAATTTGATCCTCAATCCGGGAAAGATCATCGGGAGCTGATATGGCCGATATACACGAACTGGCAAAGAGCCTGCAAAAACTCGACGATCAATTGGTGTCCTGCATGAAATGCGGGATGTGCCAGGCAGCCTGCCCTCTGTATGCTGAAACCGGCCGGGAAACGGACGTGGCCCGAGGCAAGCTGGCCCTGGTCGAGAACCTGGCGAGCGAAATCCTGCGCGATCCCAAGGCGGTCAAAGAGCGACTGGACCGCTGCCTGCTCTGTGGTTCCTGCGCCGCCAGTTGTCCCAGTGGGGTCAAGGTTTTGGACATCTTCCTGCAGGCCCGGGCGATAATCACTGCCTACCTGGGCCTTTCTCCGGTCAAAAAGGCCATTTTTCGGGGCATGCTGGCCAACCCCAAGCTGTTCAACGCCGTTTTGGATCTGGCCCCCAAGTTTCAAAGACTGTTCACCAAACCGGTCAACGACACTCTGGGGTCCTCGTGTGCCAGGTTCATGTCCCCCTTGCTGGGAGATCGTCATTTCCAAGCCCTGGCCAAGACCTCGTGGCATAAGCAGCAAGGGACCGTGGACACTCCCCGGGGGACGAGCAACGTGAAGATCGCCTTTTATCCCGGATGCGTGGTGGATAAGGTCTACCCCCGGGTGGCAGAGGCGGCATTTCAAATTCTCAATATCCACAAAGTGGGCATTTATATGCCTTCCAGTCAAGTCTGCTGCGGAATCCCGGCCCTGTCTTCCGGGGATCGACAGTCCTTCGACCGCTTGGTGAAGGACAACCTCCGCCTCTTTTCCGACATGGACTTCGATTATCTGATCACCCCCTGCGCTACCTGTACCTCAACCATCAAAAAGATATGGCCGCTCATGGCCCGCGACTATCCAGAGCAGGAACAGGAGAAGATCAAGGCCCTGGCTAAGAAGACCAGAGACGCGACCGAGTTCGTGGCCCAAACCTTCGCTTCCCCTCCAGCCTCCGAGCAGGCCTTGGAACTCCGGAAGGTGACTTATCACGATCCGTGCCATCTCAAAAAATCCTTGGCTGTGTCCGAAGAGCCGCGCCGCCTGCTCCGGAGCAGCCCTGATTTTGAACTGGTCGAAATGACTGATGCCGATCGCTGCTGCGGCATGGGCGGAACCTTTAACTTGCAGCACTACGACCTGTCCAAGCGGATTGGGGACAAGAAGCTGCAATCTATCTTGGACACTCACGCAGATGTAGTGGCCACCTGCTGTCCGGCTTGCATGATGCAGTTAACCGACCTTCTCTCCCGAGCTGAGGCCAGTGTGGAGGTAAAGCACGTCCTGGAAATCTATGCCCAGAGGTTCGAAGCAGAAACAGCTTCGACCCAAGGCCTGAACCACACATAAGGAAGGAATATGGATCCAGCCCAATCATCCCTGCTTGAGTCCTTCACCCCAAAGGCAGAGGCAGTCTCCGCCCAGGTCTTTCCTGTCTCCGATCTGGAGCAGGCCTTGCACCAAGTGGTCCAAAGCTGCGCCCACAAAGAGGCCTGCACCCCATTGGCCAGCGGATGCGAGCAAGATCTCTCCGAGGCGGCCGCTGATCTCTGCTCCCTGAAGAGCTGGTCCAAGATTATGGCCGCCCCCGGGCTGGGCAGCCAGGAGCAGCAAACCTTGGTTCCCCTGTGCCGGGAGCAGTCCATCAAACTGATCCAGGATGGACTGCGTCAGCACCTGGGGGGGATAGATGTGGGGCTGACCTGGGCTGAATACGGGATTGCCGAGACCGGAACCGTGGTCATGGATTCCAGCCGGGAGGACATCCGCCTGGCCGGGATGATCAGCGAGATCCACGCCGTTCTCCTTCCGACATCGGCCATTGTTCCCGACACATCTTCCCTGACCCGGAGACTTCAGGACGATTTTGAGAATGGCCCCAATTATACGGCCTTTATTACCGGCCCCAGCCGGACCGCGGATATCGAGCGGGTCCTGACCTTGGGCGTTCACGGGCCGCTGGAGGTGCATATTTATGTGATTGGGGGTATATAAGAGTGTTCAGATTTCAGATTTGCCGGAGGCAAATCTGAACTCTGAACACCGACCACTGTCACTTGGTCTTTCCAAACCCGAACCCCAAAGGTCCCCTATGCAAAAAGCCTCCACCCTCAAAGAATACCGCCAGGAGCTGAAACAGGCCCTGGACCAGAATTTTCAGCGTCAGGCCCTGGATGCCTTTGCTAAAGCCTATCCCACCGGCCGGGCCAAGGCCTTTGCCCAAACTGACCTCAAGGAGCTCATATCCACCATTGCCCAGAAAAAGGACCAGGCCGTGCAGCACCTGGATGAGCTCTTCGACCAGTTCAAGGTCCGGGCCGAAGCAGCAGGGATCCATGTCCATCTGGCCGCCACCGACCGGGAGGCCAACGAGATTATCTCCGACATTGCCCGGGATTTTAAGTGCCAAAACATCGTTAAATCCAAGTCCATGACCGCCGAAGAGACCCTCCTCAACCATGCCTTGGAAGAAAAGGGCCTGTCAGTCACCGAAACCGATCTGGGGGAATGGATCATTCAACTGCGCGATGAGGGGCCTTCACACATGGTCATGCCGGCCATCCACCTGTCCCGGGAAGAGGTTGGGCGCCTGTTCTCACAAGTAACAGGCATGGATCAGGGAACGGATATCGAATCCCTGGTCAAAGTGGCCAGAAGGGAGCTCAGGCAGCGATTCGTGGACGCGGATATGGGCATCAGCGGGGCCAACTTCGCCATTGCCCAGAGCGGCACCCTGGGATTGGTCACCAACGAAGGTAACGGCCGGCTGGTGACCTCCCTGCCCCGGGTGCATGTGGCCCTGCTCGGTTTGGACAAGCTCCTGCCCAGCCTGGACGACGCCCTGATCATCCTCAAAGGGCTGCCCCGCAACGCCACCGGGCAGGACATCACTTCCTACGTGACCTGGATCACCGGGGCGGTGGAATGCCCTTCAGGGCCGAACGGCCGCAAGGAAATGCATGTGGTCTTTCTGGATAACGGGCGCCGGGCTCTGGCCCGGGATCCCGTTTTTTCCCAGGCTCTGCGCTGCGTCCGCTGCGGGGCCTGCGCCAATGTCTGCCCCATCTATCGCTTGGTCGGAGGCCACAAATACGGGCACATCTATATCGGGGCCATCGGCCTCATCCTGACCTATTTTATGCACGGCCTGAAAGCAGATGTGAACCTGGTCCAAAACTGCCTCAACTGTCAGGCCTGCAAGGAGGTCTGTGTAGCCGGTATTGACCTGCCACGGTTGATCAAAGAGGTCCAAGGCCTGATCCAAGGCCAGGGCCGCAGATCGATGATGAACACCGGGTTGGCCTCTGTCCTCACCAACCGCCGCCTGTTCCACGGGCTGCTTCGGGCCGGGAAGCTGGGGCAGAAACCGGTGAAGAAAGGTCCGTATCTCCGGCACCTGCCCTACTTTGTTATCAGCCAGGAGCACGATTTCAAGGCCCTGCCCGCCCTGGCTCCCAAGGCCTTTCGGGACCAATGGCCCAAGCTGAAGAGCTCGTTCTCCCGCCCCAGATACCGGGTGGGTCTGTTTTCAGGCTGCCTGCAGGATTTCGTCTACCCCGAGCAACTGGTCCAGGCGGTAGGCTTTCTCACCGAGCACGGCATCCAGGTCGACTTTGCCTCAGATCAGGGCTGTTGCGGCCTGCCCCTGCTCATGGTCGGGGAAAAAGAAGCCGCCAGGCAGGTGGCCAGACACAATATTCGGGCCGTAGACCCCAATGAGGTTGACTTTATACTTACCCTCTGCGCCTCCTGTGGCTCCCACCTCAAAGAGAACTATCCCTTCCTCTTGGAGCAAGAGCCCGGTTTGCAAGTCAAGGCCCGTCAATTTGCGGACAAAATTATCGACTTCAGTTCTTTTGTCTATACTCGCCTCCAGCCGGCCCGATCCATGTTCCAAGGACAAGGACCGCGTACAGCCTACCATGCCCCTTGCCATCTGTGCCGGGGCCTGGGGGTCAAGACAGGTCCAAGGGAACTTCTGCAGCAAGCCAGCCTGGAATATACCTCAACTCCGGACGAGGAAACCTGCTGCGGTTTGGGCGGGACCTACTCTCTGAAATTTCCCGAAGTCTCCGCGGAAATCGTGAACAGAAAACTCAAGCGATTGGAAGAGGAAAAGGTGGACATCCTGGCCACGGATTGCCCTGGATGTATTATGCAGCTGCGGGGAACGGCAGCCAAGCGGGGCAAAGGGATGGAAGTCCTGCATACCGTGGAGGCCATAACCCGGCAGATGAGATAAAAACACGTGTTTTCAATGCAACGAACGGTTTGATAGGAGGAGCAAAAAATCTTACACAGATCATACAGATATTGAAAAGACTTATGAATGTCTTGAAGCTGACAGGAAGAACCAATCAGTCCAGGCCTGACCTGTGGCCACATTGACCTCCATGGGCTTTGGCATTAAGATGCCGCACTGAAATATAAACACGATCCCTTCGGATCAACACACCAGTCGAGGAGTATGATATGGGCAAAAAGACTCAAACCATTGATGGGAATACAGCTGCGGCGCACGTAGCCTACGCCTTAAGCGACGTAGCGGCCCTGTATCCCATCACCCCCTCTACCTCCATGGGAGAAATAGCAGATGAATGGGCGTCCCAGGGCCGGAAAAACATTTTCGGGCAGACGGTTTCCATCCGCGAAATGCAGTCTGAGGCCGGAGCAGCCGGTGCAGTCCACGGATGCCTGGCCGCAGGCTCTTTGACCTCCACCTTCACCGCCTCTCAAGGCCTGCTGCTCATGATCCCCAATTTGTACAAGATCGCCGGCGAGCTTTTGCCCGGGGTCTTTCACGTCTCAGCCCGGGCCATCGCCACCCACGCCCTGTCCATTTTTGGCGATCACTCCGATGTCATGGCCTGCCGGCAGATAGGAACCGCCTTATTGGCCAACTCCTCGGTCCAGGAAGTCATGGACTTAAGCCTGGTCGCGCACTTGAGTTCTTTGCAGGGCAGCCTGCCGTTTATCAATTTTTTCGATGGCTTTCGTACCTCAAGCGAAATCCAGAAAGTCGACATGATCGAGTACGAGGCCATGGCTGACCTCATTGATCGGGAAGCCCTGGAAGAGTTTCGGTCCCGGGCTATGAATCCCGAGCACCCCCACTTGCGGGGTACAAATCAAAACCCGGACATCTTCTTTCAAAACCGGGAAGCGGCCAACATGTTCTATGAACAGCTGCCGGCCATTGTGGAAGACAACATGAAAAAAGTCTCCCAGCTCACCGGCCGCCAGTACAAGCTCTTTGACTATGTGGGCCATCCCGAGGCCAGCCGGGTGATCGTGGCTATGGGCTCTTCCTGCGACACCATTGAAGAGGTGGTCCGCCACTTAAATAAAAACAATGAAAAGGTGGGCCTGGTCAAAGTCCGCCTGTACCGCCCCTTTGTACCAGAAGCTTTCCTGCGGGTCCTGCCGGCCTCAGCCGAGAGGATTACCATTCTGGACCGGACCAAGGAGCCCGGGGCTTTGGGAGACCCCTTGTATCAGGACGTATGCACAGCCTATATGGAAAGGGAAGAGGTCCCCATGCTCAGCGCCGGGCGCTACGGCCTGGGTTCCAAGGAATTCTCCCCAGCCATGGTCAAGTCGGTTTTCGACAACATGAATTCCGCCGGGCCCAAAAAGCATTTCACTGTGGGTATTACCGACGATGTGACCCGGACCTCCCTGGATGTGGACTCTGAGTTTGAAGACACCACTCCGGAAGGCACTGTCCAATGCAAGTTCTGGGGGCTGGGCTCAGACGGAACGGTGGGGGCCAATAAGAGCGCCATTAAAATTATTGGGGACAATACAGATCTCTATGCCCAGGGCTATTTTTCCTACGATGCCAAAAAATCCGGCGGATACACTGTCTCCCATCTGCGCTTCGGACAGGAACCGATTCAATCCCCTTATTTAGTCAATGCCGCGGATTATGTGGCCTGCCACCAGCCGGCCTATGTGCATCAATACGATGTATTGGAAGGGACCAAGGCCGGCGGCACCTTTGTGCTGAATTCCCCCTGGACTTCAGTCCAGGCCATGGAAGAAAACCTGCCCGCTTCCATGAAACGGTCCATTGCTCAGAAAAAACTGCGCTTTTATACCATCGACGCGGTGAAGATCGCCTCTGAAGTCGGCCTGGGCGGCCGGATCAACATGATTATGCAGACCGCTTTTTTCAAGCTTGCCGAAGTCTTGCCCTTTGAAACCGCCATAGACCTGCTCAAAGACTCTATCCACAAGGCCTACGGCAAAAAGGGGGAAAAGGTCGTGAACATGAATATCGCGGCCGTGGATCAAGCCATTGAAAACATTGTACCCATTGAATATCCCGATTCCTGGGCCGAGGCCACGGATACCCCCCAAGCCCATGCCGACGAGCCGGATTTTGTGCGCGAGGTAATGCGCCCCATCCTGTCCCTGAAAGGCGACGAACTTCCGGTCAGCGCCTTCGAGCCTGACGGCACCCTGCCTACCGGGACCAGCAAATATGAGAAACGTGGTGTGGCCATCAATGTTCCGGAGTGGATTCCGGAAAACTGCATTCAATGCAACCAATGTGCCTTTGTCTGCCCCCATGCATCCATTATTCCTGTCCTGCTCACGGACGAGGAACGCCAAGAGGCTCCGGAAAACTTCATCACCATACCCGGCAAGGGCAAGGACCTCAAAGGCTATCACCTGCGCATCCAGGTCAATCCCCTGGATTGTCAGGGCTGCGGCAACTGCGCCGACATCTGTCCGGCCAAGGACAAGGCCTTGGTCATGAAGCCCCTGCATACCCAGACCAAAGAGCAGGTCCCCAACTACGATTACTCCACCACTGTGGAGTTCAAAGACGATATTATGCCCCGCAACTCGGTCAAGGGTTCCCAGCTGCAGCAGCCCCTGCTGGAGTTCTCCGGGGCCTGCGCTGGCTGCGGTGAAACCCCATATGTCAAGCTCCTGACTCAGCTCTTTGGGGAACGTATGCTCATTGCCAACGCCACCGGCTGCACCTCAATCTGGGGCGGCACTGCTCCATCTGTACCCTATTGCACCAACAGGGACGGGCATGGCCCGACCTGGGGCAACTCCCTGTTTGAAGACTCGGCTGAATTCGGCTACGGCATCATGCTGGGGGTGCATCAACAACGGGACAAACTGAGCGATCTGATCCGTCAGGCCCTGGAAACTGACATACCGCAAGAGCTCAAGGAAGCCATGAGCAAGTGGCTGGAGCACAAGGATGAGGCCGAAGGATCCAGAAAATACGGGGACCAGATCAAACAACTCCTGATTCAGATTCCTCCCACCCCGCTTTTGGACCAGATCTGGGGCCTGGAAGACATGCTGACCAAAAAATCAGTCTGGTCCTTTGGTGGAGACGGATGGGCCTACGACATTGGCTACGGAGGGGTGGATCACGTCCTGGCCTCTGGCGAGGATATCAATATCCTGGTCATGGATACCGAGGTGTACTCCAACACCGGCGGACAGGCCTCTAAAGCCACGCCCATGGGTTCCATTGCCAAGTTTGCAGCTTCAGGCAAGAAGACCGTCAAAAAAGACATGGGCCGCATGCTCATGACCTATGGATATGTGTATGTAGCTTCTGTGGCCATGGGAGCCAACAAGCAGCAGCTGATGAAAGCGGTTACCGAAGCCGAGGCCTATCCCGGACCGTCCATCATCTTCAGCTATGCCCCGTGCATCAATCAGGGCATCAAGAAAGGAATGGGCAAGACCCAGGAAGAAGAAAAACTGGCTGTCCAATCCGGATACTGGCCCCTCTACCGCTACAACCCTCTTTTGGAACAAGAAGGCAAGAATCCTTTTATCCTGGATTCCAAAGCCCCGGACGGTACCTTGCAGGAGTTCTTAAGCGGAGAAAACAGGTACGACCTGCTGGAGCGGAGCTTCCCTGAAGAATCCAAGATCCTGCGAGCACAGATTGAGCGGGATATATATAAACGGTATGAAACCCTCCGCCGTATGGCTGAGGAGGAACCAATTCAGGTTTCCAAGTCCCCTGACGGAAAAGTACAAACAGGGAGCGGGCAGGAGCAAGAGACAGAACAATGTGAAGTCAAGGATGTTCCTGAACAGGCCAGAGCGGATACTGGTGATGCCTGTGACGATGGACGATCCGGAACCTAACCGGTCCGCATGAACAAAAGGGGAAGACGCCAGCGTCTTCCCCTTTTTTAAGGAGGATACAATGCCTGGACTGTATATCGGCTCCACTTCCGGTTTTGCCGGCAAGAACCTTCTGGCCATGGCCCTGGGCTCGAAATTTCAAAAAGAGGGTTACCAGATCGGCTATATGAAGCCGGTAGGCACCCTGCCCAGAGAAATGGACCACCAAATGGGGGACGAGGATGCTTTTTTCGTCCAGGATGTGCTGGGTCTGAGCCAGGACCTGGAGTTGGTGACCCCGGTTCTGATTACTGAGGAAATGCGCCATGAAGCTTTTATCCAGGGATGTCCCGACCTGCTGAGCAGAATAGTTTCCGCATATTCCACTTTGAGCCGGGAAGTGGATATTATGCTGGTCTGTGGCTCAGGGAGTTTTTTGCATGCTGGAAAGTACTGTAATGTCGCAGGCCTGGACGTAGCTCAATCTCTGGGAACAAAAGTCATTCTCATCGACCGGTTCATTAAGGAATTCTACTATGACTATATTATCAGCGCCAAGGAGCTGCTGGGCTCAGATATGATCGGAGCCATGTTTAACTGTGTCCCGGAAAACAAAATGAAAGAAGTGGACAATTTGATTGCCCCTTTGTTTCAGCGCAGAGATATCCATCTTTTGGGAACAATTCCTGAAGACCGGCTGTTAAATGCCATCCGAGTAGGAGACCTGGCCCAGCGCTTAGGCGGAAAAATCATCACCATGCCCGGCAAACAGGACCTCATTGTCGAAGACTTCCTCATCGGGACCATGCAGGTGGAAAACTTTATGGTCCACTTTAAAAAAAGACAAAATTCAGCCGTTCTCGTGGGTGGAGACAGATCCGACCTGCAACTTGTGGCCTTGGAAGGCAAGTGTCCCTGTCTCATTCTGACCGGAAATCTGTACCCTAATGATATCATTCTTTCCCGATCTGAAGTCTTGGGAATTCCCATCATGGTGGTCCGGGAGGATACCTATACCGTGGCCCAAAAGATGGAAAATATATTGGAAAGCAGCAAGCTGCGAGATCCCAAAAAGATTACTCATGGCGTTCAATTGGCAAATTCCATTTTGGATTACGACCAGATCATGTCCGCATTGGGCCTTGAATAGCTTCTGGCATTAATACTCTCTGCTAGATGCGAGAGCAAAAACTGCAATCAAAGAGGCTGGGCCTCGGAGAGGGCCAGCCCTACCCGGAAAAGCCAAGTTTTTTTTGGGGCCTGGGAATCTTTTGCAGGCTGGTGTTTTTTGGGAAAGTGATGAAGAGGCTGGGCCCAGTAGCCCGGGCCTCTCCCGAGGGCCGGAGGGGGGTGGGAGATTGAAGAGGCTGGGTCTCAACGAGAACCAGTCTGATAAAGTCAGAACCACCAGGAGGCCGCCCTTGCCCCAAGGGCAGGCCTTCACAGCTCCTGAGTTCTGCTGATTCATGCTTTGACCCCCATAATCAAAAGACTGCTCACAGGATGCGGCTTGAGCAGGATAGTAACCGCTACATCCACCCTGCCGATCTCGTAAAGCTTTGATACCATACTTAAGTCCTGGATATAATCCCTGGTGATTGTGCACTTTGTATTTGGGATTCTTTCCTTGAATGCACTCATGTGCATTCTCATCTCTTCAGGTCCTGCGTATGCCCTCCAGTTCTAACAGCCATTTTTTGCGCCACAACCCGCTCCCATACCCTACAAGTCTGCCGTCATGGCCAATGACCCGATGGCAGGGAATAATAAGCGGTAAGGGGTTCTTGTTATTCGCTCCGCCCACGGCCCGGGAGGCCTTGGGGTTCCCCACTTTGCGGGCGATATAGCCATAGGATACCGTGCAGCCGAAGCGGATCTCGCTCAAGGCGTGCCAGACTTTGAGTTGAAACCGGGTGCCTGAATAGTCCAGAGGTATATCAAATCCGGTCCGAAGACCATGCAGATATTCAAGCACCTGCTCTTTTGCCTGGTGCATATACAAAGGGGCATGGCTGCCTGGCCTTTTTGGACCCTGCTCCTTGAAGCTTACTCTGCTCAGGCCGGCATCTGTCCCGGTAAACGTAACGCACCCCAAAGGCGAGTCGAATTCGAACACATAATCAGACAATGGCATATCCTTTGTGGATCAAACTGGCGGCCGCTGCCAAGCTCTGGCTGGCATGAAAACATGACTGACCAAAGGGTCCAGGGACTTGCCCTTCCCGGTCAGCATTGATAGTATAGTTCTTAGTATATTTTGGGAAGAGAACAGAGAGAAACAGTCTGCACAACTCAAACCTGGCACAGGAGGCATTATGAACACTTCGCCCAAAATGTTTCAGATGATAAGCATAGTGGTCCTGTTTGTTTTTTGTTCGACATTTCTGCCGGCTCCAGCTCTGCAGGCCGCCATGCTGGGAACAGATTCGGTGCTGCCCTCAAAGACCGATGCCACCCGCGCTCAGCTCCAGGAGCTCCTGCAGCGAAATGATGTAGAACAAAGCCTGCAGGAACATGGGATCGACGTTCAGGAAGCCAGGGCCCGGGTCATGACCCTTTCTGATGCCGAACTGGAACAGATCCAGGGAAGACTGGATACCCTCCCGGCTGGTGAAGGAGCAGTCGGAGCTATTGTCGGAGGTGCGGTATTCATTTTTGTGGTCTTGCTGATCACCGACATCCTTGGGTTTACCAATGTCTTTTCCTTTGTCCATAGCCGTTGATCACGTGCGCAAGAGGCATTTTATCCTTTTAAACAGACCCATTTGAGCCTATGGTTCGGTTCCAGGCATATATTTGGGGCCTGCTGTTGTGCTCCTGCATCGGCTGTGCGCCAGATGGCTTGCATACCCAGCCTGATTGGGAGTCCAGGCCGAAATCAATAAACATTCATAACGTTCCGGCCTATTCTCAAGACACACATCAGTGTGGGGCAACAGCTCTGGCTTCTATTCTCTGCTGGTCCGGAATCCAGACCTCACCTGAAGAGCTTGAGTCACAGGTCTATGATCCAAAAAGGAAAGGAACGCTGCAGAACAGCTTGCTCAGTGCCGCCAGACGGCAGGGCAGGGTCGGTTTCCAGATTCGCGGCCCTTATGCATTGCACAAAGAACTCCAAGCCGGCCATCCGGTCCTGGTCCTTTTGAACCAAGGCCTCACGTGGTGGCCGGTCTGGCATTACGCAGTTGTCTGTGGATATGAAGGACCAAACCAAAAAGTCATTATAGCCGGAGGCAAACCGAGCCAGGAAAAGATTTCCTGGTCCATGTTCCACCGCATGTGGCTGCGGGCGGATGAATGGGGACTGCTTGTCCTCCCGCCCGATGAGCTGCCGGCTACAGCCTCTGCCCAGGAATGGCTGCGGGCTGTCCATGGCCTGGAACTGGCCGGGCAATATGAACAGGCCTTGACCGGCTATGCAGCAGCCCTGCAAAAATGGCCTTTTGACTTAGCGGCCATGATGGGTATGGCCAACAGCCTGTATGCCCTGGACCGGCTGCAAGAGGCAGAAGACACCCTGCGCCAGGCCGTCAAGATGCACCCCGACGCAGGACCGGCCTTTAACAATCTGGCCCAGGTCCTGCTTGAACAAGGCAGGATCCAGGCCGCGCATCAGGCCATCAACACAGCCCTGGAACTGGGGGGACCGTATACAGAATCCTTTCAGGAAACCCGCACTGCAATTCGTAACCGAGAAAAGTCCGGCCACACCCCATGATCATTCTATTTGGCCTTTATTCTTTTCCCACTCAACATCCTGCCCCCTTGCCAGACGTCACTCTTGAACCTATGCTCGATTTCTGAATCGTATCCTTTTGGTGCGTGTTGTAATTTTGTACAACAACAAGGTCTCTTGTTTCCATTCAGCAGTTTCCAAGCCCAATCGACTATGAGGAGATACCTGTTATGCCAACAGCTTCGGACATAATTCCCGCTGCCCTGGACCTTGGCCACAGCTCTCTGGACGAACACCAATCCAAGCTCCTGCTTGCCGAATACAATATCCCTGTCACCCCGGAAAGGATTGTCTCATCAGAAGATGAGGCTGTGGCTGCAGCTCAGGAGCTCGGCTACCCTGTGGTCTTAAAGGCCTGCGGTCCACAACTGTCGCACAAGTCTGAGCAGGGCCTGGTCCATCTCAATCTGGAGCGGGAACAAACAGTCCGTTTTGCTTACCGTTCGGCCGTGAACAAGGCCGGACCGGCTCTGCACAATGCCCTGGTGCAAAACATGCTTTCCGGCCGGCGGGAATTTGTGGCCGGGATGTTCCGTGATTCTCAGTTCGGTCCGGTGATCATGTTTGGTCTGGGCGGTGTATACACTGAGGCTTTGGCCGATATCTCCTTCCGGGTCGCTCCACTCACCCCCCATGATGCGAAAGAAATGATACATGAAATCAAATCTTCCAACCTCCTGGGATCCTTGCGCGGAGATGAACCGGTGCATGAAGAAGAACTCATCCGCATTCTGACCGGGCTTTCCAGGCTGGCCCAGGACTGGCCCCACGTGCATGAGATTGATATCAACCCCCTGTTGATTCAAACCAACGGGAGGCCGACAGCTGTTGACGCCCTGGCTGTCCTGTCTTCGGGCCAGGAAGACAAAGACCGCCCCCAGCCGGTTCCCCCTTCGGCTTTGGTCCCTCTGTTTTCCCCCTCTTCAGTAGCATTTGTCGGGGCCTCTGGTACAATGGGCAAATGGGGGCATATGCTGCCCACCAATGTCCTCAGTGGAGGATTTACAGGCCAAATCTATCTGGTCAATCCCAAAGGCGGGGAGCTCTTCGGCCGCCAGGTCTATTCGAGCTTGATGGACATTCCCGAAGATCTCGACCTGGTGGTGGTGACCATCCCTGCGGCCAAAGTCAGGGAACTCATTCCCCAGATGCAGGCCAAAAATGTCAAGACCATGGTCCTCATCTCCTCCGGATTCAGCGAGACCGGCAGCCACGGGGCAGCCATGGAAAAGGAGCTGGTCCAGGAGGCTCGTCAGGCCGGGATCGTTTTTTTGGGCCCCAACACCATGGGCCTTTGCAACCCGCACGCCCGGTTTCACTGTACCGGGACTGTGGTCCACCCTGAACCTGGAGCCACGGCCATGGTCTCCCAGTCCGGAAACATGGGGGTACAGCTTCTCTCCTATGCTGTGCAGCAAGGTATCGGCGTGCGCGGTTTTTGCGGCTCAGGGAATGAAGGCATGCTGACCATTGAAGACTTTTTGAGGGCCTTTGCCCAGGATCCCTTGACCAAAACGGTCATGCTCTACGTGGAAAGCGTCAAGGACGGTGCACGGTTCCTGGAAAATATGAAACGTCTGGCCCAAAAAAAACCGGTCATCCTGCTCAAAGGGGGCGAAACCCAGGCCGGAAACAAGGCTGCAGCCAGCCATACCGGGGCCTTGAGCTCCAACACCCGGGTCTTTGATGCCGTGTGCCGTCAAAGTGGAGTACGCAAGGTGGACGGTCCCCTGGATCTCTTGCATATGGCTGCAGCTTTTTCTTCCCTGCCATTGCCTCAGGGAAATAAGGTGGCCATTATCACCCTGGGCGGCGGATGGGGAGTCATTACTGCTGATTTGTGTGCCAGCTACGGGTTGCAGGTTCCCGAGCTGTCCGCAGACCTTCGGGCCGAGATAGATACATTGTTGCCGGATTATTGGAGTCGCTCCAACCCTATTGATCTGGTTGGCGAGTGGGACGAAAAATTGCCGATCCAGGTTCTGGAAAGTGTCCTGCAATGGGACGAATGTGATGCAGTGATCAATCTGGGCATTCTGGGCCGCAAGATCTTTGTCAGCCGCTATCTGGATGCAATCGCAGAGACCGATCCAGCCTACAGTCAGGACTTTCTGCACCAAGCTTCTGCTTCGATCACCGCTTTTGAAAACTCCTATGTCCAATCCGTGGCCCGGTTGATGACCGAATACAATAAGCCGGTCTTTGGGGTCCGTCTGGAACAGGCCGAAGGCGACCAGACTGTCATGGAGGTCGAAGACTGCCCATACAAGGCCCTGTTTTACGAGACTCCGGAAAATGCGGTCAAAGTATGCGCGGAAATGTTTAGATATTACAAATTCCTGCACAGCACCAATCAATAGTCAGCTTTGCCTCCGGCAAATCTGACATACTTTTTTGCCCCAAAGCAGGCAAAAGAAGAAAAATTTGCCGGATTGATCCAGGATGAAGCGCGCGCTTTGGCAAGGGGTGAATAATCATTCGCCCTCTTTGGCCAGCCACGCGTCTGCGCGTGACTGGCGGTCCCGGGCGACCAAGCAAGTTCGGGGTTACGTCTTGTTTCATACAAGGCCTTCACGCTGCAGATGGACAAAAAAAATAGTTCACAGAAAGAACAACACTTAAAGCTTGACAGGGGATGCGTTCGGAAATATCTTTGTATTTACAGTTTACACTCGGCCAATAAGACTTGCCAGTTTATTTCTTTTGGTGAACATTTTTTGTGAGTACCCGTCATTGGCCTCCTGCTGATGAGCAGGTGCGGAAAAAAATCAGGGCTTATGCCCTAACCAAGTGAGAATGACATCCAATGCTTGATTTAACCTCATCAATGCAGGCTGCCCTGGACTCATCACTTCTTCTGGCCGCCGGTCTGAGCTTCTTGGCTGGATTGATGGCCAGTCTGACTCCCTGCGTTTACCCTTTGGTTCCGGTCGTGGTCACCTACGTCAGCTCAAACTCAGTTCAGGATCAAAGCAGGTGGCGTGCATTCACTACATCCCTGGCCTATGTGTGCGGTCTGGCCGCGGTCTATGCCGGACTTGGTATGCTGGCCGCCCTGACCGGGAGTTTTTTCGGCAGCATGGCCACCAATCCCTGGACCCATTTTATTGTAGCCAATATTTTTATCCTTCTGGGCTTAAATACCCTGGAGGTCATCCCCTTGCCCTTACTGTCTCTGAGCGGCGGCACTTCAGCCCGGCCGAACAAAGGACTCCTGGGCGCTTTTACAGTGGGAGCCGCCTCCGGCCTGGTGGCCTCTCCCTGTACGGCCCCGGTTTTGGGCATCCTCCTCGCCTATGCTGGCTCGACCCAAAATGTGGCCGCCGGCGGGCTCATGCTGCTGTTGTTCTCTTTTGGAATGGGCATGATTCTGCTTGCTGCCGGAACATTTACCGGGCTTTTGACCTCTCTGCCCAAGCCCGGAAACTGGATGAACTGGATAAAAAAAGGACTTGGCCTGGCCATGATCGGTCTGGGCGAATACTTTTTGATTGAGGCCGGCCGGCTCATGCTGTAGGGCCGGATTCAACCTATAAACACTGTGAAGGAGAAACACATGCGCCATTTACAGACGCTTTGTATCACCCTTATCCTGAGTTTGCTTATGGCCGGACCGGCCCTGGCAATCTCCAAGGGCACATCTGCCCCCTCATTTGAAATCGTTACCCTGGACGGCACCGAAATCGATTTGCAGGAATACACGGAAGAGGGTCCTGTCCTCCTTTTCTTCTGGAGTACGTGGTGCGACTACTGCAAACATGAAATGGAGGCCATCCAGGACCTGGAGAGTGAGTATGCCTCCAAAGGCCTGCAGGTCCTGGGCGTTAATCCCGGCTGGCGGGACAACGAACAAAGAGCACGATCGTTTCAAGACAAGTATGGGGCTGATTTGACCCTGGCCATTGATCAGAGCGGAAATTTAGGTCAAAAATACAGATTACAGGGCGTGCCCACCCTCTTCCTGCTGGATCAGGAAGGCACTGTAATGTTCTCGGGACACAATATTTCTCCGGAACTACGAAGCACCCTTGACCAGTACCTGTCTGAGAGCTAGGCTTTTCCACGCCACTCACCCCTTTTTACCCTTTTATTCCTCAGGGGAGCGAGATATTCATTACATCTCGCTCCCATTTGGAGCCAAGCCATAAGTGCGGCTTGCGCACGAAATGAGCCGGAATGAAGTGCCTGCGTTGTTGAACGTCAGAGGGAAAATAAAAATCTTTTTGCCCTCTTTAGTAAAAAAAGGGGGTCAGCAGAGCATCTCGGGCCGAAGTTTTTTGGCCGTATCTCCAATAATGATCATATCCTCGCAAGTAAAATAATGCCTGAACCTGTCAAACCCAATCTTCAGAAGACCTTTCCCGACAACCTCCCCTGCACCTCTATCCTGGAGAGCATTGCCGATGGGGTGTTCACTGTGGATCTGGACTGGAATATCACCTTTTTCAATCACTCTGCTGAGCAGATTACGTCCATTTCCAGCCGGGACGCGGTGGGACAAAAGTGCTGGGAAATTTTTCATTCCAGCCTGTGCGACGGTTCCTGCGCGTTGGGGCATTGCCTGGAAAGCAACTCCAGCATCAGCAATAAATCCATCTTTATCGTCCGCCCGGATGGCGAACGCGTGCCCATCTCCATCAGTGCCGCCCCCTTGTACAATCAGCACGGAGAGCTCATCGGCGGGGTGGAGACCTTTCGTGATTTGAGCGCCCTTCAGCTCATGCGCCAGGAAATGGAGCAGACCTACACCTTTGAAGACATTGTGGGCAAAAGTCAGGCCCTGAAGAAGATCTTTCGCTTTTTGCCTCAGATCGCCCAAAGTCCGTCTTCAGTGCTCTTGAGCGGAGAATCCGGGACCGGAAAAGAGCTCTTCGCCCGGGCCATCCACAACTTGAGTCCACGCAAAGACAAGCCCTTTGTGGTAGTCAACTGCGGGGCCCTGCCGGAGCAGCTCCTGGAATCAGAGCTCTTCGGCTACAAGGCCGGGGCCTTTACTGATGCCAAAAAGGATAAGCCCGGCCGCTTTCACCTGGCTCACACCGGGACCTTGTTTCTGGACGAAATCGGGGAGCTCCCTCTGTCTCTGCAGGTCAAGCTGCTGCGGGTTTTGCAGGACCGGCACGTCGAACCTTTGGGAGCTCTTTACCCTGAACCTGTTGATGTCCGCTTTATCGCAGCCACCAACAAGGAGCTCGGTCAGGAAGTGAGCAAAGGAACCTTCCGACAGGATCTCTTCTACCGCTTAAATGTGGTCCAGCTGTCCCTGCCCCCTTTGCGGGACAGATCCGAAGACCTGCCCTTGCTTATCAATCACTTCATTCGACGTTTCAACCTCTTGCAGAACAAAAATATCGCCGGGATCTCCGAAGATGCTCTGCGCGTACTTATGCGCTACAATTTCCCGGGCAATGTTCGGGAGTTGGAAAACATCGTTGAGTACGCCTTTATTCTCTGTCCGGATGGGTTCATCCATATTGAACACCTGCCCGAGTTCCTGCATCCCAAAACATCAGCCGAAACCACGTCTGCCCCAAAGACTCTCGAAGAAATCAAATGCCAGGCTGTACTGCAGGCCCTGAAACGAAATCAGGGAAAAAAAATGGTCACCTGCCGGGAACTGGGCATCTCCAAGGACACCCTGCGCCGCATGCTGGACCGCTGCCAGGCTTTAGGCGCAAAATAAGCCCACAAACAGCCTTGGATCGCTTACTTTGCGCCATCCCTCATCCCCTCCTGCCGGCCATTTGATTCTATCTATTTGATTTTACTCAATAGATTATAATGGCTCACCCTTTGCATATTATGAACAAATCTGTCTGTTTGACCAATGCTCGGGCCAGCTTCGAGCCATAACCTTTATGCTTGGCCGGCTCAGAATGAGAGCACCAATCATTGTTTTTTCTTTTTATGCGCATATGTCTCGCTGCTTACAATCACAGGCTGGCCGCGCTTTTTGACACTGCCAGCCGCCTGCTCCTCTTCGACGGACTCGGAGAGAGATTGCAACCGGCCGGAGAGATCCACCCCCCGGGGGAGGGTGCGGCATCAAGGATTGCTGCTGTGCTGGCATGCGGTGCGGAAGTACTCGTCTGCGGGGCCATGAGCCGCTGTACCCGGCGCATACTTTCCGACTCCGGACTGGTTGTCTGGGACTGGGTGCGTGGTGATATCGACGAAGTTCTGACCGCCTGGACCCAGGACAGATTGCAGGATCTGAGCATGCCCGGGTGTCAAAGGACCGTACCCTGTTGTCTGAAATCCCAAACACATCACAGGAGAGAAAAATGAAAATAGCCATCAGCAGTCAAGGAAAAGACTTGAGCTCTGCAGTCGACCCCCGCTTTGGCCGGGCGGCTGGATTTATCGTCTACGATGATCAGAGTGGGGAGCATGAATACATATCCAACGAGCAGAACCTGCAGGCCATGCAGGGTGCCGGGATCCAAACCGCCCAAAATGTAGCTCAGACCGGGGCCAAGGCGGTCATATCCGGACATGTGGGTCCGAAGGCCTTTTCTGCCCTTCAATCCGGAGGGATTGATATATACCTCTCCCAGTCCGGAACAGTTCAAGAGGCCCTGGACGCCTTCAGGGCCGGAAAGCTGGAAAAGGCTCAGGATGCTGACAAGCCGGGGCATTGGTAGACTAATAAAATGCATGATACCCAGAGGCTTCAGGTGTCAGCGAAATTTTAAAGGTTAGAGTCATGAAATATTTTGGACCGCAATACAATTATCAGGCTGCTGGGTCTCCCCTATCTGCAGCCGGCAACAGCAGAAGTGATCCCAGCCTCAGGGAAGCAAGTGCAGTGTGCGTTTGCCCCAACTGTCTGGAGAAGTTTCCCAAAGCCCTGGGACAGGCCTGTGTGAATTGCCGGTGTCCATTGTGCAACGTTCCGTTGCGGAACATGTGAGCAGGAGATGATATCATGCGCATTGTAGTTGCCAGCGGCAAAGGCGGAACCGGCAAGACAACTGTAGCCGTCAACCTGGCCTGGACCATTAAATCTCTGGGACACAGGGTTTCCTTTGTGGATTGCGATGTGGAAGAACCCAATGCCCATTACTTCCTCCAGACTCAGTGGACCTCGGAGCAGCCCCAGACCGTCCCTGTCCCCCTGGTAGACACCCAGACCTGCCTGGGCGAGTCCTGCCAGAAATGCGCTCAGGAATGCCGGTTCAAGGCCTTGATCTGGATGGTGGACTCCATCCTCGTCTTTCCCGAGCTGTGCCACAGCTGCGGGTTGTGCGAGTATATCTGCCCGGCCGGGGCCATCTCGGAAACCACCCGGACTATTGGCACCCTGCGTCAGGGTGCATCTCAAGACCTGGATGTCTATGGTGGGCTTCTGCGCATCGGCGAGGCCATGGCCCCACCTCTGATCAAGAGGGTCAAGGAAGCCGCTTCCACTGGCGAGGTGCAGATTATAGACGCCCCCCCAGGGACCTCCTGTCCGGTCATCGAGGCCATGGATGGAGCGGATTTTGTCCTGCTGGTGGCTGAGCCTACTGCCTTTGGGCTCTACGATCTGAACATCACGGTCCGCCTGATGCGAAAACTGGGATTGCCCTTTGGCGTGGTCATCAATCGTGAAGGCATGGGTGACGGCAGGGTAAAAGAATACCTGGACCGGGAAGATGTGAACATCCTGGCCACATTGCCCCATACTCGGGCGGCGGCCACCGCCTATTCCCAGGGCCGGCTCCTGGTGGAGGCCTTTCCTGAATTCAAAGAATACTTCAGTGCCCTGTGGCAGGCTGTCCAAATCCGGACATCGCCCCTGGCCGAGGCGCTGGAAGCACAGGCTATGCGAGGTGAGAGACAATGAAAGAAATAGTGGTCATCAGCGGCAAAGGAGGCACGGGCAAGACCACAGTTACCGCCGCCCTGGCCGGGTTGGGACCAGACAAGGTCATTGCGGACTGCGATGTGGATGCGGCTGATATGCATCTGATCATGCATCCGGAAGTCCACCTCAGGCACGACTTTTACAGCGGCGAACTGGCTGAAATCGATCTGGAAATATGCACTCTGTGTGGCCAGTGCAGAGATATGTGCCGCTTTGGGGCCATAAACGAGGACTTCCAGGTCCTGTCTGAGCACTGCGAGGGGTGCGCCCTGTGCTCTCATGTCTGTCCGGTCCAGGCAGTGCATATGAATGAACGTTTGTGCGGGCAGTGGTATGAATCCTTTACTCGGTTTGGCCCCCTGGTTCACGCCAGCTTGGGGATCGGCGAAGAGAACTCCGGAAAATTGGTGACCACGGTGCGCAAGGCCTCCCAGGCCACAGCAGAGGAAAAAGAGTATGAGCTGGTCCTGGTGGACGGCTCTCCAGGTATCGGCTGCCCGGTCATCGCCTCCCTGACCAATGCTGATGTGGCCCTGTTGGTAGGTGAACCCACTGTCTCAGCTGTTGGAGATTTGCACCGGGTCAGCGAACTTACTGCCCATTTCGGGATCAAGACGCTGGCCTTGATTAATAAAGTGGATATTAATCCTGAGCTGGTCCAGGAAATCAAAGATTTCTGCCTGGACAAGAAAATTGAAATTGTCGGCGAGTTGCCCTATGCTCCGGCCTTTACCCAGGCCCAGCTCCAGGGGCAGACCATCTGCGAGTACGACCCCCAAGGACTGGGCCAGACCATGGCCGGGATATGGACACGCATCGAATCGTGCTTATAAAGGAAACAACCCAATAATTCCCATACGGAGGAGAATCATGAGTGAAAAGACCTGCGGCAGCTGCTCCAGCCAGTCCGGCTGTCAAAGCAACAAAACCCAAGAACAAAATGATGCAAAACTGAGTCAGTGCCTCGGCCGGATCAAGAACAAACTCGTGGTCATGTCCGGCAAAGGCGGGGTGGGCAAAAGCAGCGTGGCTACCAATATCGCTGTCGGCCTGGCCATGGCCGGACAGAAGGTTGGGCTCCTGGACGTGGACGTGCACGGTCCCAGTGTGCCCCGCATCCTGAACCTGGGCGATATCAAGCCTGAGGCTGGAGACGGGTGCCTCCTTCCAGTCCGCTGGAGCGAAAATCTGTCTGTCATGTCCCTGGGCTTTCTCCTGCCCAACAAAGAGGATTCGGTCATCTGGCGCGGTCCGATCAAGATGAGCCTTATCCGCCAGTTTCTGGAGGAAGTGGCCTGGGGTGATCTGGACTATCTGGTGGTGGACTGCCCTCCAGGCACCGGGGACGAACCTATCTCCGTGATGCAGCTTCTGGGCAACGACGCCCAGGCCCTGATCGTGACCACGCCCCAGGTACTGGCCATTGATGATGTGCGCCGCTCAGTGAACTTCTGCACCCACACCGGCAATCCGGTCCTGGGGGTGATTGAAAATATGAGTGGATTCGTCTGCCCTCATTGCCAGCAGACAGTTGACATCTTCAACACCGGGGGCGGAGAAAAGCTGGCTGCTGAATGCGGAGTTCCCTTCCTGGGCCGCATTCCCCTGGACCCGGAAATGGTTCGCTCCGGAGATATGGGGTATGCCTACATCAAGACCCATGACCATACCCCCACGGCCCAGGCCATCAATGCTATTATCAAGCCCATTCTCAATCTGTCCGGGACATTGCAGGACAATACCGCAACAGGTGAAAAACCTGTACAAGCCCCGGTAACCGGAGACAACGGCCATCTGCGCATTGCCCTGCCTGTGGCTGATGGGAAGCTGTGCATGCATTTCGGACATTGCCAGCAGTTCGCCATGGTCAATGTGAATCAGGAAAGCAAGGAAATCGAGAGTGTGAACATGCTCACCCCGCCTCCGCATGAACCAGGTGTTTTGCCCCAGTGGTTGGCGGAACAGCAGGCCAACCTGGTCATTGCAGGGGGTATGGGCTCCAGGGCTCAGAGCCTGTTCACCCAGAACGGGATCCAGGTCCTGACTGGAGCCCCGGCCGGCACCCCGGTAGAACTGGTTCAGGCCTACTTAAACGGCTCCCTGGTTACAGGAGACAATGTCTGCGACCATTAAATTCAAAAGGGGGCTTCTGATGAAGCCCCCTTTTGAATTTAATATCTATCCCCTCAGCCTCTGCGCGGGCTTGTCAAGTTCGAGCTGCAAATAGGCATCTCCGGGCGGTTCGCTGGCCTTACCGGGCCGCCCTTTGTTCCGCAGCCGCAGGACAGTGCCCTGTCTGCTCCCGGGCGGAACCTTGACTATCAAGCGCTCCTGTCTTCCACCCCGGTCAATAGCTATTGTGATCTCTGTACCTCGGCGGGCTTCCTGAGCAGAGAGGGGAAGGGAAAAATGCAGATCTTTGCTCTCTGTCTTGGATTGGCCCAAAGCCAGCTTCTTCACCTTCTGCCCTATCTTCTGCCACAGTCCAGGCTTCTTCCTGGCCGCAACCCGCGCTTCCCTTCCCGCTCGTGAATTGCTTTGTACATGGGGGTCAAATCCGGAAGACGCCTTGGTATTCCAAGAGGTCTTTGCCCCCTGGGGGCCAAAGGTGAAGATCCCGCCGAAAAAAAAGCCTCGTCCACCGAAAAAGAGGTTGTTCAAAAAGGAACTGTCGAAGCGCATTCCCCGGTGAGCGAACTCTCTCTGCATCTCGGCAAAGACCCTGCGGGCCTCGGGGTTATTTAAAATATCCCGAAAGATGTCTTCAAAAGAAGCAGCACCCTGGCTGCTCCGGCCGGCTGTATAGGTCCGCTGCCCACCCTGCCGCTGTTCACTCCGGTATCTGCTCCCGAAGTTGCGCTGATAATCATATGTCCTGCGCTTGGCCGGGTCCATGAGCACGGCGTAGGCCTGGGTCAGTTCCTTGAATCTGGTTTCAGCTGCCTCCCTCTGTTCCGGATTGCGGTCTGGATGATACAGGAGGGCCTGCTTGCGGTAAGCCTTTTTGATATCCTCTGCCGAGGCATTCGGACTCACTCCGAGCAGGGCGTAGTAGTCGTTTGGCTGGCTATATCTCATGACAGCTGATCTTTCCGGCAGCCTCCCGCCCTGAGGCAGCGTTTTTCCGGGCCTTGTAAATAGCCAGCTTCAAAGCTGCGCAATGAACGTCTCCAGCCAGATGCACCGGGCTCTTTCCACCGATGGGATCCCAGCCGGCCGGGTTGGCGGTGCAGTGAAACTGGGTCTTTAGCCCCAGGGCTATGGCCGCTTCATGGGCCGACATGCCAATGAGCTCCCGGGCCGTCTTCCAGGTGGCACCGCACGGAGCACCGCGCACAACCTGAATGTCTTCGATCAGGCCCTCTTTGAGTTCAACCCGGTACTCCGGATAACCGAATAGCCGGCCATAGCTGCCGCAGGTTGTGTTTCCAGGCAGGGCGCAGCAGATGGGCGGAGTGAGGCTCCAGCCGTCCTCATGCTTTTTGCCGGAAGCAACCAGGGGGACACCCTGCTCCCGGCATATCCTGGCCAGTTCATGGGACAGGTCCGGGTGCCGCAGGTAGTCCAGGACCAGATCAGCCTCTATGCTTTGGGGGAGGAAGTCTTCCGGATTGTCGATGAGTTCCGGCAGGGTCTCGGAGATGTCCACAGTGTGCACAACAAACAAATCCCCTCCATGCTCCCTGATCCCCTGGACCTTTTTCTGTCCGCTGCCACACTGCTCAAAAACAACAATTTTTTCAGGACGTTGCTCAGACATTATACCCACTTTAGTGCCTTATCTGGAGATCTCTATTCATAAAAAAACTTCGAACCACAAGATTGACCAGGCTTGGCCTGGCGCACTGAAGAACACAAAGCTTAAGGCCCGCAGACCCTTGCGCTTCTTCCTTTGTGAGCTTTGTACCTTCGTGGTTCAATCACCTCTTTTGCGGGCGGAGCTCGCTTTGGTATTTAAGGACCAAGCACTGAAAAAGAAATATGTATGTGGCCCTTACGAATTTTATACGCTGCAAAGTCCCGGCGATCAACCGTCATGATCTGGTTTGTATCCAGCCATTCAGCAGCTGTCACCAACGAGGCATCGGCAAGATCCATGGGGTGGTCTGCATAGGTGTTCATCAGGGCAAAGACCCTGAACAAGTGCTCATGCTGCAAATGGACCACCTGCACCCCGCCCCGGGATATAAACAAGCGGAGGTTTGCTCCTGCATGTGTACCGGGCCCCAAAAGATGAAAAGCTTCTGTCAGAACCGGCACAGTGGTCATCAATAATGTATCCTGGATCGTGGCTAAGATGTCCACACAATGCAGATGGTAGACGTCTTTGGGTTCGAACAATGCCACAAAAGGTCCAGTATCAACAAGAATCATGGCTTTTCCGCAATATCCTTCCTATCCCCTCCTTGGCTTGAGCAGACGAAACCCTGTCTTCTCCGCCAGAACCAAGATCCAGGGACCTAAAGATTTCATAAGGACTCATTCCAGCATCCTGGTCAAGATCTTGGGCCAAAGAACGTATGCCTTCCTTAACGGCCTGAGTGACAGTCATTTGGGTCCTGCTCAGTATTAACTGCAAGAGCTCTTCTGTTTCCTTGTCTAAACGGACTGATCTGATGGCCATACATCCACCTTTAGTGCATATATCTGTACTACAAAAATGTATTACACGCCTGCCATCTTGTCAAGCCTTTGCTCCTAGCGGGAAAGCTGGCAAGAAACCGGGCGCTTCCCGCCAACGGCGGAACTAAAATTTCAATACTTCTGAAAAGTTAGACCGGGAAACAAATTCATCCACCCTCAGACAATAGTTTTCTACTGACCTCTCGTATGAAACTGATAGATTCATCTTGTTCGTCATTCCCGCGCAGGCGGGAATCCAGAACAGACAGAATGGCTTTCCCTAGATTGTCACGCGTCTCGCGTGATGAGCGTGGTTAAAGTGTATTCGTATGATCCGGGCCGGGCAATGACAGAGGGGTTAAGCCCTCTGTTTCGTCCTTGATCAATCCGGCAAATATTCCTTCTTTTGCCCGCTTTGGGGCAAAAAACAGGTCAGATTTGCCGGAGGCAAAGCTGATGTCTGATCTCATTTTCCAGCCAGTCAATCCAGGCCTGAAGACCTTCTCCGGTCTTGCAGGACAAGGGCAGGATGTTCAGGTCTGGGTTGAGCAGTCCGGTCCGCTCCCGGAGTAAATCGATATCAAAATCAAAAATGCCCAGGGCATCGAGCTTGTTGATCACCAATGCTTGGCATTTGGTAAACATGAGCGGATACTTCAAGGGCTTGTCATCCCCTTCCGGGACGCTCAAGATCATGGCCGAAGCATGGGCCCCGGTATCGAACTCGGCCGGACAGACGAGATTACCCACATTCTCCACTATGATCAAATCCAGCTGGTCCAGATCCAGGGCCTGTACACCGCGGGCCACCATGTTCGCATCCAGGTGGCAGAATCCTCCTGTCCGGAGCTGAACCGCCCGCACCCCGGCCCGGGAAACAGCTTCCGCATCCACGCTGGAATCGATGTCCGCCTCGATCACAGCCATACGCCAGCGCTGACTCAAAGCGTGTATGGTCTGAACAATGAGGCTGGTCTTACCCGCCCCGGGAGAAGCCATAAGATTGAGCAGAAAGACACCTCTATCCTTGAGCCGGCCTCGAAACTGTTCCGCATCCTGCTCATTTTCGGCCAGGATGCCTTCCTTGACTTCAATGAGCCGAATTTCTTCCGTCATCTTGCCTCCAGATGAACCACCGTGTACTCCCGGCCGGAAATCAGGGTGCAGTCCGTCCCGGTACAGCCAGGGCAGACAATCCGCTCCCGGCTGCCAAGGTCCGGGCGGAACCTGTGTCCGCAGCCCAAACACTCCATGGCCGCCGGCACCCGCTCGATCTTGAGCCGAGCCCCTTCGGCCGGGCTGCCTTTGGCCAGGTGATCGAAATAGCGCTGCATCCATTCTTCTTCCAGGTCGCTCATTTCCCCCACCCGCATCTGCACTGCGCAGACCTTCTTGACCTTATGCTTTTGTGCATGTTTGAGCACCAGGCGCAGGACCTCTTGCATCACCGGAAGCTCATGCATCAGCCATTCTCTCCCTGGCCATGTTCATATACGTCTGCACCACATTTCTGGGCGGCTCATACACAGATTCCCTGGGGGCCAGATGCAAGGCCTCAAACTCACACCCGTTCACGCACACCCCGCATCCGATGCACCGGTCCTGATCGATATCCGCCGTCTCCAGAACACTAATGGCCTCCATAGGACACAGGCCTTCGCACACCCCGCAGATGGTGCAGGCCTCCGGATCCACCCGGGCCTGGAAATTGGTGTGCACCATCTGGCTCGGCCGGTCCATGCGCTTTACATTGCGCAGGATCTGGCAGCAGCATCCACAACACATGCACATGGCCACCGGCTTTTGGGCATTGCTGGGCTGCAGCACCAGTCCGTCCTCTTTTCCTTTTTCAATGATTTTTAAGGCCTCTTCCCGATTAATTTCCCGGCCCAGGCCGTTTTCAAGATAGAAATCCGCTCCCCCGCCGAAAATCAGGCAGGTCTCCACCGGGGCCTCGCATGCCTCGCCGAGCATGCCCCGTTCTTTGCGGCAGATGCAGGGAGCGACCGCAATCCTGGACTGGGAAGCTATGATCTGCTCGGCCTGGTCGTAGGGCATAACCGCCGCATCCGGCTGCACATCTTCGGAAACCGGGATAATCCGCATCTGCTTGGTCCGGGTTCGCTCCCAGGCGGAACGCATCAAAGTGGGCACATACTCATTGAAATACCGGACTAGCTCTTCATCCAGGTCATTGACATGGTACTCCCAGATCCCGACCACAAACTGAGCTGCCATATACGATACGGTTTCATTTTTCCGGTAGCGGAAGATGAGGCCCTTCTTGGCCATCTGCTCCAGGATCCGGCCCAGTTCCTTTGCATCCATGTCCAGCTTGGGGGCCAGGGACTCTGCACTCTGGGGCATCATGGACAGACTGGAGGCAATCTCCGCTTCCTGGGGGGTAAACAGCTTTTTCAGGATCTTGATCTCCACTCCGTTTTCTGTGGCCGGAAATCCGGCCGGAAGGGAGTCCAAATGCTTTGCCAGTTGTGTGTATACATCAGCCATGTTCGCGCTCCTTCGTGTTTGTATCTCCAATAGGGAGTCTCATGGAAGCCCTTAAGCAGCCGAAAACAATTTCCTCAAAGGACTGCAGAGGTACTGTTGACTTGACAACCTTCATCTGCAAAATGGCTCCCTGCCAGGCATTGAGCATGAACCCGGCCAGATCCCGGGTATGTATATCAGTGTTCAGTTGACCTTCCTCCCGGGCCTGATCCAGTAGACGGGCAATTCTGGCCTGCAAACAGGCATAGACCGCCTGCAGGCGTTCCCGGAATTCCTCGTTTAAATCCCCCATCTCCTGGGCCATATTTCCAATCGGACACCCTCCCCGGCACTTGTTATTTTCAAACAGGTCCAGAAATCCGGCAAAGAACCGGTGCACCTTGTCCAGGGCGGAAACCCCGGACAAGGCCTCAGCTTCATCCAGCTTGGCGTATATGAATTGGGCATAAAAATCGATGAGTTGCAACCCAAAGTCGTTTTTGCTCTGAAAGTAGAAATAAAAGGATCCCTTGGGCACTTGAGCCCTGTTGAGCACTTCCTGGATCCCGGTGTTGTTGAAACCCTTGTTGTGCACAATCTCAGCCCCTACAGCCAGAATCATTTTTTTGGTTTCTTTGTTTTGTTCTTTGGGCATACGTCCCCCGTGAATGGAAATCTCCACACCTAATAGACCGGTCGTATACTTTATGTCAAACCCATTGCGCCGTACGGCGCAATGGGTTTATTCTTTCTTTAAAGATCCTTAAGAATCACTATCCCTGAGCACTGGAGACCTTGAGTTCGGCAAAGGTCTTGATCTCGGCCAGAATCCTGGTCGCAGCATCCAAAAGCTCCATGGCCATTGCTGCTCCTGTTCCTTCCCCCAACCGAAACTCAAGATCCAGCAGAGGATCCAGTCCCAGCCGTTCGTGCATATAGGCATGCCCTTTTTCCACTGAGCGGTGGCTGGGGAACAGGTAATCTTTGGCCCGGGGTGCGATTTCGCATCCAATCAGGGCTCCGGCCGTGGCGATGAATCCATCGCAGACGACCGGAATCCGGTGCGCCGCAGCCCCGATGACCAGACCGGCCAGACCGCCGATCTCCAATCCACCCACTTTGGCCAAAACATCCAATGGATCCCTGGGGTCTGGCCTATTCACCTCCAGGGCCTGCTCAATGACCCGGATCTTGTGGGCCAGGCGCTCATCGTCCAGGCCAGTGCCCCGTCCGGTGAGCTGGGCCACCGGCAGGCCGGAGAAGGCGGCGATGATGGCTGTACTTGGGGTGGTGTTTCCAATCCCCATATCACCGGTTCCCAACATATCCAGGCCCTGATCAGCCAGCTGGTCAACAATCTCAATCCCGGCCCGCACACTTTGCTCTGCCTCCTCCCGGCTCATGGCCGGCCCCTGGGCCATATTCCTGGTCCCTTTGCACACCTTTGTATGCACAATGGGCAGATCCGGATCAAAATCGCAATTCACCCCCAAGTCTGCGACCAGCACTCTGGCCCCGGCATGCCGGGCCAGGACATTAATCGAGGCCCCGTCGTTGACAAAGGCGTGCACCATCTGGGGGGTCACTTCCTGGGGAAAGAGGCTCACCCCTTCTTCCACTACCCCGTGGTCCCCGGCACAGGTAACAATAACTTTGCTCGTAAGCCGCACGTCCAGGGTCTTTGAGATGCCAGCCAGCCGGGCGGAAAGATCTTCCAGCTTTCCCAGGCTCCCCCGGGGCCTGGCCTGCTCCTGCAAACGGTTCAAGGCAGACCGATAAGTCTTTGCATCCGGAGTCTCAATGCGTTGTACATACTCGGCCAACGTGTTCATATCCACCTCGTGTCTGCTTGCCTGGGGCATAAAAAAATCCCCAAGCGTTGTATGTACGCTTGAGGATTTGCCTTCTCCCCATCAGCCAATCCGACATGGCAGGTCTTCTGACTCCCGGATCATCCTCGGGCTGCGCCTTCCCATCCGGCACTCAATTGTCTCAAGAACATTTGGTTTTCCCAAGAGCTACAAATGACAATTGAGTGCCGGACAGTGGCCGATATGCAGCCTTTGTCCCCGATTACAGCGGCGGGTCCGTACCGGATTTGCACCGGTTTCCCTCTTGTCCGCGCCAGCGGACACCATGCCGGGTCTTTTCATCCCGAGAAGTTAAGATATGCCCACAGCCCGGCCCTTGTCAAGGGAGCTATCCAGGGGTCTCATCTTTGCAGAAAACACTGCCCACACTGTTGCCCCCCTGGCCTTCAGCTCTCATCTTTGGTATATATAAATGCATGTCCAATTCATCACTTCGTTTTGAAGTCCCTTTTTTGCCGGATGAAAATTATGTCCGTTTTCTGGCAGAGAACAGCTCTTATGTGGCCTGTTTGTATTTCAGCCTGCACAAGGCCTCGATCCTGGATGCCCGGGCGGGGGTTTCTGCCCATTCGGTCCAGGAGATATTCAACTTATTACAGACCTTGCCAGGGATGCCTAAGTACGCCCTGCTCAACAGCCGCTTTCATGCCCCGGCCAATCTCCTGAACTCCCAACAGGTGGACAGGATCCTGTCCAGACTGCAGACCCTGTATCAGAAAGGATGTCTGGACGGGATCGTATATGTCGATCACTACCTGTTATCGGCCCTTTCAGACCGGGATCCGGAGCTGTGCGCCCAATTGGAGGCTGTACCAGGTGCCAATTGCCTGCTTGATTCACTGCCCCGAATCCACCAACACCTGGAACTCATTGCCCATACCGCATTTCAGCCCCCGGGAAAACTGGTCCTGGACCGAACCTTGAACCGGGACCTCCCCCGTCTCCAAGAGATAAGTCAGGCCTGCCGCCGGCTATGGCCTCACATGCGTCTTGGACTTCTGGCCAATGAGGGCTGTCTGCCCCATTGTCCGTTTAAGCTGGCCCACGATGCAAATATTGCCTTGGGCCGCATTGATCCGGGACAGGAGCAGACATTTGCCATAAACACAACCCTGGGCTGCGCCAGGACCTTTTTACGCGATCCATCCCTTATCCTGCGCTCGCCCTTCATCCGGCCTGAGGATACGCAAGCCTACGCTCCGTATGTGCAGGATATCAAGCTGGGAGGACGAACCAGGGGAGCTCAGGTCATGCGCAAAATCCTGGAGTTCTATATCCGCCGCTCTTACTCCGGAAATCTCTTGGAGCTCATGGATACCCAGGAATTTCTGGCTGATAAGCTCTATGTGGCCAACCAGGAGCTGCCAGCTGAATTTGGAACCCGGACCATGCAGTGCGGCCTGCGTTGCTACGAATGCTCATACTGCCGCAATCTTGCCACTACCCATGTGCAGGACCTTGGCCTTCATATCAAGTCTATGTGGGTGTGAGATAATGCGCTCAGAGAATGCAGGGGCAGGCATTTCGGACCCCTCACTCCTCCATATTTGGTGTTTTTCCCAGCAAATAACAGAAGAGATCTGTCCAAAAGTTTCATTGGTGATAAATCCGGCAAATTTTCCCCTTTTTTGCCCTCTTTGGGGCAAAAAATATTTCAGATTTGCCGGAGGCAACTCTGAAATGAAAAAGGCCTTAAGAAGAGGAGGGGCAAACTCCTTAAGGCCTTTTCACAGGTAGAACCTGGATAACATGTTTTTTTATATACCAGAAACAACCAGGATGCAAGCCTCTCTTTGTCCCCTTCAGTGCTCATTAGCTCCCCTTACAATTTTCAACGATCTCAATGATTCTGCTCTCTACCTGGTGAGAAGCCTAGAGTATTCAATGGTTACGTTGTTTTGCTCCCCACACTTGACACCAGACCTGATCTGTATTTAATCTTCAGCGACATTTCACAGAGTTACAAGGGAGATCATGATTCCACAGCATGTCCGAGACATCCTGGCCCAGTACGGACTCATCCCCCTGGAATTCGAACCGGGAAGCACCCCCACTTCAGAAATGGCGGCCCGTCGAATCGGGGTTCAGGTGGCTCAAATCGCCAAATCCATCCTTTTGGCCGGCAAGGACGGCTCTTTCCGTATGGCCATTTTGCCCGGGGACAAGAAACTGGCTTCCGGAAAGTTCAAGCAGGTGACTGGAATCAAGCACCGCATGGCAACACCTGAAGAGGCACTGGAGCAGACAGGATTTTGCATCGGCGGGGTATGCCCTTTTGGAGTGAACGGCGTACAGGTGTTCATTGATCAGGGACTGGGTCAGTTCGACTTGATCTACCCGGCGGCCGGAACCGATGCCTCGGGTGTCCCCATGCATTTGGACGATCTGGTCCGGATAACCAATGGGCAAATCTGCGATATTGCCCAGGACAGTTAAACCCGGCCCAAAACCTTGGGTCATTATCGGATACTGCATGCCGATCTCTCCTCCCTGTACCGACCTCACAACTGTATCCGGGAACGCGGCTGCATGAATGCCCAGCTCTTTGCCTATGACCAATACGATCCTTTAAGCATCTATAATCGGAGCTTTTTCTGCCCCATTTACAAGCGCTATGTCCCCTTTCTGGCCTGTCCCCAATGCCCGAAATTTCCGTGCCCGGAACTCAGTAGAACCGACCTGTATATGCTCTCCACCTCCCCGTTTTTGACCCGGGTGGTGGTCGGCTTTCAATCCCAAAGGAGGCAGAAGATGTATATCCTGAAAAAGCTGGACGGCAGTTTGCAGATGGTCGAGGATCTGGATGAAAAGAACCCTGATCAGGATCTGCTCAAAGACGTCGAAGAAGTCTATCCCATCACCAAGGTTTTGATTCCCCAACTCAAGCTGGTGCCCAAAACCAAGGAGGAACGCAAACAGGTCAAGGAAGAGCTGGAAATGCAAAGTAACGAGGAAGGAGAGCCGACCCCGGAACCTGGCCCTGAACAGGAAAGCAAAAACCCGGGAAAAGGCAAGGCCAAATCCAAACAGGGATAGTCTGATTTCAGGGCTCAAGGCCTTGGTTCACCTTGACCTTTCAAAAGCATGATCATGTTCAAAAAGCGTGAAACCTTACGCCAATCCCTCATCAACTGTCTGGAATCCGCCAGCCGCCCTCTGGGGTATAGAGATCTTTCGGTGATGCTCGGGGTTTCGGAAAAAGACCTTCCCACCCATATCCAGCACGTGGCTAAAAGTCTTCGTTCCCAGGGAAGGGAGCTGATCATCATCCCGGCCAATTGCAAGACTTGCGGGCACGAGTTTGACAAACGCCGTAAAGTGACCAAACCCAGCCGATGCCCCAGGTGCAGGAGCGAACGGATAGATCCACCATTGTTCACCCTCGAATGATCTCCCTGCGTGTTGCTTTCTGCAATTTTATACTTCTGCTTCACCACACGGATCACGTGCTTTCTTGCCTGCCTGGTGTTCATCTCACTTCAAAGAGTTGCATTGAGCAATAGTTCCTGCTGGTGGACACTTGGACCCTCCTTCATTTCTGGCGTTTTCAGCCAACAGCAGACTTGGCATGCTATTTGCTCATATCTACTTGAAAGCAGAAAAATAACGGAGGGTAAGACCATGAAGATGCTTTTCAAAAAACTCGAAGCCCTGATTATGGCTTCAACCTATGCGCAAGCAGGGGCCCATTCTGCAGCTATGGAATGCCTGGAGGCTGTATATAGTCCAAAACCACGCCAGGACAAGCGTCCTGCCCGCAAAAAGAGCCAGCAGAGCCGGCTTCGCCTTTAATCCAAATTTCCCCAAAGAAAGGCATAGGATGAGTAGTATGGAGTATATCCTGTTTGCTGCAGACAGCATATGGCCATCGCGGAGAGTCTTTGAGCACACAGTTGACTTGTGTGCTCAGATGACTGCCCGGCTCAATGTGCTGCAAATCATTCAGCCCAGGAGATTCCAGCACACCCTTTCTGCCACCCGCTCCAGGCTGGCTAGAGCCCATTTTATGTTTGAAACAAGCATGAGTGCGGCCACCTACGCCCAGGCTGGGTGCAGCGAATTGGCCAGACAATGCCTGTTGCAAGGGGAACACGCGCTCAAGGATTTAAGGCGGTTAGCAGACAATCAGGGGGTGCATGCGGAGTTTTCGCAACAGATCGGGCCTTTTGCTCACGAATTGATATCATTTCTTGAACAGCGGCCGGACATGGTCATGGCAGTGCTTGATGCTAAGGATACTCTTTCTGACAAGGGATCAAAGCAAAAGATTCAGGAACTCTTAAAGATAATCCCGTACAAGATTGGTATTCCGGTAATTGTTCCTGGATGGAGCAAGACATGAACTGGGACAGGGATTTTTGATCAACTCAAAAAGGAAAAAGTTGATCAAAAAGCATATCTAAACCAAACCAGGCTCCAATCAGGAGTACAGCCAGGAGCAGACTTTTCCAGAATGCCGGCTTTACTTGCCGAACATAGGCGGTGGGCTGGCTTCCAGTCTCGACTTTATCCACTATAAAGTATCTGTTTTTTCCATTGTGTTTCTGCCGGATCATATCTCCGGCAACGTACTCTTTCTCCTTTCCTTCCGGATGTATTTCCTGCCCAGAGATATAATCCTGAAAACGCAGTGAACTGCTTTCTGAGCGCAATTCATCCCTGACCGTACTTTTGCTCATAACCACTCCGATCATGGGCCGATTTCTCATCATCCCTAATAGGTTTTACTTCTTAACAACCAGTGTCGGACAGACTCCGGAGCTTATAAAGCGTGCCGCAACGCTGCCCAGCAAGATTTTCGAAATATTTCCCGCTCCTCGGGAACCCAAAACAGCGAGCCCGGCGACCTCTCGCTGAACCAGCTCGCTCAATCCCCTGTAGATGGGGTCAGCATGATCGACAAATTGCTCGTATTCACGAACCCCTTTTTCCTTTAATATGTGCAGGACGGGCTCCTGCTTTTTCAGGGTTGCAGTATGCAGCTTCTGGGAAACATTCGGGGAAAACATGTACCCTTCCATTGTCATTTCGTACAATGTGGCCAGAACAACCTTCGCCCCATAGCTCACTGCCAGTTCACACCCCCTTTCCACCGCTTTGCGGGCATACTTTGAGCCATCGTACGCAATGAGTACTGTCTCCATCCGCAGCTCTTTTCCCTGCGGCACCACGAGAACGTCAATATCACTGAGCTTCAGGATCTTGGCAGAAACAGAGCCAATGGGAATCAGGTCCATGACAGCTGAGACTTTTTTGCCGATAACAATGAGATCGGCTTTTTCTTCCTCAGCCACAGTCAAAACCTGTTCTCCCGGCTCTCCGGAGCGAAGAATTTTCTTAAAGGCCACCTTGTGCTCTGATGCCTGTTCTCCTGCCTGATCAAGGGCCTGCATATATGGCTGACCCATGCTCTTAAGTATCGAAGAATCCCCCATGAGGCGTAGATCTCCCTCATAGGCCGGGATGACACAAACCAGGATGACCTCGCTCTGGGCTGAAGCGGCCAGAGCCAAAGCCTGGCCCAGGGCATGGCTCGAGCTTTGTGAATGGTCTACAGAGATCACAATGCGTTTATACATATATTCGCTCCAGAGGACTGTTCCCTGTTAGGGCAAAAAGCTATTTTTTTGCTGGTCCAGGATGTTGCGGCAGAGGACAAGAGGCAAGATTTCAGACTGCTTCCTCTGCTTCGTACATTTGCTCCCGCCGATCCGCACTCAGGCCCTTAAAAATAGCCCCTAATATAATCACTGCTCCAATAAGCAGAGCCAGAACCATGATCAGAAAGCTGGTTTTGGACAGCAGGCTGCTCAGTCCGCTGTCCAGAGAGAAAAGCCCGAGGTTGGCCAGATACTCAGGAACCATAAGTCCCCGGCTCACGGCAACAATGAGCATAATGGTAGCCATGACAAGCTTGATCATCCAGTCCTTGACATAGGTGGTCCCAATCGCTCCTAACTGGACCCCGAACAGGGAACCAGCCAGAATGATGAGAGTCAGTCGCAAATCTACCAGCCCGTGAAAGGCCCAGACAAGTGTACCGCCAAGGCCCATGACAAACGCCACAACCAGCTCTGTGCCTGAGGCCATAATGCTGGTTAATCCGAGGATATAGATCATTCCCGGCACTCCGGCAAACCCCCCAACAGCAATGGTAGCTGCCAGCAGGCCGGCAGCAAAACCGACCGGAGCAGTGAACCACAGGGAAATTCTCACATTTGAATGCTTAAAATTGATCATGGGCCACAGATTGATGCTCTGCAACCAGTTGGCCAGCTTGGTAGTTTTGGCCTCAAGTCCTGATCGTTTGAGCTTGAGCGCGTCGCGAAGAACAAAACTACCGACAGTGACCAGCACAAACACAAAGGCCAGGCTGACATAAAGATTTGACCCTGCCTCGCCCCATGTCTGTTGTATGAGCCTTTGGATGTGAATTCCGATCTGCACCCCGATCTCGGCCGAGATGCCTACAATCAGCCCCATCTTGATGTCCACTTGTCCGTATCGGTAGCGCTTGATGGCCCCGATCAAGGCCTTGGGGAATTTATGGCACATATTGCTGGCCACTGCGACAGTGCCGGGAACCCCAACGCTCATCATGCCCGGGGTCAGCACAAAGGCCCCTCCTGAACCGATGAACCCGCTGACCAGACCGCCGACAAAGCCAACAAAAAAGAGGAACAGGACCACAACCAGGTTTAAATCGATCAGATAGATGCTCTGTGCAACGTGTTCATGTCCCATTGTATTCTCCTTTCCTCTAGGCTCTCAGCCTTGCTTTGGATCCTCTGGCCTTGCCGGCGCGCTCTTTTTTCTCCGCCTGCTGACGCAGGTTGCTTCGGGATGGCTCTATTCCCAGCGCTGTCCATACGTTGCTCGCAAAGTTGCCGTGGATCCAAGAGAACAAAAAAACTGCCGCCACAGGGACGAGAGCCCGGATTCCTCCTTTGGCTATAAAGCTCATTATCGGATCAGAAAATGAAAACACCGTAGCATACAGAGCAACACTGGCAGCGCCATAGACCATGACATTGATCCGGGACTTTCTTTTTTTCATGTGCATTTGAGCCATTTTTGTCCTCTCTTTGATCTTTTGTTCCTCAATGCAAAGTGCAATAATACATATAACAAATAGAATGATCTCACCTGCAAGAGGCAATAGGTGCTGGGCACGGAAAAAAACATAATGTTAAGTACATTATACTTTCTTGTCGTGATGCTCCGCTCCCATGCAATAATCATTTTATAATTTCAGTTCAATTTCTATGCCATGAAACCTCACACTCGGACCATATCCTGCATGAGATACGATAGTGTCCTCAAGCTTGAAAACATACTCTTATGGGCAGTGACATTGTCTGATGCATGCGCTTTGAGGAGGCAGTTCAGATCATGCTGGACAGGGCCCTTGAATGAATATGAGAGAAGCAGGCCTGAGATGTCAGTTGAGCAGACCATCCACTTGGGATATGTTCACAATCCCGGGCAGCCTATTCGTTGCATATGTCAACAGGAAATCAGCAACTGTTCATGACTGCCTATTGTTGGTTGCAATGACAATAGCTGGCAAACTCACTCTGTTCTGTGTACTATTCTGGTGATGAAGTGATCGCGATGCTGTTGCAGACAGGAAAGGCTTTGATGCATTCTGCAACGCCAGGTACACGCACTGCGTACAGACCTCTCTGGCGAAGCCCCCAGAGAGACCCTGCATTTTTACTTTCAGAGGAACGGATATGGCATGGTTTAAAAAATCTGAGCCCAACGATGAACCAGCTGGCGCTGAGGGCAATGAATTGTCCACCCTCCGCCAGACGCTTACAGAGCTGGACTTGCCGGGGTATGTGCGGGACATGGCCCGCAAGGAACTGGATCGCCTTGAAAAGATAGATCCTTCTGTTGCAGAGTTCAGCATCGGCATGAACTATCTGGAACTCATCCTTGATCTGCCATGGAAAAAAAGTTCTCCAGACACTCTGGACATAGATCATGCCGAAGCCATCCTGAACCGTGAACATTTTGGACTAAATCAAGTAAAAGAACGGATCCTCGAATATTTGGCCTCGAACATCATTTATGTCTCCAGATCGTTTCAAATCCTGGTGGTGGATGATGAAGACATTACCCGAGAGAACATTGCTCATATCTTAAGCAAGGAGAACTTTCAGGTCCTGACTGCCAAAGATGGTCAGGAAGCAATCGAGCTTGTGGCTGAACATAAAATCGACCTGATCATCACGGACATGAAAATGGAGAAGGTTGACGGACTTCAGCTTCTGGAACGGATCAAACATGACGCCCCTGAAATTGAGATCATCCTGATTACTGGTTATGCAACGGTGAATACTGCTGTGGAGGCCTTGAGGAGCGGTGCGGCCCACTATCTCCCCAAACCACTCAATCTGGATGTGCTGCGCAAAACGGTGGACGAGATAAAGTCCCGCCACCAGCGCGGACACATGGCCGGGCCCATTCTCTGTTTCACCGGCCCTCCAGGTACCGGGAAAACGTCGATCGGCCGCGGGGTGGCCCAGGCCATGGGCCGGAAGTTTATCCGGCTTTCCATGGCCGGGCTCAAGGATGAGGCCGAGCTTCGAGGACACCGAAGGACCTATGCCGGGGCCATGCCGGGGAGAATAATCAACGAGATTCGACGCACCGGGGTCAACAACCCGGTCATCATGCTGGACGAGATAGACAAGATCGGTCAGGATTTCCGAGGCGATCCAGCCTCTGTTCTGCTGGAAGTACTTGATCCGGAGCAGAACTGCATGTTTCTCGACTACTACCTGGACATCCCCTTTGATCTCTCCGACGTTCTGTTCATCACTACGGCCAATATTGCTGACACCCTACCCAGACCATTGCTGGATCGCATGGAAACCATCTCCTTTCCCAGCTATTCCCTGGAAGAAAAAAAACGCATCGGCCTGAATCATCTTGTGCCCAAACAAACGGTTCAGCACGGACAGGACCACAGTCAGATATTTTTTTCCGAAGCAGGGCTGGAAACCATTATCATGGATTACACCCGCGAGGCTGGCCTGCGCAATCTGGAGCGGGAAATTGGTGCCCTGTGCCGCAAAATCAACCGCTTGATTTTGAAAAAGGAAGTGTCTCCTCCTGTTGAGGTCGATGCGCAGCAGGTCCGTCGGCTGCTCGGGCCTGCCCGGTTCATGAGTGAAGCCGCGCAAGCCGAAAATGTTCCCGGGGTGACCACCGGCCTGGTGTGGACAGAATTCGGCGGGCAGATCATCTTCATTGAAACGGCCCTGATGCGAGGCAGCGGCAAACTCATTCTGACCGGATCTCTAGGGGATGTCCTCAGGGAATCGGGCCAGACTGCACTCAGCTATGTACGCAGTCAGGCCCATCAATTTGGCATCGATGAAACTTTTTTTGAACAATCCGATATTCATGTGCACATTCCGGCTGGCAACATCCCCAAAGATGGTCCTTCAGCCGGATTAACCATTGCTGTGGCCCTGATTTCCCTGTTGACAGCTCGTCCGGCCAAGCGGGATGTAGCCATGAGCGGAGAATTATCCTTAAGCGGCCGCATTCTTCCGGTCAGTGGACTGCGCGAAAAAATTCTGGCCGCTCAACAGGCAGGAGTCCGTCTGGCCATTTTTCCCAAACAAAACGAAATATCAGCCGACACCCTGGAGGCTGATGTGAGGCAAGATGTTGCGTTAATTTTTGTGGACACCATCAAATCGGCAGTTGATATGGTGCTTGAATAGCTCAAGCTCAAAACAGGCGTGTTCTTATATTTTCTGGAGTACGATCAATGAGACTGCGCATCAGTATCAGGCGAAAAATATTATTAACCTTTGTTCTTTTCTTTATTCTCAGTCTTCTAGTTACAACCATCGGCTACTATCGGTACTATGTGCTCAATCAAAAAATCCATCTGGTTGAACATAAAGACAACTTGCTCAACTCTATTCTGGAAGCCAGGAGATACGAAAAGAATTTTTTTATTACTTTCAACACCAAGCATCTACAAAAAGCAATTTCATATTCCCAAAAGGGTGAAGAAAATTTCCACCTTATGATTCAAAAATATGGGCACTATGCCCAGGCTGAAGATCTTGATCAACAGCTTCAAAGCTTGCAGAGCTATAAATCAGCACTTGAAAAATTGATCAACACTGTCGATATCAATGCCTCGCAGCCCTTGGCCGTGGAACCAGATGCAGAGACTTATGAGAGTCAACAAAAAATTCGAAAATTGGGGCACAATATAACCAGAGCCATGGAAAGAGGACTGAGTCAGGAACGGCTGGAGGTCAAGCGGTTTGTCCGGGAATCGCGGTGGTATCTCTTTCTGTTTTTGGGGGTTATCCTGTTTATCGCCACTGCAACATTCCTTTTTCTCATCGTGAATGTGAACAGGCCGTTAAAGAGCATAGAAAACGCGATCAAGAAAATTATTCATGGGGATTATCAAAATATACCGGACATTCGGACCGGGGATGAGTTCGAACGTCTGGCAGAGAGCCTGAACACCATGCTGGCTGAACTGAACAAACGCAGCGAACAGCTCATACAAAGCGAAAAGATGGCTGCCCTGGGGACTTTGACCTCTGGCGTGGCCCATGAACTGAATAACCCCTTAAATAACCTGTCCACCTCCCTGCAGATCCTCTTGGAAGAGCTGGGAGAAAATGATATTGAGTATCAAAGACAACTCCTGACCGAGACTGAAGGGCAAGTTGTCCGGGCTCAGGAAATCGTCAAAGCCCTTTTGGAATTCTCCCGGGAGACTGAGTTTACACTGGTCCAGGTGAATTTTCAGAATCTGGTGCACAACACCTTAAGGCTTATTCAAGGCGAAATCCCATCCAATGTTCAGGTCACAATTGATGTGCCTGAAACCATTGAGTGCAGACTTGACGCCAGACGAATACAACAAGTACTTCTCAACCTGATCTTAAACGGAATTCAGGCCATGGAGCGACAGGGAGGAACCCTGACCATTCAGGCCCGGGAGAGTGAGGACAAACAGGGCTTTTTATTCCATATCCGGGATACTGGAAAAGGAATCGATCCTGCTGAACAGTCCAAGATCTTTGATCCGTTTTACACTACCAAGGACGTGGGCAAGGGCTCCGGACTTGGACTCTCGGTATCCAAAGGCATTGTTGAAAACCATGGCGGAACAATCCATGTCTGCAGTGAGTCGGGACAGGGAACTGAGTTTGTCGTTTATTTACCTTGTGTGCATGGAGCAGATGCACAAAGGGGATGAACCAAGACTATGAAAGCATAGGATAACGCATGACGGACGAATCTCAGTCCAAAACTCATAGCAGAGTACTCCTGGTCGAAGATGAAGAGATCTGTCGCAGAAATCTGAAAAGGATTCTGACCAAGGAAGGCTATGACGTTGAAGAGACGGCCAGTGGGGTCACGGCCTTGAAGATTCTGAACAAGCAAGAGTTCGACCTGGTACTGACAGATCTGAAAATGAAGACCGTAGATGGCATGGAAGTGCTGAAGACAGTCAAAGAGCTCTCTCCGCAAACCGAAGTGATCATGATTACAGGCTACGCTACTGTGGATTCGGCAGTAGGGGCCATGAAAGAGGGCGCCTATCATTACCTGTCCAAACCGTTCAAACTGGAGGAGGTGCGCAAGATTGTCCGCGAGGCCTTGCTCAAACGGAAACTCACTCTGGAAAACAAGGCCTTAAAAGACACTCTGGCCCAAAGAGATGCCTCTGTTCCTAACATCATCGGCAAGAGTCCGACCCTGACCGAAACTATGGACCAGATGCATAAGATCGCGCCAGCTGATACCAATGTCCTTATTTTTGGAGAAAGCGGCACAGGCAAAGAACTCTTTGCCCGCGCTCTTCATGCCTTGAGCCCCAGGGCAGATAAACGCTTTGTGGCCTTTAATTGTGGATCTTTTGCCGATGACCTCATGGCCAATGAGCTTTTTGGCCACGAAAAAGGAGCCTTTACCGGGGCCCATGCCAGCAAAAAGGGACTCTTGCAGGCTGCTGACAAAGGAACTGTCTTTTTGGACGAGATCGGGGATATGCCCTCAAGCATGCAGATTAAACTGCTTCGAGTGATCCAGGAAAAAGAGGTCATGAAAGTCGGGGGCACCGATTCTGTACCTGTTGATGTCCGCTTTATCGCTGCCACCCATCGCGATCTGAAACATGAGGTCCAGGCCGGACGTTTCCGGGAGGATCTCTATTACCGGCTCAATGTGATCAGCCTGAATCTTCCCCCTCTTTCAGAACGTCATGGTGACATTCCTCTTTTAACCAATCATTTCCTGGCCAAGACCATGCGCAAGCAAAACAAGGAGATACTCGAGGTTGATCCGGAAGCCATGGCCATGCTGGAGGCTTACAGCTGGCCGGGGAATGTTCGGGAATTGGAAAATGTTATTGAACGGGCTGTGGCCCTGAGCTCCCGGGATGTGATCAAGCCTGATGTCCTGCCGGAATATATCCGCAGCCTGTCCATGGAGACCTTCCGCCGTCACTGGTCCCATATTCCAACCATGGAAGAACAGGAAATGGAGTACATCCTGTGGGTGCTCAAAAAGTGCCAGGGGAATAAGACCAAAGCCGCCCAGATCATGGGTATCGACCGCGTCTCATTGTGGCGAAAGCTGAAGCGATATGGGGTAGACAACGGTGCAGACAGCTGATCATGCTTAGACTTTCCTCATTTTTTGCAGAACAAACAAGAAAAGGAAACCGATTTTGCTTCATCTCATCCAGGGCCTGTGCTTGGTCCCCGTGCTGCTCCTGCTCTTATTGTTTTTTGACTCCAGAGCAAACGCTGCGAGCCCTGCGCAATATCAGACCCTGCAGGTCTTTTATGAGAACGATCTCTTCGGCAATACTGACAAATACTATACCAATGCTTTGCAGCTGACCTGGCTGTCCAGGGATTTGGAAGAATACAAAGATGACATCCGGCTCCCGGAGTGGAGCCTCCCCCTGCTTAGATTGGCCCCATTTGTCAACGAGCCGGACAGCACGCACAATGTGGGCCTGATCCTGGGACAGCACATCTACACCCCGGCAGACATATACACAGAAAAGCTCATTCCAGACGACCGCCCCTATGCCGGTTTTCTTTACGCCGGCCTGGCCCTGCACAGCAAGACGGCTGATCAGTTGGACACCATTGAGCTGGCGGCCGGTATGGTCGGTCCATCGGCCCTGGGGGAACAGACCCAAAACACGGTGCATAAAATCCGGGACCTCAAAAAGGCCCAGGGCTGGGAGAACCAACTCAGAGACGAACCAGCCCTTCGCCTCTCCTGGCAGCGCAAATGGCGGGCATGGGAAAAGACTGCTGCCTGCTGTCTGGGGACCGATTTCATCCCTTCTGCCGGGCTCACCGCCGGCAATGTACTCACTGCAGCAAATGCCGGAACCGAGGTCCGATTTGGGTACAGACTGCCTCAGGATTTTGGATCAGACGTCATCCGGCCTGGGAGCGGGGTCAGTGTCCCGGAACCATCAGGTCCCCAGACAGAACCATGGGGCCGGTTTGGGCTGCATATTTTCGCTGCGGCCCAGATCCAAGCCGTGGCCCACAATATCTTTCTGGACGGTAATACCTGGAAAGACAGCCACAGTGTGGAGAAACACCCAATTGTGGCTGATATATCCCTTGGCCTGGCCTTTACGTATGAGCGACTCAAGGTTACCTATCGCCACCTTTTGCGAACCAAGGAGTTCACCCGGCAGGATGAGCCCCAGGTTATCGGATCTTTGACCCTGACCTTAGCTTTTTGATTCAAGACAGCCTCACGGCCGGTCAGCATCCAGCCTCCTGGCTTCTTTGACCTGATTTATTTGACGAGGAAATTTTGACCCTCAGTCTCTGGTCAGGTATATTCATTTTGCGTTGTGATGAGGGACAGTGTTCAAGGACGCGGGGAGTAAAGCGCTTATGAACCAGAAATGAGATTACTTGACCATATGATTGTAACATTCCGGGATAATGAAAGAATCGCCAGAGCCATAAGAAGAAGACGTTCCCAGGGAGAATCCCGGTAAACTGGAAGAAAGTTCAGGATAAACCTTGGGAACGAAGAGAAGACCAAGGGAGCATCATGACCGAAAAGATTGAAGATATTACCATAAGCTACGAGGAAGACGGCCAGTGTCTGGTGGAGGAGCTGGACAAAGAGATCCTGACCAAGGGGGCATGGACAACTATTTTGTTTCGCTACCGCCAGTTCGACAACAAGCTCAACGACTTCGGACCGGAAAAATACATGATCCGCCGCTACCGCAAGATCAATGGTCAATTCCGGCCTCAATCCAAGTTCAACATCTCCAGTCCCAAACAGGCCCGGCAGATTATCGATGCCCTGAGCAAGTGGCTGGAAGAGGCAGATACAGCCTGAGATCCACAACAGCCTATGATCTGGAAGGCCAGGACCCTCGCGAAGGGAAAAATTCATCCCTTATCATACATACTGAATGGTGGTTGTAAATCCGGTCACTCTCTCCGATTTATCAGTTCGGACCATAAAATCGGCCTCAACCCCTACTGCTCCCTGGCCGGGAAAAACAAACTTGGGCTCTACAGCAATGACCATTCCCGTATTCAGGATTTCGTCTCTGTTTTTGGCAATGACCGGAAGTTCATTTAAGGTCAGCCCAATGCCGTGGCCGACAAAAGAAACTCTGTTTGGCCCATACCCCATAAAATTATTATCTAATCTATTTTTTACCACCCAGCTTTCAATCTGCTCAAACAACAGCTTTCCATTCGCGCCCTGGCACGCGTTCTCCTGAAAATATTCGAGAATGTCCAGGGATAATGCGTAGGCCTTTTGCAGCGTCTTATCCAGATTTCCAAGCACATACGTCCTGGTCTCATCGGTTATATATCCGTTATACCCACCCCCATAATCGATGATCACCGGCTCATTGGGTTCAATTTTGCGCCGGGAAGCACCTTGGGCTACAGCAGGGGTCATTCCGCATCCGCATAATGGGACATCGCCAAATGAGGAGACTGCCCCGCAAGGGCCGGACAGGACATGGGGATTGGTCAGCTCCTGGTTGAGTCCCCGCATGCGCATAATGCCCTGATGTCCCACTCGTCTTCCTTCTGCTTGCAGCAGGGCACTGAGTTCAACCTCACTTATGCCTTGATCCAGGTAGTCAGCAACTTTGGAAAAAACATGGTCACATATCTTTCCTGATTTCTTGATCTGCTCCAACTCATAGCTTGACTTTCTGGCCCGGAGCTTCAATACCTCTGACGATATATCGGCATAATCACTATAGCCCACTATATTTTTAAGTTTATTGAATATAGCTACGGAGAGAAAATCGAGCTCTAATCCGACTCTTTTATTTTCATCTAAACCATGGCTGCTGAGAATATCCGGCAATTGCTTGACGCTGTGCATTTCTATGATCGGCAATGGGCTCTCAGTTCGGGCCCGGTTGGGGTCTTTTTGAACGATAAACAGTGGCTTTTGATCTGCCGGAATAATCAGGTAGCTTTTTTGTATACTCCCGGTGAAATAATATACATTCACATTTTGGATAATTATCGCATAGTCAATCTCGTGAGCTCGCAACCTGTCCTGAAAAAGTCCGATCCGGTCGTACACCTCTTTCTCAGGAGTAAAGTCCATGTTGGCAGAGAGTATATCCTTTCTAGCTTTCCCCATGATATTCCCTTAAGGCCTCTCTCAGCTCTGGAGTCAGTTCAACAGATGAATTCCGGTCATAATCGTAGCAGACCTGCACAGACTCCCCATGTGCATAACGTGTTGCATTATCAGTCGCATCAATCAAGTCATACCCCAGCTTAAAGCTCCTGCTCCCAATCTCCTTGACCCAAATCTTAAGCAACAGCCTGTTTTCCAGTTTGATGGGCCGTAGATAATGACAGGCCACATAGGCCATTATAAAGGGAAAGCCAGAGGGTGAATATTGACTGAAATGATCTGCTATAAACGTATTTCTTCCTTCGGCAAAATAGGCGATAACAGTTGTATGATTCACATGCCCCATAACGTCAATATCCATAAATCGAATATCGATTGGGGTGGTAAAGACATTCATAGGCAGAATCTCCTGGAATAGTTCAAAGCCTTACTTAATATTAATTCGACTGCAAAAAGTACTGTGTCCTCATCGGGAGTCAGGGTTCAGCGCCGCCTCTGGCAAATCTGAAATATTTTTTGCCCCAAAGCGGGCAAAAAAAGGAGAAATTTGCCGGATTGATCAGTGATGAAACTTACCAAGGGGCTGACTGTGGGGGCAAAGTCGCCCTATGAAAAGAGCTGGGGCCCCAGTAGGCCGCCCCTCTCCGAGGGGCTGGCTTCTGGAGCAGAATCAAAGAGGCTGGGCCTCGGAGAGAACCAGCCCACGCGGAAAAGCCGGGTCCGGGACCTAAATCCAGGCTGAAAATGTAAGAGCTGGACCCCGGCCTACGCCGGGGTGACGGAGAAAGCAAAATCTCGTTTCATACGAGGCAGCCACTGGTCGCAGACGTCAGTTTGATAGGGCATGAAACTGATCTTTTAGCTTGCAAGGGGCGAAAAATCTTGCGCCCTTCTACCATAAAGCGCTTGCAGGGAAAAGAAGCTAAATAGTAAACTTATTCAATGGGATACTAAGGTAAGATGTAAACATTCATGCCCCCCCACATTAACTATCGTTTGATCATCAGAACCGATTTGGTGCACTTACGGACTACTTTCTCAGCTACCGATCCCAAAAACATCTCAGCCACATTGCTCTTGCCGTGGGAACCGAGGACAACAAGGGAGATCTCTTCTCCTTTCTCGGCTTTTAAAATCTCCTGCACCGGGACACCGACCTCAACTTTGGATTCGACAGTCAATTCTTTATTTCGTAGCTCTTGAGCCATCTTCTCCAAATTTGCATTAGCCTGGTTAATGGTCATTTCTTCAAATTCTTTGGCATTGGCATAGGCAAATCCTTCCAAGATATGAAAACTCCTCGCATCTACTACATGAAGAAGGACAATCTTTTCTGCAACACCTGCCAACAAATCATCAAATGTATCTAATGCCTTGTATGATATTTCTGAGAAGTCTGTGGGAAACAATATTGTTTTCAACATATTGGAAATCTCCTTGGTAAATTATTCATCGCAGCATATGCTGCGCTGAACGGAAAGTGAGGGGCTGAATACTTGCCTTACTTGGACAGAGAAGGATGAAAAAACAACGGCAAGCTTTCCTTTTCTACAGTACCTGGTTTTGTGATCAGACAACCAACGAGGAAGACTATCCCGGTAACAATGAAGGCAAAAAGAAAGCCGTTCAGATTGAAAAAGGCGGGCTGGGGCATAAGGATCATGGAACTGCCGCCCTTGAGCACAAAATAGACATTCAGTCCGGCCCCGATCACGGTGGCACTGATAGCCCCGAAGGCCGTAGCTCTTTTCCAGAAATAAGCCCCTAACAACGGAAATAGGGTGACAGAGACCATGCCAAAGGCCACAACAGAAAGCTCAGCCACAGGAGTTTTGGGGTCCCAGGCGATAACAATTGATATAATCAAAATGACTAAAACGCAAACTCTGGCAACGGCAATCTGTTCTCGAGGCAACATATCCGGCTTTGCCAGTTTATAAAGATCATTGGCCATATTCATAGCATTGCCAAATACCATACCATTCACTGTGGACATGGCTGCTGTGAATCCTCCAGCCACGACCAGAGCGGCTAATGGTTCAGAAAGCACTTCAGAGGCAATGAGCCCATAGACCTTGTCCGCCTCAACACCTGAAAGCCCGGGAACAAGGATTGTGCTGGCGATCCCCACCAGGATAGGCATGGTAATAATGATTATGCAGATCCCCCCGAAGCTGAGGAACATGGCTTTCAATCCTTTGGCAGTCCGGCTGGAATAGGCGTGCATATAGGGCTGGGGAAAACACACGCAGCCCAAGCTCATGGCCGCGGCAAATCCGAAGATCATGGGAAGGCTCCAGACTTTTCCCCCCTTCTGACCCAACTCGAACAGCTCCGGGTGCTTAGCATACACAGCATCCATGGTGGGTATAAACCCTCCTTGCTGGGACATGACGACAAAAAAAAGCAAGATGACCATAAAGGAAAAAAAGAGCCCCTGAATGGTATTCACCCAGGCAGCCCCCTTCATCCCGCCCATAATCAAATACACAGCAATAAATAAAGGGATGAAGAATACCCCTACATGATAGGATATCACCTCATTGCTCATGGCCTCCAGCATCAAACCAATGCCCTGGACCTGGGCGACTATATAGAAGATAGAGGCAATAAACACGACAATGGGCACCAAGACCCGCATGGAGTTTCCATACCTCTCCCCAAAAGGGGCCCCCATGGACATCCATTTTCTGGATCGCCCCAAGAGAAAGGTTTTTTTATGAATAAAATACCAGAGAAAACCCAGAGGAACGAGATTAACGGTCAGAACAAATATAGATCCGAACCCGGTCCGGTACCCCAGGCTGGACATTCCAAACTGCGAAAATGCGCTTAAGAAAGATGCCAGGAGGCTGAAAATGAGGACGAAATATCCCAGGCTTGATCCGGCCACGAAATAGTCGTCGGCATTGCGGGTAAAGCCCCGCCGAAAGGCTATATAGCTGACCACAACCGAGACCAGGCAGATGCAGGTAATTATGGCCACTGAAAACATAGTCAACTCCCCTTTTTAAAGGTAACTATTTCCTGTTCAGATCTGACAACTGATGAAATATCTCTTCCAGCTCATTATCTTTAATGGCCAGATCTGTATGAAAAAGATAAATCCACTGCAAAATGAAGAAAACAATACTTATTATAAATGTAATCACTGCCCAATCCGGCATTCCAAAAATCCTATTGGCCGGTCCATATGTTCCATACCCTATCGGACACCAGCAAAATACAGTCAGAACGCAGAACAGAACGAAATATACATTTTTTTTAAACTTTGCGTTCTTTTGAGTCATAAATATCCTTCCTTGTAAATATTTATTACTACACAAAACATTGTTTCCATTTATCGAGTACTCTCAATAAAAATTTTCCAGGGCCTCTGGGAAGAGGCCCTGGAAAATTTTTACAGGGACTTGGTGGCCATCTCCTCCCGCATGACCTGCCTGAGCTTAAAACGTTGGTATTTCCCGGTAGCTGTTTTGGGAAGCTCATTTATAAAACGGATATAGGCCGGAACTTTGTATCCCGGGAGCTCTTTCCGGATATGATCCTTTATGTCTTTTTCCAGATCTTCTGAAGCATCCGAGGCACTCAGCAGAACCACAAAGGCCATGGGTTTTTCCAGTCCGTCCTCATCTTTAAATCCAATAACCGCACTTTCAAGGACCGAGACATGCTTCATGATCACATTTTCCACCTCCACCGGCATGACCCACTCGCCCCGGGACTTAAAGGCGTCGTCCGCCCGGCCTGAATACCAGAAATAGCCATCTTCATCGATGTACCAGAGGTCTTCGGTATTAAACCATTCTCCCAGGCACTGTTTCCTGGTTTTTTCCTTTTTATTCCAAAAGCCGGAGGTGGTGCTTTCTCCTTTGACCCACAAGGTGCCCATCTCCCCTCGGGGCAAGGCCAGTCCTTCATCGTCGACAATCTTGGCTTCATATCCCGGGCAGGGCCACCCCGTGCTCCCGGCCCTGACCCGGCCCGGGCGGGGGGAAATATAGATATGCAGCACCTCTGTGCTCCCAATGCCGTCCAGAATCTCCACCCCAAACTTCTCTTTCCAGCGCTCAAACAGGACCTGAGGCAGGGGTTCGCCGGCAGAGGCGCAAAGTCGAATATTGCTTAAATCATACTTGGTCTCCAACTCGGGAATAGCCAGGGCCGCGGCATAGAAGGTGGGCACTCCGAAAAAAAGGGTCGGCTTATACTGCTCGGCCGCAGCCAGGAAAGGATCAGGCCGGGGGACATCCGGGTACATGACCGTGGATCCGCCTGCATAAAAAGGAAAGAAAAGACCGTTGCCCAAACCGTAGGCATGGAAAAGCTTGGACACCGAAAGGCATATGTCGCTTTCCTGGATGTCTAAGATGGAGTTGGCGTAACATTCACAGCAATACAGCCAGTTTTGATGCTGATGGATGACCCCTTTCGGCTCTCCTGTGCTTCCGGAAGTATACAGCCAAAACGCTGGTTCATCCCTGTCCGTCTCGGCCAGCTCCAGCTCGGACGAGGCTGAGGACATGATGTCGCTGAGTTTCAAATAACTGGACGAGGACTCTCCATCCACGATGATGTGCTGCACAAATTTGAGCCGGGGCTTTATTTTCTCCACCTTGTCCACAAGATCTTCAGCCACAATGACCACCTTGGCCCGGCTGTCGTTGATCATATACTCCTGGGATTGCTCAGGGAGCCGTGAATTCACAGGGACCGGAACCGCGGCTATCTTCATGGCCCCAAGCATTGCGTAGATGAGCGAAGGTGAATCAGGCAGCAGCAGGTACACCCTGTTTTCCCGTTCCACATTCAAGTTTTGCAAAGCATTTCCCAACTTGTTGGCCTTCTCAAAGACCTCTTGGTAGGTGATCTCCTGGTCACCGGAATAGATAGCCACCTTTCCTCCCCGGCCTTCATCTATATGCCGGTCTAAAAAGGTCGGCACGCAATTAAAGGTCTTGGGCACCTCCATCTTGTAGTACCCGGCAGGTACATTATGTCCGATCTGAAACATGCTTCAATGCCTCCTGTTTGGTGGGTGAAACCAATAGGTTTTGAAAAGAAATCTGGTATCCTGGGTATTGATAAATTCTCTTCTCTGCTCCGGTTAAGGGCATATTCAAAACTTGCCCGGTTCAATGTAAGCAATGTGCATACCATTTTGGACAACATGGCCTTCCTGAGAACCGCACAGAAGATAATAAAGGGGGGTAGAACAGATTTTTAACTGGTATTTGAGAATGTTATTTTCTCAGCCAGTCTTTATTGAATCACTAAATATCAGAAAGGAGAGGATTGCCGGGGAGGTCTGCTGAGAGCGGATGGTATGTTTTTTTATCTTCCTTGAACTCTTATCATTTTTTCTATTTTCACCCAATTCTGGGCTGAATGGTCCAAAATTTGACCACAGAAAGAAACTTTCAGCCCGGAAAATTTTTTTCTAGGTGGAGATTTCGTATTCACGGATTTTTTTCCGCAATGTCGGCAGGGAGACTCCAAGTATCTGGGCAGCCTTGGTTCGGTTCCCTTCCACTGAGATAAGTATGTTTTCTATGTGCTCTTTTTCTATGTGAGGCAGGGAATGGGAGTGCAGAACCTTTTCAGCCTTTGCATTTTGCGAATTGAGGAATTTTTGCATCTCATCGCGCAATATGACCTTCCCTTGAGTGCGGACAATGGCCTCGACCAGCACATTCTCCAGTTCTCTCACATTTCCGGTCCACGGGTGGTCCATCAATAGATCGATCACTCCGGTTTGCAGCTTGAAGACCTGTTTGCCCAAATCGTAATTGATCTTTTGCAGAAAGTGATTGACCAGTTCAGGAATATCCGAGATCCGCTCCCGCAGAGGAGGTATATGGATACTGACCACCTTGAGCCGGTAATACAGATCTTCCTTGAACATACCCTTCCGGACCAGGGAAGACAGGTCCCGGTTGGTGGCTGCAATGATACGGCAATTGGCCTGAATCGGACCACTCCCCCCCACCCTGATAAATTCCCGGCGTTGCAGAAATCCGAGCAGGCTGGATTGCAGACTCATGGGCAGTTCACCGATCTCGTCCAAAAACAAGGTGCCCTTTCCTGCCAGTTCAATCTTGCCCCGCTTGGTCTGGGTTGCCCCGGTAAAGGCCCCTTTCTCATGTCCAAAGAGCTCGCTCTCCATCAAGGTCTCAACAATGGATGAGCAATCAAGGGTCACGAAGGGTTCCTGGTCAAACGGACTGTTGCTGTGGATGCTTCTGGCCACCAGCTCCTTACCTGTGCCGGTCTCTCCCTGGATGAGGACTGTGGCCCGATTCTGACAGAGGAGGCCGATCATCTTAAAGACCTCCCGCATTTTTTCACTTTTGCCGACAATCACATCCCGGCTGACGGCCTGTTCTTTGTGTTCAGGCGAATCGGTTTTACGGTCGACCTCTAAAACTTCAATGGCCCGCTGAACAACTTTTTCTACCTCATCAATGTCCAAAGGCTTATGAATATAATCGTAGGCACCCCCCTTCATGGATTCAATGGTTGAATTCATGTCATGGTAGGCAGTAATCATGATCGTTTTGGATGAAAATCCAAACTTTTGCATCTCATAGAGGAGCTCGAGTCCGCTGGTATCCGGCAGTCTGATATCCAGGATGACCACATCGGGTTTGTATTCGGAATACAGAGTCAGGCCCTGTTTGCCGGTCAAGGACGTGAATACCTGGCACCCCTTTTCGGAAAAGTACATTTCCAGGGACTCGAGAATGGATTGATCGTCATCAATGATTAGGATTTTCGTCATGCGTTCTTCTCAAAGGGAGGGTGACAACAAATGCCGCACCGCGTGGATTGAGGTTCAAGGCCTGGATGGATCCCCCATGAGCCTCCAGTATTCTCTGAACAATACTTAACCCCAGGCCGGTGCCTTTGCTTTTGGTGGTAAAAAAGGGCTTGAACACTTCACGCAGAAAATCTTTGGGCACTCCTGGGCCGTTATCCCTGATGTGCAGATGAATGGTCGATTGGTCCGGATGATTATCAATTGTGGACTGAATTCTTATGCAGTCACCTTCAGGAGAGGCTTCAATGGCATTTAAAAACAGATTGATAAATACCTGCTCCAGCTTTTCCCGGTCTCCGATGATCTGCACATTTCCCACTTGGGAAGAGACATTGATCTTTTTTTCCTGGAACTTATGTTCCAAAAGCTCAAGACCGGATGTGATGACGGACTGCATATCCAATCTTTCTAGCTTGACTCTGACCGGTTTGGCAAAATCCAGGAGTTGACTGAGAATGTTTTCTAAATGCCCGACTTCCCGAATTGAAATATCAATTCTGCGCTGGTCGTTTTTCTTTATAATCTCACTTTTATTGAGGATTTGTAAGTTCATCTTCACACTGGACAACGGATTTCTCAGTTCATGAGACAAAGAGGTGGTGATTTGGCCGATATAGGCCATTCTTTCCGCTTCACGTACCTTTTTCTCCATCTCCACTCGCTGGGTAATATCCCGACAGATTCCGATCACCGAGTTCTTTTGTCCATAGCAGGCATCTCTGGCCAGAATTTCAGTTGGATAGGAGTTTCCTTTCTTGGTCACCCGCATATATTCGATTGTTCGGGGCGGCTTTTGAATTATGAATATCTTGTTGATTATTTCGATAATCTTTGACCTGTCCTCAGGAGCGACAAAATGGAAGTATTTCTGGCCAATAACTTCATTTAACGAATACCCGTGCATTTCGCAAAACGCTTTGTTGGCAAAGACAATGCTCTTGTCCTGAACCACAAAATATCCATCGAATATCTCTTCTACCAGGGTTCGATACTTGAGTTCCGACTCCTGCAGCTCAGAGGTTCGAGTTCTCACCTCCTGTTCCAGCCGTCGATTGTGCTCCAATATCTGCCTTTGATGCATTCCTTGGAAGTGGTCGCTGAACCGATGGATGGTGTAGGCCAGACAATGGTTGATCTTGGTGACGTTTGCACAAAATTCCTGAGGAGTTGTCTCCTGAGCCAGCAAGGGGATGACAATAATTCGATACAGCTCAAAGGCCTTCTGCACATCGGACAGCAAGAAACCGGCCTCCAGCCGCATCCTGGTGATGTGCTGGATAAAGCGGTCAATATGTTCGTAATCGTCCCGGACGATAACCCAATAGTTGGCTTCAAAGGCATCTGTGCAGGTCTGGAAGAGCTCTTTGCGGGGCCGGCTGTAATGATACATTTCCTCAAGCTTGTTGACCCATTCCTGAATGATCACATCCCGATGCCGATGATGAAATTCGTCAATGCTAAAGCCCATGGGAAACACTCATGATTACTTTTCATTACTTTTATGGATATTTGGTATCTACATAACAACTGAAAATCTTTCCTTTGGATTGCCCGGCGAGCCTGACCCGGTATATCCGAAAGCCCCGGGCCGGGCAATGACGGAGGGAACACATCGTAAGTTTCATTTGTGATCAACTCGGCAAGTTCCTTTTTTGTCCTCTTTGGGACAAAAAAGGAACTTGCCGGAAGCAAGGCTGAATGTGCTTGTCAAGTCATTCAGTTTGACATCTCATCCGGCTTTTCGTATGCACAGGTAATCTGGATGATCATGCAAGGAGCGTCTTTTTATGCAATCCAAAGTGATGGACCTCTCTTTGGCCATTGACCGCTTTGTGCCCAGCGGCAGCACACTTGT
>JAWLEI010000008.1:0-58986 GCA_041686195.1 Desulfovermiculus sp.
CAAGATTTTAACCATAAGGTGGCCTGCCCTTGAGGGCAAGGGCGGCCTACTGGTGAGTTGGCTTTTGCGTAGGGCGGGCTTGACCCCAAGCCCAGCCCTTTTCATACTCTGTTTCATTCTTGATCAAACTGGGCGGCTGCGGCCAGCGGCGGCGCTCGTATGAAACTAGATTTTGCTTTTTCCGTCACCCCGGCGTAGGCCGGGGTCCAGCTCTTACATTTCAGTCTGGATTCCGGCTGGAGCCTGTGCTGGACCCCGATCCAGTACCGGAATGACGGAGGGGGTTACCCACCAGTTTCATCCTCGATCAAACTGGCGGCCGCGGCCAGCGGCGGCGCTGAACACTGAACACACTCCTAATCCGCCTGCTTGCGGATAAAAGAAGGAATCTCGAATTCGTCTTCGAACACAAACTCCTCCTCAGTCCCTGACTCACTTGAATATTCTCCCTTCTTTTGCTCCTTTTGTCCGCCGAGCCCTTTGCGCAGATAGGCCGGAATCTGACGGTCCTCATTGTTTTGGGCCGGAGCCGCCTGCCTTTGCCCTCCCCGGGCCTGATCCAGATTGGCCACCTTGTCTTTGGATCCAAAAGGCTGACTCTGTTTGCTTTCCGCAGGCTGCTCAATGCCGGTGGCAATGACCGTGATCCGGAGTTCATCCCCGGCATCATTGTCAAAGACCGTACCAAAGTATATTTGGGCATCATCCTGAGCCGACTCGGAAATAGTGCTCGCTGCTTCACTGACCTCATCTATGGTCAGATCCGGCCCGGAAGTGATGTTCATGAGCACCCCCTGGGCCCCGTCAATGGATACATCCTCCAGCAAGGGGCTGGTGATGGCCTTGGTGGCCGCTTCCCGGGCCCGGCCTTCACCCTGGGCAATACCGGTTCCCATTAAGGCCAGTCCCATTCCGGACATGACCGCTTTGACATCTGCAAAGTCCAGGTTGATCAGCCCCGGGACCATGATCAGATCGGAAATGCCTTTGACTGCGTAGTATAAGACCTCGTCCGCTTTTTTGAGCATCTCCAGGAAAGAGGCCTTCTTAGAGGCCAAAGACAGAAGCCGGTCATTGGGAATGGTGATGATGCTGTCCACCACTTCCTTTAAGTTGGTAATCCCTTTTTCGGCCTGATGCAGCCTCTTCTTGCCTTCAAAGAAAAAGGGTTTGGTCACCACCCCGACGGTCAGGGCCCCTGCGTCCCGGGCCACTTCGGCAATAACCGGTGCAGCCCCGGTCCCGGTGCCGCCGCCCATGCCGGCGGTGACAAAGACCATATCCGCCTCGCCAATCATCTCCCGAATGATATCCACGCTCTCCAGGGCCGCCTCCCGGCCAGTGCTTGGATTGGCCCCAGCTCCCAGCCCCTTGGTCAGGTTCTCGCCCAACTGCAGCTTGTATTCCGCCTGGGAGTGTTTCAAGGCCTGCACATCCGTATTGGCCACAATAAAGGATACCCCTTTCAGGGCAGAGGTAATCATGTTGTTGATTGCATTCCCTCCGCCGCCTCCTACGCCGACGACCTTGATCTTGGCATTGCCTTCGGGTTCTATTTCCATGTAATCCATCACTCCCTCCTTATACTCTTGCAAGCATTCGGCCTGACTGCAGCCGTTTGTAACCTTGTGTTGTAAATCAGAAGCATTCAGGCTTCTGCCCCAATAGCCTCTAACTGATATCGGCAAACCATTTGCGCATGCTGGCCAATATCCTGTTAAAAATTCCTTTCTCCCGGATCCCGAAGCGAAGATCCCCTTTGTGTTTCTCCGCCCCCCACTGCAAGAGCCCTACTGCAGTAGCATAGCTCGGGTTGGCTACAATGTCGGTCAGTCCACCCACCCCGCGCGGCACGCCCACCCTGGTGGGCAGATCAAAGACCTGTTCTCCCAAATCTTCTATACCAGCTACCAGGGAGCTCCCTCCGGTGAGCACAACCCCGGCTCCGACCATGCTTTTGTATCCGGACCGAACGAGCTCCTGGTCCACAAGACCTAAGATCTCCTCCACCCTTGGTTCGCAAATCTCAGCCAGGACCCGCTTGGAAATGGTTCTTGGCTCCCGGTCACCGACACTGGACACCTCAATAACTTCATTGCTCTGTACCTGGCTGGCCAGGGCACAGCTGTGGGCAATTTTGAGCTTTTCCGCACTCTTCATCGGGGTGCGCAGTCCAAAGGCAATATCATTGGTCAGATTCATGCCCCCCAAAGGCAACACAGAAATATGCTTGATGGAGTCATTGCCAAACACGGAGAGATCAGTGGTGCCTCCGCCGATGTCCACCAGGGCCACTCCAATCTCTTTTTCTTCCTCAGTGAGCACTGCCTTGGCCGAGGCCAGGGACTCGAGAACAATCCCGGAAACGTCCAATCCGGCCCGATGACAGGAACGTACAATATTCTGGGCACTTGATACTGCTCCGGTGACCATGTGCACCTTGGCCTCCAAGCGGACTCCAGCCATCCCCAAGGGATCCTCAATCCCCCGCTGATCATCCACAATGTACTCCTGGGGCAGGATATGAATCAGTTCCCGGTCCAAGGGAATGGCCACCGCCTTGGCTGCATCCATGACCCGCTCAATGTCCCGGGAAGTTACCTCACCCCCCTTGACCGCGATCACTCCGTGGCTGTTAAAGCCCATGATATGGCTCCCGGCAATGCCGGCAAACACGTTGCGTATTTCACATCCGGCCAGGAGCTCGGCTTCTTCCAGGGCCTTTTTGATGGACTGCACGGTCTGCTCAATGTTGACCACCACCCCTTTGCGCAAACCAGTGGATGGACTCATGCCGATACCTACGATGTCCACTCCGTCCTGGGTGGCCTCACCTACGACGGCACATATCTTTGTCGTTCCAATGTCCAGGCCAACTACCAACTCAGCCTTGCCGCTCATACGATATTGCTCCTGTAGCCTACCCAGGCCGAACCTTTGAGGATGAGAATACGCTCTACCTGTTTTAATTCATCGCGCCGTTTCAAGTCATGCCAGATAGGGGCAAAATTGCCTATGTTCTGTTCAAGGCTCTCCCGGCCCAGGACCACCCTCAGGCTGTGATCACGCAATGCTATCTGCACCTGGTTATTGTTTTGAAACCGAATCCAGGCCACATCCTGCAGGCCAAAGGGAAAATTGTTTTGGCTCCATCCTTTGTTCACGATGCTCAAATCCCGTTGATCCCGGCGCTGGCTGGGGTCGCAGACCAAAAGGGGCAAAGAAGTGAACGCCTCTGTGCTCACAGGAGCAATAAGCTCTCCGTGTTCGTCGGCATAAAAAATGCGCTCTCCCTGCTGACGCCAGAAAAGCGGAGCTTTTTCTTCTATCTGAATGCGCAGGGTATGCGGAAAATGGCGCTGCACGGACACAGAGTCGATCCAGGGATGCTCGAGCAGGCTCTGACGCACCCTCCACAGGGAGAGATCCAGCAGATTGTGAAATCGGTCCAGTTCGGCCTGATTCACAACTTCTGATCTGGATATTCGCTGCATGCCCTGCACCTGCACCTGGTGCAGGGCCAAGACTGGGGTGGTGGTTACCCACCGGTATCCGGCCACCAGAGCCAGACTGGTCAGAAGCAGCAAGGCCAGGACCAGAAAGCTCCAGACCAGGGCGGCTAACGTTCTGGCCAGCAGACCTATATGCGGCCCGGAGCCGGTCTTTTCGCGGTATGTATTGTTTCTGGCCATGTCTCAAGGCGTATCTCCGCAAGCTCAGGTCCAGTGCCCCTGCGGCCCAACGAGCTGGACCTCCAGTTCTAAGTCCACTCCATGCCGGGCCATGGCCTTCTTTTGCGCTTCATGAATCAGTTCCCAAGCCTGGGTAAAGGTTCCGTTTCCCCAGTTGATCAGGAAATTGGCGTGCAGATCAGAGAATCCCACTTCTCCGATCCGTTTGCCGCGCATGCCGATGCGATCCAAAAGAAGCCCGGCCGGTGCCTGCTCCGGATTTTTAAAAGTACATCCACAGGTCCTCTCTCCCACGGGTTGCGTCTGCCGTTTCCTCTCCAGATACCTCTGCATCCTGGTATTGACCTCTGTGGCCTTGCCGCGGCTGAAGACAAGCTCTACTTCCTGGATCATCCACTCCCCCTGCAGCTCATGGGGTCGAAAGGTTCGATAGGCACAATGGACATCTTCCCTATCCAGCCATATGAGCCCGGTTCCCGGACTCCAGCAGCGCACCCGGTACAAACAGTCCCCCATACACTGCCCAAACGATCCGGCATTCATTGCCACTGCCCCGCCCACATGGGCTGGAATTCCTGTGAGTCCCTCCAGACCGGACAATCCCTGCCTTTGCAGCCAGCGCAAGAGCCCGGGCAGGGGGAGTCCGGCCGGCACGCGGATCACCACCCGGTCCTGATCTTTGGCCCTGAGTTCAGGTCTGTGGACATTTTTCGGAACCACCAGACATAAAGGAAGATCCCCGTCTTGAACCAAAAGATTGCTTCCCCGGCCCAGGACCAGGGGAGACAAACCTTCCCGCTGCAAAAAGAGAGGCAATTCATCCCAGTCTCCGGGCTGTTCAATGCGCACTTCAGCCTGGGCCCGTCCGCCTATCTTCAGCCGGGTCCGGTCCCTCAGCCAGGGGCTGGATACGATCTTCATGAATCGCCCTGTTCGTTGATGAATTGTTCGCCCAATTGCCAGATATTTCCCGCCCCCAGGGTGAGCAGGATATCGCCGGTCTGCAGAACATCCTGCAACAGCTCCAGGCAATGGGGCAGATCCGGACAAAATACGACTTCAGTATCACTGACCTGGCGAACGCCCTGGGCCAGACTGGCCCCGTTCACCCCGGGTAAGGGATCTTCAGAGGCGGCATAAATCTCTGTGAGCACCAAGAGGTCAGCCCGGGAAAAGGCCCGGCAAAAATCACCGAACATGGCCCGGGTCCGGGTAAACCGATGGGGTTGAAAAACAACCACCAGCCTGGAATGCGGATACATATGCCTGATCGTGTCCAGGGTGGCCAAAATCTCCGTGGGGTGATGCCCGTAGTCGTCCACTACCAGCACTCCATCCCGCTCTCCCTTGCATTCAAGGCGCCTCCCCACCCCGGCAAAGGATTCCAGTCCCTTGATAATGACTTCTTTGGACAACCCGGCTTCCAAGGCCACACCAATCACTCCCAATGCGTTTTGCACATTGTGCCTTCCAGGCTGAGCCAGAGTCACTGTTCCCCATGGCTCTCCCTGCACCAATACCTGAAAACGGCTTTTCAGGCCGCACTCCTGGATCTGGGCATGGATATCGTTGTCCGGTCCCAGGCCGTAAGTGACCACCCGGCGCTTGACCTGGGGCAGAAGCTGGCGCACGTTGGGATCATCTCCACAGACCACGTTTAAGCCATAAAAAGGTATGTAGTTCAAAAAACGTACAAAAGCCTCTTTTATGGCTTGCAGGTCCGGATAGTAGTCCAGATGATCAGCGTCAATATTGGTCACTATGCTCATAATGGGCATAAGGCATAGAAAAGACCCGTCTGATTCGTCAGCTTCGGCTACCAGGTACTCACCCTGCCCCATGAGGGCGTGACTGCCATAGCGGTTCAGTCGTCCACCGATGATAACTGTGGGATCCAGACCCGCCTCCTTGAACACGGTGCCTAAAAGGGAGGTGGTGGTCGTCTTCCCATGGGTTCCGGCAACCGCGATACCTGTCTTCAAGCGCATCAGCTCTGCCAGCATCTCCGCTCTGGGGATGACCGGAATCCCTTTGTTCTTGGCCTCTATAACCTCTGGATTGTCCTCGCCCACTGCTGTGGACTTAACAACCACATCCGCCTCTTTCAAATTGGCGGCCATGTGCCCCTTAGCTACCCAGGCTCCCATGGACTGCAGGCGTTTGACCGGCTCGTTCTCGGCCAGATCGGAACCACTGACCGTATAGCCCAAGTTCAGCAGCACTTCGGCGATTCCACTCATTCCCGCTCCGCCGATGCCGACCATATGAATATGCTGCACCCGTGTATTCATGAACCAGTTTTTCCTTTTTTGGCAGCCAATTTTTCCAGTTCCAAAACAATGCTTCGCGTGGCCGCCGGCTGGCCCAGCCGCCTGGCCGCCCGGCCCATGGCCACCAGCTTTTCCGGCAAGGCCAAAAGATCAAGTATTATGTCCGCCAGATTGACCTCCGGGAGATAGCTCTGCTCTATGACCAGAGCCGCCCCTGCCTTTTCCAGGAGCTTGGCATTATGCAATTGATGATGATGCACAGCATAAGGAAAAGGGATGAGCACACTCGGCCGGCCGATTACGGTCAGCTCAGCCACCGTAGATGCCCCGGCCCGGCTGACCACCAGGTCCGACCAGGCATAGGCCTCGGCCATGTTCTGAATAAAAGGCACCACTCTGGCCTGTCCGGGATCGTATCCCTGGTAGTGTTCACTCAACTCCGCATAGTGTCTTTCTCCAGCCTGATGCAGGACCTGCACCCCCCGGGGCAGCAGTTGAGGCAGGGCCTTGACCATGGCCTGGTTAATGGCTTGAGCTCCCTGGCTGCCGCCCAAAACAAGCACCCGGTGCCCGATCTGATGGGTGTAGACCTTTTCCTTATCCCGCAGATGTATCAAGCTTGTGCGCACAGGGTTGCCGGTTACCCGGACCCGGTCAGGATCAAACCATTCCTGGTCATCCGGAAAAGAGAGAAAAATGCGCTGTACACGCTTGCTCAATACCCTGTTGGTCACTCCTGGATAGGCATTTTGCTCGTGAATCGCGGCTGGAATCCACTTCCAACTGGCCACAAGGACCGGAACAAATGAGGCGTAGCTTCCAAAGCCGACCACGACCTGAGGTCGAAACCGGCTGTATGTTCGCCAGCAGCGGACAAAGCTGCGAATCATCCACCAGGCCGATCCCAGGGAACGCAGCCCCCGCCCCAGCACCCCCCGGGCCGGCAAGCCGACAAAAGAAAGTCCTGCCTCTTGAGCCAGCCGTCCCTCTGGTCCCTGGTCCCCGCCCACAAACATCAGGTCGGCATGGGGAAAGGACTCCTGAATTCTCTCGGCCACGGCCAAGGCGGGAAATATATGACCCCCTGTGCCCCCGGTGCTGAGTACAATCCGGTCCATGCCCTATCCCCTGCCCCGGCGTTCAATATTGACCAAAAGTCCGGTGCACAGGCAGGCAATAATCAAATTCGATCCCCCATAGCTGATAAATGGCATGGGCAGTCCTTTGGGCGGCACAGCCCCCATGACCACAGCCAGGTTGAGCAGTCCGCCGATAACAACAATCAGGCACAGCCCTAAAGCAGTAAACCGATCCTGCAGTCTTTCCTGGTTCAAAGCGATGCTCAGTCCCCGGATCATAAACACACCCAGACAGACAAACAAAATCGAGAGCCCGGCAAAGCCCAGCTCTTCGCCTAAGACAGAGACGATAAAGTCTGTATGCCCTTCAGGCAGAAAAAAGAGTTTTTGCTTGCCGGCACCCAATCCCTGGCCCAACAAGCCGCCCAGGCCCAGTCCATAAAGGGACTGAACCACTTGATACCCGGCATCGGCTGCATTCTGAAAGGGATCCAGAAAAACCACCCACCGCTGTAACCGGTAGGGGGAACTGACGATCATAAAGGCCCCGATCCCCAAACAGAACAGGCCTGAAATCAAAAGGTACACCAGCCGGGTCCCCCCCACCAGGGTCATGGCCAAAAAAAGCATGGCCATAAAGACTGCCCCCCCAAAATCTGGCTGCATGAGAAGCATGCCGGCAATACATCCGGTAATGATCACCGGGGGGACAAAGCCCACACTGAATGTCTGCATCTTGTCCTGCTTATGACTGAGGAAGTAGCCCAGGTACAAAACAAGAGCTACTTTGGCCACCTCCAGAGGCTGTAAGGAAAAAAAGCCCAGGTCCAGCCATCTGCTGGCTCCTCCGGCCCGGACTCCAAAGGGGGTCAGCGTCAGGACGAGCAGGGCCAGAGAAAACAGGAGCCACAAATATACACCCCGATAGACAAGGCGCATGGGAATCCTGGCTGCCGCCCACATCACAAACAGGCCCACTGCAGCATAGACAGACTGGCGGAGAAAGAAGCGGTCACTGTCAGTAAACAGGCGCTTAGCCATAACCCCGCTGGAGCTGTAGACCATGACCAGGCCCAGACCGATAAGGATCAGGGCCGCCCCTATCAGCCACCAATCGGCCATATCCCGGATATTTTCTTCTTCCCTGGCCACACCCACGCTCCTTACTCCCTGTTATCCAAGCCCTCCACGGCCCGAATAAATGAATCTCCCCGATCTGCGTAATTGGCGAACAGATCAAAACTGGAAGTGGCCGGAGATAAAAGAACCACGTCTCCCGGAGCAGCCAGGTCAGCCGCATGGGTTACGGCCTGGGCCAGATCCGGTCTCCAATCAACAGGCACAATACCTTCCCAGGCCCGCATAAAAACGTCTCTGCTTTCGCCAAAAAGGGTCACAGAGCGCACCCGTTGCTGGATCAGCTCTCTTACTGCCTGCAAATCTCCCCCTTTATATCGCCCTCCGGCCAGAAGATGAATGGGCCGGTCAAAGCTGTGCAGGGCTGCCTGTAAGGCGTGAACAGTGGTTGCCTTGGAATCGTTGACATAGAGCACCCCGTTTTTTTCTCCCACCCTTTGCAGACGATGCGGGTGCGGGGTGTAGCTGGACATGGCTTCCCTGGCCTTGTGCTCTGAGATCCCCCACTGGGCGCAGGCCAAATACGCGGCCTCCATGTTCGAACGATTGTGGACACCCGGCAGCTGCGGAGCGGTGAATCCATGCTCCTGATCAAATACCGTGACCTGGGCCCTGGTTACGTCTGTATCCCGCACCTTGGACCACAAGCTGGCATGGATCAAGGCAGTGTCCTCTGCGCTCTGGTTGCGAAACAATGAACATTTGGCCTGCCAGTACTCCTGTACATCGCGGTGATGATCGAGATGATTGTCGGAAAAGTTCAGCCACGCTGCTACCCTGGGCCGCAAAGAGTACGTATGCTGGAGCTGAAAGCTGCTCACTTCCAAAACCAGGACTTCTTTCTTCTGCCCCGAGAGTACATACTCCGAGAGCGGGGTTCCGATATTTCCGCCCTCAAAACACTCATGACCGGAGCTTTTGAAAATATGGGCCATAAGGCTCACAGTGGTCGTCTTGCCGTTGGTCCCAGTCAGGGCAATAATCGGCTCCTGGACCCGGTCCAAGGCCAGTTCCAGTTCTGATATGACCGGAATCGAATCTGACCGAGGCAGGAAGGGGGCAATCTTGTGCACCGGGATGCCTGGGCTGAGAATGAGCAGCTCGGTATCTGCAAAATCCTCTGCCCTATGGGCTCCGGTTCTGATCCCTATCCCCTGGGCCTTTATCTGCGAGCGTTCGGCTTCAGACACAGCCCGGGGATCGGCATCCACCAGGCGCACAACCCCGCCCTCCCGGGAGGCCAGGGCTGCAGCGGCCCGGCCGGATCTACCGGCCCCGACCACAGTCACCCTGCGGCCCCTGAGGTCTCGTATCTGCCCTTTGCCAGGGGCATTGGCCTCAAATACAGAATTCCTCAATCCCAAAATCCTCAATTTCTGGTAACGGGCTGAAATTATTTCCCACTCAATTTCGAATTGAGCGCGGTTCTTCTGGCATGTTTCTATGGATGATCAATCCGGCAAACTTTTCTTCTTTTTTTGCCCGCTTTGGGGCAAAAAACATGTCAGATTTGCCGGAGGCAAAGCTGACCAGGATATCATCTGAGTTTGAGCGTACTCAAGGCCAACATGGCCAGCAATATGGACAAAATCCAGAAGCGGACAATAATCTTTGATTCCGGTATACCGCTGAGCTCAAAATGATGATGGATGGGCGCCATGCGAAAGAACCGTTTGCCCCCGGTTAGCTTGAAATACCCCACCTGGACGATCACGGACAGGGTTTCAATCACAAAAAGCCCTCCCACCACGAGAAGAACGAGCTCTTGTTTGCACAAGATGGCGATAAAACCAATTGAAGCCCCCAGGCTCAGGCTGCCCACATCCCCCATGAACACCTGAGCCGGATAGGCGTTGAACCACAAAAAACCCAGCCCGGCTCCAACCAGGGCTCCACAAAATACTGTCACCTCACCCACACCAGGGACATAGGCTACCTGCAAATACTCGGCTATCTCCACATGTCCGGCCACATAGATGAACAGAAGCAGGCACCCGCTGACCACTACCGTCGGCCCTACAGCCAGCCCGTCCAGCCCGTCGGTGAGATTGACCGCATTGGATGAGCCGACAATGACCACCAGGGCAAAGAGCAGATAAAACCAGCCCAGATTGGGCTGCAGCCATTTGATGAACGGGATATACAGGGTGCTTGAGTATCCGGGCAGGAGGATAAGCACAGCTATGGTGGCCGCAGCCACGGCAAACTGGGCCGCAAACTTCTGTTTTGGGCTGATCCCCTTGTTCTGTTTGCGCACCACCTTCAGATAGTCGTCCCAGAAGCCGATGAGTCCAAATCCGATAAAGACAAAAATCGTCAGCCACAAATAGATATTGGTCAAGTTGCCCCACAGCAGGACACTGGTCAGCAGGGAAAAGCCTATGAGCAGGCCGCCCATGGTCGGTGTTCCGGCCTTGCTGTGATGATTTTGCGGACCGTCCTCCTGAATGTATTGACCGCACTTTATGCGTTGCAGCCAGGCAATGAAGCGGGGACCGATGATAATGGTCAAAATAAGGGCCGTCAGCAACGCGTATATGGACCGAAAGGTAATATATCGAAAGACATTAAAGAGTCCGATATATTCGCTTAAGGGAAAGAGAAGATGATAAATCATGCCCTGAGTTCCTGCTGTAAGAGGTAGACAAATCTCTCCAGGGCACACCCTCGAGACCCCTTGACCAAAACAAGTCCTGACTGCACGCCCAGCTTGCGCCACAAGCGGAGAAACTCTCCCTCGCCCGGCACATAGGACAGGCCCGTACCTCCAGCCTGATCAAAACCCTTTCGAAAGGCCTGCTCATAATCTCCAAAATAGAAAACATGGGCCGCCCGGGTACAGGCTACCCAGCTTCCCAGCTCCTGATGGCTGGTTTCTGCCTGCTCCCCGAGCTCCTTCATCTCCCCCAGGACCAAGATTAAGGGGCCGGTCCCGGCCTTGGCTCGGGCCCAGTTCAGGGCCCAGCGCATGGACAGGGGATTGGCATTGTAGCAATCGTCGACAATGGTCATTTGGCCGCAGTCTATCATTTGTCCCCGGTGCTCGGGCAGACAGACCCGGGCCAGTCCGGCCTGGATATCCACGGGCGTACATCCCAGGTAACTGGTGGTGCAGGCGGCAGCCAGCACATTTTCCCCAATCCAACACCGCTCTGCAGGAAGGTGCAGGTCAATCCGGGTCCCCTGGCACCTCATGCGCACATTATACCCGGTTCCTGGACCTGTTTGCTCCTCAACCAAAAGACAATCCGTGCCTGTATCAGCCTGGGCAGAAAAGGTGAGGGCCGGGACATCTCTTTGCTCGGATATCACTTGCACCAGCTCCGGGTAATCCCAATTGATGACCGCCACTCCCTTTGCAGGCACCGTCTCCAGCAGCCGGGCCTTTTCCTTGGCCACCCCATGAACAGAAGACAGTCCTTGCAGATGGGCCGGACCCACATTGACCATCACAGCCACATCCGGGGCCATGATTGCGGCCAAACCCTCCATCTCTCCTTCTTCGCTCACTCCGGCTTCCAAAACCCAGTAATCTTCCCGCCCGTGCATGCCCAAAATGGACAAAGACACGCCCAGCTGATTGTTCCAGTTCTTATAATTCTTGCCTACATCCGCACCTTGCTCCAGAATCGAGGCGATCATTTCCTTGACCGAAGTCTTGCCGGCCGTACCGGTCACAGCTACCACCCGGCCCTGGAACTGAGCTCTCCAAAAAGCAGCCAGGCCGGCCAGAGCGGCAATGGAATCCTGGACCAAAAGCATGGGGACTTCTGAAGACAGATCCAGCAGCGGCCTTTCCACTACCACAGCCAGGGCTCCTTTGTGCACAGCTTCCCGGGCAAAATTGTGGCCGTCAAAACGTTGACCCTGAATGCAGACAAAGAGATCCCCGGGTTGAACCAGACGGCTGTCTGTCTGCACCCTGGTGGCCATCAGGTCCTGAGAGTTCTCATAATCCCCGACAGCCTGCATGGCTTGCCCGATTTTAGCCAGACTGAGTTTCATTCTGCGTGTATCCCTGGTCTGTTCAAGCTCATTATTCAACTCAGAGAATTAAGAAACCACCACTACTGACTTCCTCAACCCTCTGGCACTTCAACGTCGTCAAGATATTCACGAACTACCTGTACATCGCTGAAGGGCAATTTTTGATCTCCTATCTGCTGCGTACACTCATGCCCCTTGCCGGCAATGACCAATGCATCGAGGGGACCTGTGGCCTCAAGGCCCATGTAAATGGCCTGGCGCCGGTCCGGGTTGCGCATGACCTGCGGACAGCCTTGCAAGCCTGGCATCACCCCATGCATAATCTGTTCCGGATCTTCGTGTCTCGGATTATCCGAGGTCAAAACAGCCAGATCTGCATGTCTGGCCACCGCCTGCCCCATCAGGGGCCGCTTGCCTGGATCGCGATCCCCGCCGCAGCCGAACACCACAATCAAGCGCTGAAAATTCAGTTCTTTCAAAGCCGAGAGGACGTTGTTCAAGGCATCCGGAGTATGGGCATAATCGACAAAAACGTGCAGTCCCAGTTTGTTGGGAACCCGCTGCAATCGCCCCGGTGGTCCGGCACAGGATTCCAGGGCCTTAAAATCCTGCGGCCCCAACCCCAGTTCAAGGCCAATGGCCTGGGCAGCCAGAAGGTTAGAGGCATTGTGTCTGCCCACCAAACCGGAACGAAGACTCCATTGTCCCACCCGTTGCTCATGAAGGCCAAGGACCTGTCCGGCCCTTTCCATTTGCAAAACACTGCCCTGCAGGCACGGCCAGTCTGAAACCTCCACGTTGTTCAGGGAATATCCTCGTCCTGGCTTGGACAGGCCAGCCAGCCTGAGGCCGTATTCATCGTCAAGATTCAGGATGGAGGCCCAGGGGGGAGTGGTGAACAGTCTTGATTTGACCTGGAAATAGGTCTCCATGTCCTGGTGATAGTCCAAATGGTCCTGAGTCAAATTGGTGAACACGGCCAGATCAAAGGCCAGACCGGCAGTTCTCTGCTGATCCAGGGCATGGGAAGAAACTTCCATGCACACCACCTCTACTCCGTCCTCGGCCATTTCAGCCAGCATAGCGTGAAGTTCGAGACAACCGGGAGTGGTCAAATCTGCATGCCTTTCCTTGCCTTTCCACCGATAGCTGATGGTTCCTAAAACTCCACATTCCTTTCCGGCCGAGCGCAGCAGATGCTCTGTCAGGTAGCTGACCGTGGTCTTGCCGTTGGTCCCGGTGATCCCAACCAAGAATGGTTTCCTCTCATCGGTCTTGTGTTTGGCTGCCGCCAATGCGCCCAAGGCATTCCCCGGGTCCGGAGAGGCCCAAAATCGAACCCGGGCTTCAGTCCGGCCCGGCTTGAAGTGCTGGGGATGGACCACCCAAGCCGCATATCTGTCCACGGCCTGAGGGATATAATCTGATCCATCGGTATGTGCCCCGGGCAGGGCCACAAAGACATCTCCCGGCTGAACCTGTTGCGAATGGGTTCGCACCTCGGCCCCTTGCCGGACATACTTCAGAAGTTCATCCCACGTGGAGAATCGATCCTGAGGTTTGCGGTTGTTTCCTCTCATTATGACGAACTCTTCTCCTGTCCGGGAGGATTGGACAGCCACAGAATCCATTCCTTGTCCTGAACCTGGCTCATTTGGCTCTTTGCCTCCGGTCTTTGCTTGCTGACCATAACCCCTTCACCTTTCAACCGGGGCATGACCCCTTGTCCGGCCAATATTTCCAGGGCCTGGCGCAGGGAAAGGCCGCACAAGTCCGGAACAGGCTCTCCCTGCTTCCAGGACAGATTCAAAGAAGGCTCTTGGGATCGAATTCTGGTTTGTGACATGTTCTTTTCTTTATCCTTTCCGGCCTGAATTTGCTGCCCGGACACCTCGTCCAGGCCAGACCAGGCCATGAGTTCGCTGCCCACTTCTCTGACTACCGGGGCAGCTACCACCCCTCCGTAATGGTGCTTTTTCGGCTCATCAAAAATGGCCAGAACCAGATACCTGGGCTGCAAGGCGGGAAAGATGCCCACAAAAGACGCCACATACTCATTGCCGTAGCCCCCACTGGCACTTGCCTTTTGGGCCGTCCCGGTCTTACCCCCCACCTGGATGCCTTCAATTCTGGCTTCAGTCCCGGTTCCATCCTCTTCAACCACATCGTGCAGCATGCCCAGAACGTCCCTGGCCGTGGATGCTGAAAATATTCGCCTTGCCGGCTCTCTCTCTTGTTTTGGGACTTTCACCAGCCGCAAAGGACGCCACTCTCCTTTGGTACACAGAGTGAGATAGGCCTGAGCCAACTGCAGACCGGTCGCCGTCAATCCCTGTCCAAAGCTGGCCGAAACCAGATCAACCTCGTTCCACTGCTGCGGGGGCCGGAGAATGCCTCTATTTTCAGCCGGTAAAGGCAGCCCGGTCCTGGTCCCAAATCCAAGAGACTCCAATGTGGAATGGTAGCGCTGTGCACCCAGTTCCAAGCCGATCTTCCCGGCCCCAATATTGCTGGAATAACGTATAATCCGGGATACTGGCAGCCAGGCGTATTCATGGGTATCCTTGACCGTCCTTCTCTTATAAGTCCATTTCCCATTTTCACAGAAATAGATGCTCTGGGCATCGACCACATTCTGGTCCAGAGCCGAGGCTACCAGGAAGGGCTTTATGGTTGATCCAGGCTCATAACTCTCCGTGGCCAGAAGGTTGCGCCAGCGAGTGGGATTGGAAACCCTGTACGTATTGGGATTAAAGAGAGGGGCCTGGGCCCAGGCCATAATTTCACCGCTTGGTACATCCACCACCACACAGGTGCCAGACTTGGCCTTATATTCACTCACCGCCTGTTCAAGAGCCACTTCAGCTGCGTATTGAACCTCAGAATCCAGGGTCAAGTGCAGATCTTGTCCAGCCCAGTCCCCCTGAAACTGACCTGGGGCAAACAAAACATGACCAGCTGCATCCCGCTGGACCACATAAGTTTGTTTCTCTCCGCTCAAATGGGAATCAAAAGACAACTCCAGGCCTTCCAAGCCCTGGTTGTCAATCCCGACAAAGCCCAGAAGCTGCCCCCCCAACTGGCCATGCGGATAAAAACGGCGCTGCTCTTCAGTCAGATACACCCCTTGCAGTCCGGAAGCTTCCAGCCTGGCCGCCACCTGATCCGATATCTGTCGGGTAAGCCAAACAAAAGAAGAGCCAGATTGCAACCGGGTCAACCATTTGGCTTTTGTCCCCCCGAGGATCTCGACCAACTTGGCGGCCGTATCCTGAGGATCCTGTATATTATTCGGCCGGGCAAAGGCGGACTTGACCTTTATGCTTTTGGCCAGCAGCTCACCGTCGCGGTCAAAGATCTCTCCCCGCTTGCCGTATACTGACGCATGCGTCCAGTGCTGAGATTCGGCCTGCAAAGCCAGGGCGGGTCCGCGCAAGACCTGGAGGTAGAATCCCCGGGCCCACAACCCGCTCCAGGCCAGGACCAGCACAGCACCCAGCATTATGATTCGGACCTTGGACCAGTCCCGAGGTGATGAACGGATGGTCTTTTTCCTCTTCCCTGCCCTCACTGGTCCTCCTTTACCTCCTATCCCATTTAGCTCTGCCCAGCCAGGTTCTCATTTTACATTCTTTTCTCCCTGGACCATAAGGCGTATCTGCCCTTCCTTGGGAGGATGCAAATCCATCTTAACCGCCTTCTTGCGGAGTTGGTAGGAGGACAGCAAATTCATATGTTCAACCTGTAGCTTGGACTTCAGTTCTTTCTCGCCCTCAAGAAGGTCATGCACTTCTTTTATCCTATAGGAGAGCCCCACCAGCTCCAAATTGATCCACACCAGACAGACCCCCAAAGCTAAGGCTGAAACACCCAGGCCCAAACAAGCCAAAACCCTCTTCTTGATCATCATGCCTCCCTTAGCCCAGGTAAAACACAAAGAGCAATGTATTCACTTCAGAACTTCGGCCACCCGCATTTTTGCGCTTCGGCTCCGGTTGTTGGCTGCAATTTCCTGATCACCTGGCAGTGCCGGCTTTTTGGTCAGCACCTTGATCCGGGGAACCGGGTCACAGGTGCACACAGCCTGTTGTGGAGGACACACACACCCTTTGGCCAGCCTCCGGAAGGCATGCTTGACGATCCTGTCTTCGAGGGAATGAAAGGTGATCACCACCGCCCTTGCCTCTGGGGCTAAAATATCAGGGATGTCTTTCATCAGGGCCTGCAATCCCTCCAACTCTCGATTGACGGCAATGCGCAGTGCCTGAAAGGTCTTAGTGGCCGGATGATTACGGGATTTGGCCCGTCGCTGGGGCGGATAGGCCTTACTAACAATGTCCGCCAGCTGTCCCGTGCTATCAATCCGTTTCTTTTCCCGTTCCTGGATGATGCGCCGGGCTATACGCCCGGCCAGAGGCTCCTGCCCATATTTCCGGATTATCTGTTTGAGCTCTTGTTCCGGAGCCCGATTGACCAGATCGGCGGCATCCTCCCTCTCCTGTTCATCCATTCGCATGTCCAATGGCCCGTCATGCACAAAGCTAAACCCCCTTTCAGGGTCTTCCAGCTGCATTGATGAGACTCCGGCATCCAAGACCAAACCCTGGGCCTTTTCCCAACCCAGATCATCCATGATTTCGGCCGCATTCTCATGCTGAGCATGCCAGAATACAACGCGGTGAAGAAATCCCGCTTCTTGAATCCGTTTCCGGGCCTGATTAAGGGCCGATTGATCCCGGTCCAGAGCCAAAACCATTCCCGCCCCGGCCCGGAGCAGGGCCAGAGTGTGCCCACCAAGGCCTGCAGTGGCATCCACATACCTTCCTTTCCGCTCCGGAGAGATCCAATCCACTACCTGGCCGGCCATAACCGGGATATGCTCAGCCATGAACGTGTTTGCTTCTTTCAACTGAAAAATCACCTATATCCTGAGCTCATAGCCGCTTTGGGTCAGCTCGTTCATTATCTGGTCCGCACCTTGATCAAAATTGTCCATTTCCTGTTCATACCGCTTAACATTCCATATCTCAAAACGCCGGCCACTGCCGGCCAGGACGACTTCTTTATCCAGGGCGGCATACTTGCGCAAGTGGGGAGGGACCAGTATTCTTCCTTGTTTGTCCAGGGGCACCTGCATGGCCCCGCCCAGGAAAAAGCGCTGAAATCTGCGCATATCCGGGCGAGCAAGGTTCAGGTGCTGAAAGCTGTTTACTATCTGTTCCCATTCCGGGAGGGCATATCCGTAAACACAGGCATCGAATCGAGTCAGCATGACCTGTCCGGCCCCCTCGCCTTCCAGGATCAAATCCCGAAAATCGGGTGGGAGCATGAGCCGACCTTTGCTGTCGATGGTACGAAAAGAATGCCCCCAGAACTTCACCCTGCTACCTCCCACAACTTTCCACAATTTCCCACACTATTTCAAGTCAAGCAGGGGAAGTCAAGCAAAATTTTTGGGTTTTCAGGGCAAAGCGAAAAAAAAATCAGTCGAAATCGGCCAGCAAGCTGCCGATATGCAGCCCGTTGCCTAGATCGACGTTGTTATAGTCCCTGCGGATCCTCCACACAGCCTGACTGAGCTGATCGGTGGTAATTCCGTTGCGCATGGCCGTATAGGCCTCAATGAAAGCTGCCAGGCTGTCGCACACCTTGAGCAGTTCTCCGTCCTTGGGGTCGAACTCATTTTTATTGTACTCACCCATCAACTCCTTACGTCCAACACTAAAGACCTGATCGCCCTGGACCACAGTGGGCACAAATTCAGATCCAAACTCCAGCCCCAGAAAATAATGCAGCCGCTTGGCAACATGCCCATATCCGCCTTGTTCCAAAAGCCCCAGTACCCGATGCTGTACCTCGTGTTCCTCATACTCGCGGATCAGATCTCCGATTTGAGCCACTGACCGCTTGACCGGTGAAATAATATCCCGAGTCAAGAGTTCGGGCAGATCATGGAATAAGCCGGCAAAGAAGTTGTTGTGCCCCATGCGGGGACAAGCCCTGTTCACCAGACTGAAGAAGTAGGCATAGCAGGCCACAATGAACATATGCCCTAAGACCGAGGTCTCAGGTATTCTCGGAGTCTGGGACCAGCGCTTTTGAAAGCGCAACTGTCCGCATTGGCGCAAAAAACGGCCCAGGGCATTGTGTTTCTCATCCTGTATCTGGGGTACGCCCTGCACATGATTGTATTCGGCCAGTCCGCGGACAAATGTAGCTTCAATATCCGCCAGCTCCTCATCCCAGGGATTGATGCCTTGTATCAGATGAAACTCCCACTGGCTGGCGTACAAATGGGCTGCATCCAGAATATCCCTCCCCAGTCCGGCAGGGTCTGAGAGGGAGAAGTACCCCTCCAGCCGGGACCAAAAGGCCGGCCCGAGGGACTGTACTCGCGGTTGCAGCTGCTCCAGGACCCAGTCCGTCAATTGCCGGTAATGGTCAGGGTTGGACTTGATGCGGTAAAAGATCGGGGGCTTGATATCGGTAATAATCAACCGATACAGATATTCAAAGATCCCGCCTTCAATAATTTCCTGCCCCAGATTCAACTGCTCCTCATGCGTTGTGCACTGGTTTGTATTTTCCTGGTACAGGGCCCAGGCGGTAATCATCTTGTGGGCCTGTTTATCCACTTCCCAGAGTTCCACAGGACGCAGCTTGTCATTCCAACGCTTCATGAACGATCCAGAAAAAATAAGCTGCATCAAACTCTTACGTATCATATCTCCTTTCTCCTTCCCTTGACTTCATTCACTTCGACCCTTGCTCACTCCTGCCCAGCGCATGGAGCGACAGTATTACTTATTTTACCCCAACACAAATATTTCCCTCTTGACAGCACTTCAAATTTAGGGTTGATTTTATCGCTTCTCCAGCGGTCTGGAGCAAGACCTCGACTTCAGACTTGACAATCAGGCCATGCAAAGGTAAATGTTTCTTTTTTTAAACTCTCGAGGGAGATGTGCATGAACACCTTCAAGACATATAGCCGACGTAAGGAAGATGTAAACCGAAAATGGATCCTGGTCGATGCCAAGGATCAGGTTCTCGGCCGGCTGTCCTCGGTCGTGGCTACTAAACTCCGGGGCAAGGATCAGCCAGACTTCACTCCCCACGTGGACAACGGGGCCTTTGTGGTGGTCATCAATGCCGACAAGATCCGGGTCACCGGCACCAAGCATGAAGACAAAAAGTATTATCGCCACTCCGGCTACCCCGGTGGCATCAAAGAGACATCGTTCAAGGAACTCCTTGAATCCAAGCCGGAACAGATTATCCATAAAGCTGTTCGCGGCATGCTGCCCAAAACCCGTTTGGGCCGGGCCCAACTCAAAAAGCTGAAAGTGTATGCAGGCCAGGAACACCCCCATCAAGCCCAACAGCCTACAGCTATAGAACTGCCTTAACCAGGTAATGCGGAGTCAGCTCATGAGCCAAGATTTTTTTTACGGAACCGGAAAACGCAAAAATGCCATAGCCCGCACCAGGCTCTATCCGGGAAGCGGAAAAATTGAAATAAACGGCCGCCCTGTGGACGAATATTTTCCCCGGGATACCTTGCGCATGATCATCAACCAGCCTTTAAGGCTGGTCAATATGCCCGACAAATTCGATATCCGGGTCAATGTGACCGGCGGGGGTATCTCCGGCCAGGCCCAGGCAGTGCGGCACGGCATAAGCCGGGCCCTTGAAGACTATGACCAGGAGCTGCGCAAGACCTTAAAGCCCAAAGGCCTGTTGACCAGAGACGCCCGGGTCAAAGAACGGAAAAAATACGGCCAGCCCGGAGCGCGCAAGAAATATCAGTACTCAAAGCGCTAAGCCGGAGGACAAGATCGGACACCCAAAAGGCAGGGCCGGTACATCCGGCTCTGTCTTTTTTTTCTCAACTGCCATTTATGCCCAAAACCCGACGTTCCCTTCCCCACTTGGTCTATGCCGATGACCAGGGCCAGATATATGATCACCCATCCCTGCGCATGCTCTGCCGCAAGGGCCGGGAAATACTGCCTCCGAGGCCAGACGAGTGCATACCCTTGCCCCCGGACAGCGATCTGTTCCTGCTGCCAAGCCGCCAGGCTGTGGGCTGGGATCCGGATACCGGATCTGTAGTCCAGGCTGACGGTCTGGCCGTGGCCGCCTTTGTCTGTCCGGGGTATACCTTGAGCGGTCTGACCGCATACCTCTCCTCCGAATCAGCTTGTCCTCTTCCCTTGTTTGCCTATGGGGCCGTTGGCTACGCGCATGGACAATTTTATCTCTGTGCCCAAAAAGTCGATGAAGACCAAAGACAGGTTTTTACCCATATCTCCCCCAAGCGTATTCAGCGCGGGGCTCAGAGACTCCTGCAAACATATGCCTACAACCGGTTGGTCCGCCATCTGGCCAATTGCGCCCTGAGCTACGGATGCCCTGCAGCAAAGAACCTGGTTTTGGGCCGCTATGAAGCTCCCTTACCCACAGCCCGGGGCTGTAATGCAGCCTGCATTGGATGCATCTCCAGACAAGATCCTGGCAACGGTTTTCCGGCCACCCAGAACCGGATCGCTTTCCGGCCCAGGGTCAAAGAAATTACAGACATCATGCACCACCATGCCGGGCAGGAAAAGCGGCCCATTTTTTCCTTTGGCCAGGGATGCGAAGGCGATCCACTCACTGAGTCGGAGCTCATCCGGGAAGCCATATCCACCTTTCGCAGCCAGGGTGGACCAGGCACGGTGAATATCAATACCAACGCCAGCCTGCCGGAGAGCATCCCGGGCCTGGCCCGAGCCGGCCTGGATTCCATCCGGGTCACCCTGAACAGTGCCCGAAAAGATATGTACCTGGCCTACCACCGTCCCCAATCATATGCCTTTGCGGACGTCCTCAAGTGCATGGAGACAGCCAAGAAACACAATATTTTTGTATCCTTGAATTTTTTATTCGTCCCTGGCATCAGCGACAGCGAAATGGAATATCAGGCCCTGGCTGATCTCATAGCTCGAACTGACATTGACTTTATCCAATGGCGCAACCTGAACCTGGATCCGGAACTCTATCTGCAGATCCTGCCCCATGCCGATTCTCCAGCCATGGGCCTCAAAAATCTTCTTCGGCGGCTGCAAAAAGATTTTCCCGGATTGAATTCTGGATATTTCAATCCGTTCCTGCCTTCAAATGGCAGTGGCCCCTAGACTTTCCGCGGTGCACCTTGTAGTATTATTATAATTTCGGATGAACTCATAGATACCCCCTGGGGATTGCTTCGGCCACCACGCCTTGCAATAACGGGTTATGTCCACAACATCTCAAGCATTCAGGTATCATCCTCTATCAATTTGGAATAAGGAGGTTTTGGAGTATGCGACGGCAATGGTTGGTCATTTGTTTGGGTCTCTGTCTGGTGGCCGCTGGATTAAGCGCCTGTGCCTCGGCCAGCAAGCAAGAACGAGGAACCGGGGTAGGTGCAGCCACCGGGGCTGGCCTGGGAGCCATCCTGGGCCAGGTCATTGGCGGAGACACGGAAGGAACCCTCATCGGGGCCGGCATCGGAGCGGCTGTGGGCGGTATAGCCGGCAATCAGATCGGAGCCTATATGGACCGGCAGGAACAAGCCCTGCGCCAGGCAGTGTCCCAGTCTGAATCCACCAGCATTCAACGGGACCGGGATGTATTGCAGGCCACTTTTGATTCCGAGGTCCTTTTTGACTTTGACTCCTCAAATCTCAAGCCCGGAGGACAGACTGAAATCGCCAGGGTGGCTGATGTCTTGAATCAATACCCCCAAACCACCATCAGGGTGGAGGGGCATACCGACGCATCAGGGCCGGAGGAATACAATCAAAAACTCTCTGAAAGTCGGGCCCAGGCAGTGAAGAACGCCCTCATGCAGCAGGGAATCGAGGACTGGCGGATAACTGCTGTGGGTTATGGCGAGTCCCAGCCCATCTCCTCGGATTCGGCTGCCAACCGAAGAGTCAACGTGGTTATTGAACCGATCCGTAAGGGATAGCGGTTTTTAAGTTTCAAGCGCCGCCGCTGGCCGCAGACGCCCAGTTTGATCGAGAAAGAAACGTTGAATCACCCCCTCTGTCATTCCGGTACTGGATCGGGGGTCCAGCACAGGCTCCAGCCGGAATCCAGACTGAAAATGTAAGAGCTGGACCCCGGCTTACGCCGGGGTTACCCCGGATCTCAGTCCGGGGCAGGCGGAGAAAGCAAAATCTAGTTTCACACGAGATTTGCCGGAGGCAAATCTGAAACCTGAAAATCAGTCACCCCCCATCTTCCTCAATCCTGCAAACAGGGTTGCCCTCAAACGGAATGCGCACCGTATACACCCCTTCCATCATACGCACCTCTGCCTTGGAGCTTCCTTTTTCAAAGACCCGAAGCATGGCCTTGTTTCCCACCAGAACATCGGCGGTAAATCCCTGCAGGCATCTGTCTTTGGCCACCCGCATCAAAAGCTGAAACAAGTAAGTAGCCACACCCAGGCCCTGATACTCCTCGTCAACCAGAAAAGCCAGATCTGCCCAGGTACTGTCTGGATGCTTTACATAACGTCCTTCAGCTACTATATGCCCCTCGCCCTTGGGCCCCACCAGGCCTACAACAGACATGGTATTTTGATAGTCAATATTCACATATTCCTGCATACGGCTGTGCGGCATGGCCTTGACCGGAGTAAAGTAGCGGTAATACACGGCCTGATCCGAAAAGCGGTAGAAAAGGCGGCGCATTTCGTCCTCATCTGAAGGCTTGATGGGACGAAACCGGATCACGACATTGTTTTGAAACGTGTGCTGGGAAGTGATCTCATCCGGATAGATCTTGCCTGCTGACTCCAGATAAACCTGATCCGGATAGAGGATTTTGGCTCCCTTGGCCTGATCGACCAAAACAGTCCGGTGATCAGGGTGGGCGATGTCTATAAGGCTCATGGCCCGTTCCCGCAACGATCGTCCCCGCAGCCAGGCCACTCCGTATTCGGTAACCACGGCATCCACAGACTCACGGAGGCTGAACACATTCGGGTACTGCTCCACAGAAAGTCTGATGTTGGACTCAGAATCCCGATCCTGGCTGGGCAGGGCGATAATCGCCATCCCCCCGGCCGAGAGTTCTGCGCCATTGATAAAATCCATGGCCTCTCCCGGACCAGAGGTCACATTCCCCTTTCCGCTGTGCAGAACGATCCTTCCGGACAGATCCACCTTCCGGGCGGACAAAAGGGTCACGAAGGATGGGTTTCGTCCGATGGAGACCGGATCAAAAACCTTGCCCATGGGTTGAAATTCTACAAAGGGATTGCGATCCAGCCAGGCCAGGAGGTCCGAAGATCCAAAGGCAAAAGAGGTCACCGATTTTCCGGTAAACACCCGCTTATTCCTGTTGTCAACAGCCCCGCTTTGCACCAAATCCATGAGGGGATCGCTGAAAAAAGGGGTATGAATACCCAGATTGCGCTTGGCCTGTAAGTGCCGGCTTAAGGCCTCGTAGACCGGCCCGTTGGAAAAGGCCAGGCAACTGCCGTTGTCGATAATCGATGCCGCATTTTGTCCGATCCGATCGTGCACTGCATCAACCGTCCAGCGGGGGAAGTAAAGCGGCTTAGCCTGGGACAAAACCATGACGTCCAGTTCGGAAATGTGGATAAAGGTATCTCCAAATGTGCAGGGCATGTCCGGACTGACCTCAGCGATGATTACCCGGGCCTGGAGCATGGCCTCCCTGGCCACATCAACAGCCAGGCCCAGACTGCAGTACCCGGATGCATCAGGCTGTGAGATCTGGACAAAGGCCGCATCTATTGGCAGGCGCCCGGAGCGGATCAGATTGGGAATCCTGGAAAAACGAGTGGGGATAAGATCCACATGGCCATGAGCAATGGCCTCACTGGCCACCCAGCCGGAAAAAAAGGTCTTCAGCCTGTACTTTTGGCTCTGGATGTTTTCCAGGGAAATGGCATAACCAAAGCTGACCACTTGAATAAGTTCCAGGTCCTGGAGCTTTGCATTTTTTTCCTGCATCAAGGCCTGAATCAAAGTTCTGGGTTCAGCCGGTCCGGTACCGAGAAAGATGCTCATTCCCGGTTCTATCCGCTGCAGGGCCTCGGAAGCAGAAACGCACTGCTCTTGCCACTTTTGCTTTCGGCCTTTCCTCATGTCCTCCCCCTGGCCGATATGCCGGACAAAAGCTGGATCTTGGCCAGGGCTTCCACTTCTTCAGCCAGGTTCAAGGCCTGCTCCAGTTCCTCCCCCCAGCAGACCAGGCCATGCCTGGCCATATGCACGGCCCGGCCTGCTCCGGCAGCCTCGGCCACCGCCCGGGCCAGATCGTCGCTTCCCGGAGCGAGAGCCGGAACATACGCAAGCTCTCTTTGAATCGAGGCGGCCTCAAAAAGGTCCAGATTCAGAAGCTCGGCCCCGGCCTGGTCCAAGGCCAGCAAAAAGACCGGATGGACATGGACGATGGCCCGGGCCTTGGGGTGGGCGGCATACACAGCCAGGTGCATCCCGGCCTCAGAAGACATCCGGCCCGGGTCAAGGGCCGTTTTGCTGTGCACATCCACTCTGATAACGTCCCGGGGCTGAAGCCGGCCTTTGCATACCCCGGAACAGGTGATGAATATCTTTTGGCTGCAGCGCAGACTGAGGTTGCCACTGAACCCGCTGACCAGTCCTTTCAGCCACGCCTCCCGTCCTGCCTGAATCAAATCTGCAACAGGATCTGATCCTTGAGCCTGCCCCTGAATAAATTCCGGCCCGACTCTTTCGTCCATCTCTGGCCTCCTTTGGAAAGGGGGAATGTTTCCTCCCATCCGAGCTGTCTTATCAGCGTTGGTAAACGTCAAATCGATGTCCCCGGCCCTGAATACTGAGCACAATCCGTCCATGCCTGGATGCCAGGGCAGAGGACAATCTCGGGCGCTTGACCACCACCCGGTCCAGAGCGGCTTGCAGAGCCAGATCCAAGACCGCCTGATCTGCTTTTGGATCATGCTCCCGGGCCACATGGCGCAACACCTGCATTGATCGTTTGGATGCCCCTTTTTTTTTCCTTTCCGAATGGAAAAAGGGGTCCATATACACCACATGCGGGCGGATCTGAATGATATCAGATGCGTCTCTGTGCATAATTTGACCCAAAACATCCTCGGCCTGGGCCTGAATGAGACGTAATCTGCGCACAATCTGCTGGGCACTCACCCCAGCCCTGGCAACTCCATCCCTGAGCAGAGCAAAGATGACCGGCTCTTGTTCCACAACAACCAGTGAACATCCTGCAGCTGCCAGCAGCCAGGCATCCTGGCCCAACCCGCCGGTGACGTCGAGCACCAGCCTGCCTTGGGCTTTTTTCCGCCCCAGAACCGCACGGTAAAGAGGAACCTCACGAGGGCTTCGAATGCAGGTTGATGTGTTCAGCTGATCCAGATCACTGCGTATCGGCCGTATGTTTTTTCCCCGCTCCCCGGGCAGACATCCGGACAGCTGCACCTGGTCAGTTAAGACTTCCAGGCGCAAAGCGGAGTGGGGAGTCTGGATCGTCAAAGGCAGGCCCAGTTCCGTTGCCAAGGCCCGGGCCCGCCTCGCGTTGCGGCCCGGGCCCAGTATCGGCAGCTGCGAGTGTATATGCACGCAACCCCCCCTTATTCTCCAAATATGTCAGATTTGCCGGAGGCAAAGCTGACCATGGACTCAAGCCCACATGGTATTGAGTTTCCCATCAGCAATTGTTAGCATTGGGTCATACAAAAAGCCATTGCCCTGTGTATATTCTGGCAAAATTTATGAACCTCCACCAAAGCAGGATATCATGCGATTTGTCATTGTCTTTCTCTTTCTGAGCGCTGTTTTTTTCCCGGTCAATCAGGCCTGGGCCCAGACCGTGTATGTTACTGATACTCTGGAAATCACCCTCCGGTCGGGGCCAGACACCACGCGCAAGATTGTCAAGATGCTCCCCTCAGGCAGTCCTTTGCAGATTCTGGATCAAACCAGGTCCTGGTACAGGGTTCGCACCCAAGACGGGAAAAGCGGCTGGGTGCTCAAGAGGTATGTGATGCAGGAAATCCCCAAAAAGATGCTCATAGACGACTTGCAGGAAAAGATCGACACCTTGGAGCAATCCTCTACCCAGGCCCAATCAACTATCGAAGAGCTGCGGGCGGAGAACCAGGAACTGAGCTCGGATCTGAAGCAGACCAAGGAAAGACTGGCCAATGTCAGCGGCGACCATGAGGCCTTGCGGGCCAAGGTGCATACCTTGCGATCGGGACATGAGCTGCGCTGGTTTCTGGCCGGTGCCGGAGTGATTGGCATCTCCGCCCTTATCGGTTTTATCTTCGGACGATTTCGCGGCCGGCAACCCAGCTCATCCTCGCGCCGGGTATACTTTTAACCCTGTGAAGGGTTGTTTGCAAACTCAACTCCGCAAGCTCTAGGAGAGAAACCATGTTTGGACACATCCTGGTTCCCACTGATTGCACCCCAGACACAAAAAAGGCCCTGGATATCGCGGTCAGGATGCAATCCTTGGAAAAGAACCAAGAACTGGCTCAGCGCATCACCCTTCTGCATGTCATAGAGGCCATTGCTGACGACGACACTGAAGAATTCCAGCGCTTTTACACCACGCTGACCAAACGGGCGGGAAAAAAGATGGAGGCATTGAGCACAGGATACGAACCCCACCAGGCAAACATCGAGACCAAGGTTCTCCTGGGATCCAGGGTGGCTGAAATTCTGAGCTTTGCCAAGGAACAGGCAGTCGATCTCATTCTGCTCAACTCGCACCGTATAGACCTGGACAACCCTACTGAAGGCTGGGGAACCATCAGCCATAAGGTTGGCATCCTGGCTCCCTGCCCGGTCATGCTGGTCAAGTAATGCTCAGCTGCGGCTATGGCCAAAACCGGGTACCTTCAGCCGGCGCTCCAGCCAGTTAAGCCCCCAGGTAGCCAAGGAGACCAGGACCAGGTAATAGAGCCCGGCCACCAGGAAGACCTCGGTGAACCTGAAGCTGCTGGAAGCCAGGTTTTTGGCCTCTCCTGTGAGCTCGATACAAGTGATGATATAGGCCAGGGAGGAGTACTTGATCAGGTAGATCAGTTCGTTGCCGCAGCCTGGCAGGGCCCTGCGCATGGCCTGGGGCAGAATAATGGAAAGAATCGCGTTTCCATGGGCAAAACCCAAGGCTTGGGCAGCCTGCAACTGGCCTTTCTTGATGGACTGCAGTCCACCCCGGATATACTCTGCGTGATAGGCCCCGCCGCACAGTGAAAAGCCAAGAACTGCTGCGGCATAGGGCTCCAGGTAGATGCCCAGGTTGGGCAGGCCGAAGTAGAGCACAAAAAGTTGCACCACCAAAGGAGTACCCCTGAAAGTCCCGATATAGGCTGCTGACAGCCAACGCATCCAGCCCGGGCCAAAGACCCTCAGGCTGCCAGCCGTAAGGCCTAATAATAGCCCCAGGACTGCAGAAGGCAGGATCAAGAGCAGGCTCACCACCAGGCCCTGGTTCAAGGCAGGGATTATCTCCTGGAACAGAAACTGGGAATCTATCAAGGTTTGGTTCCGGGTTCAGCTTTGCCTCCGGCAAATCTGAAATATTTTTTTGCCCCAAAGCGGGCAAAAAAAGAGAAGTTGCCGGATTGATCAGTGATTCAAGGTTTTCGAGCTAGAGGTCAGAATTTGAGCCTGCCTTGCCTACTGCTCCCCGTAGGCCTCGCTGAGCTTGTTGCAGAAATCCAAAGTCCTGCTGCGCAACTGCTCAGGTTCCTGGGCCAAGAGCAATCTGGGGCTGCCCTGCTCCACGATCCGGCCCTGCTCCATAAACAGGATCTCCTGGGCCAGGGTGCGGGCAAAGGCCATCTGGTGGGTGGCCATGAGCATAGTCATCCCACTTTGGCTCAGGCTCCTGATCACGGTCAATACCTCCCCGATCAACTCCGGATCCAGGGCTGAGGTAGGCTCGTCCAAAAGCAGAAGCAGGGGATCCATAGCTAAGGCCCTGGCTATGGAGACCCTTTGCTTCTGCCCGCCAGAGAGTTCCGCAGGATACAAATCAGCCTTATCCTTAAGACCTACTCGATTCAACTCCTGTTCTGCGCGTTCCCTGGCCTCTGTTCGACATAGTTTCTTAACCTTGCGCAGGGCAATGCCCACATTATCCCGGGCATTCAAGTGGTCAAACAGGTTGAAATCCTGAAAGATCATTCCCACCTGCTGCCGAAATTGCAAAAGCTCCTTCTTGCGTCTGAAGGCTATCTTTTGGCCATTCAAGAAAATCGAGCCTTGGTCTGGGAACAAAAGCAGGTTAACACATTGCAAGAGAGTGCTCTTGCCTCCACCTGAAGGCCCGATAAGCACCTTGAGATCACCCTTTTGCATGGAAAGGGAGATATCTTGCAAGATATTCTCACCGCCCAGCTGCTTGCTCAAACCTTGCACTTTCAGTAGCGGAGCCTGGGACATGGTCACTTTCCTTAAAGCGAATTGCTTCAGCAATGAAACGTACTACTTTCAATAATCCGTCATCGTCTGTCTGGTTCATCCCTTGCCAGGCATAGTTCCAGGAGACTATTTTAACTTCAGCCTGGGCTTTAAGCGCAGGATTTCACTCTCCAGGATCATTTTGAATAGCCCGGGATGCGCATCCAGTATTCTAGATACTTAAGGCCCCTGACTCCCAGCCAGGTCAAAACAAAGAAAATGACCCCTGCTGCCAGGTACAGGCCCAAGTGCTCATAGGTCCTGGAGGCCACGAAATGGGCCCTGGACATGATCTCCGAAGTACCCAGAACAAAGGCGATTGCCGAATCCTTGAGCACTATGGAGTACTCGTTGGACCAGCCTGGAATGGACAGCCGAAGGGCCTGGGGGGCGATGATGGACTTTATGGCCTGCAGATCGCTCATGCCAAGGGCCCTGGAGGCCTTGAGCTGGCCCTGGGGCAGGGACTGGATCGCCCCCCGGAAGATCTGGGACTGGTAGGCCATGCTGCGCAGGCCCAATACTATCAGAGCTGCGGCAAAGGCACTCATGTTCAGGCCCAGCAGGGAAAACAAGCCGAAATAGAACAAAAGCAGCAAAACAAGGACAGGTATGCCCCGGAAAAACCAGACATAAAGACCCACCAGCCATCTCAGAGGCCTCTTGCCATAAACCTGGGCCATGGCCATGGGCAGTCCCAGGGCCAGGCCCAAGCCCATGGCCCCGAGCACAATTCCAACAGTCACAGCAGTGCCCTGCAACAGATAGGGTAGGGCCTGCTGAACCACCAGCAGGGATTCGATCATTGCTTATACCATTGGCTTGGGGCGGGTCAGTCTTAACTCCCAACAAAGACAACAAACCAGTTTATAGGTTCTTGCAAGCCCATAGCTGCAGGCTTACTGCCCAGGCTCATACTTGTCTATCAGCTCATCCCAGTAGGGATCATTCATCAGACTCTGCAGGCCCTCATTCAAGGTCTGCAGCAGTTCCTCGTCCTCCTTGCGCACTGCATAGCCGAACTGCTCCACCTCGCCCTCGAAGGAGTCCAGAATCTTTACTGGCCTGTTGCGCTTGGCCTCTGCCGCAGGGGCATCATCCATGGCTGCGGCGTCTATCCTGCCGTTGACCAGATCAGCCACAGCCAGGGGTGCAGAATCATAGTAGCGGACAGTGATGTCCCAACCTTCTTCCGGGATCTTCTCCTCCAGCATATCCGCCGTGGTCGTGCCCCGCTGCACGCCCAGACGCTTGCCTGTGTTCAGGACCTCGTCCATGCTGAGATCAGAATTCTCCCTGAGCACAACTACCTGCTTGATCTCCCAGTAGGGGATGCTGAAGTTGACCTTCTCCTTTCTCTTCTCGGTAATGCTCATCCCTGAGGCGATAAAATCAATCTTCTCGGCCAGCAGATTAGGGATGATCCCGTCCCAGTCCATGGGCTGGTGTTTGACTTCAAAGCCCATTTCCTCAGCGATCCAATCCACTGCGTCCACGTCAAACCCGCTGGGATCTCCGTTTTCGTCCACATAGGCAAAAGGCGGAAAATTGGCATCAATGCCGTTAACATACGATTCTTTGGCCCAGCTCCCCTGACCAGAAACCATGACCAAACCTAAACCAACGAGGAGCAAAAAAAGTACCTTGCGCATCCTTCACCTTCCTTGCAATGTGTTATCCTTGTTCACCAACAGCCTGAAAAAACACCACGCACAGCTAGCAGATTCTGACCTGGAGCACAAGCTGCAAGCAGGCCCGGCCACAGGTTGACCCCCGAATTACCCGGTGTGCTTCTTCTCCAGCTTGGCCCACGTATCGCGCAGGGTGACCGTTCGGGTCAGAACCAGATCCTCTGACCCGGAATCCGTATCCACGCAGAAATACCCCTTGCGCTCCAGTTGATACCGCTCTCCGGCTTGGGCCTGGCCCAAGTGGGGTTCCACCGGCCGGTCCTTAAGCACAGTCAAGGATTCCGGATTGAGGTGCTGCATAAAATCCCCCCCCTTTTTCTCCTCTGCCGTAGGGTCAGGGACCATAAACAGCCGGTCATAGAGACGCACAGTAGCCCGCAGGCAGTGCCGGGCGGAAACCCAGTGCAAAGTCCCTTTGACTTTCCGTCCGTCCGGAGCCGCCCCGCCTTTGGTTTCCGGATCATAGGTACAGTGGATCTCCTGCACCTGCCCCTTGGTATCTTTTATCACCTCGACACAGGTAACAAAGTAGGCATAACGCAGACGAACTTCCCGACCCGGAGCCAGTCGGAAATACTTGCGGGGTGGATCTTCCCGGAAGTCGTCCCGCTCTATATACAGCTCCCGACAAAAAGGGACCCATCTGGTGCCCATGGAATCGTCTTCCGGATTGTTCACCGCCTCCAGCTCTTCTTCCTGCTCCTGAGGATAATTGACGATAACCAGTTTGATGGGATCCAAAACCCCCATAACCCGGGGAGCAGACTTGTTCAGCTCTTCCCGGATTGCGTGCTCAAGAATGGCCATATCCACTGTGCTCTCGCTCTTGCCTACCCCGATAAGCTCACAGAAACGGCGAATAGCCGCCGGAGGAACCCCGCGCCGGCGCAGTCCGGAAATTGTCGGTAGCCGGGGATCATTCCAGCCGTTAACAATCCCCTCCTGGACCAGCCGGATAAGACGCCTTTTACTCAAGACCGTATAATTTAAGTTCAGCCGGGCGAACTCATACTGTCTGGGCCGGGCCGGAACCGGCAGATTGTCCAGGAACCAGTCGTACAGGGGACGATGGTCTTCAAATTCCATGGTACACAAAGAATGGGTCACCCCTTCGAGGGCATCGGACAGGCCGTGAGCGAAATCATATGTTGGATAGATACACCAGGCATCCCCTGTGCGGTGATGGCGGGCATGCATTATGCGGTATATGACCGGATCACGCATATTCACATTGGGATGGTTCATGTCGATCCTGGCCCGCAGAACGTGCTCTCCGTCGGCAAATTCACCGGCCCGCATGCGCTCAAAAAGGTCCATATTCTCGTCAACGCTTCTGGATCTATAGGGGCTGTCCTTTCCCGGTTCAGTCAACGTGCCCCGATATTCCCTGATCTCTTCAGGGCTCAGGCTGCACACATAGGCCTTTCCGGATCGGATCAGTTCCCAGGCAAAGTCCCACAACTGAGCAAAATAATCGGAGGCAAAATACAGGTATTCACCCCAGTCATAGCCCAGCCAGCGGACATCCTCCTGGATGGAGCGCACATAGACATCCTCTTCCTTCAGGGGATTGGTGTCGTCAAAACGCAAATGGCATCGGCCCCCAAACTCTTGGGCCAGGCCAAAATTCAGGCATATGGATTTAGCGTGCCCAATGTGCAGATACCCGTTGGGCTCTGGAGGGAACCTGGTAACAACCCGGCCCTGGTGGGTATTCTGGCGCACATCTTCCTGGACAATGGTGCGGATAAAATGAGACGGCACTTTGTTTTCCGGCATATCCTGCTTTCCTTAAGACTCCTCGGATCAATTGGACATAGAGTCCAGGTTCATCGGTTTCCCTCAGGTTCATCGTTTTCTTGCCGATCCTGCCAGGTCCGCAGGCACTGCTCTATACATGGCCCGCAATTGGAGCACTTCCCGCTCTCTTCGCACATCCTGGTAAAGGCCTGCAGCCAGTCCTCACCGGTCCGCGGGCAGTGTTGGACAAAACGGACAAAGGCAATAAGCCGCTCCAGGGCCTGATCATCGATATGGTGTTCCAGCCTGCAGGCATTGGCCTCGGCTATATCTGGAGGCAAACGCAGAAAACGGCCCAGGAAATCGGTCAATACCCTGTGCCTGTGGTCTATCTGCCCGGCCAGCTCCAGGCCCAACTCGGTCAGGGTGACTGAGCTGTAAGGATGATAATTGATGAGTTTCTTCTGGGACAAGCTCTGTAAAGCTCCGGTCACCGAGGCCCGTTGCACGCCGAGTCGATCGGCGATATCCTTGGCTCGGGCCGCCTTTTGCTCCCGTTGCAGCAAAAAGATGGCTTCCAGATAGTCCTCCAGGTTCGAGGTAAGTTCAGACAACCCGGACGTTGTGGTCTTGCTCATAATTCCCTGACCTCAAAAAGCGGCAGCAATAAACCGCCAGTCTCCAAATATGTCCATCTCAATCCCCATGTTTACTCTTTGGATGGCGATTTTCCGCTATGCTCAGCGCTGGCCTCAAACTCCGGGATAATCTTTTGCACCAGCATTGGATCCACTCCCCTCTCCCTGGCAATACGTTCCAGGTGAAGTTCAGCATCAGTCGGGCGCAAATAGGCTGGCATAATATAATCCTGGGTATACGGGGTTTCCCAGGCAGCCTGGAGCAGCGTCTCCACCCGGGGATGATCCCACCGCGGGTCCATAACATTCACCCCTGACAGCCGAGAGTGCCACCAATCCGGATCCCGGCGCACCCCGCTGCCCAAAATAAAGATTTTATCCATGCTGGACTGAATCTCCTCTACGGCCTGTTCCCTGGTCAGGCATTTGGCAGAAGCCAATGCCTGGCCCCTGGGAGCGGGAAAGGGCTGCACATTGACCAGATTCTGGCGGGCGTGGGTACAAACCCAGACCGTGCCATGCACAAGCCGAATCAAGTCCCGGGCCAGTACAGGCAGGTAATCAATGCCAGTTAAAGGCACATGTCCGCCCCGGGCCAAACCCAGGCCAAAAGATATTCCCACCCTGACCCCGGTAAAGGTTCCCGGTCCGCGGACCACAGCCACCCGGTCCAGCATGCCCGGTCTCAGCCCAAGCTCGTGCATACAGGCCTGGACTGCCGGAGGAAGGACCTGCATGGCTCTGGCCTGAATCTCAAGTTGCTGGGCATAAAGGAGCCGCTCCCGGGTGCCCAGAACAAGCTGGACCCGGCTCTCAGAAGTATTGAGAACAAGGGCTGGTTTACTGGGTGTGCAGGATGCGATAGATGTCATTATACACTGCCAGGGCCATAAGAGCGATGAGTAAACTCAATCCAATCCGGGTGGCCAGGGCTTGCCATTTAGGATCCAGGGGTCTGCCGACCACTGTTTCCAGGGCATAGAAAATGAGATGTCCTCCGTCCAGGACCGGAATGGGCAGGAGGTTGAGCAAACCCAGATTCACACTGATCAAAGCAGTCAAGGCCAAGACGTCGATCAATCCCTGTTCCGCCTGTTCGCTGACCAATTGAGCGATCATGATCGGCCCGCCGATTGTTTCCAGAGGGACAATACGCTCAATGATCTTGATAATCCCTTGCACCGTGAGCTTGATCACCATCCAGGTCTGAGCGGTACCAGCCTTGGCCGATTCCCATAATCCCATGGGAATATGTACAGTCTCTTTGGCCGCCACTATGCCGATTCTGGGGACCTGAATCTTTTCTCCGAAGATGTTCTCCGTGGTCTGTATGTCCGGGACCACACTTATGCTTCGCAGTGTTTCTTCCCGCTCCACCTGGAGCTGGAGGGACTCGCCCTGATTATTCTGAATAATATCAGCCAAATCCGACCAGTACTCAATGGATTCTCCGTTCACCGAAACGATCCGGTCTCCGGGCTGAAGGCCAGCCTCTGCGGCCGGGGTACCCTCCTGAATTTGCCCCACAACCGGCAACAAAGCCTGTTGTCCGGCAAAGAAAAAGATCAAGAAATATAAGAGGACAGCCAGGAGAAAATTGAACACTGGACCGGCGGCCACAACCAGCATTCGCTGCCATGGAGGACGCAGGGCAAAGCTGTCCCGGGAATCGAAGCCTTCAGGTATCTCAGCATCTGGGCTTTCCCCGACCAATTGCACATAGCCGCCCAAAGGAACAGCTGACAGCTGGTATGCTGTCTGTCCCCCTTGAAAGCCTATCAATTTGGGGCCAAATCCCAGAGAAAAGGTCTTCACTCCGACCCTGAACACCTTGGCCACCAAAAAATGGCCGAGTTCGTGAAAAAAAATCAGGGCCCCAATGACCAGAAGTATTGCAATGGCGTTGATCATACAGTTGCCGCTAGCTTGTGTTCCCGGACAAAGGCCCGGGTTTTGGCATCCAGGTCCAGGATATCATCCAGTGTATTCAGCTCAAATCCCTGATGCCAGCTCAAGGCTTCCTCAGCTAAAGCCGGAATGTGGCCAAAGGCTATCCGCTGATCCAAAAAAAGCTCCACTGCCACCTCATTGGCTGCATTGAGCACCACTGGATAGCTGGGGCCGGCCTGCAAGGCGGCCTTGGCCAGAGCCAGGCAGGGAAAGAGCTCCTCATCCGGCGAAAAAAAGCTCAAGTTGCCCATGTGCACCAGGTCCAGCCTGGGCAGATTTATATGCAGCCGCTGCGGGTAGCTCAGGCAATATGCTATAGGGATACGCATATCCGGTATGCCCATATGGCTTAAAACAGATCCGTCCCGGAACTCGACCATGGAATGCACAATGCTTTCCGGGTGGACCACAACCTCAATTCCCTCTAAGGGCAATCCAAAGAGATAATGGGCCTCGATGACCTCCAGACCTTTATTCATCATGGTGGCAGAGTCCACACTGATTTTGGCCCCCATGGACCAATTGGGGTGGGCCAAGGCCTGCTTTGGTGTAACCTGGTCCAAGAAACCCTTGCTGGCCTGGCGAAATGGTCCACCCGAGGCAGTCAGGATAAGGGTTTTCACCTCCTGCCCGGAGTGACCGGCCATGGCCTGAAATAGGGCGTTGTGTTCAGAGTCTACAGGCAGGATGCAGGCCCCGCTTTGTGCACAGGCCTCGCGCAGCAAGGGACCGGCCAAAACCAGAGATTCTTTGTTGGCCAAGGCGACGACCTTGCCCTGTCTGACCGCAGCCAGAGTTGGGGCTAAACCGGCCGCACCTACCTGAGCGGAGACTGCTATGTCCGCCTCAGGAATGGAGGCCATGCGGACATATCCCTCCTGACCGCTCAAGATCTCCGGTCGATAATCGGCGGGGAGAAGCTTTCGCAGGTCAGCAGCCAGGGCAAAGGATTTGACCGCCAGGAAAGGTGGCCGCCACGTGCTGGCCTGCTGGGCCAATAAATGGATGTTCTCTCCCCCGGCAAGTCCGGTAATGTGGACCCGGTCCGGGTGTTCCTGCGCAATTCGCAGCACATTTTGCCCGATGGACCCCGTGCTGCCCAGGACCACGAGCCTGCGCCCCTGCTCCGGGAGATCAGAGGCTGGCTGTAATGCGGAAATATAGTGGAGCATAGCCGGTCTCAAGCGGGTAAAAAATTCCCTTCAGAATACACTTCTTTTCAGGCCAAGGAGCCTGGTCCTCTTGCCCTCAAGGGCAGGCCACTTCTTTTGTTCCCTGTCACCCCCAGAGAGGATACATTGAACGTATGGCCATGTATACCGGAATAATCAGAAGCAGACTGTCCACTCGGTCCAGCACGCCGCCATGTCCAGGGAGAAGGCCGCCGGAGTCCTTGATCCCCAGCTCGCGCTTCAGGGCGGATTCAAACAGATCGCCCACTTGAGCAGCCATATTCAGGACCACTCCGAGCCCGATCCATACATACCATGGTCCTTGTCCCCAGATAAGACCCAGGCCCAGACTGACCAGCACGCAAGCCCCGAGCCCGCAGACAGAACCCATCCAAGTCTTTTTGGGGCTGATACTGGGACACAGTTTACGCTTTCCCCACCTGGAACCGCCGTAAAAAGCCCCGGTATCCGAGGCAGCGGCAGCCAAAAGGACGACAAGCAGTTCCACTTGAGAGAAGAAAAACAAAAAGTGCAGACTGCCGGGTATATAGGCCAGGCCTGCAAGGACAACAGCCAATTCTTCCCAGGGCGTATCCCTTTGTCTGGCCCATAAGGCGTACACAAGAGCCAGAAGCCAGAAGCTGGCCAGGAGCGTTCCACCCATCGTCCACCCCAGGCCGGGTCCCAGAACCACCCCAAGCGCCAGGGCCAGGCCCAAACCCTTGATCCACCGCCAGCCGGGCCAGAACATCGTCCAAAACTCAAGCAGGGTCGCAAGGCACAACACGGCCAGGGCTCCAGCCTGGACCACGGGCGGAGCGGCAAATATCAGTCCGGCCAAGAGCAAAATGAGCACGCCCGCAGTGAGCAGACGCTGTTGATGGGAGGTTATGCTCACTCTACTCCTCCGAACCGGCGGCTGCGTCGTCGGTAATCCTCCAGAGCCAAATCCAGCTCGTGTTCAGTAAAATCCGGCCACAGGGTTGGGGTGAAATAGAGCTCGGAATATGCGGCCTGAAAGATAAGGTAATTGCTCAGCCGTAATTCTCCGCTGGTGCGCACAATAAGGTCCGGGTCAGGTTGATCCCCGGTATACAGATGTTCTCGAAAAGATTTTTCACTCAGTTCCTCGGGCTTTGCCCCCTTGGTCAGCAGCGAACGGCAGGCCTGAACGATTTCCTCCCGCCCGGAATAATTCAAGGCCAGGTTCAGAATCATTTGATCGCAATGAGCAGTCTTTTCAATGGTTTGACTAATGGCTGTGCGCAAAGGCAGGGAAAACTCCTGCCAGTTGCCGATCACATTGAGGCGGATGGAATTTTCCACCAGCTTTTTCTGCTCTCGTCGCAAAAAACGCACCAATAGATCAAAAAGAAACTGAACCTCCTCCTTGGGACGTGTCCAGTTTTCCCTGGAAAAGGCATACAGGGTCAAGACCTGGATATTTTGCTTGCGGCAGGCGGTGACGATGGACTGGGCCGTATCAGCTCCAGCCTGATGCCCGGCGCTGCGGGGCAAACCCCGCTTCTTGGCCCATCGTCCATTCCCGTCCATGATTATGGCCAGGTGTCTGACAGCAGGCACTTGTGGTCCGGCCTGGGTGGATACTGTCAAATCTCCATGATCTCCTTTTCTTTTTCAGCCAGAAGTTCATCGGCCTTGGCAGTAAAGGAATCAGTCAGCTCCTGGATCTTCTCTTGTCCTTTGTGTTGGTCATCTTCAGTGATGTCCTTGTCGTTCTTCATCTTTTTCAACGTCTCATTCCCTTCCCGCCGGACATTGCGAATTGCGATCTTGGCATCCTCAGTGTTCTTCTTGGCTACTTTGACCAGTTCTTTGCGCCGCTCTTCAGTTAACGGGGGAATGGAGATGCGGATCACTTTGCCGTCATTGATGGGATTGAGTCCCAGATCGGATTTCATGATTGCCTTCTCGACATCTGAAAAGCTGTTCCGGTCCCAGGGCTGGATGGTAATGGTTCGACTGTCTGGGATGGAAATGGAAGCCAACTGATTTAAAGGAGTTGGCGTGTTGTAGTAATCCACCAGGACATCCTCTACCAGAGTGGTCGAGGCCCGTCCGGTCCGCAAGCGGCTGAAATCCTTTTTCAAGGTATCCAAAGCCTTTTGCATACGCTGTTTACAATCCTTAAAAACCTCATCCATGCTTATATCCTCCCTTATTCTTACCCGTGAACCGTGGTTCCGACATCTTCTCCGCAGGCCACCCGTTTGATATTGTGCCGCGTTAAGAGATTGAAGACCACTATAGGCATTTTGTTGTCCATGCACAGGGATATGGCCGCAGAGTCCATGACCTTGAGCCTTTGCTGCAGGACGTCCAAATAGCTGAGCCGGGAATACAAATAAGCATCCGGGTTTTCGTCCGGATTCGTGTCATACACTCCAGCCACCCGGGTGGCTTTGAGCAGGGCCTGGGCTTTGAGTTCCATGGCCCGCAGAGACGCGGCTGTATCTGTAGTGAAATACGGATTACCAGTCCCAGCGGCGCAAATGACCACCCGCCCCTTCTCCAGGTGCCGGATGGCCCGTCTGCGGATATAAGGTTCAGCCACTTCCTGCATGGTGATGGCTGTCATCAGCCGGGTGGTCAATCCCTGCTTTTCCAGGCTGTCTTGCAGGGCCAGGCCGTTGATTACCGTGGCCAGCATGCCCATATAGTCGGCTGAAGCCCGATCCATGCCTGCGGCAGACGAGGATACGCCCCGAAAAATATTTCCCCCGCCAATGACCAGAGCGACCTCAAGTCCCATACCGACCACTTCGGCTAAATCTTCGCAAAATGCATCAATGCTGTGCAGATCAATGCCCAGGGAACGAGACCCGGCCAAGGCCTCCCCGCTGAGCTTCAGCAGGACACGTTTATATTTCAGCTCGCTCATGCACTCCTCACAGCTGTGATCAGGTCTTTAGGGCCGCAAAAGCAGGGCGACCTCCATCTTCAAGAGGTTCCCCGATCCACTGGGCCGGATGGACAGGGCCTGCAAAGCAAAAAACGGGCCGCCGGCCCGTTTTGCATTTACTCTTGGGAATGAGTCTCCCCGACTTCCATGCGCGTAAAGCGAGTGACCTCAATCTTTTCGCCCAGGACAGCTACCAGTTCATTGATCAGATCCTTGACCGCAAGAGAATCGTCCTTGATATATGGCTGCTCCAACAGGCAGACCTCTTTGTAATACTTGTTGACCCGCCCTTCAACGATCTTCTCCACCACCTGCTCCGGCTTGCCGTCAGCCCGGGCCTGGTTGGCATAAATGGCCTTTTCCTGTTCAATGGCCTCTTGGGGCAGATCTTCCGGGCGGACGCACAGAGGGTTGGCCGCCGCCACCTGCATGGACAGATTTTTGGCCAACTCTTGAAATTTATCGCTTTTGGCCACAAAATCTGTTTCACAGTTAAGCTCAACCAGCACACCAATCTTGCCGTTGGCGTGGATATAAGAACCAATCATTCCTTCTGAGGCCGAACGTCCGGCTCTTTTCTGGGCTTTGGACAGGCCTTTTTCTCTCAGCCAGGCTACAGCCTTTTGTTCATCGCCTCCCGATTCCTGTAAGGCCTTTTTGCAATCCATCATTCCGGCCCCGGTCTTTTCCCGGAGCCCTTTGACCATCTGGGCTGTGATCTCCATCTGACTATTCCTCCTCTGCACTGTCTTGCTCGGGTTGATCGCCGGCCACTGCCTCTTCCGCGGCAACCTTGCTTTCTGCGGACTCCTGGGCTTCTTCCATTTGGTCCAGGCCCTCATCCTGCCTGGCCTGACCTTCCAGACAGGCTTCGGCAATCCGGGAAGTAAACAGCTTGATGGCTCGGATAGCATCATCATTGCCCGGAATAATATAGTCTATCAGGTCGGGATCGCAGTTGGTATCCGTAATGGCCACAATGGGAATGCCCAGACGTCGAAATTCCCGGACCGCAATATCTTCCCGCTTGGGATCGACAACAAAACCGGCCTGGGGATAATCGTTCATGTCCTTAATACCGCCCAGGGTATCCCTGAGCTTGGTCAATTCCCGCTGCATGCCCACGATCTCTTTCTTGGGAAAACGGTTGATACTGCCGTCCTCAAACATGCTTTCCAGGTGCTTGAAGCGCTCAATGCTGTGCTTGATGGTCTTGAAGTTCGTCAGCGTTCCCCCCATCCAGCGGTGAGTAATGTAATACATTCCAGCCCGATTGGCTTCTTCCTGGATGATATCCTGAGCCTGACGTTTTGTGCCCACAAACAGGACCTTGCCCTTGTTGGCCACCACATCGACTATGAACTCATAGGCCCGGTTGAACAGGGGGATGGTCTGTTGCAGGTCAATGATGTGGATTCCCTTCCGGGCCCCGAAAATAAATGGGCGCATTTTGGGGTTCCACCGCCGGGTCTGGTGTCCAAAATGGACCCCGGTCTCCAGCATTTCCTTCATGCTAATGTAAGCCATACTCGCTCCTTGGGTTTTGTTTCCTCCACCCCGGCCGGATCCATAACCTGCAACCACCTTCAGTTTGACAGGACCCCAGGATCGCTCCGGAGTGTGTGGAGATTGAGACGAAGGGAAAATACGTAAAACAAAATTGCACTCCTGACAAGAGGCAAACCCCGGACTCCAGGGCTAATCAAGCACAGGATTGCACAGCCGACCAATTTTATCGATCTCAACACAGACGCGGTCTCCAGCTTTCAGGGCACCAACTCCCGGCGGGGTCCCGGTAAGAATCACATCCCCGGGATGCAGGGTCATCACCCGGGAGATGAAGCTGACCAGGGCCAGAGGTGATACAATCATATCCGCAACAGATCCGGATTGGACCTGAACATCATTGACCGAGGTGGTAATGCGGGCATCTCCCATGGCCCCTATATCGGTTTCAATGCCCGGCCCCAGGGGACAGAAGGTATCAAATCCCTTGGCCCGGGAGTACTGAACATCTTTTCTTTGCAAGTCCCGGGCAGTTACGTCGTTGGCGCAGGTATATCCAAGGACATGTTTGGCCGCCTCTGTCTCAGACACGTGCTGGCACAAGCTGCCTATGACCACGCCCAGTTCACCTTCGTAATGGACCTCATTTGACTGGGTCGGCAGACGTATGGGCTGATTGTGATCGATCACCGAAGATCCGGGCTTAAGAAACAAAAGGGGCTCGGTCGGAACCGCCTTGTCCATCTCCCGGGCATGGGCATAGTAATTCAGTCCCACACACACCACCTTGCCCGGGCTCAGCAGAGGCAGAGTCTGTACATCCTGAACAGAGACCCGTGCGGCCTCTTGCAAGTCCCAGTTAAAAAGCAGGACCTGGCCTTCATCGTATCTGGCCCAATAGGACCTTCCCTGAAATGCAACCCGGCTCATGAACATATATACCTCAGATCTTAATGATTACCGGAACAATAACCGGATCCCGCCCCAGTGATTTGCGGAAATAGCGGCGCAAGGCGGATTTGATCCGATCCCGCAGCTTTTTCCAGGCCCCGGCCGGGATCTTTTCAAACACATCCATGATAATTGACTCGGCTTCGGTCAGGATATGTGCATACTGCTGCTCAAAAATAAACCCTTTGGACTCCAGGCGCGGACCCATGATGATTGCTCCGCTTTCAGTGTCCAGGACCAGGACAACCACCACCATGCCCTCGTCAGCCAGAAGCTGTCGTTCTTTGAGGATAGTGCTGCCCACATCGCCCACTCCCTTGCCGTCTACAAGCACGGAACGGGCTGAAAACTCCTCTTCATAACGAAGGCCCTTTTCCAAAAGAGTCACAGGCTGTCCATCCTCCAGGACCAGGGCCCGTTCCGGAGCCACACCGCAGCTCTGAGCCAGATCCGAATGCTTGATCAGGTGCCGGTATTCACCATGGATGGGGACGAAGAATTTGGGCCTGATGGTGTTCAACATGAGCTTGAGCTCTTCCTGGTGGGCATGTCCAGAGGCATGCACCGCCTGTACCTTTTCATACAAAACCTCAGCCCCAAGCTTGTACAGACGATTAATAACCTTGTTGATGGCCTTGGTATTCCCGGGAATGAACCGGGAAGACATGATCACTGTATCCCCGGGGTGAATCCGCAGCTGACGGTGTGATCCTTCGGCCAGCCGGGTCATGGCCGACATGGGCTCGCCCTGGGATCCGGTGACCAGCAGCACCACTTTCTCATCCGCAAGGTCACCGATGCTTTCAGGATCCACATAGCTCTGCTCGGAAAAGTTCAAGTAGCCCAAGCCCCTGGCGATCTCAATGTTTGTGCTCAGGCTTTTGCCGCTGACAGCCATGGTGCGGCCAAACTGGGTGGCCAGATCGTAAATCTCCTGGATGCGTTGCACATGGCTGGAAAACAAGGTCACCAGTATCCGGCCCTCGGCCTTTTGAAAGATATCCTGCAAGCTGGCCTTGACTTCCTTCTCAGTCAGGGCAAAACCTTCCCGCTCCACATTGGTCGAATCCGAAAACATGAGTTGCACCCCGGGCCGGGCAAACTCAGCCAGACCCTCCAGGTCAGTGAAATTGCCGCCCAGGGGATTGCGGTCTATCTTAAAGTCCCCGGAATGCACCACCCGACCCACAGGAGTCTCTATCCCCAAGGCATACCCCTGGATGATGGAATGGCAGACCGGAAAAAACTGAAAGGAAAGGTCGTTGATGAGCACCGTTTCTCTGGGCTGAACCGGTTGCAAGGTCACTTTGTCGTTGAGATAAAACTCTCGTAGTTTGTTGTTCACCAAAGCCAGGGTAAAATCAGAGCCGTATACTGGAACGTCAATTTCAGGCAATATCCAGGGCAGGGCACCAATATGGTCCTCATGGCCATGGGTCAGGATCACCGCTTTGAGTTTCTCCTTTTTTTCCACAATAAAATCCAGCCGGGGAATGACCACATCCACTCCGTAGTGAAAATCATCCGGAAACATCAGTCCGCAGTCAATAAGCACTGCGGACTGATCTGTCTCCAGGAGCAGGCAGTTCATGCCTATCTCCCCCAGCCCTCCTATGGGATAGAAAGTCAGTCGCTTTTCATTGTCCATTTGTTCATCTCCCTCAGTGTTGTATCCATCTCCGCCCACAAGGCGGTTTTCAGTCTGTTTCGATCCTTGACCGTTGCATCCTCGGGCACATGGCGTGGGGGCAAGGCCTTAAGACGTATGCTTCTGGGATGTAAAATGAAACTCCCCTTGGGCATAACCCGGCTTGACCCCGTGATCAGCACCGGAACAATCGGCACCCTGGCCTTCAAGGCAATGACAAAGGCCCCGATGTGAAAATCCTGCAATCCATCTTCCTCTCTTCCCCGGGTGCCCTCTGGAAAAATGACCAGGGATTGGCCCTGTTGCAGGCGATACACTGCCTCCTGCATATCCCGCATGCCCTGTCGGCTGTTTTCCCGGTCCACTCCCAAATGACCTGTTCGACGCATGCCCGGGCCGAAAAGAGGGATGGTAAATAAAGAGTTTTTGGCCACAAAGCGGGGATACCACTTGCGTAACAGGCAAAGCAATATGGGTATATCAAGTAAACTCTGATGATTGGCTATAAAGAGATAAGCTCTGTCCTGGTTCAAGTGGGCTACGTCTGCCTCAATATCCAGCCCAGCGGCCCACACCACCCCTTGAGCCCACATTTTCTCCAGCTTTTGCAGCAGGCCGGAAGTGCCTGGAATGCGAGCCAGTATAATTACTGATGTAGCGATAAACGCAGTGACCAGCAGGGTGGTGGGCAGAAAAAAAATATTTTTAAAAATGTATGAAAACAAGTGCATAAATCTGAAGTGCTCTCAGGAATCTTCATCCGGGTTCAAACGAAGGCTTTGGCCGAAATCAAATGAATGAACGTATACACCAAAAAAACGAAAAAGCCGCCCGTAGGCGGCTTTGTACAACCTGCATCACTACGCACGAGCTAAATCTCGTTTTATATGAGATCATCCGAACAAGTCCGCCCAGGCAGAGACTGGTCTCAAGACCACAAAAACACAAACGGTTCACTTCAGGCTAGGCGTTTTCTGCCTTGGCCTGTTTCTCCTCCAGAATCTTTTCCTGGATATTGGACGGGCACTCAGCATAGTGATCAAACTCCATGGTGAATACTCCCTGGCCTCCGGTCATGGCCCGCAGATCCGGGGCATAGCGCAGGATCTCGGCCATGGGCACCTGAGCGTTGATCTCGGTGATGCCCTGATTGGACTCATAGCCCAAAACCTTGCCTCTCCGGCTGGATAGATCTCCGATGATATCGCCCATATATTCATCAGGAACAGATATGGTCATTTTCATGATCGGTTCTAAAAGAGTCACCCCGGTTTTTTCCGCCGCCTTTTTAAAAGCCATGGAACCTGCGATCTTAAAGGCCATTTCTGAAGAATCCACGCTGTGATAAGAGCCATCGAACAGGCTGACCTTGAAATCGACCATAGGATAACCGGCCAAAACCCCTTTCTTGGACGCCTCCTGAATTCCCTGGTCCACAGCCGGAATGAAGGTCTTGGGTATCACTCCACCCACAATCTGGTTTACGAATTCATATCCTTCCCCTCGGGGCTGAGGTTCCAGCTTAATCCAGCAATCCCCGAACTGCCCCCGGCCACCGGTCTGCTTTTTATATCGGCCTTGAACTTCAGCCGTCCCCTTAATGGTCTCCCGATAGGGAATCTTGGGAGCATGCAGTTGAACTTCAACCTTGTTTCTGCGCCGAACCTTCTCCACAGCGATTTCGATATGCAGTTGCCCCATGCCGGAAAGCAGGATGTCCCTGGTCTCTTCATTGTGTTCCAGCTTAAGGCTGGTGTCTTCTTCCAGAAGCTTCTGGATGGCGGCCACCATCTTGTCTTCGTCCTCCTTGCTGGCCCCGGACAGGGCGAAAGACAAAAGCTGGGGCGGAAGGGCCGGTTTATCCAGGACAAAAGAATCCTTTTCTGCGCAAATAGTATCTCCGGTACTCGTGCTCTTGAGCTTGGCCACAGCCACAACTGCTCCAGGGCCCACTTCTTCCTTGCACGGCTCCTGTTTTTTGCCCACCACAAATTGCAAAGCCCCCAGCTTTTCCTTAACATCCTTGACCGGATTATAGACCTGGATATCGGAGCTAAGCACCCCGGACAGAACACGCAACATGCTCAATTGTCCGCCGAAGGGCGTGGTGATGGTTTTGAAAACAAAGCAGGACAGTGGGGCCTCCGGGGAAGACTGGCGTTCACTGCCGTCTATTCCCTTCCACGGCTCCCGGTCCAGAGGGGAGGGCAGGAGCTCCTGAATCTGGTCCAGGACCTGAACCCCACCCTTGTTGGCTGCTGCCGCGCTCGCGCAGACGGGCACTATATTCCCCTGCACAACTCCCTTGCGAAGGCCGGCTCTGATCTCTTCGGCCGAGAGCTCACCCTCTTCCAGGTATTTCTCCATGAGCTCTTCATCGCTCTCAGCGATGTTTTCCACTGTGGTCTCATAGAGCTCCGCCACCCTGTCTGTCAGGTCTTCCGGGACTTCCTGGGTTTTGACCTTGCCCTCAGCTTCAAACATCAGGGCCTTATTGTTTAATATATCCACCAGACCGCGGAAGTCAGCCTCAGAACCAATGGGCAGATAAAGCAGTACCGGCTTGGCTCCCAGGACATCCGATATCCCGGCCAGGGCCTGATCAAAGTCGGCCCGCTCGCGGTCCAGTTTGTTGATCACAATCATGGCCGGCACACCGGCTTGGAGGACGTCTTTCCACAGCTTTTTATCCTGGGCCTTGACTCCGTCCACAGCATCGATGACATACAAAACGGCATCTGCAGCTGCCAGTTGATAGGGAAACTCACCCAGAAAGTTGGTATCACCGGGATTATCGATCAAAAAATGCCGGTTCTTGTTCCAGGCATACACTGCATAGGCCGGCTGCACACTGCCGCCTTTCTTGGTTTCCTCCGGCTCATAATCCAAAACAGTGTTCCCGGCATCAATACTCCCCAAGCGGGTAGTCACTTTGGCATTGTACAAAAACATTTCGGCCAAGGAGGTCTTGCCGCTTCCACTGCTTCCGGCCAGGGCAAAGGTTCGCTGCTGTTTGAGTTTATCCTCCATTGCGCACTCCCTTCCTCCAGATAATTTTGTGTTCAAAGCAGACCGACGCGCTGTGAGCAATCAATCGATTTATATAAAAAAACATGCACTTATCGCATCAAACCCTCAAAACTCGCACGGTCTTGTCACAATATGTTAACAGAAAAGTATGAAACTATACCAAAAAAAAAGGTCTTGCAACTCTTGTATTCCCATGAGCGTGTGGTCAAATCGTTGCGCTCAAGCCCGGAGCGCGATAATGTCATTGTTTGGGCAGCGGATATTTTGCTGCCCTTTGAAATTCACATTCGTTCCAAGCGAACAGGGCGAACAGGAGGACACGTACACGCCATGCCGATCATCATGGGCACAGCAGGACATATCGATCACGGCAAAACCACCTTGATCAAGGCCTTGAGCGGAATTGACTGCGACCGGCTCAAGGATGAGAAAAAAAGGGGCATCACCATCGAGCTGGGCTTCGCCTTCCTCGATCTCCCTGATGGCCAACGTATCGGAATAATTGACGTTCCTGGACATGAAAAGTTTGTCAAAAACATGGTCGCTGGAGCAGCGGGCATTGATTTCGTCCTTCTCACCGTGGCTGCTGATGAAGGCATAATGCCCCAGACCAGAGAACACTTAGAAATCTGCACTCTGCTGGGAATCACCGACGGAGTGGTGGCCCTGACCAAGACGGATACCGTGGACTCTGAACTCCTGGAGCTGGCTCAAGAGGATGTCCAGGACTACCTGTCCGCCACTTTCCTGTCTCAAGCCCCTGTCATACCGGTCTCTGCCCACACCGGTCAGGGTATCCAGGAGCTGACCAGGGCCTTGGAGGACCACGCGGCGAAGAGCCGGGAGCATGAGTCCTCTGAAATCTTCCGCCTGCCCATCGACCGGGTCTTTACCATGCGCGGGCACGGAACTGTAGTCACCGGAACTCTGATCGACGGACGGGTATCCATCGGAGAGGCCATAGCCATATATCCGGAGGGGATAAAAACCAAGGTCCGGGGTCTGCAGGTGCATGGTCAGACTGTGGAGACAGCCTCCGCCGGGCAACGGACAGCCATGAACCTGGCCGGCCTGGAAGTGCAGAACCTGCAACGCGGAGAGTCCCTGGCCAAGCCGGGAACCCTGTTCCCATCCACCCTTTGGGACGTGGAGTTGACCCTGTTGTCTACTGCGCCCAAGCCACTGAAACATCGGCGGGAAATCCATTTCCATCACGGGACCCAGGAGACCCTGGCCCGGGTCTACCTCCTGGATCGAGATCAATTGGCCCCAGGCGAAACCTGCCTGGCTCAGATCCGTTTTCCCCACCCAATGGTCGGGGTCTTCGGGGATCGCTTCGTCATCCGGGCCTTTTCCCCTTTGCGGACCATTGCCGGAGGCAAATTGCTCAGCCCCATGGGCCTCAAGATCCGCCGCCGTTCCCAGGATCTGGAAAGCCTGGACCACTTGCGCAGCCAGCCCCAGAGACAAGTCCTGCTGACCCAGCTGCACCGGGCAGGCACCACCGGACTGACCCAACCTGAGCTGCATGTCTTGACCGCTATGCCGGCCAAAAAGCTGGAGCGAACCTTGCAGGACCTGGCCTCCAAGCAAGAGATCTTCCTCTTTGACCGGGAAGAGCAACGCTATGTGTCCGGGTCGCTGCTCGAGGCCTTGCAAGCGGACCTTTTGGAGTACGTGCAGTCTTTTCATCAGAAAAATCCGATGAAAACCGGAATCTCCAGAAGCATGCTCAGTACAGGATGGGGGCAGGGACTGCCGCCAAAGCTTTTCCATTTCCTGGTGGAGCGCTGTTTGAAAAAGAAGAGCCTGGTTACAGAAAAAGAGGTTCTTCGCCTGCCGGAGCACTCTATCTCCCTGGCTTCGGATCAATCCCGGCTCAAGGAGGATATCCTTCAAACTTACGAACAGGCTGGTATGCAGCCACCCAATCTGAACACCGTCCTGGAAGCTTTGAATGTATCCAAGAAGGACGCTTTAGCGGTTATGGCCCTGCTCATCGAAGAGGGAAAAATAGTCAAGATCAACGACAGTCTGTATTTCAGCACTCAGGCCATTGCTGATATAAAGAACCTGATCACTCGGCATTTTACCGTCAATGACAGCTTGAGCCCCACCGACTTCAAGGAGCTGACCGGGCTGTCCCGCAAATTCAGCATTCCCCTGTTGGAATATATGGACAGGCAAAAAATTACCATGCGGGTGGGAGATGTCCGCAAGCTGCGGAAAGGACAATAGGTCAGAGAAGGATGTGGAAACCGAGACAATTCTGTCAAGCGCAAAGGATCTCTCTGAATAAAAAAATGGCTTGCGATGCATCGCAAGCCATTTTAAATGGGGTGGGTGACGTGACTTGAACACGCGACCACTTGGGCCACAACCAAGTGCTCTACCTCCTGAGCTACACCCACCGTGCTCAACGAAATACATATACAAAAGCTTTTATTTGAGGTCAAGTCTTAATGGACAAACTTATTATTGAAGGCGGCCGGCCCCTGCAGGGAGAGGTGCAAATCAGCGGATCCAAAAATGCGGCCCTGCCCATCATGCTGGCCTGCATGCTGGTCCCCGAGCAGGTTGACCTGCACAGCATACCGAATCTGCGGGATATCACCACGACCATGAACCTCTTAAGCATGCTGGGTTGCCAAACAGAAAGAGCAGACGGAAAGATCAAGATCCGGGCCGGCCAGGAGTTGCATCCGGAAGCCCCCTACGATCTGGTGCGTACCATGCGGGCCTCTGTGCTCTGCCTCGGCCCTCTCCTGGCCCGCCTGGGACAGGCTAAAGTGGCTCTGCCCGGAGGTTGCGCCATCGGCACCCGTCCGGTGGATCTCCATCTCCGGGCCCTGGAACGTATGGGGGCAATCATTGACATCGATTCAGGGTACATCCATGCCCGATGCGACAGGCTGCATGGAGCACATATCGCCTTTGACTTCCCAACTGTGGGCGGAACTGAAAACCTGCTCATGGCCGCTTCCCTGGCCAAAGGAGAAACCATCCTGGAAAACGCGGCCCGGGAACCTGAGGTCCAGGACTTGGCCAATTTCCTGAACTCCTGTGGAGCGAAAGTTCAGGGTCAGGGAACCAGCATGATTCAGGTGCAGGGAGTCGAGGCCCTGCATGGATGCACCTACACAGTCATGCCGGACCGAATCGAGGCCGGGACCTATATGCTGGCCGCGGCCATCACGCATGGAGAACTCGATATCCTCAACTGTCCGGTGCAAGCTGCAGAAACCACTATCTATAAGCTCCAGGAAATAGGTGGAGAGATTCAGGTGCTCAATGACCGGGTCCGGATCAGCAGCGGCGAATTACAGGGCGTGGACATTGTCACCCAGCCCTTTCCCGGGTTTCCCACTGATATGCAGGCCCAGTTCATGGCCCTGATGTGCGTAGCCCAAGGATCGGGAACCATCCAAGAGACCATTTTTGAGAACCGGTTCATGCACGCCATGGAGCTCATGCGCCTGGGCGCCCGGATCCGCATCTCCGGGGACACTGCTGTTATCCGCGGGGGGAAAACGCTGCGCGGAGCCACGCTCATGGCTTCGGACCTCCGGGCCAGCGCCTCTCTGGTCCTGGCCGGACTGGCCGCAGAGGGCCGGACCGAAGTGCGGCGCATATACCACTTAGACCGCGGTTATGAACATATGGAGGAGAAGCTGGCCCAAGCCGGGGCCAGAATCTGGCGGGAAAAGGAAAAATAAAAAAAGGGGGGGCTCCCGGCCGGGAGCCCCCTTTTTTATTTTTAGAAAAAGCGGTACTGGATGCCGGCCGAAACGCTCCATACTGTTTTATCGTATTCAATGTCCCGGTTATCTTCTACTTCATCGTACATCACATAAGCTGCGCCCAGGGTGAGGTCCCAGTCCGGGGTGGGGCTCCACACAAAGCCGGTCCCAAAGGTGTTGGCATCCAGCTTGGGCTCTTCTGGTTCATTGATCTGCTGATCGTCGGAGAGGTGGATCTCGGTCCGCTGGTAGCCGATGCTGGCTTTCCACTGGGGATTAAATGTATACTCGGTTGACAGGCCCAAATCCCAGCTGTTTCCTTCGTTCTTGTAGGTGTCTATGTCAGCATCCTTTTCCAGATAGTAGGTGTAGCTCAAATCAAATTTCCAATCCGGGAGAAAGCGGTAGGAGGCACCGAAACCGAGCTGGCCGGGAATATCGATCCGGCGTTTGGATCCATCGGCAAAATCAAGACTTGGCGCAATGCCCAAGGTGTCCTTCTTGACGTCCATTTCGTATTCCATCCTGGTATTGGAAATATAGGTCAGGGCCGCGTTGAATTTCTCATTCGGGGCATAGTTGACCCCCACGATTCCGGCCCATCCGTCGGCATCTTCTTCCAGGTGCAGCTCCGGATTTAATGGATCGTTTGTACCAGGAACTGTAGTTTGAGCACTGATGGTCGCCTCACCGTCAAACTCCCGGATCCCGGTGGAATAGCGGGTGCCCAGGGCCACGGACCACACATCATTTATGGCCAGGGATCCGCCCAGGGTGAACCCATAGACATCACTCTTCTTGACTTTGAGTTCTCCCGGATCGATGTTTTTGTACAAGAGGTTGGGCGGCGTTCCAGCCGGAAACCTGGAGTTGGCCATAGCCGCCACACCTGATGCCAGGTCAACCGTCCGGGCATTGCCGTCACTGTAATCCAGCTCTCCCCCACCCCCGGGGATGGTGAAGGCAAAAAAGCCGGCCCATCGTGCCTGTTTGTAGATGGTAAAGATGCCCGGCATGATGGTGGGCTCGTCCTGATCAAGTTCTCCGTATCCGGGCACATCATTGGAGTAGTCCTTGGCAATGTAGAGTGCATCCACCTTGCCGTATAGACCGTCTTCCATCTGCATAATACCGGCGGGATTATACGACGCGATATCAGCATAATCCGTTGCCGCGTTGCGACTGAGGGTCCGAAAGTAGTCAGCGCTCTGATTTGACTTGTTGATGATCCCTCCGGCCATAGCCGAGCCTGCCACAAAGAGCCCTGTCAATGAAATGACCAGCACCTTTCCCTGGAACCTGCTGAACCAATTTGCCATGCCTTCTCCTCCTTTTGAAACTCCGGATTGGAAAAAATGGGGATGCACAAACCTGACCCCCAGAATACACATGCTCTCAGAGCAAAATCGCTGCACCAGGTCCGAACAGTGTTCTCTACTTACTGACCGGTAAACTTCTTTTTGTCAAGGGGTACTTATTCAAAAATCTTTTCATCCCCCGCCCCGGCCTCCAGGGCGTCGGCTGCAAAATCTCGCTGGCCTGAAGAACTCCCCCTTGTATACTCCCTGTACCACTCATTGGCCACAATAGCGGACATGATCTCGTTGGTCCCGGTCCAAATGGAAGCCAGACGCAGATCGCGAACAATGCGCTCCACCGGGTAGATATTGGTGTATCCGATACCTCCCATAACCTGCATGGCGTTGTGGGCCGCCTTCTGGCAGGATTCGGTGACAAATTTCTTGGTCTCCGAAACCATGCGCCGGATGAGCCTGGGGTCCTGTCCGCTGTCCACGGCTTGGGAAGTGGTATAGACCATGGACCGGCTGGCATCCAGGAGCATGGCCGCCTCAGCCACCTGAAAGCTCACCCCCTGAAAGGTGCTCACCGGCGTGCCAAAGGCCTTGCGCTTGCTGGTATAGTCCGTAGCCACCTCCAGTGCCGGAACGGCCGCGCCGATGGTCATGGCCGCGGTTCCCAGGCGTTCCGGGATCATCATGGTGTTAAACACGGCATAGGCGTTATTTACCTGGCCGACCACGTTTTCTTTAGGCACCTGCACATCCCTGAACACCACCCGTCCCGCCCCGCCCCCCCGGCAACCCATCAGCCCGTAGCGATACTCAGTCTCAACTCCTGGACTCCGGTCGACGGTGAAACAGGTCAGGGACTTGTGCGCCTTGGCCTCAAGGTCGGTCTTGGCGTAAACGAGAAAATAGTCCGCTCCCTCGGCGCCAACAATGAACCGCTTCTGGCCGTTGAGCAGAAAATGATCCCCCCTGTCTTCGGCCATGGTCGTGGTGCCGAAAAAATCCGATCCCCCTCTGGGCTCGGTCAGGCATTCAGCGGCAAACTTTTCCCCCTGCAACAGAGGACGGACATATTTTTCCTTTTGAGCATCTGTTCCGTGCTGAACAATAGCGTCGCAGACCAGCTCCGCCCCCACCCCGAAAGTACAGGCGAACATATAGCCAAGGACCCCCACTTCCTGCATGACCATGCAGGTGCTGACCCAGTCCATATCCCGGCCGCCCCATCTCCGGGGATACCTGCAGCCCATGAGATTTCGCCGCCCCGCTTCCTGCAAAAACTCCGTGGGGAAGGTGATCTCATCCTTGTCCATATCCAGGATCATCTGCCTGGGCACCCATTGGACCAGATCCCGGACCTCGTCTCTGAGTTCTTTCTGCTCCTGATTCAGAAGATAGTCGAACATTGTCCTCCCCATGCCTTCTCTTTCACCCTGGCATCAAGATGATCTGCATTGGGTCTTAAATCACACCCTGCTCTGTCATCGCCTGGATCTCTTCCCGAGTATATTTTAGTTCCAGCAAGATCTGCCGGGTATGCTCCCCGAACTTTGCCGGCCGGGTCCGCAAGGATCCCGGAGTCTCATTCAGGCCTACTGCCACGCCCAGACTGGGAACCTCGCGGCCTTCCTGGTCCGGAAAATCCAAGGCCATGCCCCGATCCCTGAACTGGGGATGGAACATGGCCTCCTCCAGGTTGCGCACCCCTTCGCAGCATATATCCAGGGACATAAGCTCCTCCTCCCATTGGGCCAAAGTCTTTTGGGCAAAAATGCGCTCCAGGGCATTCACAATCTCTTGCCGCCTGGAATCATCAAACTGATGGTCAATATATTCTTCCACCCCCAGGTGGGTACACAGCCCGGCCCAGAACTTGGGCTCCAGAGCTCCGACACTCAGAGCCCGGCCGTCTGCTGCTTGATAGGTGTTATAGCAGGCATAGCGGTGAGAAAGGATATAATCGCCCCGTTTGGGCCTCTGTCCTCTTTGATTGTATTGATTGAGAACAAAAGGCAAAAGGCCCATGGCTGCCTCGCTCATGGAGATATCCACGAACTGGCCGCTTCCGCTTTGTTCTCTGGCCAGCAGGGCCAGGAGGATACCTGTGACCGCATTCATTCCTCCAGCCAGATCAGCGATCTGGATTCCGGGAATGACCGGAGGTCCTTCTTTGGATCCGATGAGATCCAGGACCCCGGCGGCGGCCAGGTAGTTGACATCGTGCCCGGCCCGGTCTCTTTGCGGACCACTCTGGCCGTATCCAGTGATGGAGCAGTACACGAGCCTGGGATTAATCTCCTGCATGGATGTGTAATCCACTCCCAGGCGGGCCGTCACCCCGGGCCGGAAGCCTTCAATGAGCACATCGGCCTGCCGGACGAGGCGGGAAAAGATCTCCCGTCCGGCCTGAGCCTTGAGGTTTAAAGTCATGTGCTCCTTGTTCCGGTACAGGGCGGAGACGAAAAAAGGATCCTGGGCGAAACGTTTGTCTTCAAAAGCAATGACCCGGGCTCCGTGATCAGCCAGGATCATGGAGCAGTAAGGTCCAGGCAGCATCCTGGACAGATCGAGAACCGTTTTTCCGGTTAAGGCTCCGTTTTTCAGCATATCCACCTTCGCAGAGAGATCCTTCGTTCGCGGACTCACTCAGGATGACATATTATAGGCTGTCCCCTGTGTTTGTCATTCTGAACGAGTCTTCGAGTGAAGAATCTCTCTCCAATCAGTTCTGCCAGGACTTATTGAGAAATTACGGAATACTCTGGTAAGTCAATGTCTCGTTTCATACGAGACTGCTCCCTCCGCCTTGATTCCATTTGTGTAAATATCCACTATATTTTCAACAATTTCTTTTACCGAGAGACCTTTTTCCGGCCGATACCAGAAGTAGAGCCAGTGCACAGCGCTGAACAGAGAGAATGTGAGCACAGTCAGGTTGCACTCCCGGAGTCTCCCCTGGATGATCAGGTTGTGTAAAAAGGTGCGCAGCTGAGAGACATTGGCTTTTTCAATGTCCAGGATGACGCGCTTTTTGTCTTCAGGCAGGGATTCGATATCGTGGAGGAGAATCTTGTTGAAGTTTTTGTTCTTCAGATAGCTTGTGGTGTATTCAAGGAGGATATCAGTGAGCTGTTCTCTAACTGAGACATTTAGGTCCTCGTTTCTGCGAATGGCCTGCTGCAGGCTGTCATAAACCAGATTTCCGGCCTGCAAACATATGGTATACAGGATCTCTTCCTTGTTGGTGAAGTGATGATACATGGCCGCTTTGCTGATCCCCACCCTTTCGGCGATTTCCCGCATAGAAGCCTTTTCATACCCCTTTTCATAAAACAGTTCATGGGCCTCCCGCAGGATAATCTGAGCCGTTTCATGCAAATCGTCATATTCCTTATTGCCCATTTCTCCCTCCTGCGGGTCAGTAATCAGCTTTGCCTCCGGCAAATCTGACATATTTTTTGGGCCAAAGCGCCCAAAAAGAGAATTTACCGGATTGATCAAGGATGAAACATCCGGTTTGGTAGCAGTAGGGGCGAATGATCATTCGCCATCTTTGGCTCATCACGCGTCAGCGCGTGACGAGCGGTCCCGGACGGCCAAGCCCGCACCCGAGGTTGAGTCGAGTTTTATGCGAAAATAAGTGCCTGCGGCTAACACCCCAAGCGATTTCAAAACGCTGTTTACCTACTGGACAGTCATTCTAGAGATAAAAGACAAAACTTGTCAAGACTGGCGATCTGGCCTAGGAAGGGACCCATGTTGCACATCGATCTCTATGGGCGCACCTTTTCCCTCCACCGTCCGGCTGATCTGGAAACCATGTGGGAGAAGATGGCTGACGACGAGTACTTTGCTGATGAACGTATACCCTACTGGGTTGAGCTCTGGCCGGCCTCTATTGTCCTGGCCAAGTGGCTGTTGCGGCACGAGGCGAGTATTGCCGGATCGCCTTGTTTGGACCTGGGCTGCGGTCTTGGTCTATGTACTCAGGCCGCTGCATCCTGCCATGCCCGGGTGGTCGGAGTAGACTACGAAGTGCAGGCCTTGAATTATGCCCGCCATGGACCTCCAAATTACCAGCCCTGGACCTGGTTGGGCATGGACTGGCGAAAGTCCTGTTTGAGGCCCCAGACCTTCCCTTTTATCTTTGGTGCGGACATCCTGTACGAGGCCCGATTTTTCTCTCCTTTGCTCAGCCTCTGGAATCAACTGCTCGCCCCTGGAGGCAAGATCTGGATCACAGCCCCGGACCGAGAGGTGAGCAGGCCCTTTTGGAAGCGCATCCTGCCAGAGTCAGGATGGGAATTCTGCTGTGTGTTCCAGGAAGAGGTCTCTTTTCAGTCCTACCGGAACATGCAGATTTCCTTATGGGAAATCAGTTCACAATCTCAGTCCCGATCCCGGCCTGGGTAAACAGCTCCAACAAAAGAGAGTTCTCCTGCCGACCGTCAATGATGTGGGCCTTTTCCACTCCTCCTTCTACAGCCTGCAGACAGCACTTGAGCTTGGGTATCATTCCTCCGCGGACGGTACTGTTGTCTATGGCCTCCAGCACTTCCCGCCTAGTCAAAGTTGAGAACAGATCCCCGCTGGTGGCCAGAACTCCAGCCACGTCAGTGAGCAGAATCAATCGCTTGGCCCCCAGAGCCACGGCCATGGCTCCAGCCACAAAATCGGCATTTATATTGTAGGTCTCTCCGGCTTCATCCACGCCGACCGGGGCAATGATTGGTATAAACCTGTCCCGGTCCAGGGCCTTGATCACTTCAGTCCGGATGCGGACCACCTCGCCTACCCGGCCCAGATCGATGATCTCCGGCGGAGCATCCTTTTTGGAGATGACCATCTCCATCTTGCGGGCCTGAATCAAGCCCCCATCCTTCCCGGACAGCCCGACTGCTGACCCCCCGTTTTGGTTGATCAGATTGACGATGTTTTTGTTTACCCGACCGACCAGGACCATCTCCACCACATCCATAGTGGCCTGATCCGTAACCCGCAGTCCCTGCTTGAACTCACTGCTGATCCCCAGCTGGGAAAGCATGTGTCCAATCTGCGGACCTCCGCCGTGCACAATGACCGGATTGACGCCAATATACTTGAGCAAGACCACATTCAAGGCGAATTGCTTCTGTAATTGTTCATCCTGCATGGCATGTCCCCCATACTTGATGACCAATGTCTGTCCATAAAATTCGCGGATGTAGGGCAGGGATTCAAGAAGAATCTTGGCCTTGATCATTTCATTGTCCATTGTCACCGCATACCTCTCAAGGGCATTATAAAAAAAGGGCTCCTCAACGGAGCCCTTTTTTATAATTGTTGATTTTCAGATCCAGAGTGGTGCTTTTCAGCCATTCCCCAAAGGAGGAATTTCTCTCTCAAGTAAGTTTTAGCCGGCTTCCGGCTAAAATTTAGGCAACCATCTCCCGTCTGGCAGCCATATCGAAGAGCACCCTCTCCCTGGCCTTATCCAGGCCCAGGGCCTTGCGCTTCTTGTCGATGTGGGCCAGCATTTTCTTAGCCATATCATAGGGGTCAACAGCAAAGTCCCACTTGCCCAGGCCTTGTTCCTCCAGGCCGCTGAACAACAGGTCCTTGAACTTGGTGTTGTCTGTGATCGGGAAGGTGGCCCCAAAAATGGTGTACACCCCGGAGGCCACAAAGTACTGCCCGATGCTGATGGCTTTTTCGCTCATCCATTCCGGAGCGGCGCCGGCTGCGGGCAGATCGGCGATACTCTCGCCCAGTCCGCCTTCCTTGACCACGGCCGAAGCAGCGATCAGGATCCGGCTGTTGTCCACGCAGGATCCAAGCCCCAGAACAGGAGGGCAACCCACAGTTTCGCACACTTCCTTGAGCCCGTCGCCGGCCAGATGGGCGGCTTCCGGGGTCAGGAGTCCGGCCTTGGCCAGGGATATCTGGGAACACCCGGTCTGCAGGACCAGGACATCGTTCTTGATGAGTTCCTTGACCAGTTCCACATGCACCCAATCGTGCTTGACCCTGGGGTTGGTGCACCCGACCACCCCGGCGATGCCCCGGATGCGGCCGTTGATGATGTTGTCGTTTAAAGGCTTGTAGGAGCCCCTGAAGCTTCCACCCAGCATATACTGGATGTACTCGTGGGAAAATCCGTGAATCCCGGCATTGGAGATGTTGGGGATCTCCACCTTGGCTGTCCGGTTTTTATACCTGGCGATGGCCTTAACCACCACTTCGTCGGTGCACTTCTTGGGCTCGTGCTCCACAAATTCAATATGTTCCGCGCCTTCAATATGGCAACGGGGGTTGGTGGTGAACAGATAGGAGTTGTAGCACTTGGCTACCGGAGCCAGGCCCTGCTTGATGCACTGCACGTCCACGGCCATGGCGTCCACCGCTCCGGTAATCAATATGGCCTCGGTGGACATAAAGTTCCCGGCATGAGGCACCCCGTGCCTGGAAAGCATTTCCGCTCCAGAGCAGCACATGCCCACCAGATTGATGCCCTTGGCCCCAGCTTCCCTGGCCGCTTCGATCAGGGCCGGGTCATTGACTGAAGCCAGCATGGACTCGAACATATTCGGCTCATGCCCGTGCACGATGACATTGACATAGTCTTCTTTCAGGCAGCCCATGTTCACATCGGCCTGGACCGGTGTCGGAGTTCCGAACAGGATGTCCGATATTTCGGTAGCCACCATGGATCCGCCCCAGCCGTCGGACAGGGCCGTGCGGCTGCACTGCTTGGTGATGTTTTCATAATGCTGGTCCACACCCATGTGGGTCCGGTGCATGATCTCCATGATCTCCCGCATAGCGCCCCTGGGCACGATCCCCAATTTGCGCCAGGTCTCCAGGGTCTTTTCCGGAACCCTGGAGACAAATGGAACTTCGCCTTCAACCTGAGTATAGGTCCGCTCCAGTTCCTCATACAGTTCCTTGGCAATGTCTTCCACGGACCTGTCAGCGGTTTTAATACCCACAGACTGGGCCACCTGCTCCAGCTTGACCGTGTCCTTGATCTTGTAGTCCTTGATATCCCCGTTGACCACTTCCCGGAACACATCGAGCATGCCCATGCCGTGATCGGTGTGGGCCGCAGCCCCGGAGGCCACCATACGGGCAAAGTTACGGGCCTGGATGGTATCAATGGTCGCTCCACACACGCCGACTTTTCCATAGGGATCCTTGGCATTAAGCCGGCACGGACCCATGGAGCAGTGTTTGCAGCAGGCGGAATCAGCTCCGATCGGGCAGGCTTTCATGCTCGCGGCCCGGTCAAAAGCAGTCTCCACACCGTCCCGCTTGGCCTTTTCCAGCATCTGTTCAGTAGCCTTACAGATAGTCTCATCTTTCGGGGTGATGCCCGATGCTTTGGATTCTGCAGCTTTCTTTTCTTTCTTTTCCACCGCAGCCTTCTTTTCCTTCTTTTCCATATGATCCTCCCTGTCATGGACGATTGAAGACTCTTCAGAAGGAAGGTGACGCCCAACCTGTCTAAAGCAGACCCGCTAACATACTGATATTCTTTAAAATTCGAGTTATTGTACGTTGAATACTTTTTTTTGTCAAGAAGAAGAAAGTAAAACCTTTAAGCATGTTACCTGTCAGCTTTGCCTCCGGCAAATCTAACATATTTTTGCCCCAAAGCGGGCAAAAAAAGAAGAAGTTTGCCGGATTGATCAAGGATGATCCTTTGATCCTTGCAGCATCTGTTCTCTGGCCTTTACTCCTCCTTCAAGGTCCGGGTCATGAGTTCGTGCACTGCGTGTTTCGGATCTTTGTTCGCATACAACATATCATACACCTGGTCAGTGATGGGCAGCTCAACTCCTGCCTTGCGACCCAATTCGTGGACCGCTTGAGTTGTTTTTACTCCTTCAGCCACGGCATTCATGCTTTGGACAATGGACTCCAATGATTCTCCCCGCCCGATACGAAGGCCCACCTGCCGGTTTCGGCTCAAATCACCGGTACAGGTCAGGACCAGATCCCCCAGTCCGGAAAGGCCCATAAACGTCTGGGCATTGGCCCCCAGGGCTTCCCCAAGCCTGGA
>JAWLEI010000009.1:0-58521 GCA_041686195.1 Desulfovermiculus sp.
TCAGCCACCTGCCCACGATCTCCCAGACCTGTTTTGCTGTAGCGCTGAACTGGTGATCGGCCTGGGGAATAATTTGCAGCGCCTTGCTTTCTCCAGCTGCTGCGTAGAGCTCCTCAGCCTCTTTGACAGAGACTACATCGTCGTTTTCACCGTGGATAATCAGAAGAGGGCGGGGGCTGATATCGGCAGCTGCCTGGAGCAGGTCGTGCCTGGCCAGATCCTGGGCAAACTCTTTTTTCAGATGCACGGTCCCATTTTCATCTGCCAAGATCACCCGGCCGTCGTCTGTTTGAGAAAGGATGACCTCGGAAAAAAGATCCTTGAGATGAACTGGAGCCGCCCAGGTGCAGACAGCGACAACCCTGCTGTCCTGGGCGGCCTGAGCCAGGACCGTGCTTCCCCCGAAACTGCGGCCCATGGTCACCACCGGAGCCTGGTCCTGTTCTTGGCACCAGTCGATCACCGCACTGAGATCCTGGATCTGGCTGGTCAAGGTCAGGTCTTCGAATTGCCCTTCGCTTTGGCCGTTGCCGGCGAAGTCGAAAAGGAGAAATGAAAAACCGGTTTGAGCGGCCAAAGCATCAGCCATGGCCCTGGCCTTTCCTCCGCCTTCCTTGCTGCCGGTGAAACCGTGGCAGACAACCACCCAGCCCCTAGAATCCGGCTGACAGCGAAGGCAGAGGGCAGCCAGGCGCAACCCTCCGGGGTTGTGAATTGTGACTTCCTTCCAGGTGCCTGTGGCCATGAAAAAACCTCCAATCGTACGGTTCAGGGTATATTTTCTCCCTTGACGGGTATAAGATCCAGTCTTAATATGAACAAGTGTTCAAATGAACGAATGTTTGTAATGTTTGTACGGAGTGTGAGTCCATGTCCAAACAGGACCCTTACGATGTCTGCCAGGAACGAATGGTGCACCCGGAAAGCCTGGAGCAGGTACTCCGGGAAATGCCCGGATATAGGGTGCTGGGTGATCTGGCCGACCTGTTCAAAGCCTTGAGCGATCGAACCAGGGTGCACATCCTGTTTGCCCTGTCCAAGGCTGAGCTGTGCGTCTGCGATTTGACCGAAATCCTGAATATGTCCTCCTCGGCTGTATCGCATCAGCTTCGAGTGCTGCGTGCTTCCAAACTGGTCACCTTCCGCAGGGAAGGAAAAAATGTATTTTACCGTTTGGCTGACGCCCATGTCCAGAAGCTCTTTGAGCAGGCCATGGAACATGTGCGGGAATGAATAACCAGATGTCAAAGATCAGACGTCGGAGGTCAGAAAGAGGAAGAATAATGGAATGCATACCAAAAGAGGGTTTTATAAGAGATCCCGGCTCGTGAAAACTTTCAACTCGAGATAGACATATAATGACTGAGACATACCAATTAGACGATGTGCACTGCGCTCCCAGTGGATGCGGGTGCGAAAGGGGGTGCAGCAGCCCTGCTTCCGGGCCGGCTGAGTATGGACTCGGCCGTGAATTGCTCAAGCTCCTGCCCGGGGCTGTTTTCTTTCTGGCCGGGCTTGTGGTTGAACACCTTATTATATCCACGGACTTGGCCTGGCTGGATATAGGCTTGTATTTTATCGCCTACTTTCTGGTAGGCTGGAATGTCCTGGCCATGGGAGTGCGCAGTCTGTTCACCCAGGGCCTTATGGATGAGTTCGTGCTCATGAGCCTGGCCACAATTGGGGCATTGGCCATCGGAGCCTATGCCGAGGCCGTGGCCGTGATGCTCTTCTACCGGACCGGTGAGCTTTTTCAGGACAGGGCGGTGCGAAGTTCCAGGCAATCCGTGGCTGCCTTGCTGGAGCTCAGGCCGGACACAGCCAGGGTGGTTGACAAGGATCAGGTCTTTGTCCTTGATCCGGCCCAGGTCCAGGTGGGGCAGGTCATCCAGGTCAATCCAGGCGAACGGGTTCCCCTGGACGGGACAGTACAAAGCGGTCAAAGCCAGGCCGACACCTCGGCCCTGACCGGGGAATCCAGGCCCCGGAGGCTTGCGCCTGGAGACTCCATCCTCTCCGGGATGGTCAATCTCTCCGGGGTGCTCACAGTGCGGGTGGACAAGCCCCTGGCCCAGTCTACTGTGTCTGTGATCCTGGATCTGGTCCAAAACGCTGCCCAGCGCAAGGCTCCTACAGAACAGTTCATGACCCGGGTGGCCAGGGTCTACACGCCCGTCGTCGTGGGACTGGCCGCAATGATCGCCTTTGGTCCGGTGCTGGCCGCCCGTCTTCCCGGGCTGGAAAACCAGTTTGCCGTTCAGCCCCAGCTTGCAGACTGGGTATATCGGGGTCTGGTATTTCTGGTCATATCCTGTCCCTGTGCTTTGGTCATTTCCATTCCTTTGGCCTTTTTTGCCGGCCTTGGGGCCTGCTCCAGGCAGGGTATTCTGATCAAGGGGGCCAATTTTCTGGAAGCCTTGAACCGGTTGCGGGCCGTGGTCTGGGACAAGACCGGCACCCTGACCCAGGGGCGGTTTGCAGTGCAAGGCGTGTATCCAGAACAAGGTTTTTCCCGGGAGGATGTTCTGACCCTGGCTGCAGCCGCGGAACAGCATTCGTCACACCCCATCGCCCGGGCCATTGTGCGAGAGGCGGCGGTCAGAGATCAGAAGACTGAGGACAGAAGTCAGAGATCAGAAGTCAGAGGTCAGAATACTGAGAAAACAAGGGGAGAGAGATACTGGGATGATGGGAATTTCGAATTAGGCAGAAGTCTGAGGTCTGAGAGTAGCGACGGAAAGGACAGTGGAGTTGAGGTTCGGGAGTTTTCCGGGCAGGGGGTGCAGACCCTGGTCAGCGGCCGGGAAGTGCTGGTGGGCACTGAAGATTTTTTGCGATCTCAGGGAGTGGCCAGGCTCGACCGGAACATCACCAGTGGCGGGGTGTGGGTGTCTGTGGACAAAAAGCCAGCCGGCCGGATTGTGGTCCAGGATGAGCTCCGTTATCAGTCCCAAGAAGCTGTGGCCGGATTGCGGCGGCTGGGAGTAAGAGCCCAGTACATGCTCACCGGAGACAGCCAGGAGGCGGCAGCGGAGATAGGCAGCTCTCTCAACCTGGACGGAGTGGAGGCTGGTCTTTTACCTCAGGACAAGGTAGCCAAGCTGGAACTTATCATGTCCAGAAACACGGGACAGGGGTACACAGCCTTTGTCGGCGACGGGATCAATGATGCACCGGTCCTGGCCAGAAGCGATATCGGAGTGGCCATGGGCGGGCTTGGTTCGGATGCAGCCATTGAGGCCGCGGATGTGGTCCTCATGGAGGATGATCCAGGCAAGCTGGTCCAGGCCGTATCCCTGGCCGCCCGTACCCGGTCCATTGTCTGGCAGAACATCGGCCTGGCCCTGGGGGTCAAGGGTGTGGTCATGAGTCTGGGGGCTTTGGGGCTGGCCAGCATGTGGGCTGCAGTGTTTGCCGATGTGGGGGTGGCCCTGTTGGCTGTGGGCAATTCCCTGCGTATATTGAGGTGACTGAGGAAGACGGGGAGACTAAGGGATGGGGAGGCTGAGAGGATTAAAGACTGTGGGGTGACATATCTTCATGTATCATTTTGATCTTGTATTTGGTAAATTTCAAAGCGTGAACCGTGAACCTAAAATTTTGCATCCTTAAAGAATAACTTTGAAAAGAAACTCAGGAGGATCATTATGGCTACGATCAAAGTAAAAGGAATGACCTGTCAGCATTGTGTTCAAGCCGTGACCCAGGCCCTGTCCGGCCTTGAAGGCGTGGAGAACGTGAAAGTCAGTCTGTCCAAGGGCGAGGCCAGCTTTGAAGAGACCAAGCCTGTGGATATGGAAGAAGTGAAGAAGGCGGTCAAAGAGGCCGGATATAAGGTTGAAGGGTGAGGATCGAAGCTGTGTTGTCAGGTTTGCCGGGTGGATCAATTATGAAACTGGGTATGAAGAGGGCTGGGCCCAGTAGCCCGGGCCTCTCCGAGGGCCGGGATTGCGTTGATCAAAGAGGCTGGGCCTCGGAGAGGGCCAGCCCCTACCCGGAAAAGCCAGAGCCATCTTAGGGGTAAGTCTAGACATAAGAGTGTTCAGCAAGAAAAGAGTCATAACCCATCCAAAGAGAGATTCTTCACTCGAAGACTCGTTCAGAATGACAAAACACATCAATATAAGGGATGTGATTTATGAGTGAACAGGGATTGGATCAGGGGCAGGATGGCAATGTGCGTACCCAGCGTTTTGCCATCAAAGGCATGACCTGTGCGGCGTGCTCGGCCAGGGTGGAACGGGTGGTCTCCTGGATGGACGGGGTGCATTCGGCCCAGGTAAACCTGGCTACAGAAAGCATGCAGGTGAGTTGGGACCCGGATAAAGTCAGTCCGGAAGAAATCAAGGCCGCTGTGCACAAGGCCGGATACGAAGCTGAAGGAGTGAGCACCGGTTCGGAGGTAGAGCTGGATATCCAGGGCATGACCTGTGCCGCCTGTTCGGCCCGGGTAGAAAAGGCCTTGAGCCGGATGTCCGGAGTGCACCAGGCCTCGGTCAATCTGGCCACAGAAAAGGCCCGGGTCAGCTTCGATCCACAGCAGGTCCAAAGCGCAGACCTCATAGCTGCAGTTGAGGCTGCCGGATATAAAGCCTCCGTGGCCCGGGAAGACCGCGAATCCTCAGCTGGTCAGGAACGAGAAATGCAGCAGAGGCTGGACAAGCTGAAAAGCCGGCTCATTATTTCTCTGGCCCTGGCCATTCCCCTGTTTTTGCTGTCCATGGGGGGGATGCTCGGACTGCCCATCCCCTCTTTTCTGGCTGCGCCCACAGCCCCCCTGAGTCATGCCCTGGTTCAGTTCCTGCTCACTGTACCCATCATGTATATAAACCGGGAATTCTATGTCCAGGGTTTTCCCAGCCTGGCCCGGGGCGGGCCGAACATGGATTCGCTGATTGCCGTGGGCACCAGTGCGGCCTTTGTCTATTCGGTCTGGAACCTGGGGGAGATTCTCCTGGGTCACAATCCAGCAGCCAAGGCCCATGACCTGTATTTTGAGTCTGCAGCCATCATCCTCACTCTGATCACTCTTGGCCGGTACCTGGAGAACCGATCCAAGGCCAGGACTTCCGCGGCTATCAAGGAACTCATGCAGCTCAGGCCGGAGACGGCGACCCGGATTCAGGGAGAGGAGCTGGTCACTGTGCCGGTGGGTTCCATCCAGCCCGGGGACCTGCTTCTCATCCGCCCAGGAGAGAGGATCCCTGTGGATGGACGGATTGAAGACGGCCGTTCCAGTGTGGATGAATCCATGCTCACCGGTGAGCCCATTCCCAAGGGCAAAGGCCCAGGCGAGACCCTGATCACAGGAACGGTGAATGTGCAAGGCTCATTGCGCATGCGCACAGAAAAGGTGGGCCAGGAGACCACCTTGGCCAGGATCATTGCCCTGGTCCAGGAGGCCCAGGGATCCAAGGCCCCCATTGCCAATCTGGCTGACCGGGTCAGTCTGTATTTCGTGCCCACCGTCATTGTTATCGCTGTGCTCTCCGGCCTGGGCTGGGGCCTGATCGGCGGGGCGGAGTTCTCCTTTGCCCTGCGTATCTTTGTGGCGGTCATGGTCATTGCCTGTCCCTGCGCTCTGGGCTTGGCTACGCCCACGGCCATTATGGTCGGCACTGGACGCGGGGCGCAATTGGGGACCTTGATCAAAAGCGGGCAGGCCCTGGAAATGGCCCGCAACATCCAGGCCGTGGTCTTGGACAAAACCGGGACCTTGACCCGGGGGCGCCCTGAACTGACTGATTTCATACCCCTGAAGGGCAGTCCGGTGGACAGGCAGGATCTTGCAGCTCTGATCAAAGCAGTGGAAGAGGACTCGGAGCATCCGGTGGCCCAAGCTGTGGTCAGGGGGCTACAAGACGAAGCGGCTGCTTCACGGCCCCAGGCAGAGGACTTTGAGGCCGTGTCCGGTCAGGGGGTTCGGGCCCGGGTCAACGGACGGAGCATCCTTCTTGGGAGCAAGAATTTCTTGAAGGACCAGGGAATAGATGGCCTGGACTCAGAGGAGCTCGGCAGTCAGATGGAGAACCTGTCCCAATCGGGAAAGACCGTTATCCTGGCTGGGGTGGACGGACAGATTGCAGCTGTCCTGGCTGTAGCCGACCAACTCAAGGAAGATGCCCCGGCTGTGGTCCGCAAACTCCAGGACATGGGCCTGCAGGTGATCATGCTCACCGGAGATACGGAACGAACGGCCCGGGTGATCGCAGCTCAGGCCGGAATCGACCGGGTGATCGCCGGGGTCCTGCCGGAAGGCAAGGCCCAGGAGATAAAAAAACTGCAAGACCAGGGTCTGCAGGTAGCCATGGTCGGAGACGGGATCAACGACGCCCCGGCCCTGGCCCAAGCCGATCTGGGCCTGGCCATGGGGTCAGGCATCGATGTGGCCATTGAGAGCGGGGATATCGTCCTCATGGGCGAGGACCTGTCCGGGGTGAGCACGGCCATATCCTTGAGCCGTGCTACAGTGCGAAACATCAAGCAGAACCTGTTCTGGGCCTTTTTCTACAACAGCTTGGGCATCCCCATCGCCGCCGGTGTACTGCATATCTTTGGCGGACCGACTTTAAACCCCATGATTGCGGCTGCGGCAATGGCTATGAGCTCGGTCTCCGTGGTCAGCAACGCTTTGCGGCTTCGGTTTTTTCAACCCACAAAAAAATAAACACCCCAGGTCCTGGGGTGTTTATTTTTTTGTTACCAACTGAACTACTAAGATCTATGTCAATTACCTACGTGTTATCAACTGATCAAAAGAGATGTTTTGATTCCCAGGGACAGGAGATTGCCTGTGCAGGCAGCGGGCAGGACGGAGAGCTGGGAATCGGGCGCAAGGGGCCGAGCCCGCGGTTTGCAGAGCTTGCCCCGGGGATGGTCCATGACCAATTGACCGGCTTGGTATGGCCCAAGAAAGGAGTAAGCTTTGAGTATGCCCTGCGCTGGGAGGAAGCCCTGGAGCACGTTCGGGAGCTCAACCGGACAGAATTTCAGGGCCTTAGCGACTGGCGTCTGCCCAACCGGCGGGAGCTGCGCAGCCTTATAAGTCATGGCCGCAGTCGTCCGGCCCTGCCAGGGGATCATCCCTTCACCCATGTGCAGCAGACCTGGTACTGGACCTCGACCTCATCGGCCATGTATCCAGCCTATGCCTGGGCCGTGCACCTGGCCGGGGGGCGCATGTTCTGGAACCGCAAGGATCAGATTTCCATGGTCTGGCCGGTGCGGGGAGAAAGTACAGTTATCCCTCGCACAGGGCAAAATGAATGTTTTGACTCCCAAGGCGCTGGCATCGAATGCCTGGGAACCGGACAGGACGCAGAACTGCAAAAAGGCGTTGCCTGGCCCGAGCCCCGTTTTGTCCAGGATGGAGAAAATATTGTCGATCATTTGACCGGGCTTGCCTGGCGGGAAATTGTCAGCCAGGAGCCTGGTCTGGTGACTTGGGCGGAGGCTTTGCAGTCAGTCTTCGATCTCCGGGAGACGACCGGGAGGGACTGGCACCTGCCAAATATCAATGAATTGGAATCCCTGGTGGATGCCTCCCAGGCCTCTCCGGCCCTGCCAAAGGAACATATTTTTACCGGCACGCCAGAGGTGCTGTGGTCGTCCACTTCCAGCGGTTTTGAGCCGGACTGGGCCTTTGGCCTGTATATGCACAAAGGTGCGGTGGGGGTGGGATATAAGTCATCGGCCAGGTTTGGGGTGTGGGTGGCCAGGTGAGAGAGTTCAGCCTTGCCTCCGGCAAGTCTGAAATGTTTTTTGCCCCAAAGCGGGCAAAAAGGAATTTGCCTGATAGATCATGTATAAAACTGAGGTCTTAACCCCTCTGTCATTGCCGGCCCGGCACTCACTTGCAGAAAGCAATATGCCGGTAATGAACAAAACTATGTCCAGCAAGTGAGTGCCGGGCAATCTAGGATAAAGCCGCTCTATCTGCTCTGGATTCCCGCATGCGCGAGAATGACGAACCAAAGTTGGATCTTGTTTCATACGAGAGATCAGAGGACAGAGGGATGCGAGGTGAAGAAGGATATTGAAATTATTTATACAGGAGCCGGGCATGGAGAATAAGATTACCCTGGGGATCAGCACCTGCCTTCTGGGCGAGGAGGTGCGCTACGACGGAGGACATAAGCTGGACCGCTTCATCCGGGACACCTTGGGCAGATACGTTCAGTTTGTGCCGGTCTGCCCGGAGGTGGAGTGCGGGATGAGCATCCCCAGAGAGGCCCTGCGCCTGGTGGGGGATCCTGAGAGTCCCCGTCTGGTGACCCAGAAGACCAACCAGGATTATACCGAGCAAATGCAGAATTGGGGCCGCAGGCGGCTGGACGATCTGGAAGGCCTGGAGCTGTGCGGGTATATCTTTAAGAGCCGCTCACCTTCCAGCGGCATGGAGCGGATCAAGGTATATCAGGACAACGGCATGCCGGTAAACAAGGGAGTGGGTCTTTGGGCCAGGATGTTCATGGACCGGTTTCCAGACCTGCCGGTGGAGGATGACGGGCGGCTGCATGATCCGGTCCTGCGGGAGAACTTTATCACCCGTATCTTTGTCTTTCAACGCTGGCGGGAGTTGGTGCGCGGGAACAAGACCCTGGGCGGGCTGGTTGATTTTCACTCCCGGCATAAGCTGCTCATTATGGCCCATCATGTGCCTACCTACAGGGAACTCGGCAAGCTGGTGGCCCAAGGCAAACAGATGCCTGTGGATGAGCTTTTCTCCACCTACCTGCACAAGCTGCATTACGCCCTGAGACTTCACACTACGACCAAGAAGAATGTCAACGTCCTGCACCATCTCATGGGATACTTTAAAAAGGATTTGACCAAGGATGAGAAGCAGGAGCTTTTGGAGGTCATTGATGAGTACAAGGCTGGCAATCTTCCGCTCATTGTGCCCGTCACCTTGATCAATCACTATGTGCGCAAATACGATCAGCCCTATTTGAACACCCAGTATTACTTAAATCCCCATCCCTTGGAGCTTAAGCTGCGTAATCACGTCTAGACAGAGCTATGCCGGGTCTTTTCTGGTCAACAGATATATGCCGTAGGTGGCCAGGAGATTGGGCAGAAAGCGGACTTTACGCCCGTACTCCTCATGGTAGTAGGTGCTGATTGCTGTTTCCTTGAGGATCTCAAAGCCGAAGACCGAGCAGAAATGGCGGAAATCCTTGATGGGGACGACCCGGATGTTTGGAGTATCGAACCAGGCATAGGGCAGCTCTTTGGACATGGGAGCCCGGCCGCGAAGGAAAAAGAAGAGCCGGTTCTTATAGTGGCTGTAGTTGGGAAAGCTGACGATGCCTTTGTGCCCCACCCGGAGCATCTCGTGCATGAGAAGGGCCGGCCTGAACACCTGCTGCAGGGTCTGGCTGAGTATGACATAATCAAAGGTTTGGTCCTGGTAGTCCTGGATTTCCTCGTGGATGTCACCATGGATGACATTAACTCCGGCAATGATGCCCTGACTGGCCTTTTCGGCATCGATCTCAATGCCGGTGCCGGTTACATCCTTATTTTCCTGCAAGTACTTGAGGAGCTCCCCGGCTCCGCAGCCCAGGTCCAGGACCCGGCTGCGGGGAGTAATCCAGGAGGCAATGGTCTGGAGATCAAAGCGCATATTGGGTGGTCCTTTTTCAGTCCCGCCGTTGGCGGGACCTCCGGCAAATCTGAAATATTTTTTGTCCCAAAGCGGGCAAGAAAAGAGCTTGCCGGATTAATGGACGTGAACTTGGAACGTTGAACCCAAACGTTCTTTGTTTTGAATTTATCTTTTTTAGTTATTTAAGGCATGGTGCCTTGTTCGGCCCATCATTCACAGGCAGTAATGATACGGAGTAACATTTCGCAATTCCTTGTCCAGAAACCCGGAAACAAGCTGGGACAAGGGAGGATTGGGAACCAGAAAGGAGTCATGCCCGTAATCGAATTCGATTTCGCAAAAACTGACCTGGAGGTTGTTTTTCTTCATGGCCTGGACCATGGATTTTGACTGGGCCGTTGGATAAAGCCAATCCGAGGAAAAGGAGATGACCAGAAAATTGGCTTGGGCACTGGAAAAGGCCTTGGCCAGGGAGCCGCGGCCGTAATATTCGGCCAGGTCGAAGTAATCAGCAGCTTTGGTCAAATAAAGCAGTGAGTTGGCATCAAAGCGATGCACGAACTTTTCGCCCTGATACTGCAGGTAACTGCCGACCTGGAAATCGGAGTCAAAATCATAGGAAAAGGCCCCTCTGTCCTGCAGCCTGCGATCGAACTTCTTGCGCAGGGCTTGTTCAGAGAGGTAGGTGACGTGGCCGATCATCCTGGCCACTGCCTGTCCGTGGCCTGGATGTTCGCGGCCGTAATAGTCGCCCTGGTTCCAGTTGGGGTCCTTCATAATGGCCTGCCTGGCCACTTCATTAAAGGCAATGGCCATGGCTGAATGACGGGTGGTGGTGGCAATGGGCACAGCGGATACCACCCGGTCCGGATAGCGTACTGCCCACTCCAGAACCTGCATACCGCCCATGGAGCCACCGATAACGGCCAGGAGTCTGGGGATGCCCAAATGGTCGATGAGTTTTTTCTGAGCCCGAACCATGTCCCCGATGGTAACCATGGGGAAGTTCAGGGCATAGGGCCGGCCAGTGCGGGGATCTGTGGATGCAGGGCCAGTGGAGCCCATGCATCCACCCAGGACATTGGAGCAGATGACGAAATACCGGTTGGTGTCTATGCCCTTGCCTGGGCCGATCATCACTTCCCACCAGCCCGGGGCATCGCTTTGATCGCAAGCATTGCCTGCGGCGTGGGCGTCCCCGGTCAGGGCGTGGAGAACCAGCACGGCATTGGAGCGCTCCCTGTTCAGCCGGCCGTATGTCTCATAGGCCAAAGTCAGCGGACCGAGGCTGCGGCCGCATTCCAATTCCATCTCCTGAGGTGGATGGGCGAAGTGAAAATATTGCCTGCGCACAGGTCCAACCGTGGACTGCATGAATTGGTCTCTCGATCGGGGGTCGTGGTTTGGGGTCGAATTTTGAGTCAAGCTTATCCTGTCAGGTTTAGAGGTGTCAGGTTTCAGGCCCGCCTTTCGCCGCAGACGGCCAGTTTGATCGAGGATGAATCTGTTGTCTAAGAGGGGCAGGGCTTGGGGTCAAGCCCGCCCTACTGGAAAAACCTGGCTCGTCAGTAGTAGGCCGCCCTTGCCCCCAAGGGCAGGCCCTCTTCAGGATGAAATCAGTTTCATGCGAGTTAAGAACAGGAGTCTTTCTCGTACTCCATTGATTTTTCTCGTATGAAACAAGATCCAACTTTGGTTCGTCATTCTCGCGCATGCGGGAATCCAGAGCAGATAGAGCGGCTTTATCCTAGAATTGCCCGGCGAGTCTGATCTCGGTGTACTCGCATGATCCGGGCCGGGCAATGACAGAGGGGTTAAGCACTCAGTTTCATTCATGATCAATCCGGCAAATTTCTTTTTTTGCCCGCTTTGGGGCAAAAAAATGTCAGATTTGCCGGAGGCAAAGCTGACAACTGAACACTTTGAGTTTCGTACGAGCACGAAGAAAGTCCTCAACCGTCATGCTTCTTTTTTTACCCGGAGCTTTTGGCCAGGGCCTGATCGAGATCGTTGATAATATCCTCTCTATGCTCCAGTCCGATGGACAGGCGGATAAAGTCCGGGGACAAGCCTAGGGCTGACTGATCTTCTGGGCTGAGCTGGGAATGGGTGGTCGATCCGGGATGGATGGCCAGGCTCTTGGCATCGCCAATATTGGCCAAGTGGCTGAAGAGCTTCAGATTGCGAATGAATTCCTTGCCAGCTTCCAGCCCGCCCGGGAGGCCAAAGCCCACCAAGGCCCCAAAACCAGGCCGGAGATATTTGGAGGCCTGGTCATGGGTTAAGTGGTGGGGCAAGCCCGGATAGAGCACCCAGCCGACCCGAGGATGGCTCTCCAGGTGCGCGGCCACTGTCATGGCATTGGAGCAATGCCTTTCCATGCGCAAGGGCAGGGTCTCCAGGCCTTGCAGGATAAGAAAACTGTTCAGGGGTGACTGGCAAGGACCGAAATCGCGCAGCAGAACGTTTCTGGCCCGGAAGATAAAGGCCTGATCACCGCCCACTTCAGTCCAGGTCTGATTATGAAGGGCAGGATCCGGCTTTGTAAGCATTGGGAAACGGTCAGATGATGACCAGTCAAAATGTCCAGAATCTATGATTACTCCGCCCATACTGGTGCCATGCCCGGCGCAGAACTTGGTCAGGGAATGGACCACGATATCCGCCCCCCAATCAATGGGCCGGCATAAAAAAGGCGTGGCCGCGGTATTGTCCACAATCAAAGGAATAAAATGAGCATGTGCCAAGGCGGCCAGGGCCTCGAAATCCGGCACGTCCAAACGGGGGTTGCCCAGGGTTTCTACGAACAGACACCTGGTGTTTTCCGTGATTTCCCGAGCAAAGGACTCCGGGTCCAGGGAGCGGGCAAAGGTGGTCTGGATCCCATACTGGGGCAGAGTGTGCTGCAACAGGTTATGGGTGCCCCCATACAGGCTTTTGGAAGACAGAATATGATCTCCTGCCCGGCATATGGTCATCAGTGCAAAGGCCACGGCCGAGGCTCCGGAGCTCAGAGCCAGGGCTCCGGCCCCTCCTTCCAATAAGGCCATGCGCTGCTCCAGAACCGCATTGGTGGGATTGGTTATCCGGGTGTAGATATTTTCCGGAAGCCCCTGGTTTTCGGAGCTGGCCAGCAAGGCGTCGTCCCCGCCTTTCCCGGTTTGGGGGGTAAACAGCGAGGCCGCATGTTCCGGGCTGTCAAAGACATAGCTGGTGGTCTGGTAGATGGGCACGGCGCGGCTTCCGGTCTCTTTGTCCGGCCTATGTCCACCGTGCAGGACCAGGGTTTCGGGCTTCCAAGGCATTTTGTTCTCCAGGCTTTTTCTTCCTTGCAAAATAAGACACAACTGTCTAAGAGTGCAGCCGATGTCAAGAAGGCAGCGCACAAGAATGTAAGGTTAATGGTTGGGCATTGCGTCCAGGAGGTCTGTCTTTGACCAATGGCGACCTCCTGCCGGGCACTGGCTCTTAAAAGGGACGGGCCGGCACTCTCTTGGATTTAAATATTTCTTGTTTCAATAATACAGGAGGGTTAGATACGTGACACTTCAAAAGACTGCTTCCCGGATTGAATCCATGCGAACCAGGTATGGCTCTGAACTGGCCATCTTAGCCCATCATTACCAGCAGGACGAAGTGGTTGTCCATGCCGATTATTTTGGTGATTCCCTGGAACTGGCCCAGAAGATTTCGATCTTGCAGGCTAGGCGCATTGTCATGTGCGGGGTCTATTTTATGGCTGAGTCGGCCGCTATTCTGGCTGCGAAAGGCCAGGAAGTCAGCATTCCCAACCCAAGTGCCGGCTGTCCTCTCTCAAATATGGCTCCGGCCTGGTTGGTAGAGAAAAAGCTGCAAGAACTGAATTCCCAGGGACGGCGAATTATTCCATTAGCTTATGTGAATACATCGGCTGCAGTGAAGGCCCTGTGCGGACGGTTCGGAGGCTCGGTGTGCACTTCGGCCAACGCCTCTCAAATGTTGGCCTGGGCCCTGGATCAAGGTGATGGGGTGGTCTTTTTGCCGGATAAGAATCTGGGCAGAAATACGGCCAAGGCCCTTGGAATCCCGCAAAAGGACCATGTTATGCTGGATCTGCGAACAAAGGCAGAGGCTACACAGGGCCGTCTCTTCTTTTGGCCCGGACTGTGTATTGTGCACAATATCATCAAGGTCCGCCATATTGAGCACATTCGGCAGGCCCATCCAGAGGCCAAGATCATCGTTCATCCAGAGTGCCTCCCCGAGGTCGTGGATCTGGCCGATGCCAGCGGGTCTACTTCGGGCATCATCCGTTATGTTCGGGAGGCCCAGCCGGGATCCTTGATTTATGTAGGTACAGAAATTCATCTGGTACAGCGTCTGGCCCGGGAATACGCTCCAGACAAGATAGTCAGGCCGGTTCTGGAGACAGCTTGCTCCAATATGGCCAAGATCACGGCTGACAATCTGGCCGAGCATTTGGAAAATATTGATCAAGCTCAAACTGTTACGGTTTCCGACGAGGTGCAGCAGAATGCCCTGCTGGCCCTGGAGCGGATGCTGGAGGTCTGTGCCTGAAATCAAAATGAAATACGAGGTGAGCTCAGGAACTGCTCAATAGGTTCAGAATAAATAACCAGGAGAAGGGGATCTCTTGAATTCACAAACAATGCAGACTGTGCCTATTCTGCGGTATCAAAATGAAGAACTCGGAGAAGTGCAGGACCAGGTGATCAGGGAAGAGCTCTTGGAGATCTGGGGGCACGGACATTTCCTGGCCAGGACGCTGCGCCTTCCTGGTGAAGATGAAAACCTGGTCCTGGGCTGGTGCCACAGCGCAGGCCTTATTTCCTGCCGGGAAGATATTCAGAATATGCAGGTCAAGGCTGAGGGTGAAGTGACCCGCCTGGAGATAACCCTGGCCCCTGATGCCCGGTCAAGGCTTATAAACAAAAAACAAGACACCGAGGGCACTTGGATCGCTGGAGAAGCAAAAATTCCCAAGGTCCGGATCGGCCGGGCCATATCCATAGATCGCCTGTTTCAGGCCCGTGAGGCTCAGGAGTCCGGACAAAAGCTTTTTAGGGATACCGGCGGCACCCATTGTGCAGCTTTGTTTGCAGCAGGCCCAAGGCTTTTAGCCCTGGCCGAAGATGTGGGCCGGCACAACGCCCTGGACAAAATTATTGGCCGGGTCTTGGGGACAGAGCTGGAGGAGAGCGTGCTTCTGGTCCTGTCCTCCCGGCTCAATTCTGAAATGGTGGGCAAGGCGGTAATGGCCAAAATCCCTGTTGTTGCCGGGGCCTCCGCTCCGACTGAGCAAGGGGTGCACCTGGCCAAACGAGCAAACATGACTTTGATTGGGTTCCTGCGCCCGGGGCGTTTTAACTTGTATACTCATTCCTGGCGGGTAACCCGACCCTCTGTGACCATAACTGGGTAGACACATTGATATCATTGAATATAAAAATGATAACCAATGAGCTCTGGTTCAGAGACTTGTGTTTATTGTTGAATTTTGCTATGTGCCCAATGATTACAACCGAGGCACATCGGCACATCCCCTGGCCCTTGCCAGGGGCAGAGCATGAGAGTAATATAAAAAAAATGAACATATTCAATATTGAAGAGGTGATTATAAAATTGGCTCCAATATGCTTTAGAAAACCTCAAAAGACCTGGAAGAAGGTCTTTTTGCTGCTCGGGATCTTTTTGGGGTTGGGGTTACTCGCCCCTGCATCCGCCTTGGCCTGGGGACCGGGAATGCATCTGGCCCTGGGCAATCAGATTCTGAACAATCTGCATTTGCTCAGCGCTTCTGTGGCTGAGATCCTGGCCGCCTATTCCCAGGCCTTCCGCTATGGGTGCTTGAGTGCAGATATTATGGTCGGTAAAGGACGGCGATTAACGCCTACCCATTGCCACAGCTGGCAGGCCGGCTTGCGCATGGTGCACACTGTCTCTGATCCCCGCCTGCAGGCCTATGCCTATGGGTACTTGAGTCATCTGGCTGCAGATGTTGTGGCCCACAATTATTATGTGGCCAATGTATTGCAATTAGGACGGGCCAGGGGAAAATTGACCCATGTGTATATTGAAATGCAGGCTGACCGGCAAACAATCTACTGTCCAACTGAGTTAAAAAGGGTGATGAAAACCTCCCTGCCTGATGCGGATGCCCTTCTGCTCTCAACCTTGCGCAAATCCCGTGTTACCTTTTCCTTGAAGAAAAGGCTTTTCAAGTCCGGCGTGGCTTTGAGTAGAAACGCAACTACTGCGAGCTCTTTGCAACTCCTCTCCAGGCAGTTCCCGGATCGGGAATGCGGGGAGTATCTCGGAGATATGCGGGAACTCTCCTTTCAAGCCAGTGTCGACTGTTTGAATCGAGGGCAGGAGTCTGTGGTGGTAACATTTGATCCAATGGGCTTTGAGAATTTGGGACTGGTGAAACAGAGCACCTCCCAGCAGGCCAGGAGTTCCATCTCAGGACCTTTCTTGAATTTCTTCATTCCGGCCATGAGCTTATTGACCTTGTAACTTCTTCAGCATACGAGAAATGAGACCCAGCCGGGGCGCGTGCGCGTCTCCTCCCATGCATGCAGCTGAGTACTTGGAATTCACGTGCCTGGTGGCTTTATGCTGGGTTGTGTGTTCAAACGTCTAATCCAAAGAGATTGTGCCTATGAAGACGCAGAGTAGATTGGAAAAGGTCTTGCGCGCAGGTCACTTTGCTTTTACCGGGGAACTTGGGCCACCGCGGGGCACCAATGCCCAGGCAGTCAAGGAAAAAGCCTCCCATCTGAAAGGGATTGTTGATGGAGTGAATATCACCGATAACCAGACTGGCATGGTCCGTATGTCCAGCTGGGCTACATCGCTGATTGTCAAGGAAGAAGGCCTGGAGCCTGTTTATCAGATGGTCTGCAGAGACAGGAACCGGCTGGCTATGCAGGCCGATGTCCTGGGAGCCAATGCCCTGGGAATCAACACCATGCTGTGTCTGTCCGGGGACCATCAGCAATTCGGCGATCATCCGCATGCCAAGGGTGTTTTTGACATCGATTCCATCCAGCTTCTGGCTATGATCAAGAAAATGCGTGATGGCGGAAAATTTCAGGGCGGAGCAGATATCGACGGGCCGCCCCAGATGTTTATCGGCGCTGCCGCCAACCCCTTTGCCGAACCCTATGCCTGGCGGGTGCATCGCCTGGCCAAGAAAATTCAGGCCGGAGCTGATTTTATCCAGACCCAGTGTATTTACAATATGCAGCGCATGCGGGAATGGACCAAGCAGGCCGTGGATATGGGGCTTGCGGAAAAGACCTCGATCCTGGCCGGTGTTACCCCGATGAAAAGTGTGGGTATGGCCAAATATATGCAAACCAAGGTCCCGGGCATGGATGTCCCGGAGGAAGTCATTAAGCGTTTGCGCGGAGTTGAGAAAAAGAAGCAAAAAGATGAAGGTATTCGAATAGCTGTGGAGCAAATTCAGGAGTTCAAAGAGATGGAAGGCATAGCCGGGGTCCATCTCATGGCCATTGAATGGGAGCACCGGGTGCCTGAAATTGCAGATCTGGCCGGAGTACTTCCCCGTCCGGAAGTCTAGTATGCCCAGCCTGAAATCCTTTTGAAACCCAAGTGGATTGACCTCTTGCTCTTGCGGTTTCGAGAGTGAGCCATAGTCTGGCTCGTATGACACTAGACTTTGCTTTCTCCGCCTGCCCCGGACTGAGATCCAGGGTCGCCCCGGCGTAGGCCGGGGTCCAGTTCTTACATTTTCAGTCTGGATTTAGGTCCCGGATACCGATGAGACCAGAATTCAGAGCAGATAGAATGACTTTACCCTAGATTGCCCGGCACTCACTTGCAGTGTGCAATGTTCCAGGTAAGCAAAGAAAGTCATCCTGCAAGTGAGTGCCAGGCCGGGCAATGACGGAGAAGGACATCGCAAAGTTTCATCATTGATCAATCCGGCAAGCTTCTCCTTTTTTTTGCCCGCTTTGGGGCAAAAAAATATTTCAGATTTGCCGGAGGCAAAGCTGAACTCTGTCCCGCCCTTGTCAGGTTTGTATTCCGGCAAGGGCGGACTGCTTTGAGGGGCCTGTTGTCATTTTTTTTGCACTCAATTTGGGGACCTTGCGGGTTCACTGTTCCAGGTTCACAGTTTACCTGATAATCCAGTCTTCGACTGGGCCGCATTGCGGCATTTCACTGGGTTCACGGGAACAAGAATAATATCAATCTGACCATTCATATTCTCACCTATCGAAGAGAGGACTGCTTTTATGTCTTTACTGGCCGAGATTGCTGAGCGGGAAAACAGGCTTCTTTGCCCCACCTATACCCGTTATCCGCTGCATATAGTTCAGGGACATGGAGCCCGGATCAAAGATGCTCAAGGTCGGGAGTATGTGGATCTCTTGGCCGGCATTGCAGTATGCAATCTCGGGCACTGCCACCCGGAGGTGACCCAGACCATTTGCGAACAGGCCGCACGCCTCGTTCATCTCAGCAATCTCTTTTACCAAACCCCCCAGCTGGATTTGGCTGAAAAACTGCTGGACAGCTGCGGGCTGGAGCGGGTCTTTTTCTGCAACTCCGGAGCTGAGGCCAATGAGGCGGCCATCAAGCTCGCCCGCCGTTTTGCCCAGGAGATCCAAGGCAGACAAGCCTGGGAGATAATTACCGTTCAAGGATCGTTTCACGGCCGTACTCTGGCTACATTGGCCGCCACTGGACAAGAGAAGATTCAAAAAGGCTTTGCGCCCTTGCCGTCAGGATTTGTCACTGTCCCTTTTGCCGACACGCAGGCCCTGGAGGCAGCTGTGAATCCGCAAACTGTCGCCGTTATGCTGGAGGTGATCCAGGGCGAGGGCGGGGTGCGTCCGGCACCGGCTGAATACCTGCTCCAGGTGCAGGAGCTCTGTGCCCGTCATGACCTTCTTTTGATCCTGGATGAGGTGCAGACCGGGATGGGCCGGACAGGGCAGATGTGGGCCCATCAGCACACAGGTATTCGCCCGGACATCATGACTGTGGCTAAGGGACTGGGCAATGGATTGCCCATTGGGGCCATGCTGTGCACTGAAAAGCTCAGCCAGGGCTTTTCTGCCGGCAGTCATGCCACCACCTTTGGCGGTGGTCCATTGATTGCCGCGGCAGGGGCAAAGGTTTTGGAAATCATTGACCGGGACGGAATTTGCTCCCGGGCTCAGGCATTGGGCCAAGAGTTCAAAGATCTCCTCCAGGAAGTTAAGATACGTCACAGAGATAAGATCCGGGAAGTTCGCGGGCAGGGATTCATGCTCGGAGTGGAGCTGACCCAGTCCGGGCCCGAAATATGGCAGGCCTTGCTGGATCGCGGGTTTATCTGCAATCTGACCCAAAATACAGTTTTGCGGCTCCTCCCGCCCTTGGTCATAGAGGAACACGATCTGCGGGCTTTTGCAGACGCTTTGGATCAGATTCTTAAGTCCCTTAACCATTAAGCCAGGCAGAGTCGGTCATGTCCTATGTATTGAGTTGGCATGTCTGCGAGCAGGAGCTGGAATCGGCCGTGAGTTTGCTCTCCGAACTCGTTCCCTGGGGATGGGAGGAGGTGACCAGACAAAATGGGGCAATCCTGCGCATTCACGTCCACGAACATAAACAATTAAAGCAGCTGCAAGGCAGGGTCCGCCAGAGATGGCCCAAAGCCAAACTTGAAACAGGCAGGGAAAGAGATGAAGACTGGCAGACAGCATGGCAGTTTTTCTTTCAGCCGGTGGAAGTGGCCGGGACCTTTTGCATACTCCCTCCATGGAAAGCCCACGAGCAGCGGAAAAATGAGCTGATCCCGTTGATCATTGACCCCAAGATGGCTTTTGGAACCGGGCACCATCCGACCACCAATCTCTGTCTGCGAGCAATGGTTGAGGTCAAAAGCCGAGGCCTGTGGCCCAAAGGGGAGACAATTCTGGATGTGGGCACCGGATCAGGCATTCTGGCTATTGCCGCTGCTCATTTGGGGGCTTTCTGCGTGGCAATGGACAATGACCCGGTAGCCATGGACAATGCCCGGGAGAACGTGCGGGCCAATGAGGTGACCAGATATGTGCATCTTTTTTGCGGAGATGCAAACAGCCTGGATTCAAAGCACACCTATCCCTTGGTGGTGGCTAATATCCTGGCCGGTCCCTTGATCCGCATGGCCCCAAATCTGGCCGGTCTTGTTGCTCCTGGCGGGACGCTCATTCTGTCCGGAGTGCTCATATCCCAGGTGGATTCTGTCTGTCAGGCCTATGCATTGCAGGGACTGCGATGTCCGCAAGTTGAACATCTCGGAGAATGGGCCTCAATTATGTGGCTGGGGTCCGGAGAAAAGCAAACAGTATGAACCGCGCCCCGTTGCTCATGGAATACTTCCAGACTTTGGCCCAGGCCCTGGGGCCCAGCCACTGGTGGCCGGCTCAAAGCAGTTTTGAGGTTTGTCTCGGGGCTGTGCTGACCCAAAATACAAATTGGAGCAATGCCTCCAAAGCGATTGACGCCTTGCGAGAGCAGGGGGTGCTGAGTCCGGAGCGTCTGGATGAGATAGCTGAGACTGAACTGGCCACACTCATCCGGCCAGCGGGTTATTTTCGGGTCAAGGCAGCTCGAATCAAGGCCTTGCTTACCTTCTTGCGTCTGGAGGCGGACTTTGATTTTTCCTGTCTGGCTCAGCAGCCTGTAGAGGAGTTGCGGTCCAAACTTCTGGCGGTTAAAGGCATCGGACAGGAGACTGCAGACAGTATTTTGCTCTATGCCCTCAAGTTCCCTGTCTTTGTTGTAGATGCCTATACAGCCAGGATTATGCATCGCCATGCCTTTGTCCCCGAGGATGTCGGTTATGCCGAGCTGCAGGAGCTTTTTACCGCCAATCTGCCTTTAGACCCGGACTTATTTAATGAATATCATGCCCTCCTGGTTCGGGTGGGTAAGAATTGGTGTAAAAAATCATCTCCCAAATGTACAGAATGCCCTTTGCAGGCTTATGTTTTATGATTTTGGCCAGCGAGAACTTACTTCCTGCCCTGCTGAGTGCAGCGTGCAAAGCGTAAATACCTTTTTACCTTCATTGATACGTTGCCAAACACGAAGAATATGTTTGTGGCTGCTGTGCATGATTGGTTTGGGTCTGTGGCCGGCACCAGGCTCTGCTCAGGATTTGGAATCCTTGCAAAGCAAACTCTGGTCAGAACAAAAAGCCAAGGAAAAAAAAGAAACTCATCTGGCCACCTTGACAGATAAGGAACGTTCCTTGCATGAGGATCTCAGCTCGTTGGAACAGAAAATAAATAAGCTGGAAGGAAAAGAAAAAAAACTTCAGGCCGAACAAAAAAGCCTGGCTTCTGAGCAGGAAAAATTGCAATCTCAGATTTCAGAGCTCCGCAGCCAGGAGCAGAAGATCCGCTCTGAAATGCAAAAGCTGTTACCCAGGCTTTGGGAGGTGGCCATACGGTCCGATCATTTGAAGTCGCGGGTGCTTGAGTCCTGGCCGGAAGCGGACAGGCATAAAGTTTGGCTCTCAACGATAACAGAAACTGCTCGAGGCAAAGCCCAGAGCTTGCAGAAGGTGAAAGGTGAGCTTAAGGAAAAAATGCAGAGCCTGCAAACCACCCAATCCAGCTTGGAGGCAAAGAGCAAAGAGCTGGCGGGAATGCACAAAGAGCTGGCAAGCAATAAGTTGCAATTTCTCAATAAGCTTCATGCAGTCCGCCAGAGACGGCAAGCTGCTGAACAAGAGCTCAGTGCTCTGAAAAGGTCAATAGATCAACTGAAGTCTCAAATACAGACCACGAACAAACATGATTTCAGCGTACACAAAGGGGATCTTCCCTGGCCCACGAATGGAAAGTTGATAATTGATTACGGTGCAGGCAAGGGAAAGTTCAATAAAGGCATGGGATTTGCTTTAAACCAGGGTGCGGACATAAAAGCCGTCTCCTGGGGGCAAGTGGCCTATAATGATAAGTTGCGTGGATTCGGGCAGGTGGTTATCATTTATCATGGGATGCAATACTATTCCTTGTACGCCTTTTTATCTCAAACCCGGGTCCGAACAGGTCATGAAGTGGAAATGGGGGAAGTTATCGGACAGGCCGGATATTACCCGGAGTCAAAAGGCCCGGGCCTGTATTTTGAGCTGCGCCAAAAACAAACTCCCATTGATCCACGGAGCTGGCTGGCGAAAAGGTAACTCCCCACAGGCAAGGGGACTGATGGCTCACGGGCAGTATGGAGCCCGGGCTTGGGCATAACGGATTTCGGAGCCTTGGGTTTATGAACGATCTAGGGTATAGTAGGTAATATGAAAGGGCTTGAGCTAGGGTGTGCAATTGGTATGTGTGCACAACTGTTCCCCTGGAACTGCAAAATCAAGTAGTGATTTCTTGTGTCAGAAACAAAACTGGAGATGTTTATGCGATGGAGCCGAAGCCTGGCAATCATGCTTATGCTCATGGCCCTGGCTGTCACCCCTGGAACAACCACGGCGACTGAGCGTTATGAGCCCTTGAAAGATTTCAGTCGAGTCATGGACCTCATTGAGAAGACATATGTAAATGATGTGGAGCGGGAGGACCTGGTTGAGGGGGCCATCCAGGGCATGTTGCAAAATCTTGATCCCCACTCCGGGTACCTGGACCAGGAAGCATTGCAGGATATGCAGGATGAGACATCTGGAAAGTTCACCGGAGTGGGTATTGAAATAACCATGCAAAATGGTAGATTGACTGTGGTTTCTCCTGTGGAGGACACACCTGCCTTTGAGGCTGGGCTGGAGTCTGGAGACATGATTCTGGAAATTGATGGGGAATCAACACAGGATATCACTATCATGGATGCAGTGCACAAGATCCGAGGCCCCAAAGGGTCGAAAGTGGAGCTGACCATCCTGCACCAGGGTGCTTCCAAGCCGGAGCGCATTACATTGACCCGGGATGTCATCCCCATGCAGAGCGTAAAAACCGAGGTTATGGAACCCGGATATCTCTATGTTCGCATTACCAACTTCAATGAAAAAACCACCAGAGATGTTCGTCAGGGGCTTGAAGAAAAAGGCGAGGACCTCAAAGGTTTGGTCCTGGATTTGCGCAACAATCCCGGAGGGCTTTTGGATCAGGCGGTCTCAGTAGCTGATCTTTTCCTCAGCCAGGGAAAGCTTGTGTACACCAAAGGCAAAGTCGAGCAAGCCAAGATGGAGTTCAATGCCAAGGATGAGAAATCAGATATCAAAGCTCCGATGGTTGTGCTCATCAATGCCGGAACCGCTTCAGCCTCGGAAATTGTGGCCGGGGCTATTCAGGATCACCATCGGGGCCTTGTCGTCGGGGTGCCCAGTTTTGGGAAGGGATCAGTGCAAACCGTTATCCCTCTGCCAGATGGTGCAGGGATCAAGCTGACCACCGCCAAGTATTACACTCCCAATGGGCGCTCTATTCAGGCTGATGGAATCGAGCCAGACATCAATCTCCCCTTTAATCCGGTTGAAGAAGGGGAAGAGGACGCCATATTCCGGACCCTGCGGGAAAGAGATCTGTCCAGACATCTTGAAGGGAGAGAAGAAAAGAAGCCGGAAGATGATGATGAAGATGAGGACGAAGTGAGCCAGATCGAGCAGAGATTACAAAAGGACAATCAGCTGCAGCTGGGCCTGCAACTGGTCAAGAGTCTGCCCTTGATCAAGGCCTTGCAGTGAACAGGATCCGTTGATCCATGGCCGCTGCCAAGAAAAAAAGGTCCAGCCGGAAAAAGAAGACCACCGGTTCTTCTGCCAAGCGCTCCTGGAAGCGGCTGGGCCTTATCTTTTCTCTATGGATCATGCTCCTGGGGATTACTTCCCTGGGGCTGATCGGGGCTCTTTTGGTCCCCCAAAACGGGGAACACAAGGAATCTCCCCAGGGGCACATAGCCACCGCACCATCCGAGCCTTCCGCCAAGCCCCGGGCTGCTCCCAAGCAGGCAGCCTCAGCCAAGGAAAAGAGGCGGGCCTATGAACATTTCCCCCGGGAAGCTCCCGAGCCGTCTTTCCAGGCTGAACCATCCCGGCCATCCCAGCCAGATATTCCGCAGGCCAGGACTGCAGCACCGCCTGAAGGTCCTTGTCTGGCTGTGGTCATTGACGATATGGGCCAATCCCTGGGCAAGGCCCGGGATTTGCTGCATATCCTGGGCTCTGATCTTACCTGGTCCATTCTGCCATATAGCCTCAAAACTCCAGAAGTAGTCCAGCTGGCTGCGGACAACGACTTGGAATACCTGCTCCATGTTCCAATGGAACCCAAGGGCTATCCACAGGTTGATCCCGGGCCGGGTAGTGTCTTTGTAGATATGAGCCCAGAACAGATCCGGGCAGTTCTGGCCAATAACCTGGAGCAGGTCCCCGGGGCTGTGGGGGCAAACAACCACATGGGTTCCAGGTTCACCGAAGATGTACAGGGCATGCAGACTGTCCTTGAGGAGATTCAATCCCGCAGGCTCTTTTTCATTGACAGCTTGACCAGTCCGAGGAGTAAGGTCAAAGATATCTCCCGGGAGCTCAAGCTTCCAGTCATGTTTCGGGATGTGTTTCTGGACAATGTGCAAGATGTCGACGCCATCATAGACCAGCTGAACAAATCCGAGCGTCTGGCCAGACAAAGAGGAAGTGCTGTGGCAATTGGACATCCCTATCCTGAGACCTTGACAGCTCTGGCCAAGTGGTCCAAAGAGAGGGACGCCGGGGTGAAACTGGTCAAGTTGAGCCAGCTCATTGCGGCCCAAAAGGCTTGGCAGGAGTAAAAGGCTCTGGTGCCATTTGCCTTCTATTCAGATTTCCAGAAAAAGTACCAAGCTGTAAAGAAAGGAGCATTGCATGGCCGATAAAACCTTGTCGATAATCAAGCCTGATGCAGTAGAGCGGAACCTGATTGGAGAAATCCTGGCCCAAATTGAAGCCGGGGGGTTGCGGATTAAGGCCCTGAAAATGCTGCATATGAGCAAGTCCCAGGCTCAGGGATTCTATGCTGTGCACAACGAAAGGCCTTTTTTTGACAGCCTGACCGAGTATATGAGTTCCGGTCCGGTAGTTGTTGCTGTACTGGAGGGAGAGAATGCCATTACCCGGTACAGGGAGATCATGGGGGCCACGAATCCCTCTGAAGCAGCTGAGGGTACCATCCGCAATCGATTGGGCCAGGATATTGAGAAAAACTCAGTCCATGGATCGGATGGCCCTGAAACAGCAGTCCAAGAGATATCTTATTTTTTCAATCAATTGGAGGTGATGGCTTCATGACCCGGGTGGGTATGATCGGCATTGGAAATATGGGCAGCGCTTTGCTCAAGGGCTGGAGTCGGGATAAGACCTTGAGTTTGTGCGGTTATGATATCAATGTCCAGCAATTGAAAAAGGTCTCCCAGGACAGCGGCATGGAGGCCAAAGAATCGGCCCTGCAGGTGGTCATGGAGAGCGATTATGTGGTTCTGGGAGTCAAGCCCCAGCAAATGCAGAACCTGCTGACTTCCATTGCCCCGGAATTGCAAAAAAACCAGTGTCTGATCTCTATTGCCGCCGGTATCAGGCGGGAGACCCTGGCCGGATGGAGCGGGCATACATGCCCGGTGGTCCGGGTCATGCCCAATACTCCAGCTATGGTCGGAGCAGGAGTATTCGCTTTGTGTTATGATGACAAAAAGCTGTCCGCTGATCAAAAAGACTTTGTCCAGAGCCTTTTTTGGAATCTTGGCCAGGTGCATGTCATGGCCGAGGAGTACTTTGATGCCTTTACCGCTCTGGTGGCTACCGGGCCGGCTTATGTATATTACTTTATGGACAGCTTGATTGAGGCGGGAGTGGCTTTAGGCTTCCCCAGACATCAGAGCAAGGAGATGATCCAGGCCCTGCTGGATGGTTCGACCAAGATGTCCCGGGAAAGTGGTTTGTCTGCTACGGAATTACGGGAAATGGTTACCTCCCCGGCTGGAACGGCCAGTGCCGGGATGCGGGAACTGGACCGCCAGGCTGTACGCAGTGCAGTGGTGGAGGCTGCTGTGGCCGCATGTAAGCGGAGTCAAGAACTGGGCTGAACTCTTAAGTTTGCCGGCATGCGAGCCTGCCGCCTTGCCTATACCCTTCGTACAGGCAAATGGCCGCTGCATTGGCCAGGTTCAGGCTGCGGACCTGGCCCCAAATAGGAATGCGCACATGGGTAGGGTAGCGGTTCCACAACCAATCCGGCAGACCAGTGGTTTCCGGACCCAGGACAACGATCTCGTTCCCGTACAGAGTGAGAGAGAAAAGAGAGGTTCCTTGCCGGGCACTGGTTAAGAGAAGGCGGCTGGAGGCGGGCAGAGATCGGGACAGTGCGTCCCAGTGCGGCCAGATGTGGATATCTACATGTGGCCAGTAATCAAGCCCAGCCCGCTTTACATACTTGTCTTCCAGGCTAAAACCAAGGGGTTTGACCAGGTGCAGAGGAGTTTGGGTGGCAGCGCACAGGCGGGCGATGTTTCCAGTGTTGGGGGGGATTTCTGGCTGAAAAAGAACAAGTTGCATGATATACGTTCAGCTTTGCCTCCGGCAAATCTGAAATATCTTTTGCCCCAAAGCGGGCAAAAAAGAAATTTGCCGGATTGATCAAGGATGAAAGGTGAGCTTTGACAAGGGGCGAAAAATCATTCGCCCTCTTGTGCTTGGACGGACACCCAGTAAAACGCCCTAACGGGCAAGGTCTCACCAGGCAGGCAAGGTCCGCCCCTACAGCTATTACACCACGCGTGATTGTATTTGGAGGGGCGAAGTTTGTCTTCGTCCACTAGACTTGTATTCTATAAAAAATCCCTGTTCCGGGAACAGGGATTCATTTTCGGAGTGGGCGGTCAGGGATTTGAACCCCGGACTTCCACCGTGTGAAGATGGCACTCTCACCACTGAGTTAACCGCCCGATTAATAGTATCGTAGCTCATAATGGTTTGAATGACAAGACCTCTTTATTTCATATTTGCCAGAGCCCAGGCTGAATAAAAAGAAATCATGAAGTTGCATGCGTGCCGATATTCGGAGCCAGGAAAAATGACCACAAAAAATATGAGAGACCACCTGGACCAATCAGAAACAACCGGGTTACCTGCCAGGGTTATGGTCCTGGGTGGAACACGGGGAATGCTTGGTCCGGCTCTGGCTCAGCAGTTAAAGACCGCTGGATGCGAAGTGCTGCCTATAGAGCCCTGTCAGGGGGAAAGCTGGAATGCCGATGGTTTTTGCAGGCAATTGGAACGGCATGAACCTGATCTGGTCATTTACACTCTATGCACCTCAAGCTTAGAGCAAGTTGATCAAGAACCTTCCAGGGCTTTTTACTGGAACAAAGAACTGCCCTGTTTCGTGGCTCGGGCTCTGAACAGGTTTGGTCTGGGGCTTGTGACCTTCAGTTCTGATTGCGTCTTTGATGGGCGGCAGCAAGTCCCGTATACTGTAAATGACGAGCCGCATCCAACCTCAGTGCAGGGTGAGAGTTTTTTAGCCGGGGAACGGGCCCTGCAGGAGTGTGGACTAAGGAGCCTGTTGATTATTCGTTCTTCATGGCTGTTCGGCCCCTTTGGCCCCAATTTTGTGGATTGGGTGATGCAGAAAGGACAGCAGTGCCGATACTTGCAGGTGACGCATGATGAGATTGGTTCTCCAACGTACAGCATGGATCTCGCTTCCTATGCCCTCCGACTCATGGCCTGCAAGGTGACCGGAGTGCACCATGTGTGCAATAGCGGACAGGCCAGCTGGTGTGAGCTGGCAGCCGAAACCCTCAATGCCTGCGGCTTAAACTGTAAAGTACAGGCTGTAACGGAAAATGCGGGTCATCTTCAATGTCAACGCCCCGCTTTTTCAGTTCTCGATTCCAGACAGAGCCTGGCCCTGGCCAAGACCAAGGCCAGACCCTGGCCGCACGCATTGCGGGATTATATATTCACCTTTCACTCCCAGCAGGTGCAGGGTGAAGAGCTGGGGCGGTAAGGACCATTCGTTCATGCACAGCTCCCTGGAACTCGCATCCTGTTTAAATCCTGAAACAAGCAACACGCGGGAATCAGTAAGACCCGGTAAAGCAAAACATCTCCAAGAGTCCCTGCTCCAGCTCCAGAGTCAGCATCTTATGCCGGATGGGTTCTCCGCGTCCAAGGAGAATCTTGAGCACTTCCATGGCCTGTAAGGTGGCCACAGAGAGTGCGGTCATGGGCAGGTTGCCCAGATTTGAGGGATGCCGATCAGCTCCAGATCCGTAGAGTTGGGTCAGCCCCGGGTCTTGGGGATATATTGTCATCAGCTGTCCGAAAAAACCGTCTATGGCTGCGTGGACCATGGGGATTCCTGCTTTCTTGACGCCAGCTTCCAGCACCAGGCGGTCCTGGACACTGTCCAGAGCATCCACAGCCACATGTGCAGTGGCCAGAATGTGCGCCCTGTTGTCCGGATTCAATCGGACTGGATGGATTTCAACTTCTATACCCGGGTTGAGTTCCTGGAGGGTGCTTTGGGCCGTATGGACCTTGACCTGGTCCAGGCTGCCCGGGGTGCAAAGGGCTTGCCGGTTGAGGTTGCTCTCTTCGAATCTGCCCGGATCAATGACAATCAACCGTCCTACCCCCAGCCTGGCCAGGGTGATCAAGACCTGCCCTCCTAAGCCGCCAGCCCCGACAACCGCCACACTGCTCAAGGCCAGCTGATATTGTTCAGCTATGGAAAGCGAGGAATAGTTGCGCACGTAGCGCAAGGGAAGAATGCCCTGCTCCAATGCCACTTGATAGATGGCTGGGATAGGCAGCTTTGTTTTATGGTGCAGGGCTTTGATCTTCTGGTCGTCGATTGTTGGCAGGCAATGCCCGTCGGGCACAGGAGTCTGGCTGGAGGCGGCCGTTATTTCCCTGGCCGTGACTTCGTGATACGCATTCCGGTCAAGATCATTGGGCCCAGTCATGCATATGCTCCTTGAATGAAGGGTTTTGCTCGGGGGGATAAGAGAATATCCAACCGTAGCACAGATTGAGAGAAGAGGGAATGCGTCTGGGAAAGAATTTGGCAAGTATTTTGGTCAAGGCCGACGCGTATCTCGTATGAGCAAGGCTCAACCCAGGTCGCTGGCTTGGCCGTCCAGGACCGCCAGCGGCGGCACTGAAATAGGAGTGAGAGAAAAGGGCCTGAATACTTCCAGACGCACACAGGCCCTTTGTACTTTCAGCAGTCAGGCCTTGATGGAGTCAAACTGGGCTTGAATTTCAGCTCCTGGCTCTTTGTCCAGCAGACTGACCACAACGGCGGCCAAGGCGCAGAGCAAAAATCCGGGCAGAATTTCATAGAGATCAAATAAGCCGCCGGAGAGGTTTTTCCACCCAATGACCGTGACTGCCCCAATGACCATTCCGGCCAGGGCTCCATTGCGGGTCAGGCGCCTCCAGAACAGGGAAAGCAGGACGATAGGGCCAAATGAGGCCCCGAAGCCGCCCCAGGCATAGGCCACCAGATCCAAAACCTTGCTCTCTGGATTTGCGGCCAGGGATGTGGCGATCAAGGCCAGGATGATAACCGAAAAGCGACCTATCCAGACCAGCTCCACGCGCTTTGCATCCTTCCTCAAGATCTGTTTGTAGAAGTCTTCAACTATGGCGCTGGAGCAGACCAGGAGCTGCGAGTCCACAGTGCTCATGATGGCCGAGAGGATGGCAGCCAGGAGTACTCCACCGATCCAGGGATTGAACAGGACCTGAACCAGAGCGATGAATACTGTTTCCGAGTTGTCCAAGGGAGAGCTGGCAAAGTAGGCGATTCCGGCAAAGCCGGTGAAGATAGCCCCGAAAAGACCCAGGACCATCCAGGTCATGCCTACCATCTGGGCTTTGGGGGTATCTTTGGGATACCTGATGGCCATAAACCGGGCCAGTATGTGGGGTTGGCCGAAATAGCCCAGCCCCCAGGCCATAAGGGAGATGATGGACAACAGGGTCATGCCGGAGAAGGCATCTAAATATTCTGGATCGATCTGGCCGGCCCGGGCTACCACTTCCCCCCAGCTGCCCAGAGTCTGAATGACAATCAGGGGCACCAGGATAAGGGCCAAAAACATGAGTATGCCTTGCAGAAAGTCGGTCCAGCTCACGGCCATAAAGCCGCCCAAAAAGGTGTAGGAAACGATGATCAAAGATCCGATCCACAGGGCCAGCTGGTAATCAAGGCCAAAGGTTTCTTCAAACAGGATGGCTCCGCCCACCAGCCCGGAAGTAACGTAAATGGTGAAGAAGACAAGGATGACAATGGCCGAAATGACCCGCAAGACCCGGGAGGAATCGTTGAAACGGTTCTCCAGATAGTCCGGGAGGGTAATGGAATCGTTGGCCACTTCGGTATACTTGCGCAGGCGCTTGGCCACGAATTGCCAGTTCAAGTAGGCGCCCATGGACAGGCCAATAGCGATCCAGATATTGTTCATGCCCCCGGCGTACATGGCTCCGGGCAGGCCCAGGAGGAGCCAGCCGCTCATGTCCGAAGCCCCGGCGCTTAAGGCTGCAACCCAGGGGTTCAGTCCGCGCCCCCCCAGGATATAGTCAGAAAGGTTTTTGGTGCGCAGGTAAAAGAAGATACCTATGCTCATGAGCACGATCAGGTAGGCGATGAAAGCGGTAAAGGTCGGAAAATTCATGCTAGTCCTCCCTCCCTTTTTTGATCACCAGGTTGATCAGGGACAAGACCACGACTACGGGCATGGGAATCATGAGCCAGAACCAGGTTGCCGCACTCAGTGTTGCGTTTTCCATCACTTGGCCCTCCTTTGCTCGCTCTTCCTCTTCTTTAAGAGCTGGCCCGCAGGCCGAGCATTTGCCTGAGGGCATTTTTGGCGATGTCCGGGTTTTCTTTGAGTCTGCGTTTGGCGTAGGGCAGCCAGGCAGATCCAAAGGGGACGTAAATGCGCAGGTTGTGCCCCTGGGCGGTGATGATTTGGCGCAGTTGCTCATCTACTCCCAAAAGCATTTGAAATTCGTATTCTGAGGGCTTCAGGCCGTATTTCTCAATCAGGCGCATGGCTTCAAAGATGAGAACCGGGTGATGGGTGGCGATTCCCACATAGGCCTTGTGTTCAAAGAGACGTTCTAAAGCCAGGACAAAGTTTTTATTCACCACCTCCGGGTGCTTGAAGGCATGTTCCCGGGGCTCATTGTAAATGCCTTTGCACAGCCGGATGTTCATGGGGGCGGAGCTCAGGCTGTGGATATCTTTTGTGGTCCGGCGAAGGTATGATTGAAGCACGGTACCCACATGGGGAGCATAGGCCTGGCGCAGGCGGTTATAAAAATTGATTGTCTGCGAGGTGCAGGAGATGTCCTCCATGTCAATGCGCACAAAATTCTTGATGCTTTTGGCGTAAGCCACGAGCTCTTCGATATTGGCGTACGCAAAGTCCGGATCCAGGTTGAGGCCCATCTGGGTCGGCTTGATGGACAGGTTGGCATCGATGCCTGTGCGCTGAATGGTTTTGAGCACCTCCAGGGCCTGGTTTTTAAACCAGGAGGCCTCGGCTTTGGTGGAGATGAACTCACCAAGCACATCAATGGTGGACTTTATGCCCTGGGCATTCAGCTTCCGGGTTACCTGGACCGCATCGTCCAGGGTACTGCCGGCTATGTATTTGCGGGCGAAAATACCGACCACAGGACCGGGAACGAACATGATGCTTTTGGAGACTGCGTAGTTAAATAACGACATGATGCTCACCTAACCTGCTGTTAAGTTAATACACATAAAAAATGGCGCGTCCATTAAGTATCCTGTTATCAATCTCGCGGGTCTGTATTCTTTTCCAGAACGCTTTGCATGTACGTGTTAAATCTGTACACATGCTTGATAGCCAATTCTCTGGCTTTTTCCGCATCCCCATCAAGTACTGCATTTACGATATCTTTGAGGTCTTGAGCATTTTCCTGCATCGCCTCAACATCCATGACCAGGAATCTTTCATAGTAGCGATCAATATTGTCATGGATGGATTGGTGCACAAAGACAGAAATGGGATTTCTGGTGATTGCGGCCAGACTGAGGTGCACGTCCTTGTCAACTTTAAGGAAGGCCTGGGTCTGGTCTCTTCCCTGTTGAGCTCTGGCTTCGGCCTGAGTTATAAGACCCTGCAGCTGGCTGGCCTCGGACGGGGTGATCCGCTTTGCGGCATGGGCTGCCGCTTCACCTTCCACTCCAGCCCTGAATTCGGCCAGATGGGTCAAGGAGACTTTCTGGTGACGGATGAGCAGGGCCAGACTTTCCCTGACCGGTCCAAAAGAGGCGTCTTGGACTACAGCTCCACCTCCTACACCAAGCTTTATGTGAATAAGTCCCTTTTGTTCCAAAACCCGAAGGGCTTCCCGCAAGGTTCCCCGACTGACCTGGAGCATATCTTTGAGTTCCCGTTCAGAAGGCAGGACATCTCCCGGCTTGAGCTTCCTGCTGAGGATAGCCTCCTGAATCTGTTCCACCACGTCTTGAAATATTTTGTTTTGCTTGGCAGCTCTGAACATATGCACCCGCAAGGGTATAAAGGGATCTTAAGGAACACATTCATGAGGACAAAAGAGTCTTTGACTCTTGACTGCGCCACTTGGCAGGGCAGGATATACCCTTCCCCCGCTTGACCCAAGCGGTGTATCTTATAATGGTTTGACCATTCTATTTAAAGACCAAGGCCCTGTCAAGGGCAGGGCACTGATAGGCATGGGATTTTTTGGCTCTGCATATTACCTTCAACAATTTCAGTGCATTTGATCCCCATCCGGAGTACATTGTGTTCGGTGTTCAACGCCGCTTCTGGACGTAAACGCCCAGTTTGATCGAGGGTGAAACTGACCAAGGGGCTGGGCTTGGGGTCAAGCCCGCCCTACTGGAGGAGAAGCAGGAGTCATCCTCGTCTTCAAAGGAAGGCCTGTATTGAGATAGCAAAGAGGAGTCAGGGCCTTGGACTTACTGAAGCACCACCAGTAGGCCGTCCGGCACTCACTTGCAGACATGGCCGGAGTATTTTGCAGGAACGTTTAAACTGCAAGTGAGTGCCGGACAGGCCTTTTCAGTCTCGTTTCATACGAGCTTTGCCTCCGGCCTGATTCCGCTATAGGCAGGACTGTAAAAAACTTGCCGTCTGTTTTAGATGGGATCCGGAGCCCAGTTGACCGGATCCAGGCAACTCAGGGCCTCACCCACTGTGAACAGGGAGCCGGTGATCAAGATGAGATCGTCCGGTCCAGCATCTGCCGTGGCATTCTCCAGGGCCTGGGGCAGGGAGGCGATGACCTGGTGTTTCCCAGGCAGCGCGTCGGCCTGGTCCCGAAGCAGGTCAGGGTCCATAGCCCGGAGATATTGGGGCCGGGTAAAGATAACCTGGTCGGCCAGGGGCAGGATGGCCCGTAAAATGGGCTTGGCCGCCTTGTCGGCCATGATTCCGATAACCAGGATGAGGCGTTTGAAGGTGATGTTTTCCCGCAGACTCCGGGCCAAGGCCTGAATGGCTGCCGGATTGTGTGCTCCGTCAAGCATGATCCGGGGATGAACAGAGACCAGATGCATCCGGCCGGGCCAGAGGGTCTGGGCAACACCTGTGCGCCGGTCTTGGTCGGAAACAGGGAACTTATATCCCTCCAGGATCTCGCTGGCCGCTAAGGCCAGGGCCGCATTGCGGCCCTGATGCCGTCCGGGCAGACTTAAGTGCACGTTTTTCAAGTTGGTGTGCAGACCGCGGTAGAAAAGCTTATCTGAAAATACCTTGGCCCGGACATCGCGACCCAGGCGGTACAGAGGCGCTTGCCGGGTGCGGCAGGTGGTCTGGATGAGATCAATGACCTTGGGCTGGCTGACTCCAGTCAGCACCGGGACCCCGGGCTTGATGATACCCGCCTTTTCTGCAGCTACCTGGAGCAGCGTGGTGCCCAAATATTCTTGATGTTCCATGGAGATGGAGGTGATGATGGAGAGCAATGGGGTAATGACATTGGTAGCGTCCAAACGACCGCCCATCCCTGTTTCCATGATGGTGATATCCGTCCTGTGCCGGGCGAAATGGACAAGCCCCATGGCTGTGACCGCTTCAAAAAATGTGGGTGGTTCCTGAGGATCAAAGGCCGATTTCACAGTGCGCATCACATCTGTGGCTTGTTCAGGACTCATTTCCTGTCCGTTTATCTGAAATCGTTCAGTGAAGCGGACCAGATGGGGGGATGTGTATAAGCCGACCCTGAATCCGGCAGCCTGGAGAATGGCGGCCAGAAAAGAGGCCACTGAGCCTTTACCGTTTGTTCCGGCTATATGCACAAAGTGCTGGCTCTGTTCCGGATGGCCCAGTCGATCAAGGAGGGCCGTGGTGGAGGAGAGGCCGAATTTAATGCCGAATTTTTGCAGGTCGTAAAAATCCTGCAGGCAGGATGCGTACTTAGAATCTAAGGTGGTCATGCCAGTGCTCCATGTCAGCTTTGCCTCCGGCAAATCTGATATTTTTTTGCCCCAAAGCGGGCAAAAAAGAAAATCTGCCGGATTGATCGAATATGAAACTGTTCATACGAGCAAGCCTTTGCCCTTGCGCTTGTCGGCCAGGATGTTTAGCTTGATGAAAAACGGGTTGAACCAAGCCGCCTGTTTTTAGCAAGAAGTCTGAGCAGGGGGCAAGGAGAAAACTGCAAAGGTATGAGCGAAAAGATTGTTTTAATGGTTACTGGTCATGACCGAATATATTGTGGATGATCTGGAGATAAAGCTTGGCAAAGAAGGGGCCCGGCAGCAGGCCAAACTGAGTTATCCGGTGCGCTATGGCCGCTACTCTGAGATTCAAAGCAGTGAGTACATCTATCAATTCAACCTGGAAGGCGAGCCCAAATTCCTGCACGGGAGAAACGGAAACTGGCCGCATCCAGCCGAATGGCTCAAGCGTACCCTGGGCAATGACTGGGTCTATTACTTTTCCGGGGGCTACACCAATGTATATGATTGTCTGGGTGAGTATTACGTCCCCTGTTTTCCTTACCCATCCAATTCATTGTGGACCAGGGACCCATTTCAAGATCGGGAGGTCCAAGAAGGGATGCAGGCCTTCAGCAAGCTGCGGAACAAGATTGCCCAGGTACTGGAAAACAGGTCCCTGTCTACGGAGCTGAGAGTCTTTTTAGAGCAAGTAGCTGCCAAGGACCCCTCTGTCCTGTGGGCCAAGTCCCTGCGCCTTTTTGCCGTGCTGCAGGGCCGGGTCAGTGTTCTTCCTCCAGACAGCCGCCATGTTGATTACGATATTCTGCCCCTGAATATCGCTGATGGTTGCCTGTACAACTGCGGCTTTTGCAGCGTCAAATCCAGACAGGGGTTTGAGGAACGAAGCCTGGACAATATCCGCGAACAGATAGCCGGTATGCGGAAGCTCATTGGCCGGGACATCGTCAATTACAATGCCCTGTTCCTGGGCCAGCACGATGCCCTGCATTGCCGTCCGGAGTTGATCGAGGAGGCGGCCCTCAGCGCCTATCACGGTCTGGGGCTGCATGAGTCCCTCCTTGAAAACCGGTATCTGTTCTTGTTTGGCAGCGTCGATTCTTTGCTCCAGGCTAAAGATGCTCTCTGGGCCCGATTGCAGGACTTGCCTTATTATGTATATATAAATATTGGCCTGGAGTCCGGGCATCAACCCACGCTGGATGCCATCCGAAAGCCCCTTGATGCCAGCCGGGTCCTTGAGGCCTATGAGCGTATGCTGGAAATCAATACGAATATGTCCAACATCGAGATAACCGCCAATATGCTTATGGACTGGGACATGCATCCAAAACACTGGAAGTCCCTGCAGGAGATGGTCCAGGACCGGCCAGGCCGGGTGTTGACCAAGGGCGCGGTCTATCTCTCCCCCTTGAGCCGGCGGAAACCAAAGGAACAGATACGCCTGTTTCAAGGCTTGAAGCGGCGTAGCAGGATTCCAGTATATCTCTATCTCCTGCAACGGCTTTGAGCTTTTTGTCCGAAACAATTCAGGAAATTGATGTCCAAAACGCTTGTACTTGAATACTTATCATAAGGAGGGCCGCAATGGCTGAACATCCGCTTGCCGGGAAGCCAGCCCCGGAGTCCCTGCTGGTCAACGTACCCCAGCTGGTAACGGCCTATTTTCACTCCCAGCCAGACCCCGAAGTGCCGGCAGAACAGGTGGCCTTCGGCACCTCCGGTCACCGGGGCAGTTCCTTTCGCAACAGCTTTAACCAGAATCATATCCTGGCCATTACCCAGGCCGTGTGTGAACACCGCAAAGCCAACGGGGTGCAGGGTCCCTTGTATGTGGGATTTGATACCCATGCATTGTCCGAGCCCGCATTTGAAACCGCCCTGGAAGTCCTGGCGGCAAATGAGGTGCAGACGGTCATCCAGGAGGGGAGGGGATATACGCCTACCCCAGTCATTTCGCGAATGATCCTGGCCTGGAATCAGGATGAAAGCAAGGCCCGGGCAGACGGGATAGTGATCACTCCTTCCCATAATCCCCCGGAAGACGGAGGTATCAAGTACAACCCTCCCCATGGCGGACCGGCGGATACAAAAACAACAACCGCTATCCAGGACCGGGCCAACGCAATTTTGGCTGCCGGACTCAAGGAAGTCCGGCGCATTCCGGTCAAGAAGGCCCTGCAGGCCGAAACGACCCATGCCCTGGATATGGTTGAACCGTATGTCCAAGACTTGGCACATATTGTGGATATGCAGGCCATTGCCTCTTCCGGGCTGTCCCTGGGAGCCGATCCCCTGGGAGGCTCTGGTCTGAAGTTCTGGGACCGGATTGTTACCAGGTACAATCTGAACCTGGAAGTGGTCAATCGACGGATAGATCCGACCTTTGCTTTTATGCCTGTGGACAAGGACGGAGTCATTCGTATGGACTGTTCTTCAAGGTCAGCCATGTCCGGGCTGATCAATATGAAAGACCGTTTTGATTTGGCCTTTGGCAATGATCCTGATTTTGACCGGCATGGGATTGTAACCAGAAAAGGGCTGATGAACCCCAATCATTTTCTGGCGGCCAGTGCTTTGTACCTATTTGAAACCAGACATAAATGGCCCGGGCATGTGGCTGTGGGCAAGACCGTGGTCACCAGCTCCATGCTGGATCGGGTGGCCGCATCCCTGGGGCGCACGCTGGTTGAAGTCCCGGTCGGGTTCAAGTGGTTTGTATCCGGGCTGCTGGCCGGGGAGATCGGCCTGGGCTGCGAGGAGAGTGCCGGAGCCTCTTTTCTGCAATTCGACGGCTCAGTGTGGACAACGGACAAGGACGGGCTGATCATGGGCCTGTTGGCTGCGGAAATGACCGCAGTCAAAAAGCGCGATCCGGCTGAGATCTATGCCAAGCTGGAGGCAGAGCTTGGGTCTCCGGCCTACATCCGGGTGGATGCCCTGGCCAGCCCAAAGCAAAAAGCGGGCCTGAAAAAGCTTTCTCCGGAACATGTGCACACCAAGACCTTGGCTGGGGAGGAGATTCTTGCTACCTTGACCACCGCTCCGGGGAACGATCAGCCCATAGGCGGGCTCAAGGTGGTCACCAAAAACGGATGGTTCGCGGCTCGGCCTTCAGGAACCGAAGAGATCTATAAGATTTATGCCGAAAGCTTTCTGGGCCAGGATCACGTGGAGCAGATTGTTCAGGAGGCCCAGAGCCTGGTGGACTCGGTGATCGGGTAAGGCAGCAAAACCTGTGCATGCTCTGTCTGCACCTGATCAGGACATGCGAGCCCCGGCAGACAAGAGTCGGAGGCAGGAGAGGCAAAAAGTAAACACAACAGATTGGGGCCAAATGCCCGGCGAATCAATTTTGTTGGACCAATACGCGGTTTCGGTATCAAGGTTTCAATGATTTTGGGCAATTGTAAGGAACATGACCATGAGACTTGGGCGCAATGATCCCTGCCCCTGCGGCAGCGGTTTGAAGTACAAGAAGTGTTGTTTAGGCAGGGAAGGCAAACGGCCGGCAGCGGACAAGGAAGCCTACTATAAGAAATACAAGATCAGGCTCAAGGAGCCGGAGGATATTGAGGCAATTCGCCGGGCCGGAGCCTTGGTGGTCAAGACCCTCAACCTGGTTCAGGAACATATACAACCCGGGATTTCCACCGAATTCATAAATACCCTGGTCCATGACTTTACCCTTGAGCATGGGGCAACCCCGGCTCCATTAAATTACAATGGGTTTCCCAAGAGCGTGTGCGTATCGGTGAACGAAGTCATCTGCCACGGCATTCCCGGAGATAGGATTTTGCAGGAAGGCGATATCGTCAATGTCGATGTGACCTCCATTCTCGGGGGCTACTATGCGGATGCCAATAAGACCTTTTGTGTCGGACAGGTCAGCCCTGAGGCGGAAAAGATCGTCCATGTGGCCCGGCAGGCCCTGAGCAGAGGATTGGGGCAAATCCGACCGGACAAGCGAATCGGCGATATCGGCTGGGCCATTCAGGAATGGGCTGAAAGCCAGGGCTGCTCTGTGGTCCGGGAGATGGTGGGGCACGGCGTGGGCCTTCAGTTTCATGAGCCCCCGCAGGTTCCGCATTTTGGCAAGAAAAATCAGGGCATCCCTTTGGTCCCGGGCATGGTCTTTACCGTGGAGCCGATGATCAATCTGGGGCGCCGGGAGCTGCGCATCCTGGATGACAACTGGACTGCAGTGACCAAGGACGGTTCTCTGTCAGCCCAGTTTGAACAGACTATCGTGGTTACAGAAGACGGCTATGAGAGCCTGACCCCATATGATTGATTGGGGTTTCAGGCTTTATGCTTGTTCAAGCTGGCAGCCTTGAACCCTCCCCTCAATCGTAATCCACGGCGCTGAAGCGCATGAGCTTATTCCAGGTGTGGGCCGACTCAATGCGGCGTACTGTTCCGGTACGCCCGCGCATGACCAGGGAGGAGGTGGTAGCTCCAGCCCCGGTGTAGCGCACACCGGGCAAAAAGGTTCCGCCAGATATGCCGGTGGCGGCAAAAAAGACATCGTCCCCGTCAACGAGGTCATTGACAGTATAAATCCGGTTGAAATCCGTCCCCTGGTCCATCAAAGCTTTTTTTTCGTCCTCTTTTTGCGGATCTAAGCGACAGAGCATCTCTCCGCCCATGGCTTTGATGGCACAGGCTGAGAGCACCCCCTCCGGAGTTCCCCCCGTGCCCATGAGCACATCAACATCTGAGGCCGGATCCACGGCCATCAAAGCTCCAGCCACATCTCCGTCCGTATGCAGCTGAATTCTGGCCCCAGCCTGGCGAATTTCATCGATGAGTGGGGCATGTCTCGGCTTATCCAGAACAAAGACCATGAGGTCGTCAATATCCTTGTCCAGGCAGCGGGCAATGATGCGCAGATTCTCGGCCACAGGTGAGTGCAAATCAATTTTCCCTTTGGCCGGGGCCGGGACCACCAGCTTTTGCATGTAATAGCTCTGGCCTGGCGTGAACATGCTGCCCCCTGTGGCCAGTCCGACCACAGAGATGGCGTTTGGCCGCCCATATGCCAGAAGATTGGTGCCCTCAACCGGATCCACGGCCACATCTACCAGAGGGCCGTTTCCGGTGCCCACTGTTTCTCCGTTGTACAGCATGGGGGCCTTGTCTTTTTCCCCTTCGCCGATAACGATAGCCCCCTCAATATCCAGGCCGCTGAAGGAAAGGCGCATGGCGTCCACTGCAGCCTGGTCCCCGTTTTTCTTGTCACCCCGGCCGAGCCAGCGGGCGGAAGCCAGAGCTGCCGCCTCAGTGACCCGGACCAGATCCAGGGCCAGATTGCGCTGTGGGATTTCGGCATTCATATATAGACTTCCTTAAGCAGTCACGTTGTCTATGAGTTCAACCCGCTTTTGGTGCCGGCCATGGTCAAAACTGGTGCGCATAAAGGCCTCTACTATGGCCAGGGCCACATCTTCCCCGATCACCCTGGAACCAAGACAGAGGATATTGGCATTGTTGTGCTTGCGGGACATTCGGGCCATGTATTCATTGGTGCACAGAGCGGCTCGAATGGAAGGAAAACGGTTGGCAGTCATGGACATGCCCAGTCCGGTCCCGCAGACCAAGAGTCCCAGCTGGCCGTGCTCCTGGACTTCCCGGCAGACCTTGGCTGCAAAGAGGGGGTAATCGCAACTCGTCGTGGAGTCTGTTCCCAGATCAGAGCAGACCCAGCCCAGAGCCTTGAGGTGGTGCATGCACAACCGCTTTAAACTCAGTCCGGCGTGATCGGATCCACAATAGATGGTGCTGATATCCATGTTCGCCCTTAGGTGGGATTTTCTGCCTGCTCTTGGTCGGAAGGAGCCGAAGCAGAGGAGTTCAGTCCCCATTTGCGGCATCGCTTGTTGATCATGTCCTGACGCAAGTCAGTAAGCTCCTGCTTTAAGAACTTGAGTTCTTTTTCAAGAAAATCAATCTGTTTTTGGCAAAGCTCAGCTTCAGCATCATTGTTTTTTTCTGAAGCAGCTAAAAGCTGGCCTAGCTTTTGGTATTCCTTGTTCAGCCGCTTTTCCATTTGCCTGATCTCTATTGAGCGTAGATAACGGACAACCGCCCACCGCAGCTCGCTCCCAATAAGCTTGAGGGTCAGAGGAATTGCTTCCAGGGTACTCATGGTATGCTCTTTTGATGCCTGCAAGATCTGATCTTTCATGCTCAAACCTCCGAACGGGTGTAGGTTTATCCCCCTAAGGGCAGACGGGATGTGTCGTCCGGCAGGGGGAGGGACATGGCCTTTTCCGGCCAGGGCTGAGACCGAAAGCGCACCTCTTTGATGCGGACCACTGCCTTGTGTCCCTGCTCTGTCTTCAGCCGGTAGCTTCGGGCAATGGGAGTTCCATTTATGAGCTCATAGTCATCTACCTTTAAAGACCATTTATAGGGGTGCTCTCCAGCCATGGATGTGATGCGCCCTCTGTCATCCAGGACCAGGGACTGAATCCGGCTCTGTCTGGAAAATCGATATTCTGTCCGTCTTTCTGCCTTTGGAGCGGCGTTTTCATAGGATGAGGGCAAGGAGGAAGCCGCCTGACCGGTCAGAATGTTGGCCAATCCCTGTCCGCCAAGGGGACATGGAAATCCAAGGTATTCCAGCCCCTGGCTTGAATCTGGACCGAAATAGGCAACTTCCTGTCTTGGGTAATAAGCCACCAGTCCGTCCTCATCTATACGCCAAAGAGAGACAGTGACTCCGATGCCGGCCATGAGATCAAGTCGCAGAGGAAGGCCGGTATGGCCCCAGAATTCAAAGGTGCTGCGGTGACTGTTCTCTGGTCCGGAAAAGTTCAGGCTGGCTTTGATCCAGAATGGTAGGTCCCCGCGAGAGGCAAAGTCTTGCTCAAAGGTCGACCAGATCCGGGCCGCGTCAGGAGGCAGCAGTTCCTGGCGAGGGGCGGAAACCGGCGCGCAGGCTTGCAGGCCGGCAAAAAGGCTTCCTGCCAGGCACAGCACGAACAAAAGGCTCCCAGAGGATCTAAGGTGATTGTTTCTCATTTGGCTTTGACAATGCCTGCAGCTTGCTGTGCAGACGTTTGGGGTCTTCAGGGTTCAGTTCCAGGGCCTGGCGATATCCTTTACGGGCATGAGTTTTTTGGTCCAGGGCCCGGGCGATGTCTCCATAGTGTTCCCAGATGACAGGGTCATCAGGGACCAATGAGACGACGGTCTGAATAGTATCCCAAGCCTGTTGGTGGTGGCCAATGGTGTACTGGTACCAGGCCAAGGAGTCAAGGTAGTACCCGTTTTCCGGATCCAAAGCCAGGGCCTTTTCAATCAGGATCTTGGCCCGAAAGAGATTCTGGCCCTGTTCAACAAGTGTGTAACCCAAAAAATTCAGGGCTTTGGCATGATCCGGGTCCAGGGAAACGATCTCTTCCATGTGCCCCACGGCTTTTTGCTCCCGGCCCTGTTCATATTCAAGCACTCCGAGCTCAAACAGGAGTTCCGTGTTTTGGGGTAAGGCGTCCAAACCGGATTGCAGTATCTCTTTGGCCGCGTCAAAGTCATCTAATGAGCGGTAAATATTGGCCTGCAAGGTGTAAAAGATTACCTGTTCCGGGTATTGCTCCTGCCCTTGCCGGGCCAGATCCAGAGCCTCCTCCCGGAACTCTTTTTCCCAGAGCAATTGGCAGCGCAGGGCCAAAGACCGGGGGTGGAGGTCCGAATCATGAGAGATCTGGCCCAAGAGAGCCAAAGCTTGCTCCGGGTCGTTGTGGAGCTCCCGGGCCAGAATGGCCCGATAAAGGATTCCGCGTGGAGAACCGGCAATATCCGGTCCAAACTTTTCCAGGGCCTGTTCAGCATGATCGTAAAAGCTGTTTTGCACGAACAGTCCGATGCCATAAAGAATCACCTGAGGAAGCCGGGCGCGTGAAGAGAGCAGGTTCAAGGCCTGGGTGGGTTTGTTCAGCTTGAGTTTGATCTCTACCAGCCTGGTAAGAACATGCTGATTGACTTCGCCGATATCAAGCAAAGTGGTATAGGCTTGTTCAGCAGCCACAAAGTCCCGTCTGAGCTCATACTGATAGGCCAGTTCGGCCCAGGCCTTTGAAAAGGATGGGTCGATTCGGGTGGCTTGCTGCAGATGGTGTATGGCTCGCTTCCGATTATCCAGTGCATCCTGGGCCTGGGCCAGAAGATAGTGCATGTGTGCAGACCGTCTCTCATCCGGTATGGTCTGCAATATGTCCAGGGCTCTGGGAGCCTGGTCCTGCTGCAGGAAAAGGCTGGACAGGCGGGAACGCAAATCCCAGTTCTCTGGATGCTGGTCCAGTATTTTGTTCACAAAACGGACAGCTTCCTGATTTTTGTTCTGGGCCCACAGGGAGCGCAGAAGAGCCAGGGACAAATCTGGCTGCCCCGGAAAAAGTTCAAGACCTTCCCGGGCTGTCTGCTCGGCCCGGGCGTACTCATCTTTATTGCCCAGGGTTTGAATTTTTTCTAAAAAGAGTTCCGGTCTTGGATCAAGGGCAATAGCCGTATCCAAAGCCTGCAGGGCCTCATCCCCGTCCAGATGCAAATAGCGTAGATAAGCAAAACTGGCCCGAGCCTGATCAGACATGTCGGGAAAGTTGAGGATCTCTGGTTGGTTTGCACGAGGTCGTGGCTTAAAACACCCGGACAAGCCGAGTGCAGCACAAAGCAGGCAGATGAAGATGGTGAGCAAAAGGGGAAGGCGCATAGGCTTTACATACACAATTGTTTCATCCGGCGGTAGAGGGCACGCCCCATGTGCATGCCGGTGGATATGAATTCAGGACCATAGATCTGACCGGTCGAAGTGCGAAAGGTATCGGATATAGACTCAATGATCTCCAGCCCCTGTGGAAAGCGGGACACAATCTTTTCTAAAGGCCATTCTTCGTAATCGCATATTTCCCACAAGGTAGTTACAAAATTGTCCGGTCCCCAACGAAATTTATCCCCGTCGTACAAGGCATTGCTTAAGAGTTCAGCAGCTGGGTCTGTGGTCGGCACGTGGGGTTTGAAGGCCTCATGGTTGGCGATGGCCAAGGCAATCATATCCTTGTCCTGATCCGACAGGGGATAATCCTTTAAGATTTTACGGCTGAGCTCTGCCCCCTGTCGGGCATGATCCGGCTCAAGTCGACAGCTGTCGTGGAGCAGTCCGGCAACCTGGGATAAGAGCATGAGATGCCGGCTGAATACAATCTCCCAGCCGGCTGTTTCAGCCAAAATCAAAGCCCCGGCTTCTATGGCCACATTTTTGCTGTGCTCTATGCCGTGCCCGTATGTATCGTGCAGAAAGGGAATGGCGTCCTCCCGGCAGCGCTGGATCAAGGGATGGTCAAAAAAGGTTTCCCGGGAATGAGCCAGTTCCGGGGCAAAATGGTCATAGAAGCGAGGGAGTTGTTGGCTTTTGAGCTCTCTGGCCGTGAGTTTGAGATGTTGGAGATGATTATTCATGGCTGATCCAGTCGGCAGAAAAGTCTTGTATTGATTCGGACAGGTGACCGCGTAACTTTTGCAGCAGTCGGGATTCAATTTGGCGAACCCGCTCTCTGGTGATCCCGTAATAGTCGCCAATTTCACGCAAGGTGACCGGATTTTGGGCCAGCAGGCGGTCATAGAGGATTCGCTTTTCTTTGTCGTTGAGCTGAGGGACCAGGGTCTTTATATGGGTCCGCAGATGATCGGAGATCTCTTCCTGAGCCAGCCGATCCTCAATGCTGGCTTCCAGAGCGGGTAAAAGGTCCATGCGTGTGGTAGCGGTGTCCTCGCTGAAGGGGCTGTCCAGGGACAAGTCGCTTTGCCCCATGCGCATGGACATCTCTTCCACATCCTCCTTGCTCACATCCAGGCTTTTGGACAGGGTCTCGGAGTTTGGGTCAAAGCCCAGGTTTTCCAGGCGTTGGCGTTCTTTGCCCAGGTTATAGAACAGCTTGCGCTGAGACTGGGTTGTTCCGATCTTGACCATTCGCCAGTTGTCCATGATAAACTTAAGGATATAGGCCTTGATCCAAAATGCGGCATAATAAGAGAATTTGATTCCCCGGTCCGGATTGAATTTTTGCACTGCTTTCATCAGCCCGATATTTCCTTCTTGAATCAGCTCAAGGACATTTTTCATCCATTTGCGTTGGAATTCCATGGCGATTTTGACCACTAATCGCAAGTGGGAAGTAATCAAGCGAAAGGCGGCCTGGTGATCGTTGTGCTCGTGAAAGCGACGAGCCAGCTCAAACTCTTCATTGGCATCCAGAGGCGGAAAGGCGTTGATCTCCCGCAGGTACATGCTTAAGGCATCCTGGGTCTTCAGATCCCGGCTCGGACTGGGTACCGGCAAATTTACAGGAATTTCCTGATCTTTGGTCTGCTCCCCGCCTTCCACATCCGGAACCTCAAGGGCCTCTCCCTCATCGGCAGGCACATCTTGTTCATCCAGTTCAAGCTCCAGTTCCTGATCTTGATCTGGCGGTTGTTCGCGGTTTGTATTTGTATCCGTTTTCTTTGTATCCGTCTTCTGGGTCATGGCTTTATTTACCCCCTGTTAGAGCGAAGGCAAAGTTTGCTTTTTTAGTCTAAATTTTTTATGGGTCATTTTCAATGACTTTGAATATGGGAATTAAATTTCGGGATTTATGAATCCTGCCTGGGTCTTAATGATATGTACTCACTCTTTTTACGCAAGGCGAATATTCAAGATGTGAAAGCTATTCACCGTTTGTTGATGTCCTTTTCCCAGCAAGGCCTTCTCCTTCCCCGATCGTACAGCGAGCTGTACAAGCATCTGCGCGATTTTTTTGTCCTGGACAGTGATAGAGGAATTCAAGGATGTTGCGCCTTGAGCATTACCTGGGAAAACCTGGCTGAAATTCGCTCCTTGATTGTCACTCAAGCCCAACAGGGTCAGGGCTGGGGGCGGCGGCTGGTAGATGCGAGCTTGAGCGAAGCCTTGACCCTGGGGGTTTACAGGATCTTTACCTTAACCTATCAGGTTGATTTTTTTTGCAAAATGGGCTTTACTGCTGTGGGGAAGGATGTTTTGCCGCAAAAGGTTTGGGCCGATTGCCTGAACTGCCCCAAGTATCCTGATTGTTGCGATGAAGTGGCCATGCTGGTGGAATTATAACTACAGATCGCTTAACCCAAGCCTCTCGTGGAGTGTGAACATGTCTTCGGTGCGTATGAACTGCCTTTTCGACTCCCAGACCATCGCTTCCAGGGTGCAGGAAATGGGAGCAGCCATTGATCAGGCCTATGCACAGGTCCAAAGTCCTCTCGTGGCCGTATGTGTGCTTAAAGGGGCCATAGTGTTTTTTGCTGACCTCATCCGGACCATGCAAACGCCTGTAGAGATTGATTTTGTCCGCTTAGCCAGTTACGGCCAGCACACTTCCCGCCAGGAAAAAGTTCATTTCAGCAAGGATATTGAGACCTCCATTCAAGGAAAACACGTGCTCATAGTTGAGGATATCATTGATACCGGGCATACCCTGGCCTATTTAAAGGAAGTATTCCAGGCCCGGAGGCCGGCCAGCATCGCCATTTGTTCTCTGATCCACAAGACAAGCCGCAGGGAAGTCGACCTTGCTGTCGATTTTTACGGGTTTGAGCTGGAAAAAGGGTTTGTTGTTGGTTATGGCCTTGATTGGGCCGATTCCTATCGGCAATTGGGAGCCATATACGAAATAGTTCAGGGCTGAGTTGCGGCGTCAATAAGGCTCTGCTTTGCAGTGAACACGTGATCAAGAAAATGAGAACAGGTTCAAATAGCCGCAAGAACGGTGAAAAAACTCCAGCCAATTCCCGGGAGGCTGTTATGATCATCACCTGTCCTGAATGCAAAACAAAATACCGCTTGTCTGAGGAGAAAGTCAAATCCGAGGGGACCAGAGTGCGCTGCTCACGGTGCGGACACGTGTTCACAGCCACTCCGCAGGACGATATTTCTGCTCAGGGTTCCTTAGGCCAGGACTCCAGCCCCACCCAGCAGCCAGACCCGGATCAAGACTTATTTTCAACCGTTCCCGGAAGAGAAGATGACCAAGCCCGGGTCAGGCCGCGAAAGCGGAAATGGGGAACACTTGTTTTTATCCTGTTCATTGCCCTCTTGCTTGGGGCTGGGGGATATCTCTTCTGGCCCCAGATAGAGACCTGGATTCCGTTTGTCTCCACCCAGCCGAAAAGTTCAATCGAACTGAGTCAGAAAACTGAAGCTCCAGTGGACACCAAGGACATCGCCCTGAAGGACGTCCGGCAATACATGGTAGATAATCAGAATTTAGGGCGCATTCTGGTTATTGAAGGCCAGGCGGTGAATACTTCCGAGTCAGCAAAACAAATGATCAAGATTTTGGCTACGCTGTTTGACGAGCAAGGCGACAGGGTAGCTGAAAAGGAGTTTTGGTGCGGCAATACCGCCTCTGTGTATGAATTGCAGGAGCTCAGCCAAGAAGAGCTGCAAAAAGTATTGTCTGCTCAAGCCGGAATTTTGACCACCAACTCTCATGTTCCTCCAGAGCAAAAAGTTGCATTTATGACTGTGTTTTTCGAATTTCCGGACCAAGTGGCAGAATTCAGTTTGAAGGTGGTGCAGGCCCGGGAGGCAGGTGAAGCCCAAATGCGCTGAAAGCACGCTGGATATGAAACATAGGAAGCAGTTTGAGTGCCAAAATTGCGGGGCACGAAGCGCTCAATGGCAGGGTCAATGTCCCAGATGCGGCCAATGGGGAACTGTGGCCGAGCTGGAGGATACTGCTGGGAGCGGGTTGTCCTCTGCTCCAGGCAGCCGGCCGGCCAGCCTGGATCAGATTTCCATGCAGGGACAGGGCTTTTTGCCCACCGGGTCCGGGGCACTTGACGCTTTTTTGGGCCAGGGGCTGATGCAAGGCTCGGTTGTACTCCTGGGTGGAGCTCCGGGCATGGGCAAATCCACTTTTATCCTCCAGCTCATGGGGTCCCTTAAGAGGCAGGGATTGGGGCCGGTATACATTTCCGGGGAGGAATCACTTGGCCAGATCAAACAGCGGGCTGAGCGTCTGGGCCTGAATGGTCAGGGCCTTATGGCCATGAGCTCCACCCGGCTTGAGGATGTACTGGCCTGCTTGAGCCAGGAGCCGGGTCCTCAGGTGCTTATGGTGGATTCTGTGCAAACCATGATTAGCTCTGAGTGTGAAGGCGACCCGGGCAGTGTATCTCAGGTCCGGACAGTGACCGCCGCCCTGATCGAGGAGGCCAAGGCCAGAGGAGTGAGCATCATCCTGGTCGGGCACGTGACCAAGGATGGACAGATTGCGGGCCCGAAGCTTCTGGAACATATGGTGGATGCTGTTCTTTCCCTTGAAGGGGACGGGAACCATGATTTCCGCATCCTGCGGGTGATGAAGAACCGTTTTGGCCCTACAAGCAACATTTTGGTTCTCAAAATGGTGCACAAGGGGCTGCAAGTGGTTCATGATCCATCCACATTCTTTTTGCAGGCCAGGGACCCGTCTCTGTCCGGGAGTGCTCTGGTCATGGCCCTGGAGGGACAGCGCCCCCTGGCAGTGGAAGTTCAGGCCCTGGTCACGGAGAGTTTCGGCTCTCTGCCCAGACGGACCTCTGTGGGCTTTGACAGTAATCGCTTGAATCTGCTTCTGGCAATTGTTGAGAAGCGGCTGCACCTGCGGCTTGGGGCCATGGATGTGTACGCCAAGATCGGGGGCGGCTTGAAAATGGAGGAGCCGGGGATGGATCTGGGATTGGTGGCTGCCGTGCTTTCTTCCTATTATGATCGCCCTTTGCCTGAGGGAGCTGTGTTTTGGGGGGAAGTTGACTTGAGTGGTCAGGTCCGGCCTATTGCCGGGCATGAATTGCGCATGAAGCAGGCAGTATCTCTGGACTACAGCCCGGTGGTCTGTCCGGTCGGAGGGCACCAGTCCGGGGCTGACCTGCCTTCAGGCCGAGATCTCATGCTGGTGCAAAACATTCAAAACATGGGTCGTTTTTTCTCCTCAAAGTAGGGAGTTCAGGCCCGGCACTCACTTGCAGTTTGAACATCTCGGCAAAGTACAAAAGCCTTGGCTGCAAGTGAGTGCCGGGCGGGCCCTCTTCAGGAGAAATCTTGTTTCATGCGAGCGCCGCTACCACTCAGGCTTATCCCTGGAGAAAGGGCGGCACCGGACGCATAAGGCTTAACACTTCGCTGTAGCTGAGATCGTTGAGCCGAAAGTCCGGGGCTTCGGAATTGAGCCCGGAGTAGTACTGCATCAGTATCATATATCTGCGCACCAGCTCGGGAATGAGAAAATGGGTGCGTACGTGCTCCCGGGCCTGCCCTCCCATGGCCCGGGCCTGTTCAGGATGGGTGAGCAGGTAGTCCAGGCGCTTGACTATGGTTTCCACATCCAGGGCATCAACCAGATATCCGGTCTGACCGGGTACGACCTGTTTGGTGATTCCCCCCACCTTGGAGCCGATGACCGGGGTGCCCTGCCACATGGCTTCAGCAACGACCAGGCCAAAGCCTTCCTTGGTTGAGACATGGACAAAGACCTGGGCCAGATGCATCAGGGCCCCGACCACCTCGTCGTTATTGTCCACGTTGACCAAAAATACGATGTCCGGATCATCATCAGCCTTGTTTTTTAGCTTTTCCAGCATTGCGTCGCCTTCAGGATCGTCGGAGGCCGTGTTGCCTACAAAGATGAGATACGGAGCCGGGTCAGGCTTGACCCTTTTTTTGTATTCCTGAAAGGCGGTGATGATCGTGGATTGGTTCTTATGGATATCGTAGCGGGAAATAGCGGCCACCAAGGGCCTTTCCGGATCCACGCCGTGGGCGGAAAACAAGCTGTCCACAGTGGCCAGGGCTTCACCGTTCGTTCTGTGTCTGTTCTTGGGAGCCAGGGGGTCAATGCAGGGATAGATCTGGTATAAGGGAATCTGCAAGCCCGGCCCGATGAATTCCGGGATGGTGAAAATGGCTCCGGCGCAATGATTTATATAGGGGAGCAGGAAACGCCAGATGATTTCGTTCGGGGCCGAGGTGTCGATATGGCACCGCCAGAGTATATTGCCGAAGATGAGCCCGTTCATGACCATGGCCGCAGGTTGGGGATCGTGGATGACTACCAGGTCGGAGGCAATGAATGTGTTTCTGGCGTTTTCGTCGATTGTATTTAAGTAAGCTTGAAAGATTTCCTCCAGAGCAATGGGCAGGTCCATTCCCTGCAGCATGTTGTGGAATTTCTTGGTGACTTGGAAAAAGTTGTCATTGCCCCGGATGACATGCCAATGGGCGTGAATCCCCAAGCCCAGGGCCAGAGGCACGGCGCTGGACAAGATTTCGGCCACACCTCCGCCGATCAGGGTGGAATTGACATTGGTCCATCCCCGGCCCTCAAGAGGAGCTGCTGTGCGCTTCAGGCCTTCGACCCGGGCATCGCCGATAAAGGGAGTGAAATCCTCGGGCTTATATACATGGGAAGGTTGAAAGGTCTCAAGGGTGGTCACATGGGTCGGGCCTGTATTCTGCTGCATAAGAGTACTCCAAGTCTTCCAAGGCGTTCAACAGGAGCGAACGTATTTAGAATCTGATCTTATAGGTAGTATATCCCATGAGATTGAGCAAAGCAACTAAATAGGGGTCAGCATGATCAGCAGGGAGAAAGTACGTAGTCCCGTTTGTGTGCCGGTGCCCTAAAATGGACAAGCGCAGGATAATGTTCAGGCCGGACGGGGTGCTCCAGGACAGATGCAGAGGATATCTCTGAAGCAGGCCTTGTTCTGTCACGCTCTGCAGGACATTGATGGTTGAGATCGGTGCTGGCAGATCACGCCCTGATTGCTCCACATAGCCCTTGAACTCAGGCCAGGAAAGGGAGGGAGCGTACAGATTGTGACCGGAAGGGACGTTTTGGTCTTTCCAGGCCAAAAATTCGGAATCCGGGGGTACACAAAGGATCTATATTCTTTGCTGTTGCAGATTGCCTACAAGCAGGCCTGGGATGCTGCCTGAGCAGATGTCAGGTTGAGCAAAGACAGCGATTTTTCGTTCATTGTCCTCTTTGAGCATGAAGATAGTGTGGGCCTTGATTTCAACCCGGTGGCCTTGGGGCAAGGTCAAAATGATGGGATTTCCTGGAGACCAGGCCATAAAATTGGGCCGGCAGGTCCGGTCCAAAGCGGCAAAGACATTGCGGGGCGACCAATCTGACCTTTTATCTGCACAGGCTGACTTCTCATCAGGATTGGATTTCAGCCTTGCCTCCGGCAAGTCTGAAATATTTTTTGCCCCAAAGCGGGCAAAAAAAGCAAAAATTTGCCGGATTGATCAAGGATGAAACTGCGGTTTGGTATGTAGGGGTGAATGATCATTCGCCCTCTTTGGCCAGTCAAGTGCAGACGTGTGGCTGGCGGTCCCGGACGGCCGAGCCAGCGACCGGGGATGAGTCTTGTTTCATGCGAGGCTCCGGGGAAGGGAGAGTTGAGTGCCGGAATGCAATATGTCCGGATCGGTGATGTGCGGGTTGAGTTCACTCACCTTGCGAACCTATTGCTCGAGCTTTTGCTCCGGGAGGTGAAAGGAACTTAAGATGGAATGCAGGTGTTCCCCTTTTTGCCCTGAATAGGTGAACAGGTCAGGGGACCTTTTGGAATCTATGCGCTTGGTGAATACCAGATGGGGCTGGCCGGCAACAGCTGTTTGTGCGTAAGGGGAGAGAGGTATGGTCAGGCCCAGGACCAGGAGACAGGCGGCTTTGAACATAGAGGCATTGTAATAAAGGCTGCGTTTCGGTCAAGGGCCTGAGATTCTGATCTGCTTTTATTGGGCCTTGGGTGCTTTGCCGGTCATGGCGGACATCCTTCACTGCATTTTCTCAAGCTCTTCATCCCGCAAGACCCGGCGCAGGACCTTGCCTACTGCTGAAGTCGGCAGTTCGGTCCTGAACTCGACGCTCCTGGGCCGCTTGTAACCGGCCAGGCGCTCCTGACAGAAGTCCAATATCTCTTGTTCGGTGGCTTCCTCTCCGGCTCGGAGCTGGATAAAGGCCTTGACCTGTTCACCGCTGGTAGGATGGGGGATGCCGACCACTGCAGCCTGGGCCACCTTGGGGTGTTCATAGAGGACCTCTTCCACTTCCCGGGGATAACAGTTAAACCCACCCACGAGAACAACGTCCTTCTTGCGGTCGGTGATGACAATGTAGCCGTCTGCATCGATGTGTCCGATATCCCCGGTCAAGAAGTAACGTCGGCCGTCAATCTCGCGGAATACGGCCGCATTGGCCTGAGGGTTGCGCCAGTACCCCTGCATGACTTGCGGACCATGCACGGAAATCTCTCCGTCTTCTCCCTGGGGCAGGACCATATACCCGGTGTCCAGGTCCACGATTTTGATATCCGTATTGGGCCAGGGAAAGCCAACCGATCCGAAACGGCGCAAGGTGATATCACTGGGGTTGCCGGCGATGACCGGAGCTGTTTCACTGAGGCCATAGCCTTCAAATATAACTGCTCCTGTTTTTTGTTCAAATTTTTTGGCTACTTCTTGCGGCAAGGGTGCACCTCCGGAGGCACAGGCCCGGATGGAGCGCAGGTTGTATTTGTGCAGTTGGGGGTGATTGTTAAAGGCAGAAAAGATTGTGGGCACAGCAACGAGCAGGGTGGGCTTGAAACGCTGGACTGCCTTGAGGACTTCAGTAAACGGCGGTTTGCCGGCCCGGGGATCGGGGATGCAGATGAGACGGCTGGCCGAGTAACAGGAACCGATCAGGCAAAGAGTGAGGCCAAATATATGATACCAGGGCAAAACACCCAGGTAGCAGTGCTCGCCGCCAGGCTGTACCCGTTCGTCACCCTGTCCATCGTGACGGGGAAAACGGACCCATTCATCCCAGGCCATCACGTCATAAACAAAATTGGCATGGGTCAAGACAGCCCCTTTGGGTACTCCGGTTGTTCCCCCGGTATAGATAATCAAAGCCGGATCATTGACTGGATCGATCTCGGCCTCAGGCGGCTGGGGACTGGATTGGTCCAGTATCTGATCAAAAAAGATATGCCCCGAATCGTGTTCATCGGCATGAGGAATCTTGCCCAAAAGGCCGCCCAGGACAGCCTTGGTCTTGGGCAGGAAAGACTTTATGTTGCAGACTACCACGGTTTCCACTTCCGTATCCTGGATCGCGTCCCGGGCCGTGGGGTAGAATTGAGGATGGTCCATGCAGAAGACAACCTTGGCCCCTGCATCTTGCAGTTGGTAACGCAGTTCATTGGCTGTATACAAAGGATTGCAGGTGACGCAGATGGCACCGAGCTTGAGGATGCCGAAAAAGATCGGCGGGTAGTGAGGAAGATTGGGAAGAAAGATGGCCACTCGGTCTCCCTTCTGGACTCCGCGGGAAGCGAGAAAGGCGGCAATTTTGTCCGCGCTTTCCAGGACCTGGGCATAGGTCTGTTCGGCTCCCTGGAAGATAGTGGAGACCTGATGGGGATAATTCCGGGCTGCATCTTGAAGCAGAGAATATAAGGGCCGCTCAAACCCTTCGATCACCCGGGCAACCCCGCGGGGCCAATACGGGGTAGGCCATGGAGCCAAGGATGGGTCCTGCCTGCTGTTTGCTTTGAAAACCTGATCTTGATTTTTATTTTTTAATGAATGGACGGTAGGTTCCTGGGTCTTGCTGGGCATACCATTCTCCCTTGGCCTGTGTCTTTGATCCCCTGTTCCCTGGGGCAATACGTTCAAAAAGGCTCCAGTTGTCAAATCCGGGAAAGATATCTCAAATCAAGAAGTACGAGGATAATGATGCATATTAACCTACCAACTGGTAAGCAAGGTGTCAATGCATAATGAGAAAATAAACGGGGTTTCGTGTTCTAAGCACATGCCAAAAACCCAGGCCAGGCAACCCGGTCCTCATTCAGGGGCAGATCTGGTGATCTGCGGCAGGATTTTCTGCAGCCAGCTTTGCATGCGCTGATAGTGGGAGCCTCTCCAGTAAATCCGTTGGCATTGGGGGCAGAGATAAAAGCGATGGTAATAGAGCCTGGTCTTGGGTTTGAGCCGATACTCAATGTCTTTTTTGGCCACAGGTTCCAAGGTCATGTTACAGGCCAGGCAGCGGCTAAAGATGGCAAAAGGCGGGTGGATCTCAAAAAAATTCATGACATCAAGGAATTGTTCATTTGGCGTATGTCCCCGAACCAGTCGGCCCCACATGATTTGCTTGCGTTTGAGCAGACCGCGGTCTTTACTCAAGGCGATGCGCCCTTCGCGATCCGCTTTATCCGCGATCTGTTCATCCCGCCAGGAAAAATGAAAGGCAGCATCCAGGCCGAGCATGCGCAGCAGCTTGGCTACTTTACCAACATTGACATCTACTATGAAGCGTAATTCTGGGAGGGGATGGGGGCGCAGAAGAGAAGGAAGGCAGGGATTTACCGGGGGCAGGAGGGGATGGAGGTGAATGGTCTGGCCGGGCTCAGGGATGAAGCCAAAGTCTACAGGCTGGTTGTGCACACGAATTTTTCCGATCTCGGTGTGCGGCGGGCCCAGGGATTCGACAATATCCTTGATCGAAGACCGGCGGTTCAGCTCATAGCGGATGATTCCGTCGGTGGTGGAAGCCGGCAGGAACTCGGTAAGTTCCCGGTGAAAACACAGGGTACAAGCAGGCATAACTTCATTTTTTCTGGCAAAGTAACAAGTTGATATTCAATACAATAATAGTGAGAACCCCTCTTCTGGTCATAACACCTTGACTGAATGTTCTCCCTGGGGCTAGAAATACCTACACCGCCCTTAGCTCAGCTGGAAAGAGCACTGGACTTCGGATCCAGGTGTCGGGGGTTCGAATCCTCCAGGGCGGGCTTTACTCACCCAGATAGCGGTACAGGGTGCGGCGGCCGATGCCCAGCAGGGCAGCGGCCCGCCGTTTGTTTCCTTGAGTCTGCTCCAGGACATGGGCAATGTACCGTTCCTTTAATTCCTCCAGGGTCGGCAACCTGTTCCCGCGCAAAAGGGTGTCACTGGCCGGGAGCTGTCCGGAACACTGCTCTGGTGATCCCTGTTCCCGCATGCGCTGCGGAAAGTCCTCCGGAATGATCCACTGGCCATGACTCAAGGTGACCGCCCTTTCCACCGCATTTTGCAATTCACGCACATTGCCGGGAAAAGAATAGCTTTTTAAAAGTTCCCGGGCCTGGTCGGAAAAACCCCGGATATTGCGGTTCAGTTTGGCGCTGAACTGGGAGAGAAACCGGGCGGCCAGGAGCTCCACATCATCTTCTCTTTCCCGCAAAGGGGGCACGCGTAAAGTGAAGGTTTCCAGGCGATAAAAGAGATCCTCCCGAAAGTGCCCACTGGCAATTTCCTGCTCCAGATCCTTATTGGTGGCTGCGATGATCCGGGCCTGAGTGGCCATCTCCTTGTTGCTGCCCACCGGGCGGATCTTTCCGTCCTGAAGGACCCGCAGAAGCTTGGCCTGCATGGAAAGGGGGGTCTCCGAGATCTCATCTAAAAAGATAGATCCCCCGTTGGCCTCAGCAAAAAGCCCCTTCCTGTCCTTATTCGCTCCGGTAAAGGCCCCGGCCGTGTGGCCGAAAAGCTCAGACTCCAGAAGCTCACCCGGGATGCCGGCACAGTTGACCACAACCAGGGGAGAGCTTCTTTTTGCACTTTCCTGGTGTACTGCCCTGGCCACGAGTTCCTTGCCGGTACCGCTTTCGCCGATAATGAGCACCGGACCTTCGGCTGCCCCCAGCTGCTTTATTTGGGCGGCCAGGGTGAGCATAGGCTGGCTGTGTCCGATCAGGCCGTGGAAATCATCCTGGGTGAGCAGGTCCCGGTAGCGCTGCACTTCCTGCCGCAGACGCCTGTTTTTCAGGGTGCGCTGGACGCAGAGTACCAGCTGATCCAGATCCAGGGGTTTGGTCAGAAAATCGTCTGCACCCGCTTTTAAGGCCTCGACAGCCTGAGGGACCGAGCCAAAGGCGGTGATGATTACAAATCCGGGCTGAGGAAGCTGCTCTCTGGTCCGGATCAAGAGATCCATCCCATTTTCTCCGGGAAGTTTCAAGTCGCAGACAATGAGATCCGGGGTGTTGTGGATCATCCACTCCAGTCCCTGTTCTGCGCTGGCTACCCAGTGGACATCGAAGCTCGCCTCAGACAGCTCTTCCTGGAGGAGCTGTCCAAGACCCTGATCATCCTCAACCACGAGAATGTGTTCCTGCTCTTGGGTGTTGTCCTGCATTGGTCTTCATCCATGATCAATGTGTTATAAGTTATGAAACGCATGGACACGTTCTGTCCTGCTACCTGTCAGCTTGACCCGGAGACCTGCTCACAACGAGCTTCATCCTGCAATGAGTTTCGGGGAAAGACGACTCTGAATTCAGCGCCCCCCAGCGGGCTGGTGTCAATGTGCAAAGATCCCTTATGTTCCTCAACAATGCCGTGGACCACTGCCAGCCCCAATCCGGTCCCTTCGCCCACAGGCTTGGTGCTGAAAAAGGGATCGCATATTTGAGTCACCAGGCCCGGTGGGATGCCCGGGCCGTTGTCCTGGATGCGGAAGATACAGTGGGTGGAAGTGCATTCCCATTCCATCCGTACCCGTCCTTGGCCCGGGTCAACAGCCTGGAGTGCATTTTTGAGCAGGTTGCTCAACATCTGTTCTACCCGCAAAGGGTCAGCTGGAATTGTGCATTTCTCGGCAGGTCCTGCCTGTTCCAGGGTGACTTGGTATTGATCTGCGAGCGGGGTCATGCTTTGTATGGCTTTATTGATGATGGACGCCGGGTCAATTTCCCGCCGGCAGGATGAGGAGCCCCGGCTGAAATCAAGAAGCTGACGAACAATGGATTCCATGCGCTTGACCTGTTCCCGGATTTGCTCCAGGGCTCGGAACACCCTGTCTGGAAGCTCAGGCAGGCGGCGAGCTCTTTGGGCCTGGCCGTCCACAATAGACAAAGGGGTCCCCAGTTCATGGGCCACTCCGGCGGCCAGGCGGCCCACCGCAGCCATTTTTTCCGCTTTGCGCAGTTCAGATTCCAGCCGGGCTTGTTCTTGCCGGTGTTCTTCAAGGGCCTTCTGAGCCTTATCCATGCTGTCCAGCATGGTGTTAAAGGCTGCGGCCAGGTCGGTAATTTCCCTGGGTCCTTGCATGTACAGCCGGTGGGTTCTGTCCCCCTGTTCCACGCGGCGCATGGAATGACCCAGACGTTCCAGGTGATAGCCCAAAGCCCTGCGGTGCCCGAAGAGAACCAAAAGGATCATAATGCCTATGCCCCCAAAGAGGATAAGACCAAATTGCAAACGCAGGTCATTGACATATTTTTGAAAATCTTCTTTTTTACGCGAGAGTTGCAACAGTCCGTTGATCCTGCCCCCGCTGTCAGTGAGGGGAAGAAAATAGGAATATGCCTCCTGTCCGCCTACACGTTCGTATTTCTCTTGCTGACCTCCTTCTTCAGCCATGTCTGCTATTTGCTCATTGTCTTCATTGGCTTGCTGATCAAATACAGATGCCCCTGCAGAAGCGATCCTGTCGCCGTCCTGATTGTAGACAGCTACCGCATATATCCTGTTGATCTGAAATGCGGACTCCAGGGCCTGGAGGATACTTCCGGCCCTGCCCCGTTCCAGGGAGTGACTCAGGGGCAATTCCAGGGCCCGGGCTACCAACTGAACTTCCTCCTGCATTTTTTTTTCCGCCTGGTTTTCGAGACTGAACAAGCTTAGATATCCCGCCAATCCAAGGGTGAAAGACAGGGGAATAATAATATATACCAGCAGGGCCTGGAACAGACTGTAGCGAAAAGGGAAGAACATGTTGAGCACTCCTTATGGAATATCCAGACAAGCAGGATATGACACCAATTCTGTTGTGTCAAAATAGCACATGTGTCGTTGTGGCGGATAAGAAATGGGATCGGCCCGGTCTCGAACCTAGCCCGGCAGGAGGCCTGGGGCGTCTTTTGTGTTCAAGGGATTTGGCAAGCTTTATGCAAGAAACGTGTAACACTGGGCCTAGTGATGATTACGACATGGAAAGTACCGGCTGAAGTGGCCGGTTGGATAAAAACAAAAACCAGAGGAGAAAGATGTATGCGTAGTGTAGATTCGAAGTTGTATGTAATCCTGGGATTTGTTGTCAGTCTGCTCTTTGCCGCCTCGACCTTGCATGCTCAGGATACGCAGGGCGAACAGCAGGGTGATCAGGGCCAGGGCCAATATGAGCAGCAATACGAACAAAATCAGCCCACGGCAGATGATTTCAGCGATTCTGAGATTGAATCCTTTGTTTCTGCCCGGGAAGGTGTGGATCAGTTGAGAGAGGAGTTCCAGCCCAAGTTCCAGGAAGCGGATGATGTTGATAAAGCGCAAGAACTGCGGGAAGAGTTTCAAAACAAGGCTATCGAGGTCCTGGATGAAGAAGGGCTGGACGTGCAGACCTATAATAATATCGTGAAGGGAATGGATAGCGATGACGAACTGCGGAACAAAGTTGAAGAAAAGATGGAATAGGAAGTCACAGTAAGATACAGCGAATGCCAAAAAGCGAGCGTAAAGAGTAATGGGTCAGCCTTGGTGCAGCCCGTGGCCGCCAGGCTGGTGACGGGGGAACTGGCAGTTCCCCTTGCAGCAGGGGCAAATACCCGCTTTGCCCTTATTGAGCAATGATTCCTGCGGTTTTTTTTCTCTCTTATGAGATAAACGACCTCCTCATAGAACTCCTCCATTCATGGGTAAAGCCCGCAGACTCCCCTGTCTGCGGGCTTTGCTTTTCCTTGACCTCTTTTAAGGTTTGTGATCTGTATCCCCCAAGGTCATCAGCCCGTGCAGGGCAGGTCTCCTGGCCGAGAATGATGCATGGGACTCTTGCCAAAGATCAAGCCCCCGGGTTCATCGTGGTGCTTTCAGGTCATTGTCCATAGCTCTTTTTGTGGAGGGAAGATGTACTGGGCAGTTGTGCAGATGATTGTTGGCTTGCCCCTGTTGCTGGCCGGGGCCCACGGCCTGGTCACCGGAGCCAGCAGCATTGCGCTGCGGTTTGGTGTCTCCCGGCTGATTGTCGGGCTCACTGTGGTGGCCATGGGCACTTCGGCCCCGGAACTGCTGGTCTCCCTGGTCTCCGTCTTTCAGGGAGCAGCGGACATGGCTGTGGGGAATGTTCTGGGATCAAATATGGCCAATATATTGCTTGTCCTGGGTATCTCGGCCATGATCTGTCCCCTGGCCCTGGAAAAGACCATTCGGTGGCGGGAGATTCCCTTTGTCCTGTTGTCCACTCTGGTTTTAGTGGTCCTGGCCAATGATAAAATCCTGACCCAGGCATCCGTTTCCCGTTTGGACCGGGCGGACGGTCTGGCCATTCTGGGGTATTTTGCCGTCTACTTATATTACCTCTTTTCTGTGGCCAAAAACAGCACCGGGGGGCAGGAGGAGTCCGG
>JAWLEI010000010.1:0-58406 GCA_041686195.1 Desulfovermiculus sp.
GCTTTTTGGAGGAAAACGATTTCCGACATCTGGTGGTCCTGCATAAGGGCAAGGCCGTGGGGTATGTGCACAGAAGGCAGCTGCGGGAAGAGCATGCTCCGGTCCAGGAACTGGCCGTGCCCTACCCGGTGCGGGTGGACGCGGATATGGCTTTAAAAGACGTCATGTCCTTTATGCTCATGCATGACATGCGAGTCCTGGCGGTTATGGATGAGGAAGGCAATTTTGCCGGAACCATTGCCTACGATCATATCCAGAAGCGGATCTTGCAGATGTATGCCGGGGAAGGCGAGGATTCAACCGGGGCAAACCCGAGATGAGGCGGTGCTGTGATGATGGTATGGGATTATATTGTCAACAATACTCCCAAGTGTATTGAGTTGACCCTGGAGCATATTTTCATTGTCGGCCTAGCCTGTTCCCTGGCCATTGTGATCGGGGTACCCATTGGCGTTGCCATAACCCGAAACAAGAACCTGGCCAGCAAGGTGATCAATACAGCCAATATCTTTATGACTACCCCGTCCATTGCCTTGTTCGGCATTATGATCCCCTTGCTGGCCCCTTTTGGGCATGGACTGGGCAAGGTCCCGGCCATTACCGCCCTTGTTCTCTACAGTCAGCTGCCAATCATCCGCAATACCTATGTAGCCATTCAAAATGTTCCCCCTGAACTGGTGGATGCAGGACGGGGATTGGGCATGACCAGCTGGCAGAGACTGAAGGAGATCGAGATTCCCCTGGCCGTTCCGGTCATCATTGCCGGGCTGCGCACTGCCGCGGTTATGAGCATCGGCATTGCCGCCATTGCCGCCTATATCGGGGCCGGCGGACTGGGCGTGCTCATCCAGCAGGGCATCGGACGCTCCTATGAACCCATGATTCTGACCGGAGCGCTTTTGGTTTCCGTGTTGGCCATTTTCGTGGACGGCTTTATGGCCGGGCTGGAAAGCCTGGTCACCCCCAAAGGAATCAAAGTGGGCAGGAGGTTGAGGCATGGCTAACATTCTGACCCGAATCTACCGGTTGATAATGGTCGTGGTGCTGCTGACTGCCGGAGTGCTCCTGGATCGGACCGGCATGCTGGAATACATGGCCGATCCCTATGAGTTCGCTTATATTCTGGCTTTGGCTCGTCAGCATGTGGTTATGGTGGCTGTGGCCATGCTTTTGGCTACCGCCCTGGGGGTGAGTGTAGGCATTATTTTTACCCGGGCCCGGATGAAAAAGTACGCCGGAATTGTCATGTACATCGTGGGTCTGGGCCAGACAATCCCTTCTCTGGCCGTTTTGGCTATTGTCATGAGCTTTATGGGCATTGGGTTTAAGCCGGCCATTTTTGCCCTGTTTACCTATTCGGTCTTACCCATAGCCAGAAACACCTTAGCCGGAATCAACGCGGTGCCCAACTGGCTCCTGGATGCGGCCAAAGGCATGGGCATGAACAACCGCCAGATCCTTATTCACGTTGAACTGCCCAATGCCATGCAGGTCATGCTCACCGGCTTTCGGGTCTCCCTGGTCATCTGCATCGGGACCGCAGCCCTGGCCTTTTTGATCGGGGCCGGTGGTCTGGGCGAGCAGATCTTCATGGGTATCGATCTCATGCGCACGGATAAGCTCCTGGCCGGGGCCATTCCGACCATTCTTTTGGCCCTGTTGGCCGATTATCTGTGCGAGTTTTTGGGCCTGATTCTTGTTCCCAAGGGCTTGCGTCTGGAACAGGCACTGTAAATAATTGATCCGAGGAATTTCATCATTAACTCACAAGGAGGCTTTGTTATGTCCCTGCATAAACTGATGTTGACCAGTCTGGCGGTCGTTTTGGGTCTGTGTCTGCTGGCTCCAGGGCCAGCGCAGGCGGAGAAGAAGATCGCAGTGGGCGGAAAAAACTTTACCGAACAGTACATCCTGGCCAATTTTGCTAAAGTTTTGTTGGAGGAAAACGGTTTCGACGTGGAAATGAAGACCGGAGTGGGCTCCTCTGTCTGTCGCCAGTCCCTGGAGCACGGGCAAATCGATATGTACTTCGAGTACACCGGAACCGGATATACAGTCTTTTTGAAGCAGGATGACAAGGAGATCATGAGTGATGCGGAGAAGGTGTATGAGTATGTGAAGAAGGCCGACGCCAAGAACGATCTGGTTTGGCTGGAGCCCTTGCAGTTCAACAACACCTACACCCTGCTCATGCGCGAGGACCAGGCCAAAGAACTTGGCATCTCCTCCATCAGTGATCTGGCCCGGTATATGAATGAGAATCCGGATGAATTAACCATTGGGGTCAACGCCGAGTTCTGGGAGCGGCCAGACGGGTTCAAGCCCTTGATGAAGCTCTATGACTTCCAGGTGCCCTATGGCAAGGTGAAAAAGATGGATTCCGGCCTGGTCTATCAGGCCCTGCGGGATGAAAACGTGGATGTGTCCATGGGCTTTGCCACTGACGGGCGCATTTCCGCTTTCGGGTTTGTTACCCTGGAGGATGACCAAAACTACTTTCCGACTTACAATCCAAGCCCTGTAGTCCGGAAAGATGCCCTGGAAAAGTATCCGGAGCTGAAGGAAATCTTTCAGCCCTTGTCTGAAAAGTTGACAACCGAAGAAATGCAGAAACTCAATGCCCAGGTGGATCTGGAAGATCAAGACGAAGAAAAGACGGCTAGGGGCTGGCTGGAAGCCAATGATATTATCTAGGAAGCTCGACTGCAATGGATGACGTTAAGTAAGCAAAAGCCGGAGATTTCTCCGGCTTTTTGCTTTGTCTCAATTCAGCTTTGCCTCCGGCAAATCTGAAATATTTTTTTTGCCCCAAAGCGGGCAAAAAACGTTTTGCTGAGAGGGTCACTCTTTATCCCCAGGGTCCTCCCTGAGGATGCCTTTTTCTTATGGCTCCGGCCATCTTCTTATTATTTCGACATGTTACATAGAGATTGATATGTTAGCTACATTCTTGTTTCATAAGAGCCCCGTCAATGACAGCACTGAATTGTTTTTGTTTTTCAAGCGTGAACCTGGAACTGTGAACCACGAAACCCAGAACATGGATTAACCAATGTGCGGAATAGTTGTCTACTGCGGCCAGGCGGAGAATCCCCTGACCCGGATTCTGACCGGGATGTGGTCCATTATTTACCGGGCTCCGGACAGCACCGGAATAGGTGTGTTCGGGGACGAACTGGAACCGATTCGGACCAGGAAGGCCGTGGGTTCAGTAGTCGATCTGGTCCAGAGCCTGAACCAGAATCCTTTGACCGTGCGCACTGGTGCAGAGCTGGTTACCTGCTTTGTGTCCCCAGATGCCGGACCGGAAGGGATTTGGGAAGGACAACGCCGCCTTTTGCAGTTTGAAGGTCTGCCCCTGGATCGCTTCCAGGCCATAGAGCAAGGCCGGGAGAATTTCCCCACTTGGTCAGAGCTCAAGGATACCCAGGGAGAGAGGAGATTGGAGCCCGGTTTGCCGGGAAGTCCCCGGGCCGGAGTCGAGCTGCGCATATCCACGGCCAGGGACCTGCGAGAGGTCATCCGGACCAGTATTATTGACTTCGATCTGCCGCCTTTGGTGGTCAAATCCATCCTGTCTCACGAAGTGCAGGACACCTTGGACCAAATGGCGGCAGAAGGCAGGTTGCCTCTGCCTGCCCAGAGTATATTGGAGGATTTGGACCGGCTCTTTGAAGGGATGGTGGACAGAGGCCGGCCACCGCGACCTTTGCGCGAAGAGATTGAATTGCCGGATACGTCTCCTTACGCCCGCCGCTATCTGTGGCAGGCCTTGACCCGAACGCCGCTCTTCCTGCCGGCCGACTATGATCGGGACGGGGTGCGCCATCTGTTCTGGCTTCTGGATGCACTGGTCATGAGTCGGTTTGGCCAGAGCAGGCAGGTCAACGAGAGGTTACAGTCTCTTTTCACTCACATGCGGCTGGGACGTGGTTTGTCCGCTCTGCATTGGCAGAGCTTGTATCGGGCTGAACGGGCCTTAAATGTGTACGGTACGGCCGCAGCCGCAGTTTATACCTTTTTGCAGCAGGAACAGGCTTCCAGGATGGGCAAAGAGCCGCCTCCCTGGGCCCAGGACCCAGTCGGCCAGACCCACCCCCGATTCTTGCAGGCCTTGAGCCAACCAGCTCTGGCCCATGGCCGATGGGCTATTCAGTCTCAGGTCACCTTGCAGAACACACATCCTTTTTTGGATCAGGAAGGAATGAGATGCGCCTGTGTCAATGGGCAGTTCAGCAGTGAAGTGGAATACAGGGTACGGCATTTCTTGACCCGGGTGGCTGGTATTCGCCTGCGCAGTGAGAACTCCACTGAATATTTTACCCAATTATGGGGACTGTACGCCAAGGTGTTTTCCCGGGAACAGTCCAGATACGAGGCCATTCGGGAGCAGGTTGCTCTGGGGCTGGAAGATTTGGCTGTTGGCAGTCAGGCCATCGATCATCAGGTCTATAAGCGCCTGCAGGGGGCATCTGCCGAAGAAATTGAGGAGTTGGCCTTTGTTCAGGCAGTGCGGGTCATGATCCAGGATGGAGGGCAGGTGGCTGTAGCCGGAATGAGTCTGGTTTCTCCCCACAGGGTTTTTGCCTCCAGCCACAACCGCCCGGTATTTGTGGTCCGACGCCAGGAAACAGAGGAGTTCATGCTGGTTTCGGATGTGAATGCGGCCCTGGGACTCTTTCCCCAGTCCATGATCCAGGAGGGAGCCGGAAAATTGCAGCGCCTGATGGAAGATCAGGCTCGTTCGTCTCTGGTCATGGGTGCGAACAGCAATTCCAAATCCCAGTCCCAGACGGAGCAGGATGCTATTTTAAAACGTTTTCAGGTTCAGGTCATCCCTCTGGAAGGAGAAGAACTCCTGGCCCGGATCAAGACACGCTGGCAGGGAGGGCTGGCCAAACGGGAAGTCCAGATCACTGATCTGGATGGACGGGAACAGGGTGAAATTGAGCCCTTCACCACGCACCTCTCTCCGGTGCAGATCAAGCGCAATCTGAACCAAACCTTTTATGAAACGCATGTACAGGAGATTCCGGATCGATTGCAGGAGATCCTGGACGCGTATCTTCCAGCCGGTAATCAACCGGATTTGTCCCGGTTCCCGGTCAGGATGCGCTTGCTCAGGCGCCGTTTCGGTCAGGGCCTGACCTCGTTGCGCCGCCTGTTCCTGGTAGGGATGGGCTCGTCGTATCATGTGGCGGCTATGGCCAAAAGCCTTATTCAGGAACTGGCGCCAGATCTGCCGGTAGTTGTTCAGAGTCCGGTGGAAATCGACAATGTGGCCAAGAGCATCAATCCGGACCGGGATCTGGTGATCATGCTCAGCTGGTCTGGGACCACCTCGGATATGGTTCAGCTGGCCAAGGATATGCGCAGCAACCACATCACTGCGCTGGGGATCACGGAAAAGCCTTTCGCCGATTTGGGCCTTGCTTTACGCAAGAGCGGAGGAGTAATCCCGGCCATGAGCGGGGAAGAGGTCACGGTCAGCGGGGTCAAAAGCATGCTCTGCATGCTCATGGACCTGGAGCTGTTGGCCCTGGCCTTACTCACTGAGCTTGGATACCAAAAAAAGGCTGCGACTGTAGGGCGAAGGCTCTACGATCTGCCCCGAATCCTAAAGGATATGCATCAAGAGGATCTGTATCGAACCTGGAGCCGGGAGCAATGCGCTGATTATGCCAGCAGTCTGTGCCATGTGATCATAGATGCCCAGCATTCCGTGGGATCAGGAACAGAGATCTCCTTGAAGCTGGAAGAAAACAGCTGGGTATCAATGGGCAAGACCTTTGATTTCCGCAATGTAGAGCCCCATATCTTCGATAACTGGAATGACCAGAATCTGATTGTGGTCAATGCCACCAATCGAGCCAGACTGCAGGAAGCCTTGTTTTGCATGCGCAGCCTGGACAACAGAAAAGTACCCTTTGTGTGCACAACTTTTGAACATGAAAGTCTGGACACTATTCGTGATGTGTGCGGAAGACGGGTTCTCGTCCTGCCCAAGGCCGACGATTTGATCCAGCCCTTTGTGGATCTTTTTTTCTACCTCCAATTCGGCTTGGATTACGGTTTGGCCCATGGCCGCCAGCCAGGAGAATTCCCCCGGAACAGAGCCAAATCGGTGACCGCCAGCCGCAGCCGTCCCCAATCCATGCCTGGTCCGGGCCGGGAGATGTCTGCCTTAGAGGCGGTGAATGAAAAGTGGCTGGCTCACGTGAGCGAAAGAGGCCCTGGTTTTGATGAGGATACCACAGCCTGGGAGCAAGCCCGGGTCCGGGAATGGGAGGGCCGGATATACCGGGACATGCGCAGCCTGAGCAGGATTTTGACCGCAGATGATCCCCTGGCCCAGCTTATGGTTCGGCCGGAACAGGCGGTCCAGGACCTGGCGGAGATACTTTGGGATCAGTTGGCTGTAGATGGTGAGATGGTTTTTATGCCCTTGGACAAAGCGGCTGACGCCACGGCCAGAACAGTAGCCAAACAATGGACGTCTTTGCTGTCCTGCCCTATCCGGGTTGATTCCCCCGGGGCCAGCCTGCGGGCTCCGGGAGAGGACAGTTTAATTGTCTTTTTGGCCTCCCAAGAGCCTGAAGACTATGTGCTGGATGGATTTCTACCCGATGTGGATTTGAATTGCCTGTGGATCGGGCCGCAATTGAATCCGCATTTTGCCCGGGCCTTTACCCGGGTTTCCGGGTATGCCCCGCTTCGTGATTTGGGGCTTTTTTGCTGTCAGGATGTCCTTTATGCTGCTCTGTCCTTGTTTTTTATCCATCTTTGGGAGCAAAAGGCTCCGGATAAGGCCAGGATCTTAAAACAGCACTTCAGTCTGGCCGGTCTGGTTGTTGATGCGGTCCAAAACGATACAGCCCTGCACCAGGACCTGGTCCGGGCGATACAGGACAATCGTGATTACTTGACCGCCCTGTTCATTGGTCCGGCCACTGGGAACGGCCTGGCCTGGGTGCAGCGTTTTGACCAGCATGGAGAAAAGATTCTGGAATGGTACCCGTTTGGGGCCAGTTCCCACGGGCCCCTGGTCACAGTCGACAACCGGGTGCAGGAAAAGTTCGTGGTTGTGACCGGGCGGGAAGAGATGCTGGCTGTTTACGGACAGGATCAAGTACAAAGATGGGAACGGAAGTATTTTAACTCTCATCTCACCCAGCAGATATGGACCGAGTCCGGCAATGTGGTCAAGACCGCCCCGGTCTCTGCCTTTTTTGCCCAGGGGCAGTGGTTTGTACCTGAACTTAAGCCCGGATATGACTGCCGGCAGGACAATATGATCCTCATCGACGCTTGTTCAGAGCGGGCCTATGGCCAGGCCCTGGATGAGCTGGCCACCTTTGGCTGCCGTTTTGCCCGGATGACGGTGTTATCTCAGGCCGCCTTCGCCCGCCAGGGAAGGCTGGCCGGGATGAATGCCCATCCCATCAGCCATTTATTGCTTTTGCCAGATCTGGGGGCCCCGGTGTCAGACTATCTCCTGCCCTTTGCCCATACCCTCTTGAGCACGGCCATGGCCGCCCAAAGTTAAAATATTTTGGCAGCCAAAATATTTTACTCGACAACTACAGTGCGGCTTTTATCCCGAAAGCGGACCGTCCATTTCCGGCCCCAGGCCGGAAGCTCCCTGCGGGTGGGCGGCATCTTGCGCACTCCCCCGGTCTTGATGAGCAGGATTTCCTGCGTTTCCGGATAATACTCGACATTGACATCCATGTTCTCCAGGCGCAGCCGGCGGGGAAAGCTACGCTCAAACCGCTCCCGATCCCAATCCGGGATTCCCTCAAAGTGCAGATCTTTTGGCTCCAAGAGATGGAGGTCTGCGTTTTCTTCCAGGCCGAGCTCCTGCAGTTTGGCGGTCAGCCACTCCCCGGCATCCACTTTTTCCCCTTCTGAGAAGCTAACATGTACAGCCAGGTTCCAGGCCTGCACCTCTTCAGTGATCCGTTCTCCGGCCGGTTCCAGGATGCGGCCCTCCAGGATAAGCCGGCTTGCAGCCCGGCACAGCTCTTGGCCTTGAGGTTCGTGCTGCTCGCTATGCACGGTGCGTCCGGCCACACTCCAGGTCTGTTCCAGCCAGACCTTTTCTTCCTCCCATAGAGGGACGGGAGAGGAGGGAGTGCCCACCCGGACTTGAGATACAAGATCCATGTCCACAGGTGCCAGACAAGTGCCCACATTCAGAGTCTGGGTGGTTCCTTTGCCCGGTACGCTGTGCAGGTCAAAGACCAGAGCGGCTGCTTGCTTTTCCGGCATTCGGGATTGGCTCCCGATCTGGATCTCCATAGTTTCGTTGCCCATGGCCTGAGGTCTTTTTGGTCTGCGGACAAAGAGGAGTTCCGGGGTGGTCTTCAGGACAGCCAGAAGGAACTCTGTTCTGGGCAGCTTTTCTTTTCCGCTGCGGGCCGGAAGACGGCAGAGATGGCGCAATTGATCTGATATAGCCCGGGCCTCGCGTAAGGGACCGGGCAGAACAGGGAGCTTGTGCGGCGGATCAAAGCGCAGGCAGCGGATGAGGGTCAAAACGTCGCATTCCTCCGGGGCAAAGGCCTTGAGGACCTCCCTCTCTTTTGTCGGAGGCAGGCCGGCCAGGATCCGGCCCTGGGCGGAGAGGGCGGCGGCCAGATCGATCATCAGAGCCTGGGTGGCTGGACCTGGCATGGCCATGATCAGGTGGGCCAGAAAGGGATCCACGGGCAGGCGGACAAAGGCCCAGCCGTGTTCAGTGATTCTTCCTTCTGGATCAATAGCCTGCATGGAGGACATCCGGTTCTGGGCCAGCTCCAAGGCGGCCGCAGGCAAGGGCTCGGGAAATTGCAGCTCCTCTATCCTTCGCCCGCAGGCCGCGGCCATAAGGACCAGGTCGCTTAAGTCTTCGCGCAGGATTTCCGGGGGCGTGTAGGATTCCAGTTTGGCCTGGCGGCCCCAGAGGCGCAGGCACAGCCCCGGCCCCAGACGTCCGGCCCGGCCGGCCCGCTGGTCGGCCGAGGCCTGGGAGATGACCGACAGGCCCAGGACTGTAAGCCCGTTGCGCCGGAAAGTCCGCCGCTCCAGTCCGGAGTCTACAACGGCCCGGACCGAGGGCAGGGTCAGGGAGGTCTCGGCCACGTTGGTGGCCAGGATAACCCTTTGCTTATGGGAAGGGGCCAGAACTGCGTCCTGGATGGCGTTGTCTGTGGAGGCATGCAAACCGATGACCCGGTCCGGCGGCAGACGCCTGTCCAGAAGGGACTTGGCGGCCCGGATCTCCCCCCGGCCGGGGAGAAAGACCAATACGTCCCCTTCCGGGGTCTGGTCCAGTACGTAACCCACAGCCTTGGCCACCCGCTGATCCAGATTATTGCTCCGGGGCAGAGCAGTGGTCTCCGTATATTCGGTGCGCACCGGATAGGAGGGATCTTCGGCCGTCAGGCCTGTCCCCTGGATATACTCGGCCAGCTTCCGGCCGGCAAAGGTGGCCGAGGTCAGGACCATCCGGCGGGCATCGGCCCGGAGCAGGGCCAAAAGAAGGTCCATGTCCCAGCGCCGCTCATGGAACTCATCCAGAATCACACTCGAGAATTTTGTGAATTGTCCATCAGCGTACCAGCGCAGGGCAATGCCCGGAGTGACGAAGATAAGCCTGGAGTCCGGCTGGAAATGGGTCTCAAAGCGGGTGGCGAATCCGACTTCCCTGCCCAGGCCCACCCCTTGGGTGGAGGCCAGATAGCGGGCCAGGGAACGGCAGACTATGCGCCGGGGTTCGACCACCAGGACAGGGCCGAGCTCAAGGGACCAAATGGGCAGGCGGGTGGACTTGCCGGTGCCGGTGGGGGCCTGAACCACCACCGAGCCCTGGGCCAGGGCGGTCAAAAACTCAGGCTTGAGGGCTTCGAAGTTTCTCCTTGTGCTTACTTCTGTTGTTCCGGGCATAGGTGCTGTCTTTTGTGCTCTGATCTCTGTTGCCTGCTCTCCTCCTTATCCCGCAGGCGGTGGCGCAAGCTGCAGATGCCACACCGGTGGGCGTATGCGGGGTGGCCGCACTCCTGGCACAAACCGTAATCTGCTTCTTGGCCTCTTTTCCCCTCCCCATTTTGCTCGCAGGCAAGCCTTTCCTTGAGTTGGGAGTCTCGGAGGTAGGAAAAGAGGAAGCTGCGCTTTGTCCCGGGCATGGAATCCTCCAGGAAGTCCAGGGTCTGTTTGAAGGTGTGCGAGGTGGCCCCCCGGGAGTAGGAGCAGGTCTCCTGGACTGGAGTGATGTTACTTAAGCGGCAATAGGCCAGAAGCTCCTTGATTTCCAGACGGTACAGCGGCTTGAGCTTGGCAGGAATAAGGGGATGGGGCGAGGGCAGATATGGATACTGCTTGCATACGTGGTCCAGGCGTTTGCCCACCAGATTGCCCAACAGCCGTCCAGCTTCGTCATCCAGGTTGTGCCCGGTGACCAGGGTGTCGAATCCCTCCCTGACCGTGAGGCGGTTGAAAAAGGCCCTTTTCAGCCGGCCGCACAGAGAACAGGTCTTGCCCCGCAGCAGGCGATGCACTTCCGGAATGGAGTAGCCAAAGACATCCTGAAGGCAATATTCGCTCCATTTAAGGCCCCGGGGGGAAGCAAAGTCGGCCACAGTCTGGCGTGAGGCTTCGGAAAAGCCGGAGATTCCGAGGTTTATATGCAGTCCCCTGGTCTGGTAGCCCTGTTGGTGCAAGAGATCCCAGACAGCCAGAGAATCTTTGCCTCCGGATACGGCCACCATGAGCGGCCGGGGCTGGAAATTGACCTCTTTCAAGCCCCGGGTCAGGGCTGTATGTACAAAGTGCACAAAGCAGTCCGGGCAGAAGTTGGCGTGATGGGAGGGCAAGTGCACTTCGGCCTGGCCCCGGCAGCGATTGCATTTGGCCCCGCGAGACAAAGGCCGATCGAAGCTCAGGACGGGCTGTCCTTTGGGCTGCTCACGGGAGGAATGTGAGGTGAGCGGACTATTTTTCTTCATTCTCATGTCTCATGAACGGATTAAAGATTTTAAAAGGGAGCTTCAGAGTGCGGCGCATAAGGGCGATAAGTTCTTTGCTCACGGCTTGCGGGGATAAAGGGGTAACTTTGGGATTATCCCAGTGTCCGGAAATACGGACTGGAATAGTGACCAGATTTCCGCCTGTCAAGCCGCTGATAAACGGAATTCTCTTCATCAATCGATCAACGGTCTTGAGCGGAGCGACGAGTACAGTCAGCTCCAAATCTTCTTCTTGTAGATCGATATGCCCATGGAAACCGATCTCCAGGCTGTGTCCATCGACCAGCCCCTGGGTGATGGTGGCCCTTGATCCTTTGAAAAGGACTGTGCTTTGCAGTTGGGAGAACCGTATCCCTTCATGTTCCAGATCCGGAAGACTGCCGAACAGGATTTCAGTAGTGTTTAAAAGCTCTATGAGCTTTGATAAAACGGTAAATCTGAGCAAGCGGCCGTCAGTTACAGTCAAATCCAACTCCCCGTTCAAGTTAGACATAAGTTGTTTTGGTTTCGGAGCAGTTCCTTGCACATTGCCGCGCAGGCTGAGCTCTCCTGTGGCTATGTCTTTGGCCTGAAACAGACACTCCAGGGAGCGGGAAAGATCCTGCCCTTGACTGGAAGGGGCCAGCCCGAAATACACCTGGTCTGGTTGGACTGTGACCTTTCCGGGGACAGAAATGCCGCACAAGGCGCTCTCTTCAAGAAGATGCACGGCCCAGGGACCACCTGGATTAAGAGCCCAGGTCATGTGCAGGGGGGAAAAGGTCCGCTCCTGATGAGTGAAATGTGCTATTCGGGTACTGATCTGTCCTTGAAAGTCCAAAAACTCAGTCGCGTTCCTTGGATCATCGTTTCCAGGAAAACCGAGCTGGTCTGAGAGGGCTTTTATCCATGTAGAGTCAAGGCTATTGGCCTGGATGCTCAGGTCCAGGAGGGTCGGTTTCTCGGCTTGAGGCTTGATATGTCCGCTGAGTATGAGATCTTTGTCTGCCCAGATCAAATCCCCGGCGGTCACTTGCAGGCCTTGGTGGGGATCGGTTTTGAATTCCACTTCAGAAATTGACAGAGGAGGGACCTTGGAGCCAAGGGCAAGCTCCAGCCCGGCGAGGGTCAATTCACCATCTGCGTTGATCAGGCGGCCAGGAGACCTCTCCCACCGGGTGTTCAACTGCCCGGAGATCCTACCCTTATCGCCCGTGAGAGAGGGAGCAGAAAACAGGCGCTGCAGAGTTGAGGCCTTCAGCTGTCCGGAGAATTCAGCCTCAATATCAGCATCAGTTCTGTGCATAGTGATTGATGCAAGGTCATCTTTGTCGTGAATCTCAAACTGCTTGATTTTTAGGCTCTCTGGAGACCAGAAAAGATCGGCTGCAACCTCCAGGTCAGGGTCAAAACCGATTCTGGCTTGGAGATCAAATTCTTCGTCAGAGAGCTTCTTGAGCTTGGCCTGGCGAACACGGAATGGCCCCTGGAGAGAGAATGATGAAGGGACGTTGGCTATCTGCTGCGCCAGGCGGGCTGCTTCGGCGTCGAATTGTCCTGAAAAGCTCACATCCAGATTCGAAGCCTCCCAGTCCAGCGGCGCTCCGGTCATCTCTCCGCTGAGGCTGGCTGAGCCCGGGCCCATACGCAGATTGAGGCCGCGGACTGAACTCTGCTCTTGTCCCCACCGGATTTCACCGGAGGAAATGGCAAGTGGTTCCGGAAGGACCGGGTGACGGGTCTGAATGTCCTCTGCCTGAGCCAGAAACTCTATCCTGGTCTCCCTGGGACGGGAGAAAGGTATGTGAACGGAACCTTCCTGTACATGGGCCTGTCCATCAACAGAGAGTTCTTTCTGGAGGTCGAGTTGAGCCTGCGGCAGGCTCAGGAGCCAGGGCCAGAAGGAGGCCAAGTCGAGTGTGCCATTCATGTTCTGGATACTCAGCTGAGGGTCATTATTCCAGGAAAGTGCTGTTTTGGATATGTCCATTTGACTTGGGCCCAAATTATTCCGGGCACTCGCAAGCTCAAAGCCGTCGTTAGTGATGTGCAGGTTTTGGCCCCGGGTTTTTATCGGCCAAGGCAAACGTCTGTGTTCGCCCTGGACCTCAAATTGCTGGGTCTGGATATCATAATTCATGCCGTTTTCAGTTTTGTGCAGACTTAGTCCTCCTTCAAACTGGCCGTCAAGCTCTGCTAGCCCGTTCACTTCGTTCAAAAACATCTGATCTTTAACTGTGTCACGCAAAATAGGAGGGATGTATTCCACCGGCCCTGAGGCCTGCAGACTGAGATCAAAGGGCCTGTCTCTGGTATCCTCCAGGCCGTAGCGAAAGTTGCCGTCCCAGGCCCGGGCCTGGTCCATGCGCACCGACAGAGAGGATCCGAAGAGGACCTTGTTCTTCAACCCTCCGGTTCCGCTGACATCATGCAGGCGCAGATCCAGCTTGGGGATGTGTATAGTTCCGTTTTGCATTTGACCCTGAATGTAGAGTTCTTCCTTCAGGGCTGAGGCTGTCGATCCGTGGGTACTGACACTCAGGTAGGGAAGGTCTCCTGCCCTGATGATCCCGAAGAGCTGGTTCAGAAATTTTGATTCAGGGAAAAGATCCAGGCAGGCTTGACTTAAGGGTGAAAGGATAAGGTCCTGTCCGCGCAAGTTGAACTGCAGCCAGGGGCGGGTAAGGTCAGCGGCTAATTGGCCGGCCAGGGAAAATTCTGGATGGCCCAGGCCGAAATGGTGAATGGCAGCTCTCATCGAGGCCCCATGCATGTGTACCTCAGTCTGCAGCTTAAGCCCCTGAAGCATAAGCTCGTTATCCTGGGTGCAGAGCATGAGGTCTTTGCTTGTCAAGTCAATTTGGGCAGTTGCCTGGGATATACCTCGGGCTTGGAAGCTGATATTTGTATTCAAATGGCCTGGTCCCAGCCAGACAGGGAAATCTGGCCTCTCAATAAGTTGAAATATATATTCGGGTTGAAGATCCTGTATTTTCAGCTGGCCCTTGAATTGGTCAAGGGTTTGCGGGACCTGAAGGGACAAGCTCACTTCAGAAGCCAGTTCAGATGTGGCCTGCAGATTGAGAATGTACTCTTGGGCATGAGTCAGATCAGCAAAGATATGATCCAGAACCAATCCCTGTCCCTTGGGAGATGCTATATTGACACTTCCAGAACGGATGCGCAGTTTGGCCCCTTGGGGAAATATCCTGGACATAACTTGACTCAGGTCGTGGATCTGGAATACCTCTTCCTCGCCCAGGACAGGGCCGAAGGGCAGGTTGAGGCTGGGACGGGTGACAACAAGTTTTGAGAGACGGAATTTGCCCTGGATCAATTCACTCTGACTGGGACTGATTTCGATTTTTCCCGCACTGGCCGGACCGATTTCCGGGAGCTCCACCTGGACCTCATGGACTATAATTCTGGGCCAGGGGACAAGATCCAGTTCCAGGCTGTGGGCCTGAAAGGAAAATGGAAGTTTTTTCTCAGCCTGGGCCAGAAGTGTTTGTTGCAGTTGAGGACTGTGTTTGTAGATGTATTCCCCGGCCCAGAAAAGCACTCCCAGGCTGAAGACAAGACACACGGCCATGGCCGGAAGACTCATTGCGTAGCGCATGAACAACTTGCCATTCGAAGGGCTCTGGGCCTTATGGATCCGGAAAGGGGGCATGCGTTTTTTATCCCGCTGAAGTTCTGTCCATTTACAGGGCCACATCCGGCCTGGGCTTGCATTTTAATTGAGGACAGAGGATATGTCATCCCTTCCTACGGGACAATGCAGGAATATGGAGTGTATAAGGTGTGATATCTGACCTGCTCCGGGAGAGAGCAAAGCAAGGTGAAATCAGAGTTTCACCTGAAAAAGAAATTTTTCAGGTGAAACTCTGACCTGGTTTTTCGGGGAGAGAATGAAAAAAACGGGCAGCTTGAATCGTCAAGTCAGGCTGGGCAAGAACAGTGCCAACTGGGGAAAGGCGATCAAAAGGGCAATGCATACGATAACCGCAATCAGATAGGGCCAAACCCCTCGAAATATGGCTGTTACCGGCACGTCAGGGACAGTGCCGGCCACCACGTAGATAGTAGCTCCCACCGGAGGGGTGATGACCCCCATGCCCACGACCAGAACAATGATCACCCCAAACCAGATAGGGTCGTAGCCGAGCTGCATGACCACTGGATAAAAGATGGGTATGGTCAACAGGATCAAGGCCAGAGCGTCTATAAAGAGCCCGAGGATAAGGTAGATAAAAAGAACTACTGCCAGCACTGCTACCGGGGGTATGGGCAGTCCTGCAGACCAGGTGGCCATCATGGCCGGTAATTGAGTTATGGCCAGAAATCGGCCAAATACTGAAGCGGCAGCGACCAGAAACATGATCATGGCTGAGACCCGGATTGCATCCCGCAAGGAATTGAAAAAGCCTTTCCAACTCAGTTGTCGTCTGGCCAGGGCAACAACTAAGGTGGATGCAGCGCCAACTGCCCCGGCCTCAGTCGGGGTGAAAAAACCTGCAAAGAGCCCTCCCATAACCGCGAGAAAGATGAATATCACCTCCATTCCGCCGCTTAAAACAGCCCGAAGCTTTTCCTTGAAGCCAACTCGAGGCCCAGCTGGGGCCAATGCCGGATTTTTGCGGGCCCACAGATAGGTCACCAGCATGAATAAAAGCATCAATAACACACCGGGAATTATCCCGGCCAGAAAGAGCTTGGATATGGATTCACCGGTGGCGATGCCATAGAGAATGAAGATCACACTGGGAGGGATCATTATCCCCAAAATCGCAGAGGCAGCCACAACTGCTGTGGCCAGGGAAGGATTGTATTTATACCGTTTCATTTCCGGCACCGCTATTGCGGCCATGGTGGCCGCAGTGGCGGTAGTTGAACCGCAAATAGCTCCAAAAGCCGTACTTGCTCCTATGGTAGCCATGGCCAGACCTGCGGGCATGCTGCCCATGACCTTGTATACAGCATCGTATATCCTGCTGCTGATTCCGGCATGAAAAGCGATATACCCCATCCAGACGAAAAGAGGGACTACAATGAGTGAATAGGAGGCAAAGGTGCTGTAGATAGTGGATGCGGTGCCGGACATGGCCGCTTTCATAGATGTGAGGTAGATATTGCCTCCAAAACCCACCACCAGCATGACATAAGCCACTGGCATGCGCAGGGAGAGAAAAACAAAGACCAGGAGTATACCTATCAGGCCTGTCGCCACCGGGCTCATGTATTGTCTCCTTTTCTGATGATTGCCATGATCGAAATCACAAGTTGCATCAGGACTACAACCGTCAGCAGGACGAGGCCAAAGCCAACGAGGTAGTAAACTGGATACAATGGGATATCAAGGGTTGTCGTGGCCCGTCCCCGGTCATACATTTTTTCAGCATATTGGATCATACCCCAGGATACATAAATAATGACTGAACAGAAGACAAGGTTGGTGAAGAAGTCAATTACAGCCCTCTTTCTGGGGGAAAACATATCCACCAGAAAGCTGACAGCTACATGACCTTTGTGCACTGCGCAGTATGCCACTCCCATAGAGAGAATGACGGCGCCGAGGATTTCCACCATTTCATAGCTTCCGGGCAAAGGCTGCCATACGGACCGCAACAGTATGTTGGCCACAATGATCAGCATGACCATAACCAAAGCAGCCTGACCTATCTGGGCTAAGCGCAGGGTAACCTCTTGAATTATTCGTTCTATCCTTTGCACAAGAGATCGCTCCATAGAGGTAATATGTAATTCTTTCTGGGCAGAGCAATGCAAGTTCCTTTTTGAAGTGACCAAAAAAAACATCCCAATTGAGTGGTGGCCACCACTCAATTGGGGAGGTGAGATCAGATGACTAGTCTGATTCTAAGGGGTACTCTTCCGAGTATTTGGCATCCAGTTCTTTGACAATTTCTACAGTCTCTTGGGCAGGCAAACCGTCTTCTTTCCTCTTTTCAATCCACTCTTCAACTATGGGCTGAATTCTCTCCAGCCATACTTCTTCTTGTTCTTGAGAAAGCTCAAGTTCCTCAAGACCATGCTCTTCGATTCCATACTCCAGACCTTTCAAGGTATGTTTGGTCCTTAACTTGCCATATTTGAGAGCATATTCATCGCTTACTTCCTGAACGATTTCCTGAAGATCTGGGGGCAGGGATTCCCAGGTATCCCGGTTCATAATCTGCATGAAGACCACATTGTACAGAAAAGGGGTATTCGTTGCATAGTCCACGACCTCAGCCAGCTTAAAACCTTTGAGCGTGTCAGTGGGGGCCAGGATGCCGTCCACTATGCCCTGGTCCAGGGCCAGATAGGATTCAGACATGGGCATGGCATGAGTTTCAGCGCCCAATGCTTCCAAGGGAGGTACGGTGCCGCCAACGGCTCTGATTTCCCTTCCGGAGAGTTCATCCAGGTTCGTGACTGGATCTTTTCGAGTCATGAGATGTCCAGGTCCAGTTGCCCATAAGGTCAGGACCTTGACATCTTCAAACTCATCAATGCCCAGGTCTTCTTTGATTCGCTTATACCCCTCGTGAAAGGTCATGGATGCGGCTGTGGCACTGAGATTTTGATAACCGGGCAACTCAAAGGCCTCGCTCAGAGGAAACATGCCGGATGTGTACGAGGGGCAGGTGCTCCCAATGTCTGCCACGCCGTCTTCGACCCCCTGGTAGATCTCCTTGGCTCCCAAAAGAGCTTCACCGGCATGCATGTTGATCTTGATCCGGCCGTCGCTACGCTCTTCCACCTCTTCGATCCATTTCATGTGCCCTTCTTCTACCTGGAAATCTGAAGAGGGCCAAAAGGTTGCAAAAGACAGATTAAATTGTTGAGCAAGCAATGTGGTGGGAAGAAGGACAAAACAAAGCATGACAACTAGAGCTACTAATCTGGAATGCATAAAACACCTCCTGTTTGTAAGTTGTGTTATTGAGCCTGTGGGTGAAAATAACTCAAATATAAGATTCTTGCTGCGATAAAGAATATTCCCTCCTTTGCTATCATAAGAAGTATGAACAAAGCATGCGAATTGGAAACATAAGTACAAGGGCAGTCATTGAAATCATGTTTTATGAGACAGCATTCAAACATCATTGTTTTCCTTCATGGATGTTCTAGCTTCGAAACACGGTTTTTCTTGGTAAATTATTCAATCATTCAAAATTGATATACTAATTTCTCCTTCATCAGGGCTTTTGTCAGCTTGGCTGATGAGGAGCTTTTATAATCATAAAATGATCATATAATGACCATACTTGAGTATGCACATGAAAGCAAGACCTTTATCCAAAAAACTTTCTCCGGGGGGCAAATATCAGCCATGGTTAGCATTCTGGGACTTTGTTCACAGTCCAGCGGGGGGCTGAAAAACTGAATGCTCAAAACCAGGACACTTCTTGGGCCATGTACCTGAGAACAAATTCCCTGTTCAGCTTTACCGGATTGATCGGTGATGAAACGCACGATTTCCCCTCTATCATTGCCCGGCCCGGATTGTACGAGTACACCGGGATCAGACTCGTCACGCGAGACGCGTGACTATCTAGGTGAAAGTCAATCTGTCTGTTCTGGATTCCCGCCTTCGCGGGAATGACGGACATAGCAGGCTTTGTTGCACACGAGAAAAGGAGGATTTGAGCTTGACTTTTTTCCCCTCTCCTTGTTGCATGTGCAGTGGATCAATGATGGACAGCAGAAGAAAAAGATACATAGAAAGCTGTAAGGAGTGGAAATGGAAAGGATATGGCGGAACACACTTTTGACCATTGGGCTGTTATTGGCTGCTCTGTTGGGGGGCTTAACCCCGGCTTGGTCAGCAGACAACGAGGTGCTGGACAGAATAGAGGACAAGGTCACCCAGTTTAGGCTTGAAAACGGGCTGACGTTTCTGGTCATTGAACGTCATCAGGCCCCAGTGGCCAGTTTCGTGACCATGGTCGGAGTGGGCAGCGTTGATGAGCCGGCCGGCCGGAGTGGACTGGCCCATATGCTGGAGCATATGGCCTTTAAGGGCACATCGCGCATTGGAACCACAAATTGGGAGGCAGAGAAAAAGGTCCTGGACAAGCAAGAGGAGGCTTACAGGCAATGGCAAGAGGCTCGGAGATCAAAGAGTGTTGATGAGGATAAGACAGCACAACTCAAAGATCGATTTCAGGAACTGCAGGAAAAGGCCCAGAAATACGTCCGGCCCAATGATTTTGCCTCTATTATCGAGTCGAACGGAGGAACGGACTTGAATGCGGCCACCTCATCAGAATATACTATGTATTTTTGCAGTCTGCCATCCAACCGGGCGGAGCTGTGGTTCAGTCTGGAGTCTGAACGGCTGCGCGATCCGGTATGGCGGGAATTCTTTACCGAGAAAGAGGTGGTGCTGGAAGAACGGCGGATGCGGGTGGACTCCAGCCCCATCGGCCAGCTCATGGAGCGATTGCTGGCGGTGTCCTTTGTGGCTCATCCCTATCGGCAACCGGTCATTGGCTGGGAATCAGACATCAAGGCCGCCTTGCCCTCAGACTTAAGCAACCTGTATCAGAAATACTATGTTCCCGGCAATATGGTCTGTGCTGTGGCCGGAGATGTTGACCCCAAGCAGATACAGGCCTGGGCGGAGAAATATTTCGGCTCCCTGCCGGAAGGGACAAAGCCCCAGCCGGTTGAGACCAGGGAACCGGAGCAGCTGGGCACAAGGCAGGTAGAGATAGCCAGCCGGGCCCAACCGGTCCTGGCCCGGGCCTATCAGGGCCTGAGCCGGTTTGATCCCCTGGCCCCGGCCTTGACCCTGGCCAGTGACATCCTGAGTCAGGGCAGGACATCACGATTCTATACCTCGCTGGTCGATGATCAGGAGCTGGCGGCCCAGGTGGGGACATATTCCGGATATCCGGCGGATATCGATCCTGGATTGTTTGTGGTCTTTGCCCTGCCCAATACCCAGGTGCCTCTCTCTGAGCTGGCCCAGGGGGTTGATGACCAACTGGACCTCTTGCGAAGCACTGAAGTTTCCGAGGAGGAGCTGCAGCGGGTCAAGACCCAGGCCCGGGCTCAAGTGCTGCGCGGATTGGACTCCAATCTCGGTTTGGCCCGCACTCTTGCCAAAGCCCAGCTCTTAGAAGACGAGTGGCGGGAGGCCTTTTTTCAGCTGGATGAACTGGAAGCTGTTGGTCCTGAGGACATCCAGAAAGCAGCAAATGAAATATTGGTTCCGGAAAAGATGACCGAAGCCCGCTTGATCCATGCAGGGAGCCCATCAGATGCGCAAAATGGCACGGAAAAGAAATGACAGGAGAAAGATATATGTACCGGATGGTCAGAATGCTTTGTGTTGTCCTGGGAGCGTGTTTCCTGGCTCTCGCACCAGCCTGGGGCCAGACTCCGCCCCATTATACCCAGCTCTCTTTTCCCGAGATATCGGATTGGCCCAAAGTGGAGCCTGAGACCTTTTCCCTGCCCAATCAGGCCAGACTCCTGGTCATTGAAGATCATGAACTGCCCCTGGTCCAAATCAAAATATTTATTCGCACCGGCGAGGTCCTGGTGCCTCAGGGCCTGGAAGGTCTGGCTCAGGTAATGGGCGAAGCCTTGCGCAGCGGCGGGAGCGAGGCCTATGCCCCGGATGAACTCAATGCCCTGCTGGAAAACAAGGCGGCCGACCTGTCAGTTTCCGGGGATTTTGAATCTACTCAGGTGACTCTCAATCTCTTGCGCCGGGACCTTGAGGATGTGCTCCCGGTCCTGGGGGATCTTCTGGCCCATCCCCGTTTTCCAGAGGAAAAGATCGCCCTGGCCAAGAAGCAGGTCCTGACCGAAATCGCAAGGCGCAACGACGACCAGCAGGAAGTTGCCTTCCGGGAGTTCAAACGTCTGGTTTACGGACCGGAGTCGGTCTACGGCCGTTTGCCCCAGGTGGAAACAGTGCAGCAGATTGACAGGGAGGATATCAAGAGCTTTTATGCGCAGGGCTTTACTGGAGCGAATATGCTCATCGGGGTGGTCGGGGATGTTTCTGCGGATGAGGTCAGGGATTTGATGGCCGACAGCCTGGAGGCTGTTCCGGCTGGCGAACGCACAGAGCTGGAGTTTCCGCCTGTGGAGGTCTCAAAGAAACCGGATCAGAAATTTATCGATATGTCCGGAGTAAACCAGATTTCCATCCTCATGGGGCATGAAGGCGGGTTGCGCCGGGATGAGGACTACGCAGCGCTCCAGGTCATGAACTCCATTCTCAGCCAGGGATTTTCCAGCCGCTTGTTTCAGAATCTGCGCACCCGGATGGGACTGGCCTACTCGGTCTACGGCAACTACGGCAGCAAGGCCTTTTATCCCGGGGTGTTCCTGGCTGGTCTGAAGACCAAGAGCTCCAATATGGTGCGGGCCGTAGAGGCCTTGAAAAACGAGATAGAAGCACTGCACACAAAAGGGGTGACCAAAGCGGAACTCAGGCGGGCCAGGGAAGAGTTCCTCAATTCCCTGGTATTTCGTTATGAAACACCAAAGGATATCCTGGATCGTCATTTGTACTACGCCTATCGGGATATGCCTCTGGACAGTTTTGAGCAGCTGGTCACGGAAATCAAGGAGGTCCAGGTTCAGGATGTTAACCGGGTCGCATCCGAGCACCTGCACCCGGACCGGCTGCAAGTACTCATGGTCGGCAATCAGGAGATGGTTAAGAATCAGCTGGCTGAGTTCCCGGATATGGAGATTGTGGAGCTCAAAGACTAGGTATTTCAGTCCCGCCATGGCGGGACTGAAATACCTCTTGCCCCAAAGCGGGCAAAAGGAGAGTTTGTCTTGGTCCCCAAGGTTCTCCCTGTGAACGTTTTCCTCTTATGGCTCCGGCCATCGTCGTCATTCCCAGGTGAGGCCTTCCGGAAAAACAAAAAACGCAGTCGAGGCTGTTCTGGTGAGCATTATTCCCCGCCGGCCGCGCGCTGAAATTCCTGCAGCCGCTGAGCATACGGCGGATGCTTGAAAAAGGCTGAGCCGGAAACCAAAACATTGGCCCCGGCCCTGACGATATCCCGGGTATTGTCCAAGGTAACCCCGCCGTCGATTTGAATATGACAGGAGCACTTTTTCCTCTGCATCAACCGGGTCAGATCGGCGATCTTGTCCAGGGCAAAGGGGAGAAAGGATTGGCCCCCAAACCCGGGATTCACACTCATGATCAGAATCATATCCAGCTGGGGCAGAACATAGTCCAGGCAGACCAAAGGGGTGTGCGGATTGAGGGCAACTGCACACTTGGCCCCCAGTTCCCTGATCCGGCTCAGGGTCCGCTCCAGATGCAGGCAGGCCTCGGCATGCACACAGATGAGATCGGCTCCGGCCCGGGCGAATTCATCTACATAGCGGTCCGGATCTTCAATCATCAGGTGGACATCAAAGACGAGGCTGCTCTGCTGACGGCAGGCGGCAATGATCTGTGGTCCCAGAGTGATATTGGGAACAAAGTGACCGTCCATGACGTCCCAGTGCACCCATTGCAGTCCGGCCTGTTCCAGGGCCTGCAGTTCGTCCGCCAACCGACTGAAATCTGAAGACAAAAGAGAGGGAGCGAGAATGAATTTTTCTGCGGGCATGAATACCTCTTATGGATTGCGCCGTATATATCCGGGAAATGGTGAGGGAAAAGATTGACTCCAGGCCAAAGTCCTTTTATGCGAAGACAGCAGGCGCGTGCTTGGGAGCTTCATGTTTCCTGGTTTGGAAAGAACGGGATGCATGGGAGGATAGAACTCCAAAATATCCCGGTCAACCAGGATTTAAGCACTGCGCGCAGCGTATGCTATGCTCACTTTCTTTTGTCCGTCAAGTAAGGAGGAATCATGCCGTCCCGCAGGGAACTTGCCAATGCTGTCCGAGTCTTGAGTATGGATGCGGTGCAAAAGGCCAATTCCGGCCATCCAGGAGCGCCTATGGGCATGGCCGACATTGCCGAGGTGCTCTGGAACGATTTTCTGAAACATAACCCGGCCGATCCAGACTGGCCCAACCGGGACAGATTTGTCCTGTCCAACGGACATGGCTCTATGCTCCTGTATGCCTTGCTCCACTTGAGTGGATATGAGCTGAGCATGGAGGATATCAAGGCCTTTCGCAGTCTGCATTCCAAGACTCCCGGGCATCCAGAGTACAAGATGACTCCAGGAGTGGAGACCACAACCGGGCCTTTGGGACAGGGGATGGCCAATGCCGTGGGTATGGCCATAGCGGAACGGGTTATGGCCGTTCAGTTCAACCGGGAGCAATATCCGGTGGTCGATCATTACACCTATGTATTTCTCGGTGATGGGTGCATGATGGAGGGCGTCTCCCATGAGTCCTGCTCCCTGGCCGGGACCTTGGGTCTGGGCAAGCTGATTGCCGTATACGACGACAACGGGATCTCTATAGACGGGAAGATAACTTCCTGGTTTGGTGACGATACAGCCAAACGCTTTGAAGCCTACGGCTGGCATGTTATCCCAGGTGTTGACGGGCACGACAGCCGGGCCGTACTCCAAGCCCTGGATCAGGCCCGGGAGGTAACGGACCGTCCCAGTCTCATCTGCTGCCGGACCAGGATCGCCTATGGTTCTCCAGGCCTGGCCGGAAGTCACAAGGCCCACGGCGCCCCTCTGGGAGAAGAGGAAATCCAGGCTGTCCGCCGGGAATTGGGGTGGGAGCATCCGCCTTTTGTCCTGCCCCAGGACATCGCTCAGGCCTGGGACGCCCGGGAAAAGGGAGCCAAGGCGCAGGAAGAATGGGAAGCCATGATGGAGAAATACGCAACCGCCTATCCGGACCTGGCAGCCGAGTTTCATCGCCGCATGTCCGGGGAGCTGCCCCGGGATTTTTCCGAGCTGGCCTGGAAAGCAGTGCGCGAGCTGCAATCTCAAGCCAAAACCACAGCAACCCGAAAGGCCTCCAGGATGGCCCTGGAGGAGTTGGGGCCTCTTCTTCCAGAGCTGTTTGGCGGGTCGGCCGACTTGAGCGGGTCTAATCAGACATTATGGTCCGGCTCCCGTCCGGTGAGTAAGGAAGGCTGGGAGGGGAATTACCTGCACTACGGTGTGCGCGAATTCGGCATGGCAGCCATAATGAACGGCCTGGCTCTGCACAAAGGGCTTATCCCTTACGGCGGTACTTTTCTGGTCTTTTCCGATTACGCCCGCAACGCTCTGCGTCTGTCCGCTCTCATGGGGGTTCGGGCCATATATGTGCTGACCCACGATTCCATCGGCCTGGGCGAGGACGGGCCCACCCACCAACCAGTAGAACAGGCTTCATCCCTTCGCCTGATGCCGAATATGAACGTCTGGCGGCCCTGTGATACTGTGGAAAGCGCAGTAGCCTGGGTTTCTTCCCTGACCCGGGAAGGCCCGAGCTCTCTGCTTTTTTCCCGCCAAAACACAGCGCATCAGGACCGGAGTCCGGACATGGTTCAGGCTATAGCTCGAGGCGGGTATGTATTGTTGGATCCGGATCTCTCCCCCCAAGCCATCATCATCGCTACGGGCTCCGAGGTAGAGCTGGCTGTGCAGGCAGCCAGGAGTCTGGAAGGAAAAGGATACGCGGTGCGGGTGGTCTCTATGCCTTGTGTTGAGGTCTTCGAGGCCCAAAGCCAGGAATACATGGAGAGTGTCCTGCCGGCAAGCGTGCAGATCCGAGTGGCGGTAGAAGCCGGGAGTTCAGATTTGTGGTATAAGTATGTCGGAAGCAATGGCCGGGTACTGGGAATTGACCGCTTTGGAGAATCTGCCCCTGGCCCTGATTTGTACACCTACTTCGCTCTGACCGCAAAGCGGGTGGAGGAGGAAGTAAAGACTCTGCTGGAAAGGTAGCCTTATATAAAATGAAGAGCTGAGTCCACCAGGACTCAGCTCTTCATTTTAATTGATTTTTTTCAGCTCAAAGAGCTTTTTCTGCTGCATGGATATGATGTGGTAGTACTGGTTCTGGGGGACGTAGATATAGGGCACATCTTCAATGCGGCGATAGAGGAAGTGGGCCAGGATCATCCGATTCACGGCTCTGTGGCCGACAATGACGATATTGTCCGCATTTCCGCTGAGAAACAGAGCCTTCTTTACCCCCCTGTCAATCCTGGTCCGCATGCTCACATACCCTTCCCCCTGGGGATAAATATAGTGATATTTATCCATCAGACGTTCATAGTATACATGGGGCATCTGGGATTTGATTTCCTCATAAGTCATCTCTTCACACACCCCGGCATCGATCTCGTTGAATTCTTCCAGCGGAATCAAGGTGCATCCACAGCTCTGGTTGTCACAGATGGGCTGGGCTGTTTGCCTGGTCCTCTTTTTTTGACTGCAGAAAATATAGGGCAGGGGGATGGAGCTGAACATATCTCCCAACAGCACGGCCTGAGCATGGCCTTTGTCTGTGAGCGGGGCATCCCCACCTATACGTTCCACCAGATTGTCTGTGCTTTGCCCATGCCGGACCAGAAACAGGTTCTTGACATAATCGGTTACCAACAGATCACGCAGTTGCTCAAAGTGGGGCAGATGGTCCTTGAGCCAGAACTTGATGATCTTGTTGTGCAAAGAGTCCACCTGAATGTAGTTGGCCTCATCCTGAAAGGGGCTGGCGATATGTTCGTAGTATTTGATGCGATCTTTAAAGCTGGTCACTGCCTCCTGATGCTCGAGGTGTGAAAATTCGGGCAGCCGGGCCTTGCGGTTGATATTGGCCTCTAAGATCTCCGGGTCTGTGTTGATGGTTTCAATGAACAGAATCGGATGGTCTGTGAGCATGGAGACGATAAGCTCTCGTCGTTTGCGGCTCACATTGGTAGCATCCAGGATGGCCACTTGCCCTTTGTTGTGTATAAACTGCCGGGCATTTTTAATGTTGGTGACCGCGATATGTTCCCGAAGGGCTGTCCCTTGTTCGTTGTTGGGATCGTAAAAGTCGGCTCCTGCTGTGTTGCGGTCTATGAGCTGGCGCCGCAGATCACCGTTATTGAAGATAGCAGTTAAGATGTCACTGGCCAGAAAGCTCTCCTTGATTCTGGCGGCGATAGTGGATTTTCCCCGGGCTGGAAGCCCGGTCATAACGATGTATAGTTTTTGTGATGTGTTCAGCATAGGGTGATGTTTTTTTGGGGTTGTAATTATCAGCACTAGTATTCCAACTCGTAAACCTTGCGGCAAGACGTGTTAGTCCTGCATGAACCTGAGCAGGTCCCGGATCCGGATCTGGGGCCCGGGGTCAAGCCGGGTCAAGCCCTGAGCCCTGGCCTGGGCTATAGCTGAGTCCCTGGCCTGCCGCGACAAGGGGGCGCAGAGTTCAGGGAAGTCCTCGGCCTGGCCGCAGGGCCGGTATTGATCCATGATATTTATATACGTGTCGGGGGAGACCTCCCGGGCCAGAAAGCGAAACCAGTTATTGGATCCAGCCAGATCATCAGGCATGAGCAAATGCCGAACCAGGAGACCGCGGACAGCTCTGCCCTCCTGATCCATTTCCAGGTCTCCCACCTGACGGTGCATCTCCAGGATTGCTTCCCGGGCCCGCTGTGGATAGTCCTCAGCCTGGCAATACGTCTTGGCCGGGCCAAAATCATAGAACTTGGAGTCCGGCATGTACACGTCCACAATGTCTTCCAGCAATTGCAGGGTCTGTACCCGGTCATATCCTGAAGAGTTGTAGACCAGTGGGAGGTGAAGACCTCTTGGCCCGGCTACGGCCAGGGCTTCCAGGATCTGAGGCACTACATGGGAAGGGGTGACCAGGTTGATGTTTTGAGCCCCTTGGCCTTGCAAGTCGAGCATGATTTCAGCCAGCTCTTCGGCCCGGACCTTTCGGCCGCTGCTGGTGTCATGGCTGATATCAAAGTTTTGGCAAAAAACGCAGCCCAGATTGCATCCGGCAAAAAAGATGGTCCCGGAGCCCTGCCTGCCCACCAGGGGGGCTTCCTCTCCAAAATGCAGATGGGCCGAGGCTACAGCTGCCTGGCGTCCGGTCCGGCAAAAGCCGAGTTGGTTCTCCAATCTGTTGACTCGACATTGCCTGGGACATAGAGTGCACTCGGCCAGAAGGCTGACGGCCCGGCTGGCCCTTAACTGGAGCTGCTCAGTGCTCAGCTGCGTGTATCCTGGAGTCATGGCGCAGTTCCTGATTAAGATTCAATGCGAGGGTACAGATTGCCTTGATCAAGGAGTGAGGTCAATCTTCAGATTTGCCTCCGGCAAATCTGAAATATTTTTTGCCCCAAAGCGGGCAAAAAATTTGGGTTGATCATGAATGAAACTGAGGGCTTAACCCTTCTGTCATTGCCTGTCTTGGTTGATTCGAATTCATACGAGCGCACCACAGACTGTGATGAAACGTAAACGCGTCATCCAAAGGAGGTGGCATGGGCATCATGTCAGCCAGCGGAAGTTTTACCCGGTACCGGGTTTTGGAGGCAGTAACCAAGGAATTGTGGCTTCAAATCCAGGACCGGCTGGCTCAGGACAGCTTTCAAGAGATTGACGACACAGCGGACGAATATTCCTACGGCTGGGTAAGCATTGAAGATATGCTGGATACCGCCTGGACCTCGGGGACGCCTTTTAAGGGCGAGTATGTGGCCTTTGCCCTGCGCCTGGACACCAGGCGAATCCCGGCGGCTGTATTTAAAAAATATTACCAGATAGGCCTGCAAGACGCCACAGCCAAAGCCAAAGAGCAAGGAAAAAAGTTCCTCGGCCGGGAGGCCAAGCGGGAGCTCAAGGAAAATGTCAAGCTGTGGCTTCTGCGCAAGACATTGCCGGTTCCGGCGGTTTTCGATGTGGTCTGGAACATGCAAACCAACCGCATCTTACTGGGATCTACCCAAAATACGGCCCGGACTCTATTTGAAGATCTGTTCACCAAGAGCTTTGAGCTCCATCTGGAGCCTCTGTCTCCCTTCTTTTTGGCCGCCCATCTGGGTGGAGAGGAGGTTCAAAAAAAACTGGAAGCCTATGAACCGGTAATTTATGTCTGACCCCTCCCAGGCAGCAATGCGGCATCTTCACATTGTCAGTGCAGTTCAATGCGGTTTCAGATGTCAGCGCCGCCTCTGGCAAATCTGAAATATTTTTTGCCTCAACACCCTGATATGCATATGCTATTCCTTGGCTCGGGGATGGGTCTGGTCGTAGATTTGGGCCAGGTGTCCGAGGCTTAAATGGGTATAGCGCTGAGTGGTGGACAAGGAAGCATGGCCCAGGAGTTCTTGGACTGAGCGCAGATCAGCCCCGGACTCCAAAAGATGGGTGGCAAAGCTGTGACGCAGGATGTGCGGGGAAATGGACTGGGGCAGGCCGGACAGGGAGGCCAGGCGGTCCAGGACCCGATTGGCCTGCCGGCGCTGCAAGCGCTTGCCCCTGCGGCCAAGAAAAAAGGCTGGTTCCTGGACCGGGGCTGGAAAGGCAAAGCGGTGGTCCATATAACGCAAAAGACGTGCTCTGGCCTTGCCGGTCAAAGGGACCAGACGCTCTTTATTCCCCTTGCCCATTACCTGCACCATGTTTTGTCCCAGATCCACATGTTCCAGGTTCAGAGCCAGGGCCTCGCTGATGCGCAGACCTGAGCCGTAAAGGAGTTCGGCCAGGGCAATATCGCGCAGGGCCTGGGGGTCATTGCCCGCTGCCTGATCCAGGAGGGCAAAGACCTGATCCACATTCAGACATCTGGGATGCGGTTTGGGTTGTTTGGGATTTTTCAGGCCAGCACTGGGATCAGAGGTGATAAGGCCCTGCTTGCGCCAATAGCAGAATAATCCCCGAAGACTGGACAACTTGCGGGCCACACTGCTTTTGGCCGTATTCGTCCGGTGCAGATCGGCAATAAAGGCCTGGAGCAGGGAGCGATCGATTTTCTTCGGCTGGGCCAGCGACATATGGCGCGAGGCTAGAAAAGCGGCAAAGCGTCGTACATCGTTGGCATAAGCCTGCAAGGTGGAAGCGGCCAGTCCCTTTTGATTCTGGAGGTAAATCAGATAGTCCCGGGCTGGAGTCGGGATATCTTTGAATTCATGATCAATGTTCATCGTATGTCTCTATGAAGCAATGGGTTTGGGAAAATGATTTTTCCGCGCAATCCGCAGGTCAAAAGATTTTAGGCCAAGGCATAGTACATGCCGTTTTGCTGCTTGACCACGCCCTTGAGTTCCAGCATGAGCAGAGTCTGACTTACCTTGTGGCTCTCCCAGCCCAGCTGCTGAGTCAGGGTGTTGATATGCACCTGGGAATCATGGCTGAGGAGCTTGGCCAGGGCCTGTTCCTGCGGGTCCAGGTGCTCAATCCCGGTGGATTGAGATTGCGCGGCTGGATGGGCCTGAGGTGCTTGTATTCTGTCTTGTTTTTCAGTCAGTTGAGGAGCAAGCTCCTCCAATACATCCTGGGCCGAGCGGGTGAGTACCGCTCCTTGTTTGAGCAGTTCCAGGCATCCGGCAAAAGAGGGAGTAGTCACCTGGCCCGGGACGGCAAAGACCTCTCGGTTGTACTCCAAGGCCAGACGAGCTGTGATCAGGCTGCCGCTTTTCTGGGCCGCCTCGACGACCACAACGCCCATACTCAATCCGCTGATTATCCTGTTTCGTTTGGGAAAGTTATGGGCATCCGGCTCACTGCCTGGAGCGAATTCTGTGAGCACCAAACCATGATGTGTGAGTTGTGTCCACAGATCCTTGTTTTGGGGTGGATAAATGAGGTCCAGGCCGGTACCAAGTACTGCTATGGACCGGCCTGGGTGCCCCAGGCCGCCCATATGGGCTTGACGGTCAATACCCAAAGCAAATCCAGAGACTACGGCAATTCCGGCCTGAGAAAGTCCGGAGGCCAGAGCACGGGCCATACCCTGGCCGTAGGAGCTGCACAGCCTGGAACCGACGATGGCTACGCACGGGATGCGCAGCAGGCCTCTGTCTCCGGTCAGATACAAAAAGATCGGCGGATCCGGGATTTGCCGCAGGTTCTCCGGGTAATCCGGGTCAGTGTACAACAGGACCCGGTCCTGGCGGCGGCGCATGATTTCCCATTCGTTAAGGGCGGGCTGCCGCCACTTTTCCTGATGGAAAATATCTGCTACTGAAGGGCGCACATGCTGGTCCCTGGACCAATCTCCGGCCATAGTTACGGCTTTCCGGGCCGAACCATAGGCCATAATCAGCTTCTGAGCGGTTTTGGGTCCCAGGCGGTCTGCATGACGCAAGGCCAGGCAAGCCCAGTATTCCAGCGCTCTGGGTGAGGGATGTGCATGGGACATGTGCTGCGATCATACGGCATGAGGCTTTTTTTTTCAATCTGGAGTAAATGATGAGTTCGTATTATTTACTGGGCATTATCCTGTGTATTGTCTTGTCCGGGATGGGGTTGGCCATCCAGGCCGGAGCAGCGGTGGTGGCCTGGATAAGCCAGGTATGGGGCTGGCAGCGGCGAACACCTTTTCTGGACAAGTTCGGCCAGCAGATGCTGGGCTTGAGCATGCTCGCTTTTTTGGGGGCGGTTCTTTGCGCTCTTGGGTCCCTTGTTTTGGGATACCTGCAGTATACATTTGATCCCCGGCAGATTGCGCACGATGTGCCCTGGCTGGTGACGGCCTGGCCCTTGGGAGGGCTGGGCCTGGGCCTTATTTTTTCTCTTCTGACCACCAAGACCTGGAAGCCCTTGAAAAGGCGTAAAGGGGTGCAGTCTGTTTTGTTGCTCATTGCCTGGCTCAGTCTGTGGGCCGGTCTGTATGTGGGTCTGAATCAGTATCTTCAGGGTCTCTACACGCTCAGTGCGATGGCTCAGGTCCCCTCAATACAATCCATATGGCAGGTGCAATTTTCTCCGACCTGGGCCGTGCTGGCCGGGCAGGCCCTGGTTGTGGGGCTGGGCGGAACCGGGACCCTGGGTCTGACTTATCTCCTGGCCCGGCGCAATGTTGAAGACTACGGCCGGGATTATTATCGCTTTGCCTTGCCCCAGGCCGCCAAATGGGCGGCCCTGCTTCTGGGCCAACCATTCTTCCTGGCCTGGGTGGTGTACGTTGAGGACCGGGCTGTATGGCTTTTGTCCCAAAAGGAGATGATATCTTTGGGGGTCGGCCTGGGCGGATTCGTTCTCTATGGACTGTTGCTCATAATCTTTTTGCGCAGTGCCAATCCCCTGCGGGCCAAAGCCTCGGCTCTGGGGGCTTCAGTGCTGGGGATTGTGGCTGCAGCTGCGGCTGGTTTTACCCAGTACTGGATGTGGGGCTGAGGTAAAACAATTCGGCAAACCCACGTTATGTACAGATACCAGAAGAACAGTCGCTTTATAGCCCAGATCGCTGACGGGTTGGAAGGCTTAGGCCAGCGGGAGATCGAAGCATGCGGGGGAAGAGATGTTCGCCCCGGGTATCGGAGCATTTCGTTTTGTGCGGATCATGCCTCCCTGTACCGGATAACCTTCAAGGCCCGAATCATTTCCAGGGTGCTCATCCCTCTCATTCGCTTTGACTGCCACAGCGACCGCTATCTGTACAAGACTGCGGGCAAGATCGCCTGGCCGGAGATCATAGGTCCGGAGCAGAGCTTTGCCGTATTTTCCAATGTCAGTCACAGCCGCATTCACCATTCCCGCTATGCAGCTTTGAAGCTCAAGGACGCCATTGTCGATCAGTTCCGGGAGCTCACCGGCAGCAGGCCGAATGTTGATTCTCAATCCCCGCACGTGTGGATTCATCTGCATGTGGAGAATGACAAGGCCACCATCAGCCTTGATGCTTGCAGTGGTTCCCTACACCGTCGCGGTTATCGCCAAGTCTCGGTCCCGGCTCCCATGCAGGAGACCCTGGCCGCAGCAATCATCACCTATACCGGATGGGACGGGCAGACTCCTTTGTTTGATCCTATGTGCGGGTCAGGCACCTTGCTCTGCGAGGCCTTGATCCATGGGGCAAATATTCCCCCTGCGTTTCTGCGTTCCCATTTCGGGTTTGAGCATATGCCGGATTTTGATTCTCACTTGTGGGCCAATATCCGCCGGGATTGCGAGGCCCAAATCCAGACCCTGCCTCAGGGGCTGATCAGCGGCAGCGACCAGGATCAGCAGGCCATTCTGGCCGCGCGGACCAATTGCCGCTGCCTGCCGGGCGGGGAGCGGATTTCCCTGGAAAGGGCAGGGTTTGAGGATTCCCCGGGCCTGCAAAAGGGGATTATCGTCTGCAATCCGCCCTACGGCCGGCGGTTGCAGGATGAAAAGCAGGTGGCCGGGCTGATGGAGGGCTTGGGCCGTTTTCTGCGCGAGCGATGCTCCCGGTCCACAGCCTATGTATACCTGGGGGGCAAGGAACTGCACCGGCATATCCCTTTGTCCCCGGCCTGGACCAAAGAGCTGTCCAACGGAGGATTAATCGGCTGCCTGGCCAAGTATAAGATCAGGTGATGAGAGGGGAAGAATTCAGCACGGGTATTCGTTCAAAAACATGTCAGACGCCCTGTGGTAAGGAATAGAGAAACAAAAAAAAAGGTTCAACGAGGCCCTGTTGGCCTCGTTGAACCTTATAGTTGAATGCCGGGGGAGGGAGTCGAACCCTCACGCTCCAAGGAGCGCGGGATTTTGAGTCCCGTGCGTCTACCAATTCCGCCACCCCGGCAAACTTTTATGTTTATAAGGGACTCAGGCCGTGCTGTCAACAGGCCCAGGGAGGAGCACGCTTATGTGGTTCTCAGGTGTATGTTGCCAGTCCCGCTGCCGGGCTCGTATGAAACGAGGTACTAACTACAATCTTGATCAAACTGGCGACCGTTGCCGAAGGCAAAGCTGACGAGCAAATCAAGGAACATAAAGGAGTGACTATGCGTTTGGATAATGAATATATCGACGGACTCATCGCCTATATAAAGTCCGGGGAACTGGGCCAGGATTTTGAGTACTCGCCCGAGGAAAGGCGCTATGAGATTCTGGACTTTTTGGAGAAGGTGATGGAGCTGGGGGAAATTGCAGATGAAGCGGCCACCAAGATCATCTTCAAGAACACCCAGCTGGGTCAGGTGATGGGAGAAAAGACCCAGAAGTAGCGATATCCGTTATCCCCGGTCGGATAGCTCTCTTCCAGGCTCAGCTTCCATTCATCCAGACAATTTTTGGTTGGATCCCAGACGTGATTGGAAAAGACCACCACCCGCCCCTGCGAAGAAAGCAGAGGACCGGCCAGGTCCAGAAGCTCGGGCCAGGGGCACATGGCCCGGCTGATGATCAGGTCAGCCGGCTGTTCACGCAACTCTTCCGCCCGGCACATGCAGACACGGGTGCGCAGCAAAGATGAGAAGCGCACAGCATGATGCAGGAACAGGGCCCGCTTTTGCCGTGGTTCCACCAGGACATAATCTCCAGCTGGCCATACAATGCGCAGGGGAATTCCGGGCAGTCCGGCCCCGGCCCCCAGGTCCAGGGTCAAGGGATGTGCGGGCAGGTCCAGCCGGGTCAGGAGCCTGGCCAGGTGCAGGCTGTCCTTGATCAAAAACTGATACGCGGATGCCCAGTCCTGCTTGCCGATGAGATTGATTTTTTGGTTCCAGGTCAGAAGCTCGGAGATATATTGAGCCAAAAGCTGCAAAGAGGAAGCGTCCAGCCAGGGGAATTCAGGCCGGGCAATACGGCTTAGTTCCTTGGTTGGAACGGGATGTGCGTGAGGCATTCCGAGCTTTACCTTTATCTTATATTCAGGTATAAATTTTGGTTTTCCATTTTGAGATGAACCCAGGGAGAAGTCAATGACTGAACAGACCACGGCATATGAAAGCGTCCTCTTTCCAGGGCAGGGATCCCAGGAAAGAGGCATGGGCCGCGATCTGGCCGAGTCAGATGAACAGGTCATGGAACTGTGGCGATTAGCGGAAAAAAAGAGTGGTGCCCGCTTGCGGGAAATCTTCTGGGATGGGGATGAACAGGCCATGACCCAGACCCGTTATCAGCAACCGGCCCTGTTTGTGACCGGTATGGGCCTGTGGAGGCATCTGTCCTCGCTGTTGTCTCCTGCCTTTGTGGCCGGACACAGTGTGGGTGAATTTACCGCCCTGGCCGCTGCCGGGGCCCTTGGTGTGCAGGAGGCCCTGGATTTGGTGTGTCTGCGGGGGCGGTTCATGTTCGAAGCCGGTGAATACCGGTCCGGAAGTATGGCCGCTGTGCTCAAATTGGATGAAGGCACTGTGCAGTCTATCGTCAGCCAGGCCTGTGAGCAGACAGAAGATGAACTCTGCGTGGCCAATTACAACAGCCCGCAGCAGACTGTGATCAGCGGGGCCCGGCCGGCCCTGGAGAGGGCTTTGGAAATGGTGAGGGAGAATAAGGGCAGGGGCAAGGAGTTGCCGGTCAGCGGTGCATTTCATTCCCGTTTGATGGATGAGCCGGCCCGGGAGCTGGCCCAGGTGATGGAGAAGATGTCCTGGCACCGCCCGGATATTCCTGTCCATCTCAATGTGACCGCCCAAGCCTGCTCTGATCCTCAAGAGATCGCCAAGGCGCTGTCCCTGCAGATGATCTCTCCTGTTCTTTGGTCCCAGCTCATATTGAATCAGTGGGATAAAGGGATTCGGATGTGGTGGGAGCTCGGTCCCAAGGGCGTACTCACCCGGCTCATGCGGCATATATTAGGAGAAAAGGAAGAGTCCTGGGAGGCGGAGTATGTCTGCACCCTGGATGGTATTGAGCAGGTGCGGGAGAGGATGAGATAAAAGACACGAACTTGCCTGGTCGGACATGGTGCATAATGCGAGCCTATACTTTTTTGCTGGATGTATTGAAAACAGCTGTGAACAATCAGGGCCTGGACTGGCCGGAAAAGGCCGGGATTGAGCCGCCCAGGGACAAGTCCCACGGTGATTTGGCCTCCAATGCGGCCATGATTCTGGGGAAGAAGGCCGGCCTGCCTCCGCGGGAACTGGCCGAACGGGTTGTCAAAGAGGTTATGCAGTCAGGGCCCATGATTGCCAGGGCGGAAGTGGCAGGTCCGGGATTTGTCAATGTCTTTTTCTCCAACATATTCTGGCAGCAAACCATCCATGCGGTTCAGAATCAAGGCCAGGCTTATGGTCGCAGTCAGTGGGGCGAGGGGACCAAAGCCCAGGTGGAGTACGTCTCAGCCAATCCGACCGGTCCGCTGCATATCGGCCATGGACGGGGAGCAGCAGTGGGCGACAGCCTGGCCCGCATCTTGCGGGCAACCGGCTATGAAGTGAGCACTGAGTATTATCTCAATGATGCTGGACGGCAGATGAACCTCCTGGGCCGATCCATCTGGGCCCGTTACCAGCAGGTCAAGGGCATACAAGCCCCGCTGCCCGAGGACGGATATAAAGGGGAGTACATTCTGGAGCTGGCCCGGGAACTGTGCGCAGAACAAGGGGAGCGACTCCTTGCGGCAGATGAAGATGAAGCCCTGAGGATTTGCCGCCAATGGGGGGTGGAGCGAATCCTGGCCGGGATCAATTCTGATCTGGACATGTTCCGGGTTGAACACCAGGTCTGGTTTTCTGAGCAGAAGCTGGTTCAATCCGGGGCAGTGGACAAGACCCTGCAGGACTTGCAGACTTCTGGCCTGGCCTATGAACAGGACGGAGCCCTGTGGTTTGCCAGTACCCGCTTCGGGGATGACAAGGATCGCGTGCTGCGCAAGTCGGATGGGGAATTGACATACTTTGCCTCCGATATTGCCTACCATGCGGACAAGTTTACCCGGGGCTTTGATCTGTGCATTGATGTATGGGGAGCGGATCATCATGGCTATGTCCCCAGAATGCGGGCTGCAGTCCAAGCCTTGGGCCGGCGGGCCGATGATCTGCAGGTGGTGCTCATCCAACTGGTCAACTTGCAGCGCAAGGGTGAGCAGGTGGCCATGTCCACCAGGTCCGGACAGTTTGTGACCTTGTCCGAGGTCATGCGCGAAGTGGGGACGGATGCAGCCAGGTTCATTTTTCTGACCCGCAAGAGCGACAGCTCCCTGGATATGGATCTGGATCTGCTCAAAGAGCAAAGTATGGACAATCCGGTCTATTATGTGCAATACGCTCATGCCCGGATCTGTTCCATGCTGGCCAGGGCCGAAGAGCGAGGTGTGCGTGCGGGCCGTCCAACAGAAGAGGTCATAAGCCGCCTAAACACTGAGGAGGATCTGGAACTGCTCAAGATGCTTGAGCGTTTTCCGGATACGGTCCAGGGAGCGGCCAGAACCTTATCTCCACACCATATAAGTTTTTACCTCCTGGATCTGGCGGGATCCCTGCATCGGTATTATAACCGCCATCCTGTATTAAATTGTGGAGATGAGGACTTGGCTCAAGCCAGACTGCAGCTTATGATCAGCGTGGCCCAAGTTGTGCGGAACGGCCTCAATCTGCTGGGAGTTTCAGCTCCAGAGTCCATGTAGGGCAGATTGGAGACAATGTATTTTTTCAGGGTATCTTATAAGGTGATCATGAGCACTTGGCGATGAGTTCCCAAAAGGCCCAGCAAAGCAAAAAAGGCACCCCAGGCAGCAAAGGGGCCCAGAAGAAGAAAAAGACCAAAAAGGGCAAACCGATCCAGTTTCATTTGACCTGGTCCGGCCTGATTTCCTGGGGCGTGTTTGCCTTTGTGCTTGTGGCCTGGGCCTTTATACTTGGGGTCTTAGTGGGCAGGGGCTATCAGCCGGAGGCCTTTTTACCTCTGGTAGCCGATTATATGCCCGGGCAGAGCAATCAACTGGACGATCAGGATCAAGCCCAAAACCCGGTATTGAGTCCTCAGGAATTGGGTTTCTTTGAGTCCTTGCAGTCAGAGCCTGGACTCGAGCCAAGCGGAAAAAAACAGCGGGCGTCTCAAACCGGGCCCAGTCTGGAAACACAACCCGAGACTGGAATTGAGACCCAAAAGAGCGAACAGTCCTATGTCTATGAATTTCAGGTCGGTGCTTTCAAACGCCAGGATCAGGCCGAGGCCTTGCGGCGGAGATTGGTCCAGAATGCATTTTCCGCCGGGGTACAAAAAAGCAGGGTCCAGGGCTCTGCCTGGTACCGGGTGGTGGTTCAGCATACAGGAGAGCCGACAGGAGTGAAGGCCTTTACTGCCCGTTTGCAGCAAGCAGGAGTCAGCAATTTCTTTCTGCGCAGCAAAGAGCCTGAATAACAGTTACCAATTATTTTCTTTCACTATGTTTTTGACAACCCTATGTGTCCAGGAGGGATGTGCATGGACGACGGTTTGAGCGACAAACATGCGGGTTCGGCTTTAAAATTTGGAAATATTTTGGCATTGCCAGGGCCGGCTGAGTTCTGGCCCTGACGTGCAGAGGAGGTCTGACCATGACATTTGTACCCCGCGAATGCTTTTTTACCAAAGGGATTGGACGCCATAAGAACAAACTGCAGTCCTTTGAGCTGGCTTTAAGGGATGCTGGCATAGAGAAGCAGAATCTGGTTTACGTATCCAGTATTTTCCCGCCAAAATGCAAGATTGTCAGCCTGGATGAGGGGATCGATAAATTACAGGCCGGGCAAATTACCTACTGTGTCATGGCCCGGAACGCGACCAATGAAAAAGGCAGGCTGGTAGGGTCGGCTGTGGGTATGGCCTTTCCAGCGGATGAGAGCCACTACGGCTACATCTCTGAGCACCACGCTTTTGGAGCCGAGGAACAGGAAATCGGCGATTTCGCCGAAGACCTGGCCTCCACCATGCTGGCTACTACCTTGGGTATCGATTTCGATCCGGAAAAGGACTATGATGAACGGCGCCAAATATACCGCATGAGCGGGGGCATTGTCGATTCAGCCTCTGCCCCTTGTGTGACCCGGGGGGTTGCCGGGCTGTGGACTACGACCATTTCGGCAGCTGTGTTTTTGCCCTAGAGAAGCTCTCTTGAAATGGAGCTTGAAAAAGTGAAAATATGTTTTCTTATTTGGATCTTGATACCAGGAACGGACAACGAATAGACGTCTGGCCTGTGCCTTATGAAGGCACGGTCAGTTTCGGCCGGGGGACATCTCTGGGGCCGGAGGCCATTTTGCGGGCCAGTGCGGAGATCGAAACCTGGGATCAGGAACTGGGGGCTGATCTGGCCGATCTGGCCTATTTTCCCACCTGGCCCTGGTTTCGGCCTCCAGTATCCGGACCTGCGGATATGGTTCGGCACATGGCGGCCGAGTTAGCTTCGAGCTGTTGCCGGGAGACCTTTTTGCTCACCCTGGGCGGGGAACACAGTGTGGCCTTGGCTCCCATCAGGCACTATCAATCCCTGTTTTCGAATCTTACAGTCCTGCAGATAGACGCTCACGCGGATCTGAGGGATTCCTTCCAGGGCAGCCCTCATTCTCATGCCTCTGTAATGGCCAGAGTCAGGGAATTGGGCATTCCCCTGGTCCAGCTTGGAATCCGCAGCCTGAGCCGGGAAGAGTCCGAGCATATCGCCTCCGAACCGGAACATGGCCTGTTGACCCTCTTTGCCCATGACCTCCCCAGTCCTGAGCAGGCAGCGGCCAGGGTCCGGGAATTTATTGGTGACAGACCTTTGTACATCAGCTTTGACGCCGATGGGCTGGATCCTTCGATCATGCCCGGGACAGGCACTCCGGAGCCAGGAGGCCTTTCTTACTCCTGGCTGCACAGATTCTGGCCTCTGTTCTTCGGCCAATGCCGTCTGGTGGGAATGGATTTTTGCGAACTCTCCCCTCTGCCAGGAGGCGGTCTGGTCTCCGAGTCTGTTGCTGTGCGCTGTATGAACAGAATTCTTACCGCATCCTTGCGCTCAGGAGGAGCCCATGCCCATAGCTGAAGGCCGAATCTTTGAATTCAAGGGACCGGAAGAGATCCGGCCTGATCTCCTGGAGACTTTTGGTTTTGATGGAACGGATCAGTACATCAAGACCGAGACCCGGGAATTTGTAGCGGTCTGCCCCTTCAGCGGGCTTCCGGACTTTGCCCTGCTCACTATTGAGTACTACCCGGAAGGGGGGCTGTGTATCGAGCTGAAGTCACTTAAGTATTACATTACCAGCTATAAAGAGGTGGGCATCTATCAGGAAGAGGCGACGCAGAGGATTTATCAGGACTTGGCCCGGGTCTTGAGGACCAATCGGTTGCGGGTGAGCACTGTGTACAATGTCCGGGGTGGATTTACAACCACTGCAGTGCAGGGCAGGCTCTGAGGACGGGGATCAGAGATCAGCTTTGCCTCCGGTAAATCTGATTATTTTTGGGCCAAAGCGCCCAAAAAAGTGAATTTGCCGGGTTGATCAATCATGAAACGTACGGATCAGCATGTAGTAGGGGCGAATAATCATTCGCCCTCTTGTACCTGGGCGGACAAGGTCCGCTCCTGCGACTGTTACCCCAGTCGTGGTTGAATTCGTAGGGGCGAAGCTTGTCTTCGCCCACAAGGACAAGCAGAGCGAGGCATGAATATTCTTTCTGCATTCTTGTTTCATACAAGACGTCAGTGATCAGCGATGCTGCCAGTTTGACCTTGGCCGCATGTCTTCCAGGCGGGAAGGAGTGGTCAGGGGAGGGCTCTTTTTTGCGATACGTGAGATGTGCCAAGGCACTGGCATGAAAAGCATGCTGACCCGGGGAAAGCCTTGCGAGATTCCTGCATCGAACAACAGATAACAGGCAACAGGTTCTCCTATGATCCCAGCCCAGAAAGCCCAAACCAGCCCTTTGGCCTTTGCCATTTTGAGCAGTCTGTTTTCCGGCAGCCTGGTTCTGGCCGCCATCCTGGCCACTAAGATCATCACGGTGGCCGGTTTGACTGTCCCGGCCGGGGTGCTGGCCTATGCCCTGACCTTTATCTGCACTGATGTGATCGGCGAGGTGTGGGGCAAAAGCCGGGCCAGAGAGGTGGTAGGGGCTGGTTTTTTGACCCTGATCGCCGCCTTTGCCCTCATCCAGGTGGCCCTGCACTGGCCGGCGGCCGGCTTCTGGGAAGACCAAAAGGCCTTTGCCGCTGTTCTGTCCACCACCCCTCGCATAATTTTAGGTTCTCTGGCGGCCTATCTGGTCAGTCAATTCACTGATGTGTGGATTTTCCATGCCTGCCGGCATTTGACCGGCGGGCGGCATTTGTGGCTGCGCAACAACCTGTCCACTGCCTTGTCTCAGCTTATAGATACGGTCATATTTATCAGCATTGCCTTTTTCGGACTTATGCCCTTGATGCCTTTGATCGTGGGCCAGTGGGCGGTGAAGCTGATTATTGCCGCTGTGGATACTGGAGTAGTCTACCTCCTGGTCTGGGGCCTGGGGGAAAAAGGGGCCCGGACCCAAGTCGGCGAACCGGCCTGAGATTGAGACCCGTCCCTTGGATTCATTCAGCGTGATAGGAAGATGGTGAGCATGCAAACCTCGGATCTTCTGGACCTGGTTGTTCAGCGTCTTGTTTGGCGGGGACGGGGATTGGCCCGGCTGGACAATGGCCAGGTGGTGATCATTGATCCGGGCGTATTTCCGGGGGAACGGATCCGGGCCCAGGTCATCCAGTCCAAGCCTGATTATCTTCGGGCCCGATGTATACAGGTCCTGGAGGCTCATCCAATGCGGCGGCCTCATCCCTGCCCGCTGGCCGAATATTGCGGCGGATGCAGATTCGGCTGGCTTCCACATACAGAGCAGATAAAGCTCAAGACCGATCTGGTCCACAACGAACTCTCCAGGGCCTTGCCGGCAGCGGCGAGATCAAACCTTCCCCCTGTTCAAGCTGTATCCAGTCCCAAGAAATGGCGGTACCGGTGGCGGGGACAGATGCACGTGCACCATGGGCAGCCATGTATGATGTCCCTGCAGGGACAAAAGCCCTTGCCGTGCTCCGACTGCCTGCTACTGGCCAAGCCTTTGAGCCGGCAGGTTCCAGACTTGTGCGCTTCCATGGGCGACGGGCGGATTACTTTGGCCGCCAGCCCCAAAACCCATCAAGCAGCTCGAGCGGGAGATGCCCTCTGGCTGGACCTGCCTTTACCTGCCTTCAACCTGGATCTTCAAGTGACTCCGGACATCTTTTTCCAGGCCAACTGGTCCGGAAACCAGGATTTGGTCCATTATGTATGCGCACATATTGACCCGGAGTGGAAGGTAGCGGACCTGTACGCTGGAGCAGGAAATTTTGCCTTGACCCTGGGTCGGCGGGGCAACAGGGTCCTGGCCCTGGAGAGCGATCCCCGGGCGGTGTGGGCTGGTCAGGAAAATGCCCGCAGGCTGGGACTTCATCATGTTCGCTTTGTCCGGCGGGATTTGGCTCGGGAATCTGCAAGGCGCAGACTCCAGCAGGAGAAGGTACGGGCAGTTGTCGTTGATCCGCCCCGGACAGGGGCAGGCAGAAAACTGGCTCAAACCCTGGATTTGCCGCACATCAAGCGCATGGTTTGGGTATCCTGCGATGTGGTCAATACCTGCCGCGATCTGAAACAGTATTTAGCCTTGGGGTGGCGGATCAAAGGCATCCAGCTCTTTGATCTTTTTCCTCAAACCTGGCACGTGGAAACGGTGTTTATTCTGGGCCGGAATGAATTATGATCAAGAGTGCGCAGGAGGAAGCAGATGCTGAGTGATGATATCCAGCGGCCATGGCTGGCCAGTTACGATCCCCAAGTCCCTCCTCACCTGGAATATGAAACCATTCCCTTGTTTGAGTATCTGGACCGGGCTGCTGCCCGTTATCCCCAGCGGACAGCCCTTGTTTTCCAGAATCTGCGTCTGGGCTACGCCCAGCTCAAAGAACAGGCGGAGACTGTAGCGGCCAACCTGCAGCGCCTGGGCGTGGCCAAGGGGGACCGGGTGGCCATCATGCTTCCCAATCTGCCACAGACGGTGATTGCCTACTGGGGAGTGCTCAAGGCCGGGGCAGTGGTGGTGATGACCAATCCTTTGTATATGGAAAAAGAGCTGGTCCACCACATCACAGACTCCGGAAGCCGGGTGATGATTGTCCTGGACAGACTGTGGCCCAAAATTTCCTCTCTGTGGCCCAAGCTGGAACTGAAAACCGTGATCACAACCTCTGTGGCCGACGGGCTGCGTTTTCCCCTCAACCTGCTCTATCCTGTCAAGGCCAGGCGGGAGAAGACAGCTGTTTCCGTGCCCCATGATGGAAAAACCGTACTGCCCTGGAAAATCCTGGTCAGGAAAAAGACCAGGTTTGAACCGGTGCCCATCGATCCCGGGCAGGATCTGGCTGTGTTGCAGTACACCGGGGGGACCACCGGGGTGGCCAAGGGGGTCATGCTGGGACACGACAATATGGGGGCCAATGTACAGCAGTGTTCAGCTGTCCTGCACGCCATTGGGGATGAACCCGAGGTCTTTTTGGGTCTTTTGCCCTATTTTCATGTCTACGGACTGACAGTATGCATCAACTTCGCCACGGCATTGTCGGCTACTGTGGCTCCGTATCCTCAGTTTGTACCTCAGGAGGTGCTCAAGGCCATGGAGAAGGTCAGGCCGACCATTTTTCCTTCGGCTCCGGCAGTATTTAATGCCCTGTTGCAGCAAAAGAATATCCAGGACTTTGACCTGCGCTCCATCCGCTTTTGCGTCACCGGATCCGCCCCCATGCCGGTGGAGTTGACAAAGAAGTTTAAGGAACTGACTGGAGCAGAGATCATTGAGGGGTTCGGCTTGACCGAGAGCTCCCCGGTAACCCATTTGAATCCTATTCGGGGCAAGCGGAAGACTGGGTCTATTGGATTGCCCTTTCCGGACACTGACGCGAGCATTGTGGACACAAAAATGGGGACTGAGCATCTGCCTCCGGGAGAGGAGGGGGAGTTGATCATCAGGGGGCCTCAAGTCATGCGCGGCTACTGGGGCCAGCCGGAAGAGACCGCGGGGACACTGCGAAATAATTGGCTGTATACTGGAGATATCGCCTCCATGGATGAGGAAGGCTATTTTTTTATCGTTGACCGCAAAAAGGATCTCATCATTTCCGGGGGGTACAATATTTACCCCCGGGAGATCGACGAGCTTTTATATGAGCATCCACAGGTGGCGGATGCGGTCTGTGTGGGGGTGCCGCACAAGACCCGGGGAGAGATTATCAAGGCCTATATTGTACCCAAGCCGGATCAGGAGATAGATAAAAAGGAGATAATTGCCTTTTGTCGCCAGAAGCTGGCCAACTACAAGGTGCCCAAACAGATAGAGTTCCGGGAGGAACTGCCCAAGACCATTGTGGGCAAGGTCTTGCGGCGGGTGCTCAGGGAAGAGGAGGAGCAAAAAAAAGGGAAAGAAGACAAGGCCGGCTAGTGACGCGTCAATTGCACGTTGTCGGTTTTCCCTCTTCGTCCCCCCTTGAGGGGGGTGGGGGGTGTTTTTTTCTTTTGCGACACCCAAGGCATGACAAAACTCTAGTGTCTTGTCATGTGTGTTAGGCCGAAAACAGAAAAGAGCAGGACTTCTCGTTTGATACGAGCTTTGCCTCTGACTACTGCCCCAGCAGCTCCTCCAGGGCCCTGGCAATGTGGTCGGCGTCGATCCCCGCCTCCCGGCGCAGAGTAGGGCAAGGACCATGCCCGATAAATGCATCCGGCAGGCCCAGCCTCTTGACTTCCAGGCCGGAAAAGAGGTTGTTGTCCGCCAGAAACTCCAGCACGGCAGAGCCGAAACCTCCGGCCAAAGCGTTTTCTTCTACTAAAAGCAGTTTTTTGGTATTATGTACCACCTCCAAAATGTCCTTCTCCGGCAAGGGCTTGACAAAGCGGGCATTCACCAGCCCGATTTTCATTCCTGTTTTTTCCTCCACTTTGTGCACAGCCTGCAAGGCCGGATATACCCGGCTGCCCACAGCCAGGACAACGGCATCTCCACCTGGCTTTAAGGATTCTGCTCGGCCATAAGGGATGTCTTCTGGAAGCTCTTGGAGTGCATGTCCGGGGCCGACACCTCGGGGATAGCGCACAGCAGCTGGTCCACAATGACCTAAGGCTAGGGCCAGCATGGATTGGAGCTCCGGCTCGTCCTTGGGGGCCATGAGGGTCATGTTCGGGATGTGCCGCAAGTAGCTGAGATCAAAAGATCCATGGTGGGTGGGACCGTCTTCGCCCACCAGGCCGCCCCGATCCAGACAAAAAGTGACCGGGAGATTCTGCAGGCAGACGTCGTGTACGATCTGATCATAGGCCCGCTGCAGAAAGGTGGAATAAATAGCCACCACCGGCCTGAACCCCTGGCTGGCCAATCCGGCGGCAAAAGTCACGGCGTGCTGTTCGCAGATGCCGACATCAAAAAAGCGATCCGGATACTGCTCCTTGAAATCTCCAAGCCCGGTGCCTTCGGGCATGGCCGCGCTGATGGCCACAATCTTGGGATCATTGCGGGCCAGTGTGCACAGGGTGCGGCCAAAGACCGTGCTGTAATCTCCGGGCGAGACGTGGGTCCGGGGCGGACTCTGGCCGGTTTCCGGCTCAAAGCAGCCCACTCCGTGGAAGTGGGTGGGATTGGATTCAGCCGGGGCGTACCCCTTACCCTTGACCGTGACCACATGGACCAGAGTGGGGCCGCGTAACTTTCTGACCTGGTCAAAGACGGCCGTCAGTTGGCGCAGGTTGTGGCCATGAATGGGACCAACGTAAGTGAACTTGAAGGCTTCAAAGAGCATGCCGGGGGTAAAGAGGTTTTTAAGGGACTCTTCGCTCCTGCGGGCGTAATTGACCAGGTCCTGACCAATTCTGGGAACTTGCAGCAGCTTGGCCTTGACGTCCTCCTTGAAGCGAAGGTAGCGCTGATCGGCCAGGGTGCGGCTGAAAAAAGAGGACAGAGCGCCCACATTTCTGGAAATGGACATCTCGTTGTCGTTTAAGACCACAACCAGGTCCCGGTCAAGATCTCCAGCCTGATTTAAACCCTCATAGGCCAGGCCGGCAGTCATGGATCCATCCCCGATAACGGCCACTACTTTGTTCGATGTGTGTCCCAAATCCCGAGCCACGGCCATGCCCAGGGCTGCGGATATGGAGGTGCTGGAATGACCGACCCCGAAATGATCATACCGGGACTCGCCTCGGCGGGGAAAGCCGCTGATTCCCTGGAACTGACGCAGGGTTTGAAAGGCTTCCAGGCCCTGGGTCAGGATCTTGTAGGCATAGCTTTGATGGCCAACATCCCAGATGATGGGGTCTTGTTCCGGATCAAAGGCGTGGAGCAGGGCCAGGGTCAATTCGACTACGCCCAGGGACGGGGCCAGATGTCCCCCGGTCTTGGACACAGAGGAGACGATTTCAGTGCGCAGCTCCCGGGCCAGCTCTTCGAGCTCAAGGGGCTGGAGGTCTTTAATCTGCGCTGGATCAGTGATTTGATGTAAAATTTTGGTTTGAGTATCGGTCATACGCTGTTACCACTATTCAAAGCTCATCTTCCCCTAAATTGGGTTATTCCACCCGATCCATAATATACACCGCCAGATCGCGGAGAAAGTCAATGTGCGGACCCTGGTAGCATTCCACAGCGGCCAAGGCCTCTTGAACCATGTTCTGTCCCAGACGGCGGCTCTCTTCCAGGCCGAGCAGGGCAGGGTAGGTGGCTTTGCCCTGGGCCAGGTCGCTGCCCACTGGTTTGCCCAGTTTATCAGCCTCTCCGACCAGATCAAGAATATCGTCCGCCACTTGAAAAGCCAAGCCGATACATTCCCCGTATCTGGTCACACCGTCCAGGTCCCGGGGAGAAGCCATTCCCAGAATGGCCCCGGCCCGACAGGAAGAACGGATCATGGCTCCGGTCTTCATGGCATGCATGGCTTTCAGCTCCTCAAGCTCGACCTCTTTGCCCCCGCTGAAACCCATGTCTACCACCTGACCACCGACCATGCCCCGGGGACCGGCCGCTTGAGCGATATCCTGAGCCGCTCTGCACACCAGTTCAGCAGGCAGAGGGACTGAAAGCATTAAACTGAAGGCCTCGGTGAGCAGCCCGTCTCCAGCCAGAATGGCCATGGCCTCTCCGTGCTGAATGTGGCTCGACGGTTGCCCCCGGCGCAGATCGTCGTCGTCCATGGCCGGCAGGTCGTCGTGAATCAGGGAGTAGGTATGGATAAGCTCCAAAGAGGCGGCAAACGGGACCAGGTCTGTTCTGGGCCGGCCGAAGTGTTCGGCCCATACCAGGCAGAGGATGGGGCGGACCCGCTTGCCGCCGGCCATAAGGCTGTAGCGCATGGCCCGGGCCAGGGAGGAGGGAATGGATTCTTCCAGGAGACAGTTCGCAAAAAATGCCTCCATCTCCCGGCGGTAGAGATCAAGAGTCTGTTTCATGGTCGGGGGAGTCATGGGGCTCTTCATCCTCCAGGTTCAGGTCCTGCAAAAGACCCTGGGAATAGATCTGGACCTTGTGCTTGGCTTTTTGGATTTGTTCCCGGCAGGACTTGGCCAGAACTGTTCCTTCTTCAAACAGGGCCACGCCATGCTCCAGGGGGAGGTTTTCATCTTCCAGCTGGGCCACAATTTCCTGCAGTCTGGCCAGTTGTTGTTCAAAGCTTAAGCTGTGATTATTTTCCGTCATAGAAGTAGTCTTTTTCTGATTGGCGCATGGTACGGTCACTGCTCATTCATTTCTTTCTGATCTCAGATAATCTGGCTTCCGTCTTTTCCACCCTGGCCTGGATTCTGGCTTCGTATGTGGTGATATCCAGGGTATCTCCTGCTTGGACCTGGTCTGCCCGGCGCACGATTTCAGCGTGATCTTTCAATTGGATGAGGCTATACCCCCGGCGCAGGGGGAGATACGGATCCAGACCGGCCAAAGCGGTTTGTCGGTCCTGTAGGTGGTGCTCCTTGTGGCGCAATAAAGCTTGGATTTCTGTCACAAGCCTGGACTCAAGATGAGAAAGCCAGTCCTCGCTGTGTTGCCAGCGCTTGGAGCTTGCTAACCGAAGCAGGGAGCTCTGCATCTGCTGAACCTTGTCTTCTTTGGGTTTGAGAATTTCCAGCCCCAGGCGATGCAGCCTGGAACTTAAAGTATGTAAGCGTTCCTGCATACGCACGAGGTATCTGTGAGGCGAGAGCCAGCCCAGGGCTTGGTGCAGCCCCTGTATCTTATATTCTTCCCGCTCCAGCCGGTTCTTCCAGGTGGTCAAAAGCTTGCTTTCAAGCTCGTCTATGGTCTGAATGAACTCATTACGCTCTGGCCACAGGAGTTGCGCAGCATGGCTGGGCGTTGAAGCCCGCGCGTCAGCAACCAGATCGGCTATGGTTGTATCCACTTCGTGACCGATGCCGGTCAGGACCGGAATGGTGCAGGCGTCCACAGCCCGGGCCACGGTTTCGGTGTTAAAGGTCCACAAATCCTCAAGGGACCCTCCGCCCCGAATGAGGACCGCCACTTGGGCCCAGCCTTCCAGATCGGCCATCTCCAGGGCGCTGGCCACGGTTTCTTCCGCCTCCCGGCCCTGGACCTGGCAGGGATAGATGCGGATTTGACCTGGTATCCCTCTGGTCTGGCTGAGGCGCAAAAAATCAAAAAGAGCCGCTCCACTCGGGCTGGTAATCACCGCCACCCGCTGCACACTGGCTGGAAGCTGCTTTTTGCGGCCCGGATCAAAGAGGCCCTCCTGGGCCAGGGCTTTTTTCAGAGCCTCAAATTCCAGGTGCAGGCGGCCCAGCCCTTGATCCTGGACCAGCTCTGCCAGGACCTGATACGTCCCCCGCAGGGCATACACCGTCAACCGCCCGGCGCAGAGGATGTCCTGCCCGGTCTGCAGCTGGGAGGGTGAGACGCTCATCTTCCCGCTCTGGTTGGATTGAAACCAGACGATATCCAGGCAGGAGCGGTCATCCTTCAGGGTGAAGTACATATGTCCGGAGCTGGGCCTGGACACATTGCCCACCTGGCCCTGGACCCAGACAAAGGGGAATTCCCCTTCCAGGGTATCTTTGACCGCCTGGGTCAATTCAAAGACGGAAAATATGTGAGACATAGAGATGTGTTTTGTCATTCCCTCAAAACAATCAGAAAAAAATCGGACATAATAAGAAATAATAAGATGGCCCTGGCGTTTCCGGGTAGGGCTGGTTCTCTCCGAGACCCAGCCTCTTTGCTCAACGCATTCCCGGCCCTCGGAGAGGCCCGGGCTACTGGGGCGAAGACAAGCTTCGCCCCTCCATGCCCAAGCTCAGGTTTCATCCTTGATCAATCCGGCAGCTTCTCTTTTTTTGCCCCACAGGGGGCAAAAAAATATTTCAGATTTGCCGGAGGTCCCGCCAAGGCGGGACTGAGCTCTGATCTCTGTCATCTGCCTTCTGTCTTCTGCTCCAATCCCCACCCGGCCCAGACCTCGCTGCGCCAGGCCTGAAACCGGGCAACAAAGTCCTCCAGGGGCAGTTCCTGCCGTTCTCCACTCCGTCTATCTTTGACCTCAATCATGCCCTTATCAATGCCCTTGGACCCAACCAGAATCTGCATGGACAAGCCGAGCAGGTCGGCGTCCTTGAATTTAAAGCCCGGCCGTTCCTCCCGATCATCCAAAAGCACGTCCAAGCCGAGCTCTTCGAGCTTTCGGGTCAGGTCCTCGGCCGTGTCCCTGACCTTTTGGTCTTTGATGTTTAAAGCCAGGACCATGACTTCAAACGGAGAAAGAGGTGGGGGGAAGATAATTCCGTTCTCATCGTGATTTTGTTCAATACAGGCGGCCACTATCCGGCTGACCCCGATTCCGTAGCAGCCCATGTGCATGAGCTGTTCTTTGCCCTGTTCATCCAGAAAGTTGGCCTGCATGCTCTGGCTGTATTTGGTTCCCAGTTTAAAGACATGCCCCACCTCGATGCCTTTGTGGAATTGTAGTTCTCCACTACAGGCCGGACATGGATCATGGGGCAGGATATTGACCATGTCCAGGTGCTTTTCAACTTTCACATCCCGGTCCAGGTCTACATGCATATAGTGGGCATCATCCTGATTGGCTCCGGTGACCCAGTCCGTGCCCTGGCTCAGCAGGCGATCGGCAAAAATGGTCTGTATCTTCAGTCCTATGGGGCCGGCAAAGCCCATCGGGGCTCCGGTCCATTCCCGGATCTGCTCTTCAGTAGCCAGTTCCAGCTCTGATGCATTCAGGAAATTTTTCAGTTTCACCTCATTGAGCTCCCGATCTCCGGGGATCAGGGCGGCGACAGGCTTTCCGTCGGCCGCAAAGAGCATGGTCTTGACCACCTGGGAAGGAGAAATACCGAGCTGTCTGGCCACCTCCTTGACTGTGTGCGCCCCGGGAGTGTCCATCAGCAAAGGCTCCGGGCATTGTTCCCGGGCAACATCAACCGGGGCTTGAACTTCGGCCTTTTCCAGATTGGCGGCAAACTCGCACCCAGAGCAGGAGACCACCACGTCTTCCCCGGTCTCGGCCAGAACCATAAATTCGCTGGATACACTGCCTCCAATAGGACCAGAGTCAGCTTCCACGGCCCGGAATTTGAGCCCCAACCCCTGAAAAATGCGGTTATAGGCCTCAAACATGTCCCAGTAGCTTTTGTCCAATCCGGCCTCATCCCGATCAAAGGAATAAGCGTCCTTCATGATGAACTCCCGGCAGCGCATGAGTCCGAACCTGGGCCGGATCTCGTCCCGGAATTTGGTCTGGATCTGGTACAGGTTTACCGGGAGCTGGCGGTAGGATCGGATTTCGTGCCGGACCAGGTCTGTGATCACTTCTTCATGGGTGGGCCCGAGGCAGTAATCCCGGGAATGCCGGTCTTGCAGGCGCAAGAGTTCCCGGCCGTATTCACTCCAGCGGCCACTTTCCTGCCACAGGTCTGCCGGCTGGACCATGGGCATAAGCACTTCCATGGCCCCGGCCCGATTCATTTCCCGGCGCACAATGCAGGCGGTCTTGTCCAGGGCCCGCAGACCCAAGGGCAGAAAGGTATAGATACCAGAGGTCAGTTTGCGGATCATGCCCGCCCGGACCAGGAGGCGGTGGCTGACTACATCGGCTTCAGCTGGATTTTCCTTCAGAGTGGGCACATAGTACCGGCTCAGTCGCATAGAGGTCTCCAATAAGCAGTTGTTCGTTATGGTCTGTTTATCTTTGCAGCGGAATCAGTCTGCAGCTGGGCTAAAAAAGAGGCTAACTCTTCCTTGAAGGCAGGCATGATCTCATCTTCCTGCTCCACTCGGCGGACTACCCGGCCTTTTTTAAAGATCACTCCGCTGCCTCGTCCTCCAGCCAGGCCTATATCCGCTTCTTTGGCTTCCCCGGGGCCATTGACTGCACAGCCCATGACAGCCACGGTGAAGACCTCCCGCACCGGGCGCAGGAGGTCTTCTACCTCCCGGGCCAGGCTGAAGAGGTCGATCTCAGTCCGGCCGCAGGTGGGGCAGGAGACGAGTTCCGGGCCTCTGGCTCGAAGCCCCAGGGTTCTTAAGATTTCCCAGGCCACCAAGACCTCATCCACCGGATCCGCGGTCAAGGATACCCGGAGGGTATCTCCGAGGCCTTCAGCCAGGAGCAGGCCGATGCCCAGGCTGCTCTTGACTGTGCCTCGAAGCAGAGTCCCGGCCTCGGTAATCCCGATATGCAAAGGGCAGTCTGTTTCCTGGGCCAGCAAGCGGTATGCAGACATGGTGTGGGCCACAGAAGATGATTTCAAGGAAATTTTAAAGGCATCAAAATCCCGATTCTGCAGGAGACGGACATGATGCAGAGCGCTTTCCACCATGGCCTGCGGTGTCGGTCCGCCCCTGCGTTTTAAAATCGACTTTTCCACTGAGCCGCTGTTGACACCGATGCGGATGGGCACAGCATTGGATTTGGCCGCGTCAATGACCTGGTTGATGCGGTCATTGGAGCCGATATTGCCCGGATTGATGCGCAGGCCATGGATTCCGGCTTCCACAGCGGCCAAGGCCAGGCGATAATCAAAATGAATGTCGGCCACCAAAGGGACTGAGGAAGAGGTGATGAGGGCAGGCAATGCATGGGCTGCTGTGCGATCGGGAACGGCCAGGCGCACGATCTCGCATCCGGCATGAGCTAAATTCTCAATTTGTTCCAGTGTAGCCTGGGTATCCCGGGTATCGGTATTGGTCATGCTCTGGATGCGGATCGGAGCGGTGTCTCCAATACTCACTCCACCCAGGCTGATGGTCCGGGTAGGATGGCGGGGGGCGGTCAGTACAGGACTGTTCACGTAGCTCTGGTTGGGCATGTCCATTTGTGTACAGCAAATCGCGCCCGGCGCCAAGGGGCAGCGGGGGACACGGCTTGTTGAAGATTGCCAGGAAGAGCAGATATCCCTGATGTCTGCTTCCAATGTCTTGACTTTTTGTCTCAAAAAAGTGATTCAATATGAAGAATCCGCCGGAGCGGATCGGCGGGCCATGTATTCCTTATTGCCGCAGGAGATTGCAGGTTATGAAGAGAATGTATGTTGGAAATTTGCCCTTTTCTTGCACTGAGGAGGATGTGCGAGCCCTGTTTTCACGTTTCGGTGAAGTAGGAGCGGTCAATCTTATTCACGACCGGGAAACAGGCCGTCCGCGCGGGTTCGGTTTTGTGGAGATGCAGCCTGAGGCCGCAGCTCAAGCCATGTCTGAATTAAACGGGGTGGAGTTCTCCGGGCGGACCCTGAAGGTCAATGAGGCCAAGCCCAAGAGATCATTTGCGCCAAGGCCTCAGTCCCCGTAACTTCTTGTCCTCAAGAGTTGACCTCTTGCTGGCCATCAGGACCAGGGGCATACTCCCGGATGTCATAGGTCCCGCTCCGTCCCCCGGCCTTGTACACGAGTTTGGCCTCTGAAATGACAATGTCTTTCTGGACAGCTTTGCACATGTCATAGATGGTCAGGGCCGCTATCTGAGCGGCTACCATGGCCTCCATCTCCACACCGGTAGGGGCTGTGGTGGCAGCCAGGGCCTCAACATGGATCTGAGCTTCTTCTGGCTCAAGCCGAAATTGGACGTTGAGGTGGGAGAGCGGCAGAGGATGGCACATGGGTATGAGCTGCGGAGTCTGCTTGCCAGCCTGGATACCGGCAATCTGGGCAGTGGTCAGCACATCGCCCTTGGGCAAAGCCCGATCCTGCAGCAGGGTGAAGGTCCGCCTTGAAAGCTGGACGGTGGCCCGGGCGATTGCTTGCCGGGAGCTTTCCGGCTTGGTCCCCACATCCACCATGCGCACCCCGCCTTGCTCGTCAATATGGCTCAGCGCTTCATCCTGACTCATGTCTCTCCCATGGCCCGTTTAAAGAAGTTTCTCACCTTGCCTTTCGGCTTTTCCGCTTCCAGCTTTTCAAACTCACGCAAGAGTTCTTCTTGTTGCTTGGTCAGCTTGGTCGGGGTCTTGACTTGAACCTGAACCAAGAGATCCCCTTTCCGGTTGCTGCCGAGATGCGGTACACCCAGCCCTTTGAGCTTAAATGTCTGTCCGCTCTGAGTGCCTTTGGGGATGTCCATAGGCACGTGTTCGTCCAGGGTGGGAACATCGATGCGATCCCCCAGGGTGGCTTGGACGAAGCTGATGTCCACTTTGGTGATCAGATCAAAGTCCCGGCGAGTGAATTGGGGGTGTTCCTGGACTCGAATGACTACAAACAGATCACCCGCAGGACCGCCATGTCTTCCGGGCTCTCCTTCACCCTGCAGACGGAGCCTGCTCCCGTTGTCCACTCCGGCCGGAATATTCACCTTGAGATTCCTGGTTTCCTGGACTGTCCCCCGGCCCTTGCAGTCCGGACAGGGTTTTGTGATCACCTTGCCTGCTCCCCGGCAAATGGGGCATGGGGTGGCGATCCGAAAAAATCCCTGGCTCTGAAAGACCTGTCCCTGTCCGCCGCAGTGCTTGCAAGTCTCCGGGCTATGTCCGGGTTCGGCTCCGGTACCCTGGCAGGAGGAGCACTCGACTTCTTTCGGGATTTGCAGTTCGGTCTCCGTTCCTTTGACCGCATCTTCAAAGGAGATGGTCAGATTGTAACGCAGATCCGCTCCAGCCTGAGCTCTGGGGCCGCGCCTTGAGCGTCCGGAGCCAAAGCCAAAGACATCACCGAATATGTCGCTGAAGGTATCAAATATGTCATGAGCGGAAGAGAAATCCTGATGTCCCCCGGCATTGCTGAGACCGTCATGGCCGAAACGGTCGTATATGGTCCGTTTTTCCGAATCACTTAAGACTTCATAGGCTTCGGCCGCTTCCTTGAACTTGTGTTCGGAATCAGGGTCGTTCGGGTTGCGGTCCGGGTGGTATTTAAAGGCCATATTGCGGTAGGCCTTTTTGATTTCTTCGGTGCTGGCGCTTTGCCCCACTCCCAGGATTTGGTAATAGTCCCGCTTATCCATGATCATTTACCTCTATCCCTGCTTCTCGAATAGCGTCTTCCAAAAGCACTTTGCCGGCTGCAATTTCCCGCAAGGCAGTAACCACCTCTTTGTTATTGGATTTGACCAGGGATGGATAGCCATCCCGATACATCTTGACCCGCTTAATGGCCATCTGGGCGATGACGAAGCGGTTATTGATTTTCTCCAAGGCATCTTCAACTGTAATTCTGGCCATGTACTCTTCCTCGTCAACTTGCTGTAATAATAAGAAAATTGAGATAAACGGCATCAACAGCGAGGTTCACTCCTGGAAAACGCTGTTGTTTGAATGCGGTAGTTTGAATCCATTATGTCTGTCAAACTGAGAAATATAGTCATTGGTTTTCAAACGGTCAAGGGGAGAACTGAGACGTACTTGCCAGATCCAGGCGAGAGAGTGTATGCCTGTTGGCGTGGGATCACGACAAAGAAAGAACCTTTCCTTTGCTCAAAAAAAATGCCTTTCCAAGGCTGGAAAGCTGATGCTGGAAACCCGCATGCTTCGGTCGGGAGCCAGGATCGGGGTGGCTGTTTCCGGAGGGATGGACAGCTGGGTTCTCCTTCAGGTCTTACGCCTGCATCGACGCAAACTGCCCTTTGATGTCCAGCTCATGCTGCTGCACATTAATCCCGGATTCCAGCCTGCCAATCATGCCCCGCTGGTGGATTGGGCCCGAAAGGCAGGTTTTGCTCTTCATGTGGAAGTATCGGATATGGGCCCCAGGGCCCATTCGGCTGAAAACCGGAAGAATTCTCCTTGCTTCTTCTGCAGCTGGCGGAGGCGGAAGCACTTGTTTCAGCTGGTGAAGAAATACGAGCTGACCCATCTGGCCCTGGGGCATACTGCCGATGATCTGGTGCAGACCTTTTTTCTCAACCTCTTTTATCAAGGCCGGGTAGAAGGTTTGTATGCCAGTGAGCCTTTTTTTCAAGGTCAATTCGATCTCATTCGGCCCCTCTTGCATGTGGAGAAGCGTCTGGTGCAGAAAGCGGTCCGGGAATGGAATCTTCCAATATGGTCCAATCCCTGCCCTTCAGCTGAAGCCAGTAAACGCAGTGAAGTGGATGAGTGGCTGCAATCCATGTGGGCGGGAAATGCCAAGATGCGCAAGAGTGTATTCAGCGCCTTGAAGCGTTGGCAGCAATCCACTCCTGTCCCCTCCCTGGGCCGATGCAAAGAAAAATCAGAGGAGCCAGAGGTCCCGCCAACTGCGGGACTCGTATAACCAATAAAAGCCCACATGCCCACAGTGCGTGCACATATCCTTCAGTTGCCTATTGGTCCGGATAAACCCTGGCTAGCCCCTCTGGCCGGATTTTCGGATCTTCCTTTCCGGCTCTTGTGCCGGGAAAATGGATGCGCCGTAGCCTGCACTGAAATGATCAGTGCCAAGGGCCTTGTGTATCAAAGCCCGGGAACTACCGAACTGCTGCGTACCTGCGATCGGGACCAGCCCCTGGTGGTTCAGCTCTTTGGGTCCGAGGCCGAGGTGATTGCCGATTCCTTGTCCTGGCTTGTGGAGCAGGGATATATGTATTTTGACCTCAATGCCGGATGCCCGGTCCGCAAGGTGGTCAAGACCGGGGCCGGAGCCGGCTTGCTTCAAGACTGGGACAATCTGCTCCGGATCCTGTCCGCTATGGTCCAGGGGGCCGGCCCGGGGCGAGTGGGAGTCAAGCTGCGGGCCGGTTGGGGGTCCAAACGGGATACCCTGGCCCGGATAAGGGATCTGGACGCCCTGGATTTAGGCTGGGTGAGCGTTCATCCCAGAACAGCCACCCAAGGTTATGCCGGGCGGGCGGACTGGGAAGTTTTGTCTGCGGCCAGCAGGGAGCTGGACACCCCGGTGCTGGCCAGCGGCGACTTGTTTTGTGCTGAGGACGGGATTCAATGCGTGCAAAAAACAGGGGTCAGTGGACTCATGTTTGCCCGGGGAGCTCTGGCAGATCCAGGAATCTTTGCCTCCTACCGTAAGATCATGCGCGGAGAATCAGATGGAGCGCATGGCTCACATGAAGGCAAGCAGCGGGCCTTGAATATGGCCAGACGCCACATTGCATTGATCCGCACGCATGGACAGGGAGACAGGGATCTGTTCAGGATGCGAACCATTATCCCCCGCTATTTGCGGGGGTTTCAGGGAGTAAAAAATATCCGGAAGGAGGTGGTGGCCTGCACCACCTGGTCGGAGCTCATGAAGTGCCTGGATGAGGTGGAGCTTGGGTCTGCACAAAGCGAATAAAAAGGGATCTGAATTGAACGATTCTCAGCGAAAGCCGTTGAAATATCCGTCAATGCGAGTACCTGAAACGGGCATGGCATGATCACGAGACATCTTTGAGCAATCCGCTTGCGTATTTATGCAGCACACTTCCAATGAGGTATACAAAAATGTCCAAGACCATCGTTCGGGCCAATACAGCTGGATTTTGTATGGGGGTGGACCTGGCCCTGCGTAAGCTGGACCGGGTGGTGACTGAAAACACCTGTCACGAGCAGATCTGCACCCTGGGACCAATAATCCACAATCCTCAGGTCCTGCGGCACTATGCAGACCAGGGCGTGATACAAGCCGATTCAGTACAGGATGTCCCGGCAGGCAGCTGTGTGGTCATCAGGGCCCACGGGGTGCCTCTGGATGTGCAGAAAGAGCTGCAAAGACTCGGGGTCCGCATTGTGGATGCCACCTGCCCCAAGGTCAAGAAGGCTCAGATGCTCATTGCCGATCAGACCCGAAACGGCCGCTGCCTTTTGCTGTTCGGCGAACCCGATCATCCGGAAGTGGCAGGGTTGCTCAGTTATGCGGCCCACAGGGCTCAGGTCATTGAACATGTGGATATGGTCGATGCCTTGAATGTGCAGCCGGAACAGGCCTATTTTCTGGCCGCTCAGACCACCCAGGACCGAGGAGAGTTCCAGAAGGTGGTCAAGCGGCTTGAAGGCCGTCTGGGCACCAGTTTTCCGGTCTTGGACACAATATGCGACGCCACCAGGGAACGCCAGGAGGAGGCCACGCAAATCGCCCGCCGGGTGGATGTCATGCTGGTGGTCGGCGGTTTGGCCAGCGGGAATACCAGGCGCTTAGCCAAGGTGGTTCAATCTCAAGGAGTGCCCAGCATTCACATAGAAAGTGCTCATGATGTGCCGGTTCATGATATGCAGCAGGCCTGTCGGGTGGGAATTACCGCCGGGGCCTCCACGCCCAGGGAGGTGATAGACGCGGTGGCGCAGAAAGTGGCGGCCTGGAGGGAATGAGTTAAAAATGAGAAGATGAGAGTTCGGCCTTGTCTCTGGCGGGCCCGAATACACAGGTTATGCGGAGTTCTCCATGCAGCCCTTATTCTGAAGAATAGGCCTCAGGCCTGTGGTCCTTGATTTTGGTCCAATTCCTGAAGGGCCAGCTCGGCTGCGGATTGTTCGGCTTTTTTCATGCTTGTGGACGAAGCCCGGCAGGTGCAGCCGTTGGGGAGCTTGAGTTCCACAGTGTATACCTTGGCATGCTCCGGCCCGTGGCTGCCGATCAAAGTATACGTTGGCCGGGCCTGGAACAGGCTTTGCGTTAATTCCTGCAGACGGCTCTTAAAATCCTTCTTTCGTTCCTGGGGCAGGCGGGCGGGCCAAAGGGGTTGAAACAGTTCGCAAATCACATGGCGGGCCGTGGCGTAGTCGCTGTCCAGAAAAATGGCCCCAAACAAGGACTCCAGGGTGTCGCAGAGAACCGCGTCCCGGTCTCTTCCCCCCTGCCTTTCCTCTCCTTTCCCCAGAAAGAGGAACTGACCGAGATGGAGCCTGCGGGCCAGACGGGCCAGGGTGGGCTCACTGACCAGCTTGGAGCGCATATTGGTCAAGATGCCTTCTCTGGCCTGAGGGAAACGGGCATACAATGCTTCGGATATACTGAGCTCCAGGACTGCGTCTCCTAAAAATTCCAGGCGTTCATTATGGACCAGGGAGGTATCGAACTCATTGGCATACGAGCTATGGGTCAAGGCTTGTTGCAGCAGTCTTTGATCGGCGAATGTATATCCAATTTTATTTTGCACATCATGCATGGATGAACAGAACACCCTTTTCCCCCTCAAGTGCTTGGATCCAAGGTGAGACGGGCCTTTCCAGCCTCCTGCCGGGCCAGGCGATCGCAACGCTCGTTTTCCAAGTGCCCCTGGTGTCCCCTGGTCCATTCAAAGGACACCTGATGCGTTTTTATGAGCTCAGCCAGCTCCTTCCACAGATCCTGATTTTTAACCGCGCTTTTGGCCGCTGTTTTCCAGCCATTTTTCTGCCAGCGGCGGAGCCAGCCCTGGACGAAAGCATCGTGGACGTATCTGGAGTCTGTGACCACGTGCACCCGCCCGGGTTCTGGCAATGCTTTTAGGCCCTCAATAACCGCCTTGAGCTCCATGCGGTTGTTGGTGGTTTGGGCCCATCCACCGCAGAGCTCTTTGCGCTGGCCGTTGTATTCGACAATAACCGCCCAGCCTCCTGGGCCTGGATTGCCAAGGCAGGCCCCGTCGGTGAATAGAGTGGCTTCAATGGTCTTTTCGGAATGCATATGTTCATGTTTCATAATTGTATTCAAGATGTCAGAATGAGCTGGGGGTTAATTCCTTGATCCAGGTATGCAGGGGTGTTTCCACCAGATCCCGGATTTCCTGCAGGCGTTTATCGTTTTCAGCCTCAAAGCGAAGAACAAGGACCGGCTGAGTATTTGAAGCCCGGATCAGGCCCCAGCCGTCCCCCAGGTCCAGGCGCACTCCATCAACGTCAATAACCTGGTACTCGTTTTCCGCAGGAGTAAAATAGGCCTTGGCCCGATTTACAATTTCAAACTTGATGACATCCGGGCAGTCAAGACGTATTTCCGGAGTGCAGGCGGTCTTGGGCCAGTCGTCAAGCAGGGCTGAAAGGGGCTGAGAAGAGGTGTCCAGGATCTCCACCAGGCGCTGGGCCGCATAAAGGGCATCGTCAAATCCGAAGTAGCGGTCGGCGAAAAACATATGCCCGCTCATCTCTCCGGCCAGCAGGGCTTTCGTTTCCTGCATCCTGGACTTGATCAGGGAGTGACCGGTCTTGCACATTTCCGGAACTCCTCCATGTCTTGAGATGTCTTGAAACAGGAGGTGTGAACACTTGACTTCCCCCAGAATCGTCGCTCC
>JAWLEI010000011.1:0-57032 GCA_041686195.1 Desulfovermiculus sp.
GCCTTTTTGGATACAAATTTTAAAACGTGCTGAAAACCCCAAAATGTCTCTGGATACTTGGGATAAAGCATGAGTACCTTCATTTCTTGTCCCCCTTTACTTTTTGTCCTCCTGTCCTCTCCGGCCAGGGAGAACAGCATCGTCCAGGAGCAAATCCAGCCTGAAACGCTTGTCGTAAGGTAAAAAATCCTTGTTTGTTCTTGGCATGAATGGCCTGGCCAAAGGTACACTCCTGGGTATGAAATCTCTTGCTGCGCCGATTTCCTACAAATGGCCCCCTGTCTTCAGGCAAGGAGAGTATTGTGCCCCAAAACCCAACTCCGTCCTTCATGGCTCGCCGCTGCAGAGGCAGCAAATCATTACATGCTGCCTGTTCCTTTGGGGACCAGGGACAGACAAAGGCCGCACCTTTGGCCACTAAGGCCTTGTTCACTGCTGTGCCATCCGCCAGCTTGACTGTGCCGAGCAGACGATCAAAACGATCTGTATCACCAGCATGCACATCAACGACCACCCCGGACATCAATTCCACTGCACACTGCCTGGACCGCTGGGCGTAATATTGGCCCGGTTGATCGTCCCGGCTCAGTTCAGGGGCATCGATATTTATCAGGCGCACGGTATGTCCGGTACTCAAAATAATGGTGTCCCCGTCCACCACCCAGCGCACCCGGGCCGTCAACTCCTCTGCTCCGGCCCAAGCATGTATTAGACACAAAACAACTACTGCCAACCCGGTACATACCGCCCTTGTGCGCATAGGCATCCTCCCCGGCCTTGTTCGTACAGTCTTCCCGGGCTCATACCTCTTGAACATCTCGACATTTCCGCCTACATCTCGACATTTTCGCCTTTTTTTTGGTGGCCGCATATTTTTAACATCAAATTAACACATAACTCCTGAAGAAACAATAGCCTATGAAAAGCTCAATCTGAGGTGCATGCGATGTACAAGACTCTCTTGCCTTAAAAAATACATGTTCATCAATGCTCGGGCTCAAGAAATAAAAAAGGGAGCAAAGTAAAACTCTGCTCCCTCGCATCTTCTTCCCACTTTGCCCTCACCCTTCATAGTAGGAGCGAAGTATCTGGCTCCGGGAGGGATGCTTGAGCTTCCGCAAGGCCTTGGCCTCAATCTGCCGGATCCTCTCCCGGGTTACATTAAACAGCTTTCCTACCTCTTCCAGGGTATGGTCGGAACGCTCCCCGATTCCAAAGCGTTTGCGCAAGACCTGTTCTTCGCGGGGGGTGAGTTCAGACAAGAGCTGTTGGATTTGGTCTCCCAGCTTGGTGTGCACCACTTCATCGGCCGGAGCCAGGGCTCTCTTATCTTCGATAAAATCTCCAAGGCTGGAATCCTCTTCATCTCCGATCGGTGTCTCCAGAGAGATGGGCTCCTTGGCGATGCGCAGGACTTTTTTCACCTTTTCCAGAGGATAATCCATTCGTTCGGCGATCTCTTCCGGCAAGGGATCCCGGCCCAATTCCTGGACCAGATACCGGGAAGTGCGCACCAGCTTGTTTATGGTTTCAATCATATGCACCGGGATACGAATAGTCCGGGCCTGATCGGCAATGGCCCGGGTAATGGCCTGCCGGATCCACCAGGTGGCGTACGTGGAAAACTTGTATCCCCGCTGATATTCAAATTTGTCCACCGCTTTCATCAGCCCGATGTTTCCCTCCTGGATCAAATCCAGAAACTGCAGTCCACGGTTGGTGTATTTCTTGGCAATGCTGACCACCAGTCGCAGATTGGCTCGAATGAGCTCCTGCTTGGCCCGCAGGGCCATGCGATTTCCATTCTCCATCCGCCACAGGATATCTTCCAGTTCGTGGACGTCATGGCAGCATTTCTCCTCCAGGCGCTGCAGGATTTCCTGCTTTCCAGTGAGCATTTCCTTGAAAGAAAAAACCTCTTCCACAGTCATGCCCAGCTCGTCGGCCAGAACCACTGGATTGACCTCCCGCCGGTCCAATTGGCCAAAGAGCTCTTCGATTTCCTGCTGGGTCTTGCCTACTGAGAGGATGTAGGCTGAATAGTCCCGCTGGCAGTTGTTCATCTGCCGCACATAATCGCTTATATTCTCAATGATCTCGTCAATGAGCTTCTTTTCCAGCTTTATGGCCACCAGCCGGTCTACGATCTCATGCTTGTACTCTATGATTCGATCCTGAACTCCCCGCACACGCTTGCTCAGAGTGGCAGTCTCTCCTACCTTGGTATACACGCCTTTTTTCTTGCGGAAGATCTGCCTGATCTCATCCAGGAGATTAATCACCCGCTGACGTTGGTTCATCTCCTCTTCAGTCGGATCGTCCTCTTCTATGGTTTTAACCACATCCTTGAGTTTGGCATTGCCTTTTTTCAGTTCCTCACCTACGCCGATTAAATACTCAATGGCCACCGGAACCTCGGCCAAGGCATACAAGACCTCGAGCTCACCAGCCTCGATCTTTTTGGCAATCCGCACTTCTCCATCCCGATCCAACAAGGGAACCAAACCCATTTCGTGCAGATACATGCGCACGGGATCAGAACTGCGGGACAGCTCCTGGGCATCTTCATCCTCTTCCGTGCTGCTGCTTTGGCTCTCCAGTTCCAGGCCCACTTCCCTGGGCATGACCTCGATTTTCTTGTTGTTGTTCTCATCAACAATTGCGATTTCCAACTGCTGAAAAATTGTAATGATCTCTTCAATCTGTTCCGGCTCGCTCACCTCAGCCGGTAAGGCCTCGTTGAGTTCTTCAAAGGTCAAGTACCCTTTTTGCTTGCCTTTGGCGATCAGGGTCTTGATCTGTTGAATGTCCTTAATGGTGCTCATTTAGCCCCCTTCAGAAATTGACTGTATGCACTCAGTAACCTGGCCACCTCTGCCTCGTCCCCCCGTTCCTGGGCTTGAGCTATGGCTGCCTTGAGTTTCTGTTTTGTATGCTGTTCCCGGCCGTGGACTAATAAACTGCGAATATCCTCCCAAACAGCCTGGTCTTTTTCCGGATTTTCCCCTTGTAATTGACAGGTGACGAAAAAAGCCTTTTCCCCTTCATCCAAAAAAGGCAAAATATTTTCTGAACCATGTGTGCACAGCTTGTCCCAAAATCTTCGCCCCCGATCTGTGCGCAAAAGATCGGCCAGCCCCTGGGCCCTGAGCTTCGGCAAATACTGCGGGCAACGGACGGCAAAGGCCAGAAGCTCACGATCCCGCTGTCCAGAGGCCTGAAAACCGACTGCACCCTTTGCTTTTGAGTGCGGCCGGTATGGACCCTGAGCATCCTGCAGAGCACTGCGCAATTCAGATTCGGAAATATGCAGTCCCTCAGCCAGGCGGGGCAGATAGTAGGCCCTCCATGATGTCTGGCTCAGAGAGGAGAGAAACCGAACCGCCCAGGACATGATGTCCTTAGGTGCTGCATTGTGAGTAATCATGTGCAGGCAAAAGGCAAGACCTTCCTCCGCCTTGTGCATCAACTCTTGCAGGACTTCTGGGCCTTGGCTGCGCAGCAGGCTGTCTACATCTTCACTCTCCGGCAGACTGACCACCCAAACCTTGAGACCGGCAGCCAAAATCATCTCCGCGCTGCGCAGAGCAGCCTGCTGCCCCGCTCTATCTCCGTCAAAAATCAGGACCACACGTGTACAGAGCCCAGCCAGGCGACGTACTTGAGTGGAGGTCAATGACGTCCCTAATACTCCGCAGGAATTTTCAAACCCAAACTGGGCCAGGGTGAGCACATCGGCGTATCCCTCGGTCAGCAAGGCCTGTTTGCTTTGAGTCACACTGCGCCGGGCCTGCTCCAGGCCGTAAAGGAGATCCCCCTTTTTAAATATCGGCGTCTCGCTGCTGTTTAAATACTTGGGATCGCCCTGGCCCACTATGCGCCCCCCATAGGCCACGACCTTCCCCCCCAGGTTATGGATGGGGAACATGATCCTGGACCGGAAGCGATCATAGATGCGACCGTTTTGGTTTTGCGAGAGCAGCCCGGCCTGCACTCCCTGCTCCGGGGCATATCCTTTCTGGACCAGACAGGTTTTCAAATTGTTCCAGGCCATGGGCGCCCAGCCCAATCCAAAGCGGTCAATTATTTCCTGATCGAACCCACGTTCCTGGAGATAATCTCTGGCCGCCTGCCCCTGTCTGCTGCCCAGGGCCTGTTGAAAAACGTTTTGGGCCAGGGCGTGCATGTCCAGGCATTGTTTGCGCAGCCGAGCCTGACCGCCGGCATGTGAATCACCCTGTGTGTTCAGCTCCACCCCGGCTTCCCCAGCCAGCTCCCTTACAGCTTCAACAAAATCCAGTCCATTGATTTGGCTGTAAAAATCAATCACATCTCCGGAGGCATGGCATCCGAAGCAGTAGAATAAACCCCGTTCCGGATGTACGCTCAGAGACGGCTGGCTCTCTTGATGGAAAGGGCACACTCCCATCCACCGCTCTCCGGCCTGACGCAGAGAAACATAGCGCCGGACCAGATCCAAAAAATCAATTCTTTCCTTTATGGCCTGAATTTGTTCTGGGTTTACCTTGGGCATATCATCTGACCCCACCCCAGAAGATGAAGATTTCGGGTCTTTATCCAGTTCATAGACCTCTCCTCCCTGGCAGGATCTTTGCGCCTTGGTATCCTGTGGACAATGCCCGATCTCACCCGTACCTATTCCAGGCGGACAATGGTCAGTCCATCTCCTCCGTGTTCTTCGCTGGCCAGAGAGTACTCTTTGATCTCCGGCATCCGGGCCAGCTCCTCCTGAACCGCCGTACGCAAAGTCCCGGTTCCCCGGCCATGAATGATCTCCAGCTCATTACGCCCTTGCAACAGGGCCTGATCCACTTGCTGCTGCAGGACAGCAACAGCCTCATCAGCTCTCAGGCCCCGAAGATCAACGCGGCCGGAGGCACCAGACCCGGAAGAAGTGGGGGCAGGGGATGGACTGAAGCGCTGACCCATCTCCTTCCCGCCCCGGGACTCAACTTCAGTCTCAGGCACCCAGAGGGTTACTCCACCCAAGTCCAGCTTGATGCGCTCCTTTTTGCGGTCCAGTTCGAGTACCAGGCCGGATCTGCCCCAGGGCCGGTAATAAACCTGGTCTCCGGCTTGCAAGGCTTGTTGGCCTTGGTGACTCTTTTCGCTTGTCCGGGTGGATATCAGCTCTTCCTGTAATCTTTTCTTTTCCGCAGCCAAATCCCGCAAGGCCTGCTTGCGCTGCTGCTTGCCGGCCTTCCATTGGGCCACCACCTCCCGGGAATTCTGCCTGATCTCTTCCAGCAAGTTCTGGGCCTGCTGCTCCAGCTTGTGCTTCAGCCGTTTCTGTTCTTTTTCCAGGGCCTTTTTCCGATCTTGCAGCTCTTGAATTTCCTGCTCCCTGGCCACAGCCAACTCATTGAGCCGGCTCATAAGCTTTCCGGAATCCTTGCCATCCAGCAGGAGATACTCCTCTGCCCTTTCAAGGATTTCTCCGGGCAGCCCCCGTTCCCGGGCTACATCCAGGGCCCTGCTGCCTCCGACCTGATCGTAGCCCAAAGTATACAACGGCAACTGGGTCTTGGGATCAAAAAGTACACTTGCTGCCCGGACCTGATCCCGGGTCAGGCCATAGGCCTTTAAGGCCGGGAAGTGGGTTGCAGCTACTGTCCACACCGATCTTTCCAGAAGGGCGTCCATAACCGCCTGGGCCAGGGCTGCTCCCTGACTGGGATCTGTCCCCGCCCCGAACTCATCCAGCAGCACGAGACTGGCTGCGTCCATATCCGGCCATTTTGCGTGAAAGTGATCGATCTGAGCGGTAAATGTGCTCTGATGCTCCTGCAAGCTCTGTTCATCCCCGATAAAGACAAATATCTGCTCCCACAAAGGCAGACTGCTTCCTTCCTGGACCGGCACGGGCAAAGCACTCAGGGCCATCAGACCGATCAAGCCCAGTGTCTTCAGACAGACGGTCTTTCCTCCGGAATTTCCACCACTGATGATCAAGCCGCGCTGACCGGGCCCAAGCTCAATATCCACAGGCTGAACATCTTCCTGATTGAGAACGAGCAGGGGATGTCGAGCCTGGCGCAGCTGTAAGGGCTGTTCTTGACCCGGCCTTAAGCTTTGGCCTTGAATATCTCCAGCCAAAAGCACTTTGGCCAGCAAAACATCCAGATGAACCATCCTGGAAAAGACCAGACGAATGCGTTGCCCATCTTGGCTGACCAGAGAAGTTAAGGACTGCAGAACACGCTGTCTGGCCTCCCGTTCCTCTTGCCTGAGCTCCTGCAAGGTATTGTTCAGCTCCACCAGGAGCATAGGCTCAAAATAACAGGTCTCTCCGGTCTGGGAGTAGTCATGGATGATGCCTTGCAGTCGGCCCTTGAAATTCGATTTTATTGCCAACACATATCGATCGGCGGAAATAGTCAGATATTCGTCTTGGAGGTAGGTCCCGATCTTTTCTTGACGCAGATATTCAGTAACTTTCTGAGTACATTGGCTATGAATGCGCCGTATCTCCTGCCGAACGGAAAGGAGTTCCGGACTGCTTTCGTCCCTGAGGCCTCCCTCGGGATCCAGACACCTATGAAGGGCCATCCAGCTCTTCTCGGGCCAGACAACATCGTTCATGTGCGTATGCACGGCAGGGAACTGCTCTTTATCCAGACGACCAAGTACAGTACGAGCCTGGTCAGCGGCCTGGAGCAGGGTTTTAACTCCCCACAGACCGTCTTCATCAAGGACCATCTCCTGCTGGAGGCAGGAAAAAATGCCTTCCATTTCTGGAAATGCAGTTACGGCCCTGGCCAGTTCCTCAGCTGCTTGCAAAGCCTCGGTAAGCAGTTCGTTCTCAACGCTCAGATGCTGGGCATCAGATAATGGGCCCAGGTCCAGGCAGGCCCTGGCTCCAGGTTCAGAGCGGGCATAACCCTGAACATGGTCCAGAAGATCATAATAATCTAAAAGGCGAAGGGTTCGCGATTCCATACTGGTGTTCTCAATCCCTGGAGGGCAGATCCCTGGACCCCCATAAGGATCTTTATCTAAGGCATGAAGTCTTTGCTGGTTTCAAGAATGGAGGTTACAGATATGTAACCGTCTCAAATATATGGACATTATGAACATGAGGATGTGAAAAGCATCAAACACTTGAGCAATTGTGCTTGGAAACAAGAACAGGGCGGACCAGCACAGATCCGCCCTGTACATGAAAAGAGTCGGCTAGGATCCCATCCGGGCCTTGCGCATTTTTTTCATCATTCGCTTGCGAGCCGCAGCTTCTTTCTTTTTGCGCTGCACACTCGGTTTTTCATAGTGTTGGCGTTTTTTCAGCTCTGATAAGATGCCGGATTTCTCACATTGTTTTTTGAACTTGCGCAATGCATAGTCAAAATTGTCATTATCATTGAGGATGATGCCAGGCAAACGTCGTCACCTCCTTTTCCCTGAATTTGATTTTCGGGGCACGACCAGAAAAGAATATAATAATATATCCCAAAAATCAGCAATAGGCAATACATATCATAAGACATGAAAATAAGTTGTCAACACCTGGGTGGCAGGATATTGCCGTCCTGCTGCCCCCTAAACGCTGCTTTCTACCGGATGGCATCTTTGAGCAATTTGCCCGGCCGGAATTTGACGACCTTTGCCGCAGGGATGGTAATCTCATCACCTGTTTGCGGATTGCGGCCCTTCCGTTCTTTTCGATCCTCCACCTGAAATGTGCCAAACCCGGTCAAAGTCAGCTTTCCTTCCCGGACCAGGATGTCTTCAATGGCTGACAGACAGGCATTGAGGGCCCTTTCCGAATCTGCTTTGGTCAGTTCCGACTTTTCAGCCACCTTGGCGATCAAGTCTGCTTTGGTCATAGGTCTTCCTCCTTTCGCATTGTTTGAAAAAACTTGCCATCACAGTCACATATCAACTTTCCTCTCTCGTGCCCTCTGCATAGATCCAGGTCTCAGCCGAGGTCCTGCCACGCCAATTCCATGACCAAAACCCAAAAAGTGGCATTTGTCAAGGGTTTCCAGGGATCAGAAACGGATAAAAGGAAAAATTCGCCCCTCGAACTTTATTTATCTCTTTTGGACTGAGAAGGAAAAACCCTCTGAGATAATGACAAAAACTCCCTGGGCGTCATGTCTTCAGGTCTGGCCTGAGGCCGCACTCCGTGTTCCGCAAACCAGGCCTGTACAGATTCGGACCACAGGCTGCGCAAAGAGGTCTTTAATTGTTTTCTTCTCTGCTGGAAGCACACCCGCAAGAGAGCGGCCAAGGCTCTTCTCTGGTCTTGATTCGGGTGAACGGCCTTAGGATACAGGGAAACAACTGCTGAATCCACCTTTGGCCGAGGCCGAAAAACAAGAGGTCCGAGAACAAACTCCAGCCGGGGCTGGGCAAAATTTTGCACCCACACTGACAGCGCCCCGTACTCTTTTCTTCCAGGTCGTGCAGTCAGACGCAATCCGACTTCTTTTTGTATTGTAAAGACCATGCCACTGGCTTCCGAAAAACTGCTCACAATATCCCAAATCAAGGGTGAAGCGATATTGTAGGGCAGATTTCCGATCACCTTACCAAATCCGGCCCGGTGAAGCTGGTCCCACTGGATACCAGAGGCATCAGCAGCGATGACATCAATATCAGGCCACTTTTCTTTCAATTCCCGGGCCAGGGCCAGATCCTTCTCAACTCCCGCCACCTGAGCCCCGCTTTGGAGCAGGAATTGACTCAATGCTCCCTGGCCGGGGCCGATTTCCAGCACCTTGTCAGCGGGCTGGAGATTGAGACGTCCTACGATTTTACGAGCCACATTGGGATCAACCAAAAAATTCTGGCCCAGTTTTTTTTTGGCCCGAGTTCTCATATCAGTGCCGGGCAGGCCACGCTCTTTTTCCTCCACCTGGAATTTGCTGCTCACAAGCGGTCAATACTGGACAAGAAGGTTGAAAACCCGGCCATTGGCACCTCTTGGGGCTGGCTGTCAAAGGCCGCCTGTAAAAAAGAATCCAGCCAGAAATGAATATCATATGTCTGAATGGTCTCCCGCAAACGCCGCATCCGAGACTGGCGCTCTGATGGGTGTATGTAATAGGCCCGCCTGATGGCCTCAGCCACTGCATTGACGTCGTATGGATTGACCAGGATGGCATCTGAATAGAGTTGTGAGGCTGCTCCGGCAAACTCACTGAGAATGAGCACTCCGTTTTCACGGTAATTACATACACAGTATTCTTTGGCTACCAGGTTCATGCCATCCCATAAGGGAGTGATCAAGGCCATCTCTGCGGCTAAATAGAATGAAACCAGATCCGCACGGGGCAGGCTGCGGTATAAGTAGTGTACAGGAATCCATCCGGGCTCAGTAAACTGTCCGTTGATTTCTCCCACCAATCGTTCGATATGTTCTTTCAGGGCTTGGTACTCCGGCACCTCTTCCCGACTGGGGACCAAGACCTGGAGCAAGGCGATTTTCCCTTTCAGATCCGGAAACCGGATCAGGGCTTGGCGGATAGCCTCCAGGCGCTGGGGAATGCCTTTGGTGTAATCCAGTCGGTCCACCCCCAAAATGACCTGTTGATCCGGGTGCATCATGTGCAGCTTATCCGTTCGTTTGGAAACCTCTTTGGATTCCGCCAGGTCTGCAAACTCGTTGAAATCAATACTGATGGGAAAAGTTCCGGCCTTGACCTCCTTGTCTCCGCAGGCAATCCAGGCCAGGTTCTGTTCTGTCTGCACCTGGGTATTTGAGCACAAGCACTCCAGACAGCGGACAAAATTCCGCATATCCTGGGAGGTCTGAAAACCCACCAGATCGTATTCAAGCAGGGATCCCAGAATTGCCCTGCGCCAGGGAAGCTTGAGGAAAATTTCCGGCCCCGGGAAGGGGATATGGAGGAAATAGCCGCACTTGCGACGAGCCAATCCTCTGTTGATCTCCCGGGCTACGCACATCAAATGATAATCATGGACCCAAATATAATCATCTTCAGTGGTTACAGACAGGATCTCCTGTGCAAAACGATTATTGACTTTTTGATACTTCTCCCAGTATTCCAGCTTGAAGTTACAGTGGGTATGAAAGCCGTGCAGCAAGGGCCAGAGGACCTCGTTGGAAAATCCATAATAATAGCCTCGGACATCCTCGGTATTGAGCATAACAGGATGCAGTAAGTACCCCTGAACCTCGGAGAATTCTTGCAACGGCTGCCACACATCGGCCTGCTCAGACGTTCCGGGCCAGCCCATCCATACCCCGCCGTTTCGACTGAGCACCGGGGCCAGGGCAGTAACCAGTCCTCCTGCACCTGCCTGAACATTCCACCTTTCGTGCTCCCATTTCAGGGCCACAGGCAGACGATTGGAAACAACGACCAGCCGATCAAATAGCTGATGGATCATAGCCAAAACCTGTTCTTTGGACTGCAGCTTTATTGTCTCGTTTCCCCAGCCTGGGGCAGAAGTTTACTCCAAAACATCGAATCGATCAAACTTCATCATAAAATTGCCCCGCCCTTGGGTAGCAGAACGCAAATCAGTCGCAAATCCAAAGAGCTGACGTAAAGGAGTCAAGGCCTGGACCACCTTGCCTCCGCCCCGGTCGTACATGTTTTCAATCTTGGCCCCCTTGCTCCCCAGCAGCGAGACCACATCACCGACAAAATCCTCAGGGACAAAGACCTCAACCAGCATTATGGGCTCCATGAGCTGGGGATTCGCGGCCTGCAGGGCCTTTTTCAGCGCACCTCCGGCTGCCATGTGAAAACCCACCTGGCTGGAAACGTCCGGCAGTCGCTGCATCCCGGTTACGGCCACGCTGACGCCCTGCACTGGATATCCCCTGATGACCCCGCTTTGCAGACCATCTTCCACAGCCTGGGAAACTGCCTGGACCCAGGACTGCGGCCAGCCCTGGGTATCCATTTCCCAGTACAGCCTGTTTTCCTTTTGCCGCTGTCTGGGCTCCACCCGCAATCGCACCTGGCCATGATGCATGGCCTCCCCCAGCTCCCGATGAAACTCATCCTCTGCTTCCGCTGTCTGGGCTATAGTCTCCCGGTACACCACTTGGGGCTTCCCGGAGCGCAGATCAACCTTGTGTTCTCTTTTTAACCTCTCCAGCAGGACTTCCAGGTGCAGCTCGCCCATCCCGGACAAAATGATCTGTTCAGTATCTTCATCTCTGGTCAGACTTAAGGTTGGATCTTCCAGAAGCATTTTGTCCAGGGCCTGTAAAAGCTTCTCTTCTTCTGTTGCATTCCGCGGCTCGATGGCCAGGGACATAACCGGCTTGTACTGGGAGATCTGTTCCAGGACCACTTGATTGTCCTTGCGGCACAGCGTATCCCCGGTCCTGGCTCCCTTCATGCCCGCTGCAGCCACGATTTCCCCAGCTCTGACTTCATCCAGGCGGAGCTTGTGACTGGCATGCAGGGCAAAAAACCTGGCCGCTCGCTGCTCCATTTTTTGGGTGGAGTTGTACACACTCTCTCCGGCTTTCATCCATCCAGAGTATACGCGCATCAAAGTCAGAGGGCGCCCTCCGTCCAGGACAATCTTGAACACCAATGCGGACAGGGGAGAAGACGTGGATACCGGAAAGGACCTGGTCGTATGCGTGGCCGGATCAATGCCTTGGGCTGGTCTGACCTGGGTTGGGGCAGGAAGATAATCAATGACCGCATCCATAACCGGCTGTACGCCTATGTTCTTTAAAGCCGACCCGACCAGGACTGGAACCAGACTCAAATCCAGGGTCGCCTGACGAATGGATGATGTAAGTTCCTGTACCTCAGGGATATTACCAGCTAAATAGGCCTCCAGGATGGATTCATCAGTGTCGGCCAGGATTTCCACCACCCTCTCCCGCCATGCAAGCGCTTTTTCCTCCAATTCCTCTGGCACTTCTTCCTGGACTACTGTGGCCCCTTTGCTCTGGGGGTCAAAGCGCAAGAACTTCTGGCTCAAAAGATCGACCAGGCCCTCAAAGGCCGAGCCCTGACCCACGGGGAATTGCAAAGGCAGAGGTGTGACCTGGAGCTTGTCCCGCAGGTCCTGAAGAACAGCATCAAAGTCTGCACCCACCCGGTCCATTTTATTCACAAAGGCAATCTTGGGAACCTTGTAGTGCTCTGATTGCCTCCATACTGTTTCACTCTGGGGTTCTACCCCGCCCACTGCACAGAAAACACCGACTGCTCCATCCAGAACCCGCAAGGAACGTTCCACTTCAATAGTAAAATCCACATGGCCCGGGGTATCAATAATATTTACCTGATGTTTCCTCCATTGGCAGGAGGTACAGGCCGAGGCAATGGTAATTCCCCGTTCCTGTTCCTCGGGCATATAGTCCATTGTCGCCGTGCCTTCATGGACTTCTCCCAGACGATGGATCTTTTTGGTGTAATACAGGATCCGTTCGGTTAAGGTCGTCTTCCCTGCATCTATGTGGGCTATAATCCCAATATTGCGAATAAAGTTCAGATATTGGTCCTTGGCGCTCACAGTACCCCTCATTCTCTTATCTTCTGGAGCCAAAAATTTGTACGAAAGGCAACCAAGCAACCGAGATCAGGCCTTCAGCGCCTCGCTGGGAAAGGCCCCCCGGAACGGATACATTATGTATTCCAGACCAGACCCAGTCTGGTGTACTCGAAAAGATTTGGGGTATACCAGGGCCAGATCCACAGTGGTTCCTGTCCCGGTCCCAATACCAGTGAATAGACCTCCAGGGCCTGATGCAGGCGTGAATTCGGAACCCAGACCACGTCGGCCTCTTGGTCCAAAAACTGGGACCATTTCCCCCGATCTTGGCTCCAGTCCGGCGGAAGATCCATTTTGTGCTCAGACCAGACAACAAATTCCATTCCCGGATGAGCAAAGGATAAGGCCTGAACATCAAAATCCTCATCTCCCATCCAGACCGCAGCCTTTTGGGGCTGGGGCAGGGAGATGAAAAGAGGCCCGCCTGAAGTGCAGCTCAACGCAGGCTCCTGTCCAACATGTGCGAGCAGCCCCGGACCTCTGCCCCGCATATTCTGCCAATATCTCAAGGCCGAAGCCATCATTTCCTCGGGCAGAATAAATGCCGTATCTATCCCGGCCAGCTCCAATGTCAAAAGGGCCGCCTGCCGGCCCGGGCTTTTCTCTCCCAGGACCGCAATAACAGGCCACACTCCGGCTGCAAGCAGGGGCAAGAAAGCGGCTAAAATCAATCCCGGGCCGGCACACGAGGAAGGCATATGGACAACAGCCCACTTCCTGGGGCTTTTGACTTCACATATGGTCAGCCCCTGAGCCAACTCCGTTTCTGTCTTTCGCCCTGTGACCTGGCTCGGTCTCAACCAGGCATACAGTCCGGCCATTGCAGTCTTTACAAATGCCCGTTCCCTGGCTTGGGCGAAGGCATAAGCGGCAGCAAAATCCTCTTCGCTTTGTTGATAGACCTGCATCCACTCTGGAACAATTTCCGGTCCAGTATATACATCCTCACCAGCCATACAGTCCGGCCCTCTTCCTGGGGACCCTGAATAAAGGGGCAACGTTCTTTTATATTATGGATCGGGAAGTAAACCGCATCCATCATGTTCCTGGTCTGAACACAAAGGAGAACACACCAGGATCATCGTCCAGCCTGGGAAAAACCTACCGGCCGGTCTGGTCGTCATCCGGGAGGGAAAATTCAGCAGGACACTTCTGCTGGAAGGCATCTAGTGCAGGGTCACATATACATCTTCGCATATGACGAAAGAACTCTCTTTTCTGGTTCCTCTCCCTGCTGCCGCTTTGGGCAGGAGGGAGGGGTCAGGGGAGGGTATCTTCATTCCGAAATTTATGACCTTACAGTGCACGAGTGCCTCGTTGATCACAAATCTTTTGCTTCTCGCAGCCGCTAGGCAAATGCTTAGCACCAAAAACCTTGTCTCAAATACGTCACCTGCAGCCTTAAGTCAATGGGATCGCTCCAGCTGCTCCCAGCATGGTTTATAGCCAGTCAAAAAGCTGTTTCCAACTTCCCTGCTGGGCTACTCGCTCTTCTTCCGCTGCTTTTCGCTGATACAAAAGATAGGCCAATCGGGTTCTGGTCTTCGCATATTTCTGGATATCATCGAACATGGGGAAATTATCGACCACATAGGAGTATCGCTTCCAGGCCGAGAGATAACGCTTAGTCCGCCAGTAGAAGTCAGCCACAAAGAGCTCATGCTCTGCCCTGAATCGGTGACACTTTCTGGCATATTCCTTGGCTTCCTCTGCGATGGCCTCTTGGGGATAAGCCTCAGCCACTCGGTTGAAATACTGCAAGGCCTCGGTTACGTTGTCTTGGGGCAGGTCAATGGATTTGAATTGCTTATAATTACTGAGCCCAATGCGAAACAGGACATAAGCAATATCCTCATGTCCGGGATGAAGGGATTCGAACTCCTTATATGCATTTTCCGCCGCTGCATAGCGCTTATCCAGAAAATAGGCATCAGCCAGTCGAAGTTCCGCTTGGGCTGTGTAGGGGCTAAATGGATAGCGGTCCTTGAGCTTGGTATAATAGGATATTGCCTGTTTATAGTCTTCTTGTTCCATGGCGCTGTTTCCAGCCTGCAAAAGCTCCAGGGCCGTGTCCTGGGGGGGCTTTAAGAAGACTGCATCAATCACCCCGCATCCGGACAAGGCACCAATGCCCAAGAACAGAGCCAGGAACAAGGACCAAATACGCTTACCCATTGGATATCTCTTGCAGATGCAGTTGAGCGGAATGTCCGGCTGCAGCACCGTCCCCCACGGCTGTAGAGATCTGCCAGCAGCGTTTGGAGCGGATATCTCCTGCAGCGAAAATGCCGGGAATATTTGTCCGCATTTCTGTATCCGTCATCACAAAGTCATTCGCATCCCGCTCCACTTGATCCGGGATGAATGCTGACTGGGGGGTTATCCCTACAAAGACAAACACTCCGTTCACATCCAGCACAGAACTCTCCTGGCTCTTGACGTTTTGGACCTTGAGGCCCTCAACCTGCTCCTGACCCAGAATCTCCTGGGGTACAGTGTCCAGCAGGACCTCTATGTTTTTCTGGGCCAGAACCTTGTCCTGATAGACCTTGTCGCCCCGAAAGGCATCCCGGCGATGGATGAGGTAGACTTTGTCCGCAATCCCGGACAAATAAATGGAATCTTCCAGTGCGGTGTTTCCCCCTCCAATGCAGGCTATGGCCTGATTCCGAAAAAACTGGCCATCACACAGACCGCAATAGGAAACACCCCGCCCGGCCAGACGATCCTCGCCGGGCAGCCCCAGCTTTTTATGTTCCGCCCCGGGACAGAGGACAACTGTTTTGGCCTCAATCCATTCCTCGCCAACCAGAAGCTGGTGTCTTTCCCCGATCTTTATGCTCTGCACTTCTTCCGTGAACTTGTGAAAGGAAAATCCCTCCAAATGCTTGGCCATGCGGTCCACAAGCTCGTACCCCCTGATTCCGTCTGGAAATCCGGGGTAGTTATCGATCCAGTCGGTCATCAAGACTTGTCCACCAGGGGCCATCTTTTCCACCCAGGCCAGGTTGGCTCCGGCTCTGAGGATATACAGGCTGGCAGTCATCCCAGCCGGTCCGCCCCCAATTACCACACTGTCAAAAGACTTCATGACAAACCCTTTTGATTGATCATATCCTTGAGGTTGCTTTTGGACACAGCTCCGGTGACCTGTCCAACCACGTCTCCATTCTTAAACAGTATGAGAGTCGGTATGGCCCGAATGCCGTATTTGCTGGGCGTACTCGGATTTTCATCCACATTCATCTTCAGGATTTTGATCTTTCCTTCATATTCTTTGGCCAACTCCTCCAGTACCGGCGCAATAGCTCTGCACGGGCCGCACCACGGAGCCCAGAAATCAACCAGTACCGGTTGATTGTCCTTGATCACCTCAGGTTCAAACGTGCTGTCTGTAACTGCATTTGGCATATTTGCTCTCCTTCCATCTTATCAAGTTATGTTTCACCTCGTGTAACCGTCCACTGCCAATCTTGAAAACAATGTCCTTCTTATCTGCCAAAATATCTCATGCTCATCCACTGGGCAACCAGGCCTCAGCACCTTAAATGAACACTTGTCAGGAATAATACGAACCAAGGTATGGGCTGTCAAGGAATCCGGCTCCAATCATCCGGTATCGGGCGCCCGCGGGGGACAGCGTCCAGGTCCATGCCATGGGCGTAGCCTGCTTCCAGGTACAGGCTCCCGGCAAATGCAATCATAGAGGCATTATCAGTACACAGGCCCAGGCCGGGTATGATCAGCTCCAGACCACATTCTTCAGCCGTGGCTGCCAGCTCCTGACGCAGCCAGGAGTTGGCGGCCACCCCGCCAGCCACGATAAGGGACCGGGCCTGGGGATGATATCCGGCAGCTCTTTTGACCTTGATGGCGAGTGTCGAGGCAATGCTCCAGTTCAAGGAGGCGCAAAGAGTTGCCAATCCCGGCTTGGCAGCAGCCAATGCCGGCACATCCGGCTTTGCCTGCATGGCGGAAAGAACAAGGTGGGGCTTGGCCCTGACAACCTTGGCCAAGGCTGTTTTCAGTCCGCTGAAGCTGAAATCCAGATTCTGATTGTCCAAATACGGCCTGGGCAAAAGGTCCGGATCCGGGCGGGCAAACCGGGACAAGGCATCGATAATCCGTCCCCCGGGATACGGGAGATTGAGCATCCTGGCTGTCTTGTCGTAGGCCTCTCCGGCCGCATCATCCAGGGTCCGTCCCAGCCAGGAGATCTCAAACTCAGATTGAAGCAGACCTATTTGGGTATGCCCGCCGGATACAACCAGTCCCAGGGCCGGGAAAGTCAGGCAGCGTTCCAGGCCCGGGGCCAAGAGATGGGCCAGCAGGTGGTTCACCCCAATCAAGGGACGATCCAGGCTGAAGGCCAATCCCTTGGCCAAGCCCAATCCAACCAAAAGGCTGCCCAGCAGTCCGGGCCCGCGGGCTACGGCTATCCCCTCAATTTCTTCGGTCTTGACTCCTGCTTCGGAAAGCAAGGCATCGTGCAGGGGACCAATGACCCGCATATGCTCCCTGGAGGCCAACTCAGGGACCACGCCGCCGAAAAAAGCATGCAGGCCTTCCTGGGATGCAATTTTTTCATGCACCACACCAGTGTCCCGGACCAAGGCCAACGCGGTCTCATCACAGGACGTCTCTATGCCCAGACAGAGTATGCCCATTTTCAGGTTCTAACCGGACTGGGAATACATTTCCCGGATCTTCTCCACTTCAGCCCGAGATCCGATAAACAGAGGTGTGCGCTGATGCAGTTCCTGGGGCTCAATATCCAGGATGCGATTCACCCCGTCCGTAGCCATGCCTCCGGCCTGCTCAGCCACAAAGGCCAGGGGGTTGGCCTCGCACACCAGGCGCAGTTTGCCTTTGGGCTTTTTGGGATCCCGATGATCAATGGGATACATGAAGATCCCACCGTAGAGCAGGTTGCGATGGAAGTCGGCTACCAGGGAGCCGATATAGCGCAAGGAGTAGAGTTTGCCCAGATCGCTGTTGGGATCTTTAAACATGCCCACCGCTCTTTGGGTCGCTCCGTCCCAGTAGTTCCAGTAGGCCTCGTTCACAGAGTAGATTTTGCCTTGCTCCGGTATCCTGATATCCGGATGCGAGAGCAGAAATTCGCCCACACTGGGATCCAGGGTAAAGCCGTGCACCCCGTTCCCTGTGGTATAGACCATGACCGTGGACGAACCGTAAATGAAATACCCGGCAGCCACCTGTTCCGCGCCTTTTTGCAGTACATCGTGCAGTCCAATCTGCCCGCTGAGGCCATCCTTGATCCTGTAGATGGAAAAAATGGTGCCAATGCTCACGTTGGCATCAATATTGGACGAGCCGTCCAAAGGATCAAAAACCAGGAAATACTCCCCCCGGGGAAAACGGTGGGAGACCTGAATCAAATCAGCATTCTCCTCAGAGGACATGGCGCACAGGACCCCGGCCCTTTCCATGCGGTGGATCAATACACTGTTGGCGAACTCATCCAAGCGCTGCACATTTTCCCCTTGCACATTCACTGCTCCGGTGTAGCCCAGGATATCCACCAAACCGGCCTTGTTCACATCCCGGGCAATGATCTTGGCCGATAAGATGAGTTCATTGAGCAGCCTGGTAAACTGGCCGGTGGCCATGGGGTTTTGCCGCTGATGCAACAGCAGGTGTTCTGTGACTGTAATTTGGCGCATACCACACCTCCTTAAACGTGCCAGCAAATTGGCATGCATGACCTTGCTGCAAAATATCGCTTCACGTTAATCTTTGATACATTGCAGGATTTTAAAATCTTGTTTTTACTGACCTCTGATCACGCCATGGCGTGACTGATCTCTGACCTCTGATCTCATATGCCGCATACCCCCGACCCGTTAATCATTCTTCTCCACATGGGTTACATAGACTAAAGGAGACTCTCCTACATATCGAGAAAGCCAGACAAACTTTTCATTTTCCAGGTCGAAATCGCCCTGGACCTTGCTTTCAAGCATCTTCGACCAGTCTTTTTCTTGGATCTTTTCTTCCTTGGCTGATTCCACCCCGGACCACAGGACATCTCCCTGGGCCAGGACAAGCAGAGTTTGAGACCCGGGCCCTTGCTTGAACAGGGTGCGGGGGTCGAAGTGGGCAACCACATGCCCGGTTACTTGATTGCCGTTATGCAAGGACTTTACCACACAGAGCTCAGGGCCCAGATCCTGATCCAGGACCTCCAGGTAAAGTCCCGCCTCCTGGGAGGGTCGTTTGTCCAGTATTTCTTGAAAAGTGATCTCCTTGATCGGCTGGGACGGAACCTGGTGCAGGATTTCTCCGGATGGGCTGAGAGCCGCCACCCCATTTAACCAGGAAAACCTGGAAGAAAGGGCCTGTGCCTCTTGCATTGAGGTTTCTTCCACCCGCTGCATGCTCCTGGCCAACTCCTCGAGCTTGAGGTCTACAGGGGTGACCACATGGGCCAGACGCTGCACATCCTCTCCCACATCAGGCTCAGCCCCGACATCTATATGGGCTGGGAAGACTGCGCCCCGGTAAATGGTTTTGGTTTTTTCCCAGGCCTGACAGCTGGTAAGCCCCAAAATGAACACAAGGGATATGAAAATATAACTCCGTGTAAGCACTGACCAAACTCCTTCCAAGCCATCATATATATGGGAATGTATGAACCAAGAACAACTCTTCAGCAAACAACAGCCACAGCCCGCAACCTGCTGGCCCCGGTTGCAGCATGTGCAACCAGCCCCTTCGCATTCTCATGCCTGGCGGGAATCGACAACCTGTCTGCAATTATCCAGATCAGGGCCTTTGCGGCTCAGCCCCTGGCCTCCAGTCGGGCAGCCAGCCGGTCGAGCCGGCGCAAAAGCTCTTGTTTTTTTCTTTTGTCTACCACATACTGACTTCTTGTCTCCTCCTGGTCCACCCCATATTTCCCATCAGCCGGTGATATCAATTCACTCCCCGGGCCGCCGGAATCATCCGGACCAAAATCCAGCCCTTCCCGAGAAGCTTCGCGGTTCATCTTGGATTGGACACTGGCCATCCTGGCCTCAATCTGCTGACGCCGCTCAGGATCCTCTGATTGATCCAAAAGCTCTGCATAGATCTCAAGTGCAGACTCAAACTCTCCTTGCCCAGCCAATATATCAGCCATAGTCACTGTGCGATAGCCGCCTGGGGTCAAATCTTCTGTTCGCAGAGCTTCCTGCTCCGCTGCATCTTTCGCAGTGGAACAAAGGCCCCCGGATTCTTCATCTTGAAATCCAGCCTCTTGAGATGGGTCCGAACCATTTTTTTCTCCAAAACTGTCCGTATCCTCGGTTCCAGCCTGGCTGCCGGGATGTTCATCCCTGTCTGCCGGGCCCTTCTGGCCGATAAAGCTGTACACTCCTGCATGCATTACCTTGGCCCAGGACAGAGAATCATGCTCGAGGTCAGCTCCAATAAAGCCGACAGCCGCAGCCAGATCGCTTTTGCCTTCCTTTTGGAGTTGATCGGCCCACAACAGCCAAAACTGGGGGCAAGAACAAAGCCCGGAGAGCAAAGGGGCCATATAGGCCTTGGCCTGGTCTGGAAAATCAGCCTGGCTCAAGGCCTGGATCAAAAGCAACCGGCCCTGGGCATGGGTAGGATTCTTGTCCAGCCCGGACTTCAGATGCTCAATGGCCTTATCTTGTTTTTCCTGATCCAGATAGAGCAGCGCCAGATTGTAAAACAATGGCGAAGCCGGGTCCTGGGCCAGAATCTCTTCATACCAGGTGATCTTGTCCTGCATGATAAACCCTTCTCTCCCACTCACTCCTGGGGGGCTCTCTCCTGATTGATATACATAACTTCATTGTTTTGCACATAATGCAATCTGGTACGTATCATTTGCTCCAGATAGGCCTTGTTGTTCTTCAGCAGCCGGACCTTTCGGCTGAGTTCGATATTGTCTTCCCGCACCTGGCCAAGCCTGGACTCTGCCTCCTCCAGGACCTGCTGTTGCTGCCGATAGGGCTGAATCCCCCGATCCCCCCACAAAATGGTCCAGGCCAACAAGATATTTACTGCCAATAATAAAATGAGAATAAGTCGAAAATACATTACGCACAGACCAGCATTTAGGCCCCGGTCTCATGGCCCTTCCCAGCGATAAGCCACATGTGCCGGTGATCCTCAAACAGAGCGTGGGCCTGGTCCAGGGCGATTTCCAATCCAGATTCATCCTCTGGATGCACATAGCTGTTCACCCCTAGGACAAATGCGGTCAAGGCATCAAAGCTGACGGCTCGATCCCCAATGAGCACACAGTTCATTTCCCTGCGTTCCCTGCCCGGCAAAAGGTTGATCTCACGTAAGACCTCCCGCCCCGGATCGCTGTCTTCAAGCACGGCCCAGTGCACCCGGTTGACCTGCAGATAGGCCCTGCCCTTTTTCGGATCCTGGACTTCAATGATCTGCCAGTTCCTTTGGCCGAAATACGAACGTAGGGCAGAGGCCACCTGCTCATCGGAGCTGAAGATCAAAGCCAGACGAGTTCCGGGAGGAACGCGCAGCGGCGGTACATCCAAGGCCTCAAATTCATCCTGGTCCAAAACCGGGTGCGCTTCATGCTGCTCGGCAATATTGACCTCATTCGTCTCTTTGCAGGCGGGACAGGTGAACCGGAACCGTTTGGCCTGAGGGACTTTCTCCTCCGGAAGATCGAAGCTCCGGGCACAATGTTCGCACCTAAGCTGCATAAGCCTCTTTATCCTCAATGTAATCAGCCAGGATTCTGCCCAGCAGACCTGCTTGGACAAAACTTTTTGACCAAATTACCTTACAGGTCTCTTTGCTCATAGTCCAGGTCCAACTCCAGATTTTCAATGTGTGTGACCTTTTCTCCCCGCTCTGATTTGATGCGATCAATCATTTGTCCCAACCTGGACTTGTCCGAACTGTGGAGCATGGCCATTTCCTCATCAATAGTCTCATGGGTAAAGAGATGGGCCAGATGGTTGTCAAAGGTCTGCATGCCGAAGGTGGAACTTTGTTCCAGGATCATGGGAAAGGTCATCTCTGCACTCTCCCCATTTTCAATCAGCTCCCGGGTGCGGATGGTATTTTTCAATATCTCCAGGGCCGCCACCCGTCCTCCATCCACTTTGGGCACCAAGCGCTGAGAAACAACGTACTTGAGGCCTTGAGCCAATCTGCCCCGAATGAGCCGCTCCTCGCTGGGTTCAAACATGCCGATGATCCGGTTGATGGTTTGAGCCGCATCCGAGGTGTGCAGGGTGCCCAGGACCAAGTGACCGGTTTCAGCTGCCTCCAGGGCAATGGACATGGTTTCCCTGTCCCGTATCTCACCAACCAGGATGACCTTGGGTGCCTGCCGCAGGGCGGCCCGCAGTCCAGACGCAAAGGCATCGAAGTCCCGGCCCAATTCCCGCTGGTTGATCAGCCCGGATTGGTGCGTATGGACAAACTCGACAGGATCTTCCAGGGTCAGGATGTGCACAGACCTGGAAGCATTGATGGCGTCTACCAATGCAGCCAAAGAGGTGGATTTTCCACTTCCTGTGGCTCCGGTCACCAGGATCAGACCAAATTTCTCCCTGGCCATGTGGGCAAAAATCGGAGGCAGGCCCAGCGAGGACAGGGTAGGAACCGTGGTGGCCAGCTTGCGCATAACAATGGCCAGGGAACCTTGCTGAACAAAAACATTGACCCGAAATCTAGCCATGTTTCGCAATTCATAGGAGAGGTCACAGGATCCGGCCTGAGCCAGATCCCTATACAGCCTGGGATCATGGCCCAAAAGGGCGGTGGCCAGACCCTCCACCTGCCAGGGGACCAAGGGACCGGGGTCGGGCTGCAGGCTCACCACGCGCAGTTGCCCGTGCTCCTCAGCCAAAATGGGCTTGCCAACGGTCATGTGGATGTCCGAAAGTCCAGGGGCCTGCTTGAGAATCTGGCCTAAAAAATGATTCAGGTCTGAGCGCAGCATGCTCCTATACCTCGGTAAAATCCAGCGGCGGCTCAGGCAGATAGTCCCGGAACTTGGACTTGTTCACCGCCTTGTTGTAGGCCTGTTCCGAATCGATGACATTGGTCTTCAATAAGCCCATAATCGCGTCATCCAAGGGCTGCATCCCGTATTTCCGGCCGGTCTCAATGACTGAATTGAGTTGATAAATCTTATTCTCCCGGATCAGGTTGCGCACTGCCGGCGTTGCAATCAGTATTTCCAGGGCTGCCACCCGTCCCTTTTTGTCCATCCGCTTAAACAGGTTTTGGGCCACCACGGCCCGCAATGATTCGGAAAGGGCGGATCGAATCTGTCCCTGCTGATCCGCCGGGAAGACATCAATGATCCGATCGATAGTCTTGGACGCGGAGATGGTGTGCAGGGTGCCAAAGACCAGGTGGCCGGTCTCTGCGGCCTCCAAGGCCAGCTCAATGGTTTCCAGATCCCGCATTTCTCCGACCAGGATGATATCTGGATCCTCGCGCAACGCCCCGCGCAGGGCGGCCTTGAAGCTCTTGGTGTCCCGGCCGACTTCACGTTGATTGATCAGGCACCGGACTGGCTCGTGCACAAACTCGATGGGATCTTCAATAGTGAGGATATGATCCCGCCGTTCCCGATTGGCGTAGTCGATCATAGCGGCCAGGGTGGTCGATTTCCCGGAACCGGTCGGACCGGTAACCAAAACCAGTCCCTTGGGCAGGATAGCCATGTTTTCTAAGATCTGAGGCAGCCCCAAGTCGTCGATGCTCAAAATTGTCTGCGGTATTTCCCGAAAAACAGCGGACACTCCCCGGCGCTGCTGAAAAAAATTGACCCGGTATCTGGCCAGATTGGGCACTTCGTAGGAAAAGTCAACATCTCCGCTTTCCTCGAATTCCTTGACTTTACGTTCAGGGGTAATCTCATAGAGCATGGTTTTAAGGTCTTCATTTTCCAAAGCCTTATATTTCACTCGCTGCATTTCTCCATGCAGGCGTATCACCGGTTGAGAACCGGTAGACAGGTGTAGATCCGAGGCCCCAACCTCGTGCATCATCTTAAAAAAGGCATCAATCTGGGCCATTTATCCTCCAAAAGATCTCTTTTGGGCAACCCGGAACCTCTGCAAAACAAAGACATCTTCCTGCTTTTTTGCTCCTGGTCCGGCTCAGGATGAAAAGCGCACGGCTTGCCCTATGAGCGGGGTTCAACGGAAAGGTTATGTCGAAAGAAAGCGATCACATAATTGGCCCCGGAAAAAAGGGTCAGCACAAGGGCGGCCATAATCAAAACCATGCCCAGGGGGTTGGGGTCAAAGCCCTGCCACGGATAGTGCAGGATGAGCGGACACAGGGCCACTACCTGAATGATGGTTTTTAACTTGCCGTACTTGTCTGCGGCTATGACCTGCCCCTGGTCTGCGGCTATGGCCCGGAGTCCGGTGACCATAATTTCCCGGCCAATAATCAAAATCACTATCCAGGCCTGAAGCCAGCCCTGGTGGACCAGCATAATCAAGACCGAGACCACCAGGAGCTTGTCGGCCAGAGGATCAAGGAATTTGCCCAAACTGGTCACCAGGTTGTACCGTCTGGCCAGCAGGCCGTCAAAGAGATCCGTAAGTGAGGCCAAAATAAAGATAAGCATTGCCAACAGGCAACTGCCCTTGTTCGGAAAGTACAACAAAAGGACGATAAACGGTACCGTAAAGATCCGGGCAATAGTCAAGTTATTGGCCAGATTGAACATATTCCCTCGGCTTTGCTGATAAGTCCTGATACAGTGAAAGCACTTTCTGCACGTAGTGTTCTGTCTCTGGGAACGGAGGAATTCCGCTGTAGGCCTGCACCTGGCGCGGTCCGGCATTGTAGGCGGCCAAGGCCAGCTCCAGACTGGTAAATCGATCCAGAAGCTGGCTCAGATAGCGTACCCCGCCCTGAATATTGTCCTCAATGTCAAATGGCCTTTGCACCCCCATGTCCTCTTGAGTCTGGGGCATAAGCTGCATAAGACCTTCAGCCCCGGCTTTGGAGCTGGCGGTGGGAGTAAAATTGGACTCCACTTCAATGACTGCCTGAACCAGATGCGGATCAACTCCATGCTTCTGGCTGGTATTTTGAACGAATTGCAAAATGTACTCCCGGTCGCCACCTTCAGGGTGCTCATCTGGCCAGGTGCAGTAAGGGGAATACCTGTCGGAATCGGGCAAATCCGTAAAGTGCATCACCCCCTGGCTGTCTTCATATACATAGATCGTACCTGCCTCGGTCCGCCCCATACATATGAGACCACACATCAGGGCCAGGAGCCCAAACAAGCAGTTCCCGGAGCTCATTGCTGACAACCAAAGGCCCCGATGAGGCTTACGAAGTGAGCCGGACCCATATCCTGCTTGTACCAACGCATCTTCTCCCTGCGAATGCGCACAATCCGCTGTTGTCCACCTTCTTCCAAGGGCATGACCAGAATTCCCGGGTCGGCCAGCTGCTTTAAAAGGGGCTCCGGTACCCTGGGACCGCCGGCGGTGAGCAGGATGCGAGCATAGGGGCCATTTTCCGGCCAGCCCAGAGTTCCATCATCCAGCTTGAGTTTGACCTGAAAGTAGCGCAATCTGATCAGGCGGTCCAGAGCGGCCAGGTACAGGGCCTTTATCCGCTCCACAGAGTAGACTTCAGCCCCCATCTCAGCCAGAACTGCAGCCTGGTATCCGGACCCGGTCCCAACCTCCAGAATACGTTGCTCGGGCAGGACCTGGAGTGCCTGACTCATCTTGGCCACACTGAAGGGCTGGGAGATTGTCTGCCCATAGCCGATAGGCAGGGCATTTGAACTGTAGGCCTGGGACTGCAGGGCTTGATCCACGAACAAGTGCCTTTGCACCCGGCCCATGGCCGAAAGGACCCGGCTATCCGCAATGCCTTGCGCCTGCAGCTGTTCGCGGACCATCGCCTGGCGGCGATGCCTCATGTCTCCTGTCACCTTACATCTCCTTCCCGCTCAAACCCAGGCTGTTGCCTCTCCCGGGATCCTGGGGCTGAGCCCGCTGAGCATGCAGGATATCTCCGTGCGCACCGAGTCAAGAAAGTTGCGATAAGCCATTTGGACCGGCGGAGAAAGCATAAGATTGCAGGCGGTATTCTCCGCTTCCAGACCTAAGAACACCACCTCAACATCCTGTCCCAGGACATCGGCCAGGGCCAAGCCCCGCCACAGCATAGGTTCAGGCACCAGATCCGGCTGGCCCAGGACCTGATCCAGATTCAGTCGTATCAAGGTGCCAGGGGTTTTTCCCGTCTGCCAGGCATGAAGGACCAGCAATCCCTGCACCCCATTTAAATTCAAAGGGGTATCACCAAGCATCATCCGGTCCACAAATCTCACTTCAAAGGGCCATGATTCATGATACAGATCCCGAACGGCATAAATGCCCAGTCCCTTGTCCTGGTGAACAACATTTCCCAGACCTAAGATCATGAGCTTGGCCATAGCCTTCCTCCCTGCTCCTTGTGGACCACATACCTGTCATCTTCAGAAAACAGCCAAATATCTTCAGCAGATACTTCATCCATCCACGGGTGTCAAAATAGTCTTTTGACATCCTCTACCATGAACGGCTCCGCTGTTTCTCCAAGGCCTTTTCCTGGTCCTCAAAGTTCTCAAAACCGGCGTGGCGCAAGGCATCTTGAACCGTGACCTCCCAGTCCCAATTGGCGCTGATGACCGCTTTGTGCAGGCTGGAGCGCAGAGTGTGCAGCTCCTGCCGGTAAAATTCCTCTTTGACCGTGCCCAGATGGGCCTGAACCTGCTCGTGCAGCCTGGCCAGCTCACCTTCATACCAGTCCTTGATCTCCTCCGGGGTTGTGTTCTGGCGCAGGATATGCCCATACCTTTCCTGCTCCAGGATGTGCTGCAAACGCTCAAAATGCTGTTTCTTCAGCCACTTACCAAAGTCTTGGATTCGTATATTCTCCTGCTCCAGGGCTCCGATGTCCATCTTGGTCTGGGCATAGGTGTCCGGGACCACTGAGGCGGAGACGATCCCGGCCACACAGACCAGACCGCGGATGATCGTGCTGTTAGATACTCCCTGTCCACAGAAGCCAACCTTCTTACCCAGCTTCTGCCCGGTAAATATGGTCACCAGAATGGCCCAGACCACGGCCGGATCCTCTTCATCATAGATATGGCGCAAGCGGGAATTGTCCCGGTCCGTTCCTAAAACGAGCTGGGTCATGTCATTGGATCCTATTGAGAACCCGTCGAACTCCTGAATGAATTCCTTGGCCAGAATGGCATTGCTGGGGATCTCGGACATCTGAATAACCTTCAGCCCTTCTTCTCCGCTGCGCAGGTTGTGCACGTCGGCCAGGTATCGCTTCATGCTCATGGCCTCTTCCATGGTCCGCACAAAGGGAAGCATGATGGACAGGTTCTTGCCTCCAAATGCTCCCCGGGCCAGCTTAAAGGCCTCTATCTCCCAATCGTGCAGATCTCTGGACACCCCTCTGTATCCCAGCATGGGGTTATCTTCAAAATCCTCATACAGCATCCCGCCGATGAGATTTCTGTATTCATTGCTCTTATAATCCGTGGTCCGATAGATGATCTCCCGACCGGAAAAAGCCATGGCAAACAAGGCCAACCCCTGGGCCAGACTTTGAGTATACAGCTCCTTCCCTGTCCGGTAGCCCTTGATCTTGATCATATGCCGAATCTTGTCCTCAAGATTGGTCACATCGTCCATGGCCCGGCTCAGACCCACCTTTTGGGCCACATCTTTGCGCATCTTGTGTATCCGGTCCAAAACCTGCCGCACTTCGGGGTGGTCCTGAATCCGTCCCACATGGCTGTCGATCCGCTCTTGAATTTCCTGACGTCTCTGACGCCCTTCCGGGGTTCTGGTGCTCAGCTGAGCCAGATCATCGGCATAGCCCATGATCTGGCTGATATGTTCGCCCAAATCCGTCGAGGTCTTTAAGATGTCCAACCGCTGGGTGGCCCGTTCCAGATAATCGTCCAGCTTGTAGTCCAAATCCCGGATCTTGCGCTGCAGGGCCAGGACCTCCTCGGTCCCCCGGGCGCTGGCCTTTTCGCTGAGCATTTCAATTTCCTCGCTCAACCCAGTCAAGATACCCACATACTTGCGCAGGTTGAGATCAAAGGTCAAAATCCCAAAATCCAGCTGTTCTTTAATAATCTTAGTCAATTGGTTTTCCAGGGCCTGCAGCTTTTCCTGGATCGCCTGCTGCAATACCCCCCGGTCAAAGGCGTCCAGGGCCTGAGGATGGACCCCGATATTACTGAGCATGAACTCCGCCCTGAGCAATCCAACCTCAAAATCCGGAGAGTTTCGCAGCCGGGATAAAAACAGGGCCTGACCGACATCGGCCAGGATAATACCCACCTTGGTCTTGGTCTCCGGCAGGCGGGAGATGTCCACTTCTCCCCCCACTTCTATCAGGGGGAGCAGCCCGCGGTAAACCTGGCCTCTGGAGCCGTCGACTGTCACCTCCTGTCCGTCCAGGGCCCGAAGCAGCTCCACCCGGTTGATGCCGATGACCGAGGGGATGCCCAGCTCCCGGGAGGTAATGGCCGCGTGGCTGGTATCTCCGCCGGCACTGGCCAGCACTGCCGACGCAATGCGCATTCCAGGGACCATATCCGGATCAGTGCGCTCAGCTGCCAGGATGTCCCCTTTGTTGATCTTGTTCAGCTCCAAAGCTGAGCGCAAAAAGCGAACCCTGCCCCGGCCGGCCCCCCGGGAAGCGCCGTTGCCTTCCAGGACCACTTCGGCCTGGGGCAGAACCTGGGGATCCACCTCCAAGCGGCGCATATAAATGACATTCGGATTCTTTTCAAATTCACTGTTCCATCTGGTCTCCGGCCGGGCCTGCACAAACCATAATCTGTCCCACTCATCAATACAGAACTCGGTATCAATAATCATCCCTCCATACGCCCGGCTGATGCTGCGCACCCCTTTGGCCACCTCTTCGGCCTGGGCCAGGGACAGGGACCACCGGTACACATCTTCCTCCGGGATGCTTTCCAGCCTCGTCCCGCTGTGGTCCGGATCAAAGATAATTTTCTTGTCTTTGCAGCCCATCTGGCGAATGACAACTTCTGAGCCGTCATCGCGCTGGAAGACATAAAACTTGTCCGGGGTGACCATGCCGGAGACCACGGCTTCACCCAGTCCATAGCTGGCATCCATGGATACCAGATCGTTTTTTTCCGTGCCCCGGCAGCCGGTGGCTGTATCCGCACTAAAGGCGGTCCCGGAAATGACCGGATCGATCATGCGCATGATGCATACAGACAAAGATGTATTCTCAATGGACCATTCCTTTTTGGCCTCCTCAGCGATGCTGACATCCGCTGTCTTTTCCGCCTGGGCCACTGCATCCAGAATGGCCTCCCGGCGGTAGGTCATAGAGCGCAAATTATAGGCCGAAGCGCAGTCCCACTGATAAGCAACCACACAGTCCGCCTCAGAGGTAATGTTCAAATACGTATCCTGCAGTCCGGCAAAGGCCTTCTTCCGGCTGTCTTCCCCGGCTGCTGAAGAGCGCACAGCCACCGGCACATTGTCCAGTCCGGCTTCCTTGCAGATATCCCGGTACGCCTGGGCCACAGCCGTTTTCACCTCGGCCGGAAGATCCACGGACAAAATCGCCACCTGCACCAGGACCGAACGTTTTCTGAGCTGATCAATGCCTTCCGGCGAGACAGCAAAGCCCTCGACCACATTATTGATAAACTGGCGCAAGCGGATGAGCTGTTCCCCCTCGGAGCGGGCCTGTGAGTCCCGGACTCGCGTCGCGGTCTGGCGGACAAAGGATTTTAAGAACTCCGGATCACTGTTGGCTTCGGTTCCGCTCCAATCCACATTCTTATATTCCTGGTCCACTACAGATCGAATAACCGCAGCATTGACCCTGGTCTCATCCAGGAGACGATGAAAAGCCTTGGCAGAGATGGCCCGGAATTGAGGAGCCCGGATATTTTCCAGCTCACTGATAATGGCCGTATTGTAATTCTTGCCCCCGACCAGGAGTTCGGCTTTCTCTCCCATGTGCACAATATCCGCACCAGAAAGCAGAAGTTTGTTCAATGTTTTGGCCTTTATATCCGTTCCCTGCTCCGGGGAAGGGGACTTTTGCTCAGCAGCTTTGGATTTGGTCTCTTTTTTTGCCGCCATGTGCTCACTCCTTATGGATTATTGGCCCAGACAGTTTGCAGAATAACGCCATGATAAGAATTGAATACGCGTATGAAGACTCATACGCAAGCCTTGTTGTGAGGGGAAAATTGCCAGGATGAACCTCATCATCCACTCTCCCCTGCCTTAAATGCTTCCATCTCCTGTTCGAGAAACTCCAGCTCCTGAAAAATGGACTCCGCTCGCTCTTGCAGATCTTGGTACTTTTTGTTCAGCTCACTGATATGCTCACTTACAGCATAGGTCTTTGGATCTGCAAGCAGGTTTTCCACCTCCCTTTGTTCCCCCAGAACCTGCTCCAGCTCCTCTTCGAGGTGGGCATACCTTTTCTTCTTGGGCTGGAGAAGTCTGAACCGTTCATTTCTCTCCCTGGCCTCTGCTCGCTTTTTTTCTTTTGTCCCCTCTTTAGAGCGAGTGCCGGAAGGCGAAAACCTGGCTCCCTGGCCTTCGTGGCCCTGCAGCAGGGCCTCATACTCGGCATAGCCTCCAGGCAGCTCCTGCAAGCCCTGTTCAGAAAGCATCCATATCTGGTCCGGGACTTGGGACAGCAGATACCGATCATGAGCCACCAGGCACAGTGTGCCTGGAAAGTGCTGCAGCGCAAGGACAAGGGCTTCCCGGCTTTCCAGGTCCAGATGGTTGGTAGGCTCATCCAGCAGGAGACAATTGGCCCGGGCCAAAAACAGGGAGGCCAGAAGGAGTCGGTTTTTCTCCCCTCCGCTGAGTTCCTGCACCGGGCGCTCCCACATGGATTCATCCAGGAGAAAGAGCCCGAGGACTGAGCGCAACTCCTCTTCCTTGGCCCCGGAATCAGCCAGCCGCCGAATCTCGGACAGCACGGTCCGGTCCAGATGCAGTGTATCCCGGATGTGCTGGGTAAAAAAGCCCAGGCGGACATTGGTTCCGGACTGAACGGTTCCCTGTACTGGATGCAAGTTTTTGGCCATGATCTTGAGCAAGGTGGACTTGCCGCACCCGTTCGGGCCGACCAGAGCCACTTTTTGCCCCCGGTAGAGGTGAAAATTCAGAGTCGGCCACAGGGATTGCTGTCCTTTATAGGCAAACCCCATATCCACAATCTTGAAAACGGTATGATTGCTGCGGGGAGGATCAGGCCAGGAAAAGGTTAAAAGCTTTCGGGGAGAGGCTGGGGCCACGGAGTCTTTCTGGGCCTGCAGGTGCTGTACCTGACGCAGCCTGGACTGAGCTTGTCTGGCCTTATCCGCCTTGTACCGAAAACGATCCACATACCGCTGGCGGTGACAAATGGCCTGATCCAGCTTGTCAGCCTGGCGCCGGCGCTGCTCTTGCTGTGCTTCATCCCAGGCCAGGTATTGACTGAAGGTGCCGGGGCGGAAAACCGCCTTGCCCCGATCCAGAGCCAGAACCCGGTTCCCAACCCGGTCCAGGAAAAAGCGGTCATGGGCCACAAAAACCACGATGCCCTCAAACCTGATCAGGAAGTTTTCCAGCCAGAAGACAGCCTCCAGGTCCAAGTGATTGGTCGGTTCATCCAGGAGCAGGACATCGGTTCCCTGCACCAGCAGTCTGGCCAGCTTGGCTCTTTCCTGCCAGCCGCCACTTAATTGACACAGAGGAGCCGACCACTGGGCAAAGGGAAAGCCGAGTCCGGTGAGCACAGACTCGATGCGGTGCTCTGGATTGTAGCCGTAGGTGTGTTCCAGTTCGGTCTGCTCATGGGTCAACTGCTTCAGGCTCCGCTCTTCCCCCACCTTTTCCCAGCGTTGCCACAGGTCCTGCCAGGAGGGAATCCCTTCCCCGACCCAGGAAAAGAGAGACGTCTTAATCTCTGAGGTATCCAATTCCTGCCAGGCATAACCCACGCCGGCCCCTGACGGGCTGATCTGCACTCTGCCTTCATCCGGAGCCACCAGACCGGCAATGATTTTTAACAGAGTGCTCTTTCCGCTTCCATTTGCTCCGACAACTGCCGCCCGATGGCCGGGAGCAAGCTCCATATGCACATTGCGGAAAAGATCGGTACCGGCATACCCTTTTCGTACACCTTGCAGCTGAACTCGCATTCACCTCACCCGACGCTCACCTGTTCAGCAACCAACGAGCCCATTTTGGCGCAGCCCACAACCGTCTCCTGACTAAAAGCCAGATCGTGCGTGCGATACCCCTGGCCAAGCACGTTATTCACTGCATCCTCTATAGCCCGGGCCTCTTTTTCCAATCCAAGTCCGTATTTGCAGAGCATGGCTGCGGATAAGATGGCAGCCAGGGGGTTGGCCGCATCCTGCCCGGCAAGATCTGGCGCCGACCCGTGCACCGGCTCAAAAAGGCCGGGCCGGGTATCCCCCACAGAAGCCGAGGGGAGCAGTCCGATGGATCCGGTAATAATGGCCGCCTCATCGGACAAAATGTCTCCGAACATGTTTCCAGTCACAATGACATCAAATTGCGCAGGATCACGCACCAGCTGCATGGCTGCATTGTCCACATACATATGCGAAAGCTCAACCTGGGGATATTCATTCTCCAATTCAGTCATCACTTCCCGCCACAGCCTGGACACATCCAAGACATTGGCCTTATCTACTGAACACAACCTTCCTTTCCTTTGAGCCGCGATCTCAAATCCTATCCGGCCGATACGTCGAATTTCCTCTTCTGTGTAGACCATACTGTTGATCCCCACTCGCTGACCGTCGTGGGTTCTCACTCCCTTGGGCCGGCCGAAGTAGATCCCTCCAGTTAACTCCCGAAGAACCAGGAGATCAATGCCCTGCCTCACAATATCGGGGCGCAGAAAGGATGCCTGGGCCAGCTCTGGGTAGATGATGGCCGGACGGAGATTGGCAAACAGGTCCAAGGCCTTGCGAAGCCCCAGAAGTCCCTGCTCCGGACGCAGGGAGTGCTCCACCTGGTCCCATTTGGGACCGCCCACAGCCCCCAGGAGAATGGCATCTGCTCCCTTGCAGGCATCAATGGTCTCCTGAGGCAGAGGATGACCGTGGGTGTCCAGGGCTGTTCCGCCGAGCATATACTCTGAAAATGTGAAGTGGTGGTTGAATTTTTGGCCTACAGTGTGCAGTACGTTCACCGCCTGGGCAGTAATGTCCGGTCCGATCCCGTCTCCAGGCAATACGCATATTGAATAATTCATGCCAGGTTCCTTTGCATTCTGCATGTTCTCATTTCAGCTTTGCCTCCGGCAAATCTGAAATATTTTTTGCCCCAAAGCGGGCAAAAAAAGAGAAGTTTCCGGATTGATCAAGGATGAAACGTAAGCTTGGACATGTAGGGGCGAAGCTTGTCTTCGCCCACAAGGCCGAGCAGAGCGAGGCATTCATGTTCTTTCTGGATTCTTGTTTCATACGAGTCTCTTATGTCATTCCCGCCTTCCTCCCCGGGCCAGACGCTGGCGTACATATTCCACCAGCCCGCCTGCGGTCAGAAGGGTCTGCATGAATTCAGGCAATGGCTGCAGGTCAATGACTTGCCCGGTACGCAGATCCTCAATCCGTCCGGCCGGGACATCGATGTCCAGTTGATCCCCATCGGCAATATCCTCGACAGCGTCTCCAATCTCTAACAGGACCAGGCCCATATTAAATCCGTTGCGGTAGAAAATGCGGGCAAAGCTGTGGGCTACGACCACAGGTATGCCCGCCCCCAGGATGGCCAGCGGGGCGTGTTCCCGGGAAGATCCGCACCCGAAATTGGCTCCCCCTACCAGGATATCACCGGGCTTGACTCTTTGCACCCAGCCCGGCTCCAGACCGGCCATGCAATGGGTGCCCAGGACCTCAAGATCCGTGCTCACCAGATACTTGGCCGGAATGATGGCATCCGTATCGATATTTGCCCCCACTTTATGAGCCTTTCCTTGAAAATGCATTCCCTTCCCTCCTCTTCAATTCCTGCTGACCATCTGCGGTCAGTGGATAAGCTTGTATGGGCATGCCTATGAGTGCTTGGGCTTTAGTCCCACCGTTCACGGGATCAGGTGTCAGCGCCGCCACTGGCGGCGGTCGCCAGTTTGATCGAGTATGAAACTGAAGAAGGCTGGCCCTCGGAGAGGACTGCCCTACCAAATGTACCACGAGCTGAGTTGCAACCGTGCAGGCTGCCCTTCTCCGAAGGGCAGGCCATCTTCAATGTAAGTCTCGTTTCATACGAGCCTTACCACTGGCAAATTCTTTTCTTTTTTGCCCACTTTGGGGCAAAAATATTTCAGATTTGCCGGAGGCAAAGCTGAACTCTGTTCAGACCTGCTCCGGATGGATGATCTCCCCGGCCACAGCACTGGCTGCAGCCACTGCCGGGCCTGACAGGTAGACCTCACTCTCCAGGCTGCCCATTCGGCCCTTGAAGTTGCGATTGGTGGTGGCCAGGCATCGTTCTCCGCCGGCCAGAATCCCCATATGTCCGCCCAAACACGGGCCACAGGTCGGAGGCCCGATCACTGCCCCGGCCTGCAAAAAATCCAGCAGCAGGCCCTCTTCCAGGGCTTGGGCATACACCTTGGGTGTGGCTGGCAGGATGATCAGACGCAGGTCCTTGGCCACACGACGTCCCCGAAGCACCTGGGCTGCTTCCCGCAGGTCCGAGATGCGGCCATTGGTGCAGGAGCCAATAACTACCTGGTCCAGCTTGATTCCCGGTACCTCGCGCACCGGACGAACATTGTCCGGCAGATGGGGGCAGGCCACCTGAGGCTCCAGATCGGAAAGATCCATGTCCAGGATCTGCTCATACCTGGCCTCTGGATCCGGTTCCAGAGGCCTGTCTCCTTGCCGGCCCGCGGCCTGCACAAACTCAAGCCCAATCTCGTCTGCGGGAAACAGACCGGCCTTGCCTCCGGCCTCTATGGCCATATTGGCCATGGTCATTCTGGCTTCCACTCCCAGTCCTTCCAGGCCCACTCCACCGAACTCCAGGGCTTTGTACAAGGCCCCGTCCACCCCAATGCGGCCGATAAGGGCCAGGATGATGTCCTTGCCCCCCACCCAGGACTTCATCCTTCCGTGCAGTTCCACCTTCAAGGTGGCCGGAACCTTGAACCAGGTCTCTCCCAGGACCATGGCCGCAGCCACATCCGTGCTGCCCAGTCCGGTAGCAAAGGCCCCCAGGGCCCCGTAAGTGCAGGTGTGGCTGTCGGCCCCGACGATCACATCCCCGGGGCCGACCAGTCCCAGCTCGGGAAGCAGGGCGTGCTCCACCCCACTGCTCCCGCCTTCATAATAGTGGGCAATCTCCATCTGTCGGGCAAACTCCCGAACAATCTTGACCTGCTCTGCCGAGGCCTGATCTTTATTTGGAGTGAAGTGGTCACAAACCAGGAAGATGCGCTGTGGATCAAAGACCCTGTCCGCGCCCATCTTATGAAATGAGGCAATGGCCAGTGGAGCGGTAATATCGTTGGCCAGGACCCCATCTACCCGGCAGCGCACAATCTGCCCCGGACCGGTCACTGTTTCTTCGGTATGGGCCTGCAGGATCTTTTCGGCTAAACTTTGGCGCATATCTTTTCTTCCTCCTTCTTGGCCAGCCGGTTCAAGGCATTGATATAGGCCTTGGCACTGGCCACGATGATATCCGGATCAGCCCCGCGGCCAATGGCCGTGCGCTCCCCTTCCTGGACCCTGACCGTCACCTCGCCCTGGGCATCCGTGCCCCCGGTAATGGCGGTGACTGAAAACTTCTGCAGCGTTGGACACTTGCCTGCAATCTTACAAATGGCATTAAATACCGAGTCCACCGGACCTACTCCGAACTCGGCCAGCTGCACCTCCTGGTCGTCCACGCTCATTTTCAAGGTAGCTGTAGGAATGGCCATGTTGCCGGAAAGTGAACTCAAATACAAGAGCTTATACTTGTCCGGAATGCGGTAGACCTCTTCGAGAACCAATGCCTCCAAGTCCTCGACAAATATCTGTTTCTTCTTGTCCGCCAGGGTCTTGACCGCCTCAACCACGTGATCCAGCTGCTCCCTTTCCAGCCTGTACCCAAGCTCTTCCAAACGCCGCTGGCAGGCATGACGGCCCGAGTGTTTGCCAAGCACCATCTCTGAAGGAGGCCGGCCGATGCTCTCTGGAGTCATAATCTCGTAGGTCTGCTTGTTCTGGAGCATGCCGTGCTGATGAATCCCTGCTTCGTGGGCAAAGGCGTTGCCCCCGATGATGGCCTTGTAAGCTGGAATGGGCTGGCCGATAATCAAGGACAGCAGACGGCAGGTCGGATAAAGCTGCTCGCGGACAATGTTCGTCTCCAGGCCGTGCAGATCTTTGCGCACCTCCAGGGCCATGACCACTTCTTCCAGGGCTGCATTCCCGGCCCGTTCCCCGATCCCGTTCAAAGTGACCTCCACCTGCCTGGCCCCGGCTTGAACTGCGGCCAGGGTGTTGGCAGTGGCCAGACCCAGATCGTTATGACAGTGCACGCTGAGCACAACCTGATCAATGCCCTGAACAGTCTCTTTCAAGTGCCGGATCAGATCGGCGTATTCCTCTGGCTGAGTATAGCCGACGGTGTCCGGAATGTTGATGGTCCTGGCTCCGGCCTGGACCGCGGTTTGGACCACCTGGGTCAGGAAGTTCCGATCCGACCTGGAAGCATCCTCAGCAGAAAACTCCACATTTTCGGTATATTCCCGGGCCCGGCCAACAGCTTCAGCAACCAGGGCCAGAACCTGTTCCCGGCTCAAGGCCAGCTTGTATTGCATATGAATGTCCGAAGTGGCCAGGAAGGTGTGGATGCGGGGCCGTTTTGCTCCTTGAATAGCGTTCCAGGCCCGGTCAATATCCTCCTTGGAAGCCCGGGCCAAAGCAGCCACTTGAGCCTTTTCCACTCCCTGGGCGATTTCCTGCACCGCCTCAAAGTCCCCTTGGCTGGAGGCCGGAAATCCGGCTTCTATCACATCCACGCCCAGGGCATCCAACTGCCTGGCCAGACGTCGTTTCTCCTGCAGATTCATACTCGCCCCAGGGGACTGTTCGCCGTCTCGTAAAGTAGTATCAAAAACATATACAGTATTATCAGTCATTTTTCCTCTCCTTGTCATCTCCAGCCAGGACTGGAGAAGTTGTCTATACCCAAGCCAGACACATTCCACATCAAGATTATCTGGTATCAATCCGACAGAACGTGCCCAGCCATGCCTTTTCTGCTCATACCGGGCAGCTCCCGGCGGCAGATGCAAACAAAGAATAAATAATGAAATATGTGCTTAAATTCGGAGGCTTAACGGCTGGTAAGCCCCCGTAGAAAAGTCCCGAGCCGCAGGGGGATGATGGCGTATGTGTAGACCACGCCGGAACACAGGTAGGCAAAAAAGAAGAGAAAACCCAGGATCCTGGGCTCAGAGGCCAGAAAAACGAAGAGCAGGACCACGGTCACCGACATGGTATACGGATGGGCTTTGATGGCCTCCAGGTCTTTGAAGGTGGCATAACGGACCTTGCTGACCATCAGCAAGGCCAGGATCAGGGTCAGCCCCACGCACCAGACCGGCAAAACGCTTTGAAATATCTCAGGCGGGAAGCGGGTCACAAACAAGACCAGAGTGGCCAGGACACAGGCAGCAGCCGGAATGGGCAGACCGATGAAGAACTTCTTTGCCCCCGCAGTGCTACGCATGGCCTGAACGTTGAACCGGGCCAGGCGTAAGGCCCCGCAAGCCACAAACAAAAATGGCACTATCAGCCCAATTCGGCCCATATGCTGAGTCTGCCACAGATACATCATAGTGGCCGGAGTCACTCCAAAGGCAACCAGATCAGCCAGGGAATCCAATTGAATGCCGAATTCGGAACTGGCTTTGGTCAGTCTGGCCACCTTGCCATCCAGACCGTCGCATAAGCAACTGACCAATATGGCCGAAGCGCAGAGTTCAAATTGGCCCTCAACAGCCCAGAGCAGGCCCATGAACCCGGCAAACAGGCTGGCAATGGTGAACAGATTGGGCAGGACGTAAATCCCTTTGTACCGCGGTGTAGGCATATATGCTTTTTTACTCTTCTTTTCGGGCCAGAATGGACTGCCCGGCATAAACCCGGTCTCCTGGCCTCACCTTTATCTCATAACCTTCCGGCATATAAAGGTCAACCCTGGATCCGAACTTGATCAGCCCCACCCGCTGTCCACGCCTGAGCTCATCACCTCTATCAGCCCAGCACACAATCCGTCTGGCGATCAATCCGGCGACCTGGACCATGCTCCAGCTGTGACCATCCTGGTCCTCAATCACAATGATGTTGCGCTCATTGGACTGATCCGCCCGGCCCAGGGAGGCCCGGCGAAAGCGACCCTCATGGTAGACCATATTGGTCACCCGTCCCGATATCGGTGTTCGATTGACATGGACATCAAACACATTCATGAAAATGCTTATCCTCGGGCGCTGCTGTTTGCTGACCGGATCGGGCTTGGACTGAACATCCAAAACTCTGCCGTCAGCCGGAGACACGGCTGCATTTTCTTCCGCCGGCACCACCCGCTCGGGATCGCGAAAAAAATGGACAATGCCCAATGTCACTGCCAGGGCCAACACACTGAGCACTTTCCAGCCCAACAGGGCAAATACCAGGGTCCCCAGGGCAGCCATACCCATATAGGGGATCCCTTCCAGACATATTCCTAGCCTTGATGGGTTAACACTGTGCTTGTTCTGACTCAAGTCTCTTATCTCCTGGTTCCCCGGGTCATTTCCTTCCAGAGGCGGGGACGCTGTTTCCGGAAGCTCCGGTTGTTTCTTTTTGCCCAGTCGCATGCCAGCTCCACATTATTCACAAAAATTCTTGGGAAAATACTCAACGCATGTATTCAGTCAAAAGCCATCCCAGCCAAAAGCTGAAGGCCTGATCGCGGCTTTCTGATCCATTTTTACCACCGCGTTTATATCCTTTTCCAGCCTGTTCAGCAAGAGCCCGGGGCTGTGGAATTCATCGAAGAAAAACAGGAGACATTCTTGTACTCACTTGATTTTCCTCGTATTAAACAAGATTTTGCTTTTTCTGTCACCCCGGCGTAGGCCGGGGTCCAGCTCTTACATTTCAGTCTGGATTTAGGTCCCGGATCTGGTCCGGGATGACCCCGGATCGAGTCCGGGGCAGGCTTTTTTCGCCGGAATGACGAGGGTGTGATTCAAAGTTTCTTTGTCGATCAAACTGGTCGTCTGCGGCCAGAGGCGGGACTGGTATCTTACGCCTCAGAGTAAATTAACTGTGCCCCTTGAATTTACACTCCTGCCTGAGTCTGCTAGACACTTCTCATGCCCTATTTTCCAGCTTTTTTAGACTTGCGGGGGCGGCCCTGCCTGGTTGTCGGGGCTGGCAGAGTGGGACGGCGCAAGATGCAGCGCTTGATGCACTGCCAGGCCAGTCCTCTGATTGTGGTTGAACCAGCCCCGGATAATGGCCTGACCTCTGATCCAGAAATGAGCCGGGCCATCACCCTCCACAAACGGGCTTTCCAGTCCAGTGACGTGCAGGGTGCTTTCCTGGTGGTGGCCAGCACCTCCAATCCGGAAGTGAACTCGCATATTGGGAATTTATGCCATGAAAAGAACATATTGTGCAATGTCGTGGATCAGCCCGAACTCTGCTCACTGGTTTGGCCTTCCCTGGTCAACCGTGGCGATCTGGCCCTGGCCGTGACCACCGGCGGAGCCAGTCCAGCCCTGACCCGGCGTATCAGACAGCAATTGGAAAGGCAGTTCGGTCCGGAATATGCAACCTGGCTCAAATTGCTCAAGATGCTCAGACCGGCACTGATTGCCCTGGGTTCCCCCCAAAGGGAGAACTCTTCCGTTTTCCGGTCTTTGACCGACGATTCAGTCCTTGAGGCCATCATCCGGAACGAGGGGCCCGAACTTTTGGCCCTGCTCCAGGACCGGTTGCCCCCGGACCTCCATCCTTTTGCCCGTGAGGTGCTCCATGAACTTGAGTTTTCTCTTTGATCTGAGCATCGCTCTGCTGTACTTTTTGGCCTCTGTGCTCTATGTAGCTGGAGTGCTAGGGGCCAACATCCGGCTCAAGCAAGTGGCTCTGGTCTGGCTCGGGCTTGGCTTTGTCCTGCACAGTTTTGATCTGGTCCTGAACCTGATTGCCAATCCCGCTTTTGCTGCAACGCAGGGCCAATTCTACATCAGCCTTCTAGCCTGGACCTTTCTTTTGCTCTATAATCTCCTGTGGTGGAGACTCCAAATCCAGTTTCTGGCCTTGACCGCTGCTCCTTTGGCCCTCATCCTTTTTTCCTCGTCCATGCTGGTCCAGGCCCCTGACCTGGCAATCCCGGCCCAGCTCAGCGGCCTGTGGTTCAGCCTGCATGTGGCCGCCCTGTTTGTGAGCATCGCCCTTTTGGCCATGGCCTTCGGGGCCGGGGTCTGTTACCTGTATGTGGATGGGCAGATCAAGCACAAGACCAAGCCGGGCAGATGGCGCCGCGACTTCCCGGCCCTGCTCAACTGCGACCGGGTCAATCACTGGGCGGTGAGTGCAGGCTTTCCCTTGTTTACCATCGGCATGCTGGCCGGATTTTTGTGGGCCGACTTTACCTGGGGGCAGGCCTTTTCCTGGGATCCCAAGGAACTGGCCAGTGTGATCATCTGGTTTCTGTTTGCCTATCTCTTTCATCAACGTCTGGCCTTGGGCTGGAAGGGACGCAAGCCGGCCCTCCTGGCCTCCTGGCTTTTTGTCCTCTGTCTGGTATCCATGGCTGCAATCAACTTTTTTCTGCCAACCCATCACAGCTTTCGGCCCTGATCCATGTCTCAAGAAATCATTCTGGTAGGACTCAATCACCGGACCGCACCCGTAGATGTCAGGGAACAGTTTGCCCTGCCGGATACCGGACCGCGGGAACTGGCCCTGTTCGGAGCCCACAGCCCTGTACAGGAAGCCCTGACCATATCCACCTGCAACCGGGTGGAAGTTCTGGCTGTGGTGGGCAACGGGCAACATCCGGTCACTCCCATTGTATCTGCATGGTCCACTCTGTGCGGCCAGGATCCTGAACTCCTTACCCAGCATATCTATACCTTCCAGGGTGTTGCAGCAGTTGAACACATATTCCGGGTCGCTTCCAGCCTGGATTCCATGGTCGTGGGCGAGCCCCAGATCCTGGGCCAGCTCAAGCAGGCTTACCGCCAGGCCGTAGAACAGGGGACCACCCGGACTATCATCAACCGCTTGATGCATAAGGCCTTTTCCGTGGCCAAACGGGTGCGCAGCGAGACCCGCATCGCCCAGAGCGCAGTGTCCATCAGTTTTGCCGCCGTGGAGCTGGCCAGAGAGATCTTCGGCGATCTCTCGCACCAGCGAGCCTTGCTCATTGGAGCCGGGGAAATGGCTGAACTGGCCGCCACCCACCTCCTGAACTCAGGCCTGAACCAACTCGTAGTGGCCAACCGGACCTTAAGCCGGGCCCAGGAGCTGGCCGAGCGCTTTGAGGCCCAGGCCATTTCCTATTGTGATCTCCACTCTCATCTACCCGCGGCCGACATCGTTATCAGCTCTACCGGGGCCACTTTGCCCATCCTGCACGCTCGGGACATGCAGCCCATCCTTAAGCAGCGCAAAAACCGGCCCATGTTCTTCATCGACATCGCCGTCCCCCGGGATATCGACCCGGACGTAAACCAGCTGGACAATGTCTATTTGTACGACATTGACGATTTAAAGGGGGTGGTGGAAGAGAACATGGCCCAGCGGCGGGAGGAAGCCGGTCTGGCCCAGGAGATTGTGGGTCAGGAAGTGGACAAGTTTCAGGACTGGCTGCATTCTCTGGAACTGACCCCGACCATTGTTGATCTCTTACACCAGGGCGAATGCCTGGCCCGCAAGGAGGCTGAACGGACTCTCAAGCGCCTTGGACCGGATGTTTCCCCGGAAATGGAACAGGCGGTGCACACCCTGGCTCAATCCATAGCCAAAAAGCTCTACCACCCGGCCATTGCCTTTCTCAAACGCAGGGGCCAGGAACAGGACCAGGCCCAGTACTACGTCTCTCTGACCAGACGCATGTTCGATCTGGACCAGGACCCTGTTCCGAACGACGCCCATGCCGGAAAAAAGAAAAACTCACCCTCATGACATATTGAAGGACACCGATATGCGCTCGTACATGATTGATGAAATGCTCCCGGAGCAGGTTGAACAGCTGTCCCTTCGGCTGCAGGAAAGCGTCGGACCTGGTCCCATGCAGGGCATCCTCTGGTTTGAGCTGCCCCAGGAAGTGCTGACCCCCAGACAGCAAGAGCACCTGTCTTCGTGCGGACCCTTTCTGCTCAGCCTGGAGACCGGTTCCACCTGGATCAAGCTGGAGCTCCTGGTCCGGGCCAGGCAGACTTTCCGCTGCGACTGCATCGCATTCGCCACCCAGGAGCAAAGGGCCTACGGCATCGGTATGGTGGATGCAGCCATTCGGGAGTTAGGGCTTGGGGTCTAAGACCATCATGCCCATTCTCACCCTGCAAAAACTTCCTTCCAAGTGGGCCCATTTCTGCCTGAATATTTCATCTTTTGTTTACCGTGAGCTGGGACTGAGTTTGTCCGGCCGCACCACTTTGCTCTGCGTATCCAGGGGAGTAGATTCCACCGCTCTGCTTCTCTGGGCCCGCCTAACTCTGCCTCGACTGAACACAAAGCTCAAGGCCGTCCACCTGCACCATGGCCTGCGCCCAGAAGCGGATTCCGAGGCTGCTTCCCTGCAAGCTCTGTGTCAGGATCTGCATATCGCTCTTTATCAGGGCCGTACAAACGTCTCCATCTATGCCCGACGCCGGAATCTGGGCCTGGAAGAAGCCGGGCGCACCCTGCGCTATCGTTTTTTGACCCGCACAGCAAAGAAGCTCGGAGCCGACTTTGTGCTCACCGCCCACCACCTCAACGATCTGGCTGAAGACACGCTCATGCGCCAGGTCCGGGGCACTGGCTGGCCGGCCTTGGCCGGCATGCCGGCCTGGAATCCTGTGTCCCGGATCCTGCGCCCCTTTCTGCTCACGCCTAAGCAGGATCTGGCTGATTTTGTCCAGGCCTGTGGCCACACCTGGCTGGAGGACAGCTCCAACCAGGACCTTCACTTTACCCGCAATCGTATCCGGCAGAGAATCATCCCTTTGCTCCTGCAGGAAAATCCCGGCTTTTTACAGCAAACAGCCGATCTGTGGCGTCAGGCCCGGGTGGACAGACATTACTGGGATCAAGACCTCCAGGAGCACCTCACGTATGAGCACACTCTGCCCCAGGGCATTCTCCTTCCTGCCCAGCGGTTGAACTGTCTCCATCCGGCCCAGCGTCTGCGCTGGTATCGAAATGTTCTGGACCGCCTCGGTCCCGGTCAGGTCCTGGCCGGAACTCTCTTTCAAGTGGATCGGGCCTGGGAGATGCGGACCTGGCACAAACGCTTCCAGTTCCCGGGAAACAAAGAGATCCGAATAACTCCTCAGGGCCTGGTCTGCCAAGGAGCAGGGTGATTCCTTGGCCCTGTCTATAATGAGCAGTTGATCATTGTCCGGCTCTTGGATAGTCTGCCGGGCATGTTCTGGCTTCAAACCATATTCATTGTCTTGGTCCTGGCCTTTCCGCTCTGGGATCTTTTGTGGTATGCCCTGGGCCTGCGCCGGGTTTTGCCAGGGGACCTCAAAGACATGCTCCACCGCAAGGGTCCGTTTATCATCGACGTTTCCACTCCTGCCGAATACCGCCTGGCCCACATCCCATCGGCCGTCAACCGGCCGGATTTGCTGGCCCGGCCCAAACCACTGCCCTTTACCGCTCATCAGCCTTTGGTTGTGGTCTGCTCCACCGGACACCGCTCGGCATTCGCGGCCATGCGGCTGCGAAGAATGGGCTACCACCACGTAGCTGCCCTGGCCTGGGGCATGCTGGGCTGGAAGCTGGCCCGAGGCAAAATCGCCAAAGGCCGAGATCCCAGAGATTAAAAAGGTGACCATGATTGACATTTGCGCGTTTGGGGATAGTTTGACCGCTGGCTTCGGAGTGCCTGCCGAGGCCTGCCTGCCAAGGCAATTATCGGATCGTCTGCAGACCGAAGGCTGCCGGGTGAGGATTGCCAACCACGGCATTTCCGGAGATACGACGTCCGGCGGTCTCAGGCGCATCCAGGCTGCCCTGCGCCGCCCACCAGATATGGTCATTTTGGAACTCGGGATCAACGACATCCTTATGGGCATATCTCCCCAGCGGATCAAGACCAACCTGGAACACTTGATTCTGGCCTGCCGGCAGGCCAGAGCAACGGTGCTCCTGGCCGGATTTACCGCTGTACCCGGCATACCTGAACCAGAGGCCGAAGAATTTAACTCCCTGTATCCGGACCTGGCTCAGGCCTATTCTTTGACCCTGTTTCCGGACTTTCTGGACCAGGTAGCGGGCAACCCGGATCTGACCCTGCCGGACGGACTGCACCCCAATGCCCGGGGTATCACCTTTATCGTCAACCGGCTGGCTCCTGTGGTCAAAGGCCTCTTAGGGACCATACCTGCAAGAGAAAACTTATGAAAACAGCAATTTATGGATTTTCAGGCAGCGGCAAGAGCGAACTCTTCCGGGCCCTGGCCGGACCTGGGGGCCTGCATACCGACCGGGCTATGGTGAAAGTTCCCGAGCCCAGGCTGGAACCCCTGGCCCGGTTGTTCAAACCCCGCAAGGTCACCCCATCCGAGATTGAGTATGTGGATATTCCCGGCGGCAGCGGCAAGGGACACGGACTCGGCCAGCGGGTGCAAAGTGCCATCCGGCCGCATGATTGTCTGGTCACTGTGCTGGACGCCTTTTCCGGACTGCAGGACCCATTTGAGCAGTACCAGGATATCGAAACTGATCTGTTGATTACCGACCTAGCTGTGATTGAAAAACGCCTGGAACGCCTGGCCCTGGACAAAAAGAAAGACCGGACTCTGGTCAGCGCCCAGGAAGAGACTTTACTGGTTCGGGCCAGGGAGGCCTTAGAGCAGGAAAAACCCTTGCGGGAAATCCCTGAACTGGCCCAGGCCCCTGAATTGCGAGGATTTTGTTTCTTGACCGCCAAGCCGGTGCTCTATGTATGGAATGTACCGGACACCGACCTGGACCGCCAGGTCCCGGAAGACTCGCCTGGCCAGGCCCATCTGGCCTTAAGCGCCAAGCTGGAGCGGGAGCTGACCGAAATCGAGGATATTGATGAGCGGCAGGAGTTCGTTCAGGACCTGGGTCTGACCCAGTCCGCCCTGGACCGGATCATCACCAAAACCAGCACCCTTTTGGGGCTGATCACCTTTCTTACTGCTGGAGAAAAAGAGGTCCGGGCCTGGAAGGTAGCTCAAGGCTCAACCGCCCCGGAGGCGGCCGGAGTCATCCACTCTGATCTGCAAAAGGGATTTATCCGGGCCGAGGTCTTAAGCTGGGAAGATTTCTGCACCGTGCGGGACTTCAAGGAGGCCAAGGACAAGGGAGTGCTCCGGCTGGAAGGCAAGGACTACATCGTCCGGGACGGAGACATCATAACTTTCCGCTTTAATGTGTAAGTATGTATTTTTTTCCTTTCCCGGGCTGAGGTCTTATGGCTCCCACACTCTGGGTGGGGTGCTGGTGTGACCGTTTATCCTGCCTGTAGTGGAGAAACCAGGCAACCGGGAATTCGGCCGCGTCACTGCTCCACTCTGTAGGCCCGAGCCCAGGGGAAATTATCCACTTCCACGTCAAAATCCGGCTCAAACCGCTTTGGATCCCGAATGAGCATCTGAACCATCATGGACTGATAAATTTTTTCATCCAGGAGATAGAGTTCCTGAGAATGGGGGTTGAGAATGGCGTAAGTCCCGCCGGTATTGGACCAGCTGAAATGTCTGGGATTTTCTTTATCTACCACGTCCAGTCCGCTGAGCTCCAGCTTTTTTTGCGAAAGCTGCATGCTCCCGTTATCCAGATCAAAATTTACCTCTCCCTTCACCTGCTGAATTCGGCCCTGATCAGCCCCGCCCCTGACCAGATCCCAGGTGCCGTAGTAGCTGATCCAGTAGGCCAGCTGAAGGTTCTCCCAGGAAACAACAAAGTATTGAGGCGGCAAATCCCCAGGCCAATCAAGCTTTTCTTCAGCCAGTGAATGCACAAACTCCTCAGCCTGGGCAGCACCCATGTCCTCCAGCCCGGCCACCGGATCGGCCAGATAGGGCTTCCAGAATGTGTCCATGTTTTTATACTTGGTACTGTTGGCCGTAAACTCCTCCTGCTGGCTGACAGTAATGTGCTGCATAAGCTGCCGGGCCTGGCGTGGGGAGTGGGCCATGTGCACCCTGGCCAAAGGATAAAGAATATTTCCTCCATGCACCCCGCCATCCCCAAAGGTGATCCGCTCCGCATAGTACTGAGCGGCATAGCCGTAGTCCCACCATTGCCAGAGGCGGGCGTCTTTTGGGGTTTTTTCTTTGAGTTCCAAAAAAGTCCGGGCATAGGGCTTGGGCAGGATAGGGGCCGGGCTCAGACCGGTGGCTATCTCCCAGGAAGGAAGTAAAATCAGCACGCAGAGCACAAGCTGGACCCCGACCCGCAGGCTCTTTCGCATATGAAGACGCAGCAGGAGCAGGCTGGCCCCAAAGCCCAGACCAATGCCCAGGACGGTCCCGCCGTACATTGTAAACCGATTGCCCAGGACAAAAGAAAACAGGGAAAGCCCGAGCAAAGGCACAAAAACAAGACTTAAAGGATAGACATAAAGTACATAGCCCAAGCCCAGAACAGCCACACCAAATACAACCCAATTGCCGGCCACCCGGTGAATGATGTTTGATACGTCAAGATTTTGGACCTCCCGGATACTTTGACCCACTACCGGCAGGTTCAGGCCTCCTTCACCCCCAGGTTCGACTGAAAAGACCTTGGCATATTTTAAGACCTTGATTGTCTGGGACCAGAACAAAAAAAGCAGATTGGCATCCAGAACAATGATAAGTGCCAGTCCAAGCAGACACCATTTTAAGCCTGTATCAGACTCAAGCCATTTTGGCCTGCGCCACAGAAGCCAGAACACGGCGGCAATCCCCAGCCAGCTGGGCACACTTCCTAAGGACAGAGCCGCTGTGATCAGAAGGCCCAGCCCCAGCCAACCGGCCTGACGCCAGGTAGGAGCCAGGATCAGGATGCACAGGCCAGCAGTTCCCAGACAGGTCAAAAGAATGGGGCTGGCCTTGGAATAAAACCACATATATACGAGGCCGACCAGACCTGTGCCCAGGCAGTGAAACAGAAACCGCTTCCTGTGCGCCGGGTTGAATGCACAAAAATCTTCCTCTCTAGTGGTCCAATGAGAACGAAGGTAGGGGGAAAGACCAATGATCAGCAGAACGGCGAACATGAGCGGAAAAAAAAGAGCCAGGAGGTCGGTATCATAAAAGCCTAACCGGGTGCGCAAAAAAAATCCCAGACACCCGGCAGCCAGCCCCCCGGCGGCCAGAGCCCCTTCCTCCAGACGCCAGTGCCGGCCTAAGAGTATGAGGGGGATGACAACCAAAGGTGAAATCAGAGCCGGGAGCCAAAAAGCCAGGTTGCCGTACTGAATACCAGTTAATGAGTGAACCCAGAAAGTTATATCTGAAAGAGCTGCTCCTGCCTTGCGTCCCACTCCCTCGGCCCCGGCCAGCCAGGCATAGGCATCATGAGTGGCCAGGATCTTTTCACCCTGGATGAAAAAGGCTGAATTGTCCCATGCCGGGGCTTCGTACATTCGCAGGCCGAGGGTCAGGGCGTATGTAACCACGAAGATAAACAGGCACAGGGGTCCTTTGCTCGAATCTCGTTGCATAGACAGGCAGCCTTGGTTATGTCTTTACCTTTCCTGAAAATCCGGAACGATTTGCCTGAAAAGGGTCCGTATTTTTTCTTCGTCCTGGTTTTGGGCAGCCTGGACCAGGCCTTCGATTTTTTCCTCAAGATTACCCGGATCACCACCCTCAGCCCCCCTGACCACCATGATCTTTTCATGCTCAGTGGGCAAAACGCCTTCTCCCGCAGCTATGAGCTCCTCAAAGAGCTTTTCCCCCGGCCGGAGCCCGGTATACTGGATAGTGATGTCCTGTTCGGGCTCTAACCCCGAAAGCCGAATCAGGTCGCGGGCCATATCCACGATCCGGATGGATCGGCCCATGTCCAGGATATAGATTTCGCCCCCCTGACCCATTCCTCCTGCTTGCAGAATCAACTGGCACGCTTCGGAAATAGTCATGAAATACCTGGTCACATCCGGGTGGGTCACTGTGACCGGCCCCCCTTGCTTAATTTGCTGTTGAAAGAGAGGCACCACGCTGCCTGCACTTCCCACCACGTTTCCAAAGCGTACACTGACAAACCGGGGGTCCTGTGATTTTTTGCTGCTGTTCTGACTCTGGATCAGCATCTCGGTCACCCGCTTGGATGCTCCCATGATATTGGCCGGGCGGACCGCCTTATCTGTGGACACGAAAACAAAGCGTTGCACACCGACTTTATTGGAAGCCTGTATCAGATTGGACGTCCCCAGAATGTTGTTCTTCACCGGACTCCAGGGCTGATTTTCGAGCATGGGAACATGTTTGTAGGCAGCGGCATGAAATACGGTTTGCGGGCGGTACTGTCCAAAGAAACGCTCTACCTGCTCGGAGTCCTGGACGTCTGCAAGCAAAGGAACAATCTCAATATGTGGAAAGTTCTTCCGCACCTCCAGTTCAACATGATAGAGGAGATTTTCTCCCCGCTCAAAGAGCACAAGTCTCTCGGGTCGATATTGACAGATCTGCCGACAGAGCTCCGAACCGATCGATCCCCCGGCACCGGTGACCAGCACACACTGGCCACGAAGATAGACGCCGATCTTTTCCTGGTCCAGTCTGACGGACTCCCGGCCCAGCAGGTCCTGATAGGCAACATCGCGGATGGAGCTGTAGTTTACCCGCCCGTCAATGAGCTCGCCCATGCTGGGCACCGTCTTGTATGCAAGTCCGCTCTGCTTGCAGTACTGAACTATGCGCCGCATCTCCTGGCCTCGTGCCGAAGGCACGGCAATGAGCACTTCGTTGGCCTTCGTCCTTTGTCCGATTTCCCGGAGTTGAGCCACCGGACCTTGAACCGGAATGCCATGAATTTTTTTGCCCACCTTTACCGGGTCGTCATCCACAAATCCGACCACCTTGTAGTGGAGCCGGCCGTTATTTCGTATTTCGCGGTACATCTTTTCGCCGCAGTCGCCAGCACCGATGATCAGGAGCTTTTTCTGGCTGCTGGAAGGATCCCCTTTCTGTCCAAGTATGTTTTCCCAGAACGCATCCAGGGCCAGGTCTTTGATGAACCCTTCATAATAGAAACGCAGCGCGATCCGAAAGCCGGAGATCAGAAGAACGGTCAAAAGCAGATCGATGACAAATACCGACCTGGAATATCCCTGAAAACGATTGATATACAAAAGGAGAAAAACGATAAGCAGGGTGCTGAAAAAAGAGGCCTTGATCACGTTTATGAGATCAAAAATACTGGTATAACGCCACATGCCGTGATACAGATCAAAAAAATAAAATACTCCCAGCTTGACCGAAAGGACCACAGGCAGGGCCCAAAAATATAGTTCCAGGTGCCTGCTGGGCACATTAAGATCAAACCGGATCAGGTTAGCTGCATACAATGACGCACAAAGCAGGAATGCATCAATGAGCAGGACATAGAGAAAGTTTCTATAGATCCTCATACCGCCTTCTGCATTACCTCAGCCACAGCCTGGCACGTGGCATTGATCTCCTGGGCTGTGAGCGTAGGATGGACCAGAAACATCAAACTCGTCTCCCCCAGCTGCCTGGCCACCGGCAGTCTTTCTCTCTTTGTCTCTCTTGGCCCCTCTTCCCCTTGTGACGCGTCAATTGCACGGTGTCGGTTTTCCCTCTTCGTCCCCCCTCGAGGGGGGTTGGGGGGTGTTTTTTCTTTTGCGACACCCAAGGCATGACAATACACTAATCCCCTGGTCCTTGGCCCTCCGTCCTCTGTCTTCAGTTCTCCGTCCTCAGTCATTTGTTCTCTGACCTCTGTTCTCTGGCCTCTGTCCCTCAGTCTCTCCTCCCCATGCTCCATGCTCCATGCTCCATGCGCTTCAAAAGCCTTCTCCAGATAAATCTCCGGGCAGATTCCGCTCAGGCAGGGCACGCCCCGGGCGTTGACCTCGTTCATGATCCGGGCCCGGTCCCATCCAGACCGCAGTTCATCCGGCCGGACAAACACATAGTATTTATAGTAGGCATGGTAAAAATCGCTCCCAGGCTCAGTGACCCGCAATCCTGGCAGCTCCCGGAAGGTCTTTGTCAGTCGGGCTGCATATTCCCGCCGCCTGACAACCCAAGTCTTCAGTTTTCCCAACTGCACCCGGCCGATGGCCGCCTGCATCTCGGTCATCCGCCAGTTGGTGCCCAAAGACTCGTGCAGCCAGCGAAAACCCGGCTGATGCTCCCGCTCATACACCGCCTTCCAGCTCTTGCCGTGGTCCTTGAAGGCCCAGGCCTTTTTCCACAGCTCATCATCATCCAGGACCAGCATGCCTCCTTCCCCGCCGGTGGACATGATCTTGTCCTGACAAAAGGAAAAAGCCCCCATGTGACCCAGGGAGCCGGCCGGCCGGCCCTTGTACTGCGCACCGTGAGCCTGGGCACAGTCCTCGATCACCCACAGCCTCTTTTCCTCAGCCAGCCTTAAAATGGGATCCATATCGCAGGGCCAGCCGGCCAGGTGGACACAGATCACGGCCCTGGTTCGTTCTGTGCATACGGACCGGAGAGTTTCTGCAGTCATATTCTGGGACACCAGATCCACGTCACAGAACACAGGAGTCGCCCCGCGCATGGCCACAGCACTGGCTGAAGAGATAAAGGTCCGGCAGGGGGTGATCACTTCATCGCCTGGGCCGATATCTCCAGCCGTCAGGGCCAGCTCCAGGGCCAGAGTGCCGTTGGCCAGGGCAATCCCGTATCTGCGGCCGATGGAGGCTGCATATTCCTTTTCAAATTCGCGGCCTTCCTCTCCGGTCCAGTAGTTCGCCCGCCCGGAAACAAGAGGTCTCAGGGCCGCTTCCTGCTCATCAGGGGCAAATACAGGCCAGGGGGAAAAGGGTGAATTGAGCATGAAAACCTCGAAATTTTAGCTATTGGAAAGAGAAAGAGTTTTGCCCACGAAGCACCCGAAATGACACGAAAGTTTAATACAGATCGCCAAGGCGATAGGTATTAAATTACTATTCTTTTTTTTCGAGTGTTTCGTGGGCTCTACTCTTCCTTATATTGAATGATCATTTTGTTATATAGCGTATCTTGACATTTTGTCATATTGCACGTACATTGTTTCCCTAAATGCGTTTTCTCTCGGCAATGACCTCGTATACTCAAAAAAACAAGGAGAAGGGCATGTTAGTTACAATTGATAAAAGAGGAAGCATCAGCTTGCCTTCTTCATTACGCAAAGATCTAGGGCTTGGACCCGGTTCCCATCTGGAACTCGCAGTCGAACCCGGTGGGGCCATAACTCTCTACCCAGTTGCAATACACCGGGCAATAGAACTCAATGCTGAGGGCTTATCCAAGCTCGAGGAAGCCAGGGGATCAGGGCCGGGAGCCTTCCCAGAATGGTTTGATCAGGAGCTAGCCGATGCCCGAGATGATACCAAGTAAAAAATTTTCTGCTGACCTGGAAAAACTGAAAAGCAATAAGGCCCTGATCAAAAAAGTTGCCAAGTGCCTGATTTTTTTGGAAGTGAATCCTTTTCATCCAGGACTTCACATCGAACGGATTTCAAACGATCCAAGTGCATGGTCTGCCAGGGTGGACAAAATGTATCGGATCTCCTTTGAACCTTCTGCCTATCTTCCCTCAGGAAGCCCGGATTGGACATCACCACTCAGGCTCCTGCGCATCCTGACCCATGACGACCTGTATAAAAATCCGCATTAATCCCCTGCATACTTCTCCATTTATCCTTGGCCTCTGCCCCGACAAAACTCTTCATAGCCTCATGGCGATAGGGACCTTTTCCTGCCGGGCTCTTTTTCCCGGCAGGAAAAGGTCCATCCCCCTTTCCGTTCCATTCCGAGTGTTCCGTGGGCAAATCTCTTCTCCTGTTCAGTGAACCACAGTCTGCCAAATATACTTCAAATCCTTCCACAAGGACCAATTCTGGACATATTCCCTATTCAGCCGAACCTTGTCCGGCCAAATGACATTGAGGTTATATGCTTCCGGATCGTCCTTGTTTGCAAGGAGATCTTCTTCATTGCGGTATTTCAAGGTGGCCGGCCCGGTTATGCCCGGCCGCACGGAAAGGACAACCCGGTCCTTGCCCTCCAAGAGATCCGCATATCCCGGCACATCCGGCCTGGGACCCACGAAGCTCATATCCCCTTTGAGCACGTTTATCAGCTGCGGCAGCTCGTCTATTTTGCTCTTCCGCCAGAAACGGCCCAAGCTGGTGATCCGCTGATCAGTACCCGTAGTCACTGTTGTGTCCATACCGGACACCTCGCGCATAGTTCTGACCTTGATGACCCGAAAAATCCGGCCGTCCTTGCCCACCCGGTCCTGAGTGAAAAAACCGCTTTTGCGGGTGTCAATGCTTGCCAGCACCCAGGCAGGCAAAATGATCCACACAGTAAGGATTAAACCAATAACCGCACCTAAAAAATCGACGCTGCGCTTGGCAAGTCTTTGAACAACATTAAGGCTTGCTATTTTCTCAGACATATAGGGTCTGCTCCACAGCAGTAGTGACGCATCAATTGCACGTTGTCGGTTTTCCCTCTTCGTCCTCCCTTGAGGGGGGTTGGGGTGTTTCTTCTTTTGCGACACCCAAGGCATGACAATACAGTAGTGCCTGCCACTTATCATGGTCGCATCAACTATACCCATACCGTTTCATGGTATCCTGGATCTGGGGAATCAAGCGCTGAGAATTGGCCGTTCCAAGCATCTTTCGCCCTTTGCCAATGCTCTTCGAATACACGTTCATAACCGCTTGCTCAATAGTATTGGAAGACAGGCCAAAACCCAAAAAATCAATAATTCGCTGCAAATCTTGGCCTGGATTCCGGACAAAATCCTCATATCCGACCTCAATCCAGCGCTTTTCAGAGATATGGGCCAGGGCCAAAGCCGCATTGTCCACACAGCGCTTCCATTGGATGGCACAGACTTCCTCTAAAGAATACCTGGCCAGCAGGTCACCCATCCCATCCAGCTTCGGCCCCCAAAAAGACACACGGGCTTGGCTGGAAATCATCTTGGGTATCAGGTTTACAAAATACCGTATTCCGTAATAAGGAAGATCGGTCAAAGGCACAAAGCGGGCCTTGCGGGCCAGATAGGGGATATCCAGCTTCGCCTTCCACCGCTTGACAGCCGAACCTACAGCATCCAATCCATCCCGGCGGATAAAAACATACTTTGCTTCCGGGACCACCTTATCCACAAACCCCACCCGCAATGAGTTGGCGCAGGTCTTTTCCACTACAGTCTGTGCCTGATATTTCTTGGCTACCCAGTCAAATTGTCTCCGGATATACCCCCGCACCTCCGGCCTGGCCATGTCCGGGGTAAATTCATCCGAAGGATAGCGCACATTCCCATGCCACCAGATGTAGTTGATCTCATCGCACGGCCAGGTAGCCACAGCCGGCAGTGAAGTCAGCACATCGCGCAGCATGTTGGTGCCGGAGCGGGGAGCGCCGATAATGATGAGTGGCTTGTATTGCATCTCTTGCCTATACATATCGCGCTTAACGCGAAATGTGTACATGCGCTCTGAATTATACACTTTGCGTTTGACGCGAGGAGGGTAGTGCTTTTTTTCCATAACATTCCGAGAGCTCCGTTGGTCAATTCTTTCTCCCACTCAAATCTCGACCCCAAGTTCCCGGTACACATCCAGGTACCGCGCTTGGACAACACGGATATCAAATTCCTTTTCCACCATCTTCCGGGCAGCCCGGCCCATGTGCAGCCGTTGTTGTGAATCTTCGATGAGTTCCTGGACTCTTTGAGTCAAGGCCTCGATATCCGGGTAGGAAACAAGATATCCTGTCTCACCGTCCCGGACTGCATCCCGGACACCGGGCACGTCAAAAGCGATAGTGGGCAGGCCGCTTGCAGCAGCCTCCAGAATCCCCCGCGGCAGGCCTTCTCTATAATACGAGGGGAAAAGGAGCAGATCGGCCTGGGCCAGCAAGGGCCTGACATCAGTGAGTCTGCCCAGGTACTTTACACTCTTTTGCTCCCGTACCCTCTTCGCAGTCACTGCATCCGGATGCACAGGATCTTCCTCTCCAGCCAAGATAAACCTTGCCCCTGGCCATTTGGCCTGAATCCGCTTGGCCACCTCCACAAATTCTGGAACGCCTTTCTGGCCCAAGAGCCGTCCCAGCATGACCACAACCGGGGACGAACCATCCCGCTCGTCCCGATCAGTCACGGCGAACCGCTCCACATCCACCCCGGATCCAGGGATAAGCCTGGCCTTTTCTGCATCCACCCAGCCCCTGTGTACAAACAGCGCTCGATCATCCCGATTTTGGAATATAATGGCATCAGTGCGGGGCCGAGCCAATCCATATCCCATGCCAGCCAAGCGGGATGTTAACCCTCCGACAATAAACGCATGCCCCAGGCCGGTAATGGCATTGACCACCCGCACTACATTCCCCAAGGTCCGCCTGGCGGCCAAAGGCCCCAAAATAACCGGCTTGGCATGGAAATGCTGAACAAGGGCAGGACGCCATTTTTTATAGATGGCAAGCAAACGGCGGTAGGCTTTAATATCAGTCACAGGGGAAAACCCGCCCCGGTTAAAAACAACCGGCTCCAGATTCGCCCCCATCTCGCACAACGAACGGCTCTCTTTGTCATCCGCTGTGGCCAAAACCACCTCCCAGCCAGAGGACAGGAAATGCCGGATAAGCAAAGTACGGGAGCTGGTCAGGGCGTAGCCGCGGTTGGCGGCGAAGATAACTATGGGCTTCTGCACGTTGCATTCCTCTGTACCCATATCGCGTTTGACGCGAAATGGGTAATTCAGGCTTGGGCCAGGATGTTGTACACGGTCTTGCGCGAAATTCCCAGGCGGGCTGCGATTTCCGTATTCTTTTTGAACCAAACCCGTACTGGGCACATCAGGTCCCCTCGAGGGGGAAGTCCAAGGGGGGTGTTTCTTTTTGTACGTCAATCGAGATATGCCAAGACACTAGTGTAGTGCCCGGGCTCATCTCAAATGTCGCACATATAGACCCCCCCCTTGCTGATTTGAGGCCATGCGTATTTGACAAGGCACTCACAGCAAAAACATCGTGGTCGACTAAATCATCGCATGCCTTGTATTAACGCTCGCCGCAAAAACCTTAGACATGACCATGCGACCAAAAAAGCATACAAAGGCTTACCGATACAGCCTGATTGCAACACCTTGGCATATGTATCCAATTGGCCTTTTTGCATCCTCCATAACTGCCCTGAAAGTCCGCCTTTACCATATGACGCCTTGTGCAGGAATGCCAACGGCAGGTCACACCGGGCAATTTTTTGGCCCTCACAAGCGATGCTCAGCCACAGCAGGTAATCTTCAGAATAATACTTTCCGGGGGCAAATCGGCTCGGCAGGTTTCGACGCAACATGACAGATCGAGTCGGGAAGCGATTTGACCAAAGCAGACGGTTTCTTGTGACCAGGTAGAACTCCGCATTCATTGTATCAACGCGCGAAGCGCTGGTCGCCTCTTCATCATCGGCCAACCGTCGTACGGCGTGACCTGTCAAAACGACATCCGGATGTTTACACATCCACCGGTACTGGATCTCTATCTTCTGGGGATGCCAGCTGTCATCGGCATCAAGAAAGGCGATATAAGGCTGCTCTGCACGTTCCCAGCCAGCGTTCCGTGCCTCGCCCGGCCCACGGTTTTCCGGCTGCCTGATTACATGGACCCATCCATCCGGGTACCGATTCTGCAAAGCATGGAGTGCATCTATGGTTCCATTGCCGCTGCGGTCCTCCACCAAGATGACCTCGGCAGGGATGAGGGTCTGCGCAGCCACTGAGGCCACCGCGCGTTCGATGGTGTCCTTGCAGCGGTAGCAAGGAATCACTACCGATACCTCCGCCATTGCAAATTCAGCCATGAACGGTCCCGCATGTTTCAAGGGCTGTTTCCACTCGTTGGACATATTCCGGCATGGTTGAACGGAGCTTTTCCTTTACGCAGGGTTCCTGTTCGACCAGATTTTCCATTGCCGTTAAGAGGGTGCGGGTGCTGAGATCAGGAGTCGGCATCACCATCCATTCATCTCCGAGCAGATCCCGGTTTATCCCGCGCGCCTTGACGCTATAGGCAATGGAAATGGTGGGCACACCGGATGAGAGCGCGGCGATGGCGGCATGGGTGCGTGCGCCGATGAAGAAGCGAAGATGGCTGACGATGTGCTTGATCTGGGCGGCATTGAGGTCGCTTGGCGTCATGGACAGGCGTCTTCCGAGGTCGGCACAACGTTTCAGGAGGCTGTTCATGTAAGCCGCATCGTTGTTCTTGCCGGCACCACCCAGAGGCATCACATGGGGCACAAGCAGGACCGAAAAACCGCGTTCGACCACAGCGCGGATAAAACCTTCCACTTCCATGATAAGAGTCTGCTGCGGCTTCTTGTATCTTTCGATAAGGGGGCTGATATTCAGCCCGATCATCCCCTGCTCGGCTGATTCCGGCCAGAACGATACGTCATCCACCGCCTCCGGCGCAAGGGTAAACGCCGGGTCGACCATTTGCTTCACGTTGTCCAGCCCCAGCGTCTCAGTGAGGTATTCGAAGGAGACACTCTCTCGCACCAGAATCAGATCCATGCGCCCCAGATGACGTCGGATGGCGGGCACAAAGTCTGGTTCGCGTTCAAAAGGACCCACCGATGCTCCCCAGAGCACCACAGGCTTACCCATCTCCATGGCCAGCCCGTCCATTCCCATCAAAAGCGAAGGCAGGCGATAATCAAGGGAGTAGTTGTCGCCCCCCACGGATAATACCACATCCACGGACGCAATCTGCTCCTTCACCCAAGTCGGGAAAGGAAACGGCCACCCGGCCCGCTTTAAAAACGCCAGCGGCAGCCGCTGGGCGTGCACCCAGTACCGCGTATGCCATGGCGTGAACGCAGTCACGAACTCGACTCCGTTTTCCTTTGCCTCCGGCCACTGGGTGCTATCTTGTTCGATGTTACCTGAGGGGACCAGCACTTCCACCTCACCATGGACTTTCCGCAAGGCGGCCACCGTGCTGCGAACAATAGCCTCGCACCCGCGGTTGCCAAACGTCTTATGCCCGGTCAA
>JAWLEI010000012.1:0-2954 GCA_041686195.1 Desulfovermiculus sp.
GGCCAGGAGGTTCACCTGCGGATTGGGATTGATTCTGCTAAGAGGGACAAGGGGGGTATTGCCGATAAGATCAAGGACGCTTGTGAGCATGGGGCCTCAAGTTCGTGCTTTGGTAAGCGGTAAGCGGGAGGCGGAAAGCGGGAAGTGAAAAGCGCTTGCCGATTCTCCCTTGATCAAAAATCACAAATGACAAATTTCACATCACAAACAATGCAAGAGAAGAATTAAGCTTAAAACTCGTGTACAAGTTGTGTTTCATTCCCGCTGCAGCGCTCAAACAAAATCCGGATCAATCCCGGCCTTGCCTTGATTGAGCATGGTTTTGATATATTCCACGCTGCGGGAGTCGGCCGGGACGACCGGGAACTGGACGGCGCACTGGTCGCAGGTGGCCATAGCCGGCTGCAAGGGAGCGACCAGGGGAATCTTGCGTCCGCAGGACGGACAGGGATAGTAGTAGACAATCTCCAAGCCTTCCGGCTTGACCGGCATCAAAAGGCGCTTGTTGGGCATAACTGATGTGTTCCCCGTGATTCGTTCGTCGTTCTTCGTTCGTCGTGCTTCGTTATTCGTTCGGCGTTCGGCGGCAGGCGGAAAGCGGGTGGCGCAAAAAAAATTCCCATCTATGCTTTCATCAAACTTTCTGTCTTCTCTTTTCTCTTATCACCTACCGCTTACCTCTTCCCGTTTACCGTCTGATAATCTCTAACTTCTCTCCGATAACTGATTTTGTCTGCTGACGCGTGCCCTGCAGGGCACGCGTCAGCGTTGGACCAGGCTTTGCCCGGTCATTTCCTTTGGTTTGTCCACGTCCCACATATCCAGGATGGTCGGAGCGATGTCCCCCAGGATCCCCTGGGCCCGAAGACCGCCGGCCAGATATGTGTTTTCCAGCCAGACCAAGGGCACTGGGTTCATGCTGTGTGCGGTCAGGATTCCGCCCTGTTCATCCAGCATGGCATCTGCATTGCCGTGATCAGCAGTGACCAGCATTCGCCCATTGGACCCAAAGACGCACTGCATGACCCGGCCCAAACAGGCGTCCACTGCCTCGCAGGCCTTGATGGTAGCCTGAAAGTTCCCGCTATGTCCGACCATATCCAGGTTGGCGAAATTGCAGACGATCAGTGTGAACTTTTGCTTTTCCCATTCCTGGACCAGGGTATCGGTCACAGCATAGACCGACATCTCCGGCTTTTGATCATAGGTGGCCACCTCCTGGGGTGAAGGGATCAGGATGCGTTCTTCGCCGGGAAAAGGCTGCTCTTGGCCGCCATTAAAAAAATAGGTTACATGGGCGTATTTTTCCGTTTCCGCCACCCGGAGTTGCTTTAATCCAAGATCAGAGCAGACCTGGCCCAGGATATTGACAAGCTCCTGAGGAGCAAAGGCCACAGGCAGATCAAAGCGGGCGTCATATGCAGTCATGCTGGCCGCCTGGCACAGCCTGGGCCGGGAGGAGACATCAAACTCATCAAATCCCTGCTCCGTCAAGGCCCGGACCATCTGCCGCATCCGGTCGGCCCGAAAATTGAAAAAAAAGACCCCGTCCTGATCGTCAATGCTCCCGACCGGCTTGTGATTCGCATCCACGATAACCGTGGGTCGGACGAACTCGTCTGTTTCTCCCCTGGCATAGGCCTCTTCCACTGCCTGGACCGGATCCCGGCACACCTCTCCCTGCCCCTGGACCAGGGCGGAATAGGCCAGGGAAGTCCTGTCCCAGCGCTTGTCCCGGTCCATGGCATAGTAGCGGCCGCTGACAGTGCCGATGCGGCCTCCCTTTGTCTCCTGCAGGGTCTTCTGCAGGGTACGGATAAACTCCACCCCGCTGCTGGGGGATGTATCCCGGCCGTCCAGAAAGGCGTGAATGACCACGTTGTCCAGTCCCTGATCCCTGGCCATGCGGATCAGGGCATGGAGATGATTCTGCTGGCTGTGGACTCCCCCGTCTGAGACCAGGCCGAGCAGATGCAGGGCCGAGCCCCGGGCCCTGACCTGGGCCATGAGGTCCACCAGGGCTTTATTGGTGAAAAAAGATCCATCGGAGATGGCCGCGTCGATACGCACAATATCCTGAAAGACAATACGTCCGGCCCCGATGTTTAAATGCCCGACCTCTGAGTTGCCCATCTGCCCTTTGGGCAGACCTACAGCTTCTCCATTGCAGGTAAGCGTCGACCTGGGGGCTGTGGCCAGGATGTGATCCATATTCGGGGTGTGGGCGGCATGTATGGCGTTGCCCGCATTGGCCTCGCCCTGCCCCCACCCATCCAGGATGAGCAGGAGGGTCGGCGTGTAGGTGGTCATTTAAAAAACTCCTTGGATCATGCATGGCAAAACGAACCAGTCTCAGCGATCAGCCGTACAGTCTGGGTGCTCCGGTCCACAGGCTTTCCAGATGATAGAAGGACCGGGCCTGCTCTTGAAAAATATGAATGACCACGTCATTGGCGTCAATTAAAATCCAGGTCCCCATCTGATACCCCTCCATACCCAACAGCTCGTAGCCCTGCTCTTTGAAATACTGCGTCAGCCCGTCAGCCAGGGCCTGGGCATGCCTGATGGTGGCGGCTGAGACGATGAGCACCGCCTCGGTCAGGTTGTTCATGGCCTGCACATCCAGGACCACTATATCCTTGGCCTTTTTGTCCTCAAGCCAGTGGGCCATGGACTCCACCTTGTCCCGGTATGTCCCTGTCTTGGTGCCTGGCACCTGTTCTGCATTCATTCTCTCTTTTCACCCTCCTGATTGGCCATTCTTTGCTACACATAACATAAGAAGTCCCTCTGACCAGGTAATACTGGATTTGGGAACCAATGGCAAATATTGCTTACCCTGAGGCCAGGGCTTCTTGACAAGGGGCGGAAAAGTCAGGACCATGCCCATCCGCACCAGGGCGCTGGGACAAGTCACTTGTATGAGACGAGACTTACGGTGTTCGGTGTTCAGC
>JAWLEI010000012.1:3054-20638 GCA_041686195.1 Desulfovermiculus sp.
TTGACAAGGGGCGGAAAAGTCAGGACCATGCCCATCCGCACCAGGGCGCTGGGACAAGTCACTTGTATGAGACGAGACTTACGGTGTTCGGTGTTCAGCGCCGCCTCTGGCCGCAGCCGCCCAGTTTGATCAAGAAAGAAACAGAGTATGAAAAGGGCTGGGCTTGGGGTCAAGCCCGCCCTACGCAAAATCCGGCTCACCAGTAGGCCGCCCTTGCCCTCAAGGGCAGGCCATCTGGGGTGTAAAATCTTGTTTCATACGAGCTTTGCCTCCGGCAAATCTGAAATATATTTTTGCCCCAAAGCGGGCAAAAAAAGGAGAAGTTTGATGGAGTAAGAAACAGACCAAGAGGGCAACCACCCAGGGTTGGCCCTACGAGGAGGGTTGCCCCTTGTATGGAACCTTGAACCAGCAAATAAATATAACTATGCGTGTTCAGCGCAGCCAGGGGCGGCGCTGAACACAGGCAAGGAGAACGGCAATGATGTACGATGTGGAGATGGAGACCCTGCCCCGGGAAGACCTGGAGGCCCTGCAGGTTCGCCGCCTGCAGCGGGTGGTGGAGAAGGCCTACTACGCCGTCCCCTTCTACCGGGAAAAATTTGACGAGCTGGGCATCCGGCCGGAACATATCAAGCGCCTGTCAGACGTTGCCTATTTGCCCCTGACCGAAAAACAGGATCTGCGCAACAATTATCCATATGGTCTCTTTGCCGTACCCAGGGAAAACGTGGTCCGCATCCACGCCTCATCCGGGACGACTGGCAAGGCCACAGTGGTCGGATATACCCAGCGGGATGTGCGCAATTGGGCTCAGCTCATGGCCCGCTCCTTCATGGCCTCCGGCGTTACCCGCAGGGACACCGTGCACAACGCGTATGGATACGGCCTGTTCACTGGAGGACTGGGAGCCCATTACGGGGCTGAACAGCTGGGTGCGACCATCCTTCCAGTCTCAGGGGGAGGTACCAAACGCCAGGTCATGCTCCTGCATGATTTCAAGCCTACAGTGATCTGCTGCACTCCGTCCTATGCCCTGCATTTGGCCGACGTGGCCCAGTCGGCCGGAATCAGCTTCAAAGACTTGAGCCTGCATACCGGCATCTTCGGGGCTGAGCCGTGGACCGAAAAACTGCGGGCCGAACTGCAGTCCAAACTCAACCTCAACGCCCTGGACATTTACGGCCTGTCCGAAGTCATGGGCCCAGGGGTAGCCATGGAATGCGTCACTGCGCAGAAAGGTCTGCATATCTGGGAAGACCATTTCCTGCCTGAGATCATCGATCCGGTAACCAAAGAGCCTCTGCCTTATGGAGAGTCCGGGGAACTGGTCCTGACTACCTTAACAAAAGAGGCCCAGCCTTTGATCCGCTACAGAACCAGGGATTTGACTCGATTAACGCCCATACCCTGCCGCTGCGGGCGGACCCACCTGCGGATGGACAAAGTCCTGGGCCGCTCCGACGATATGCTCATCATCCGGGGAGTGAATGTTTTCCCCTCCCAAATTGAAAGCCTTCTCCTGGAAACCGAGGGTCTGGCTCCGCATTATCAGCTCATCCTGCGCCGGGAGGCCTCCATGGACACCCTGGAAGTTCAGGTGGAGGTCAATGAAAATATCTTTTCCGACGAGATCAAGCACCTGCAACGCCTGGAACGCAAGCTACAAAAAAACATCAAAGAGTTCCTGGGGGTGACCGCGGGGATCAAGCTCGTTGAACCCCAAACTATCAGCCGGTCTGAAGGAAAAGCCCAACGAATTGTGGACTTGCGCCAGGAAGGGTAGATTTTCCCGGCTCCTTGTCCTAATCTGCGGTCTGAGGATTTCAGACTTGCCGGAGGCAAGGCTGAATCGAGACCAAATTTTTGACCAAGTGCATGCGAGGTGAGACATGAAGGTGGAACAGATCTCGGTATTTTTGGAGAACCGGGCCGGCAGGCTGTGCGACGTGACCAAGGCGTTGGCTCAGGCCGGCCTGAACATCCGGGCCCTCTCCCTGGCCGACACATCTGATTTCGGCATCTTGCGGCTGATCGTCTCAGATACAGAAAAGGCCAAGGCCGTGCTCAAGGAAAACGGATTCACCGTAGGCCGAACCACAGTGGTCCCGGTGGAGGTGGAAGACAATCCCGGGGGGCTGAACACCATCTTGCAAATATTAAGTGCTGAAGATATCAATGTGGAATATATGTACGCCTTTGTTCAGCAAAGCGGGCAGAACGCTGTGCTTATCTTCCGTTTCGACCGCACCGATCAGGCCATCGACATTTTGCTCAAAAACAAGGTCAAAGTCCTGACCGGAGAGGATCTGTATACGATTTGAGAGGAACAGCCAACCGCTAACCGTGTCTTCACTCCAGCCTCCGCACCTGCCACATGTCCCCGGGGACAGGGCCGGCCTCCAGGGCCTGCTGCAGTTGGTGCATAAATGCCCGCCTGGGGACCTCCCTGGCCCCCAGGCTGAGCAAATGTCTGGTCGTTTGCTGGCAATCCATGAAATGCACACCACTTATCTCCAGGAGACGGACCAAGAAGACCAGGGCCACCTTTGAGGCATTGCTGACCAGATGAAACATGGATTCCCCAAAAAAAGCCCGGCCCAGACATACCCCATAAATACCACCTGCCAACCTCCCATCCTTCCAGGTTTCAACAGAATGCACATATCCCAGCTCATGCAGCCGGATGTAGGCCTCAATCATTTCCGGGACCAGCCAGGTTCCCCTGGCTCCCCGCCGCGGCACCTGAGCACAGCTTTCAATAACCTGGGGACAGCTCATATTCACGCTTACGGCCAGCTTTTTTTGGCCCATGAACCTGGCCAGTCGCCGGGAGACGTGCAGGTGGGAGGGCATCAAAACCAATCTGGGATCCGGCGACCACCAGAGGATGGGACTGCTTTCATCATACCAGGGGAAAATGCCCTTGGCATAAGCTGCCAGCAGGCGCTGCGGTTCCAGATCCCCACCGATGGCCAGGAGCTCGCCCACCTCATCCAGGGCCGGGTCAGGAAAATCCGCATACGCGTTATGAAATGGTATACCCATGGCTGTCCTTTGCCTGCACCGTTCTCACCTGCAGGGTGCGCAAGCGGTTAATGGCCGCACAGATCTCCTCCTTCCGGGGCAGGGCCAAATCGCCAGCCGGTCTGTCCCGGGAAGGGGAGAGGACATCTAAACTCCCATCATATACCTCCTCCACAATCTCTTCAACGGCCTGCCTCAGGCTGCTTCCGGGCTGAAGATACCGGGGCAGAATGCGCAGTACGGCCGCCACAGCCCGGGTCTGGCTCTGGTCCACCAGCTGCTCCAGCTGGGAAAGATCAATGTGTTCCCGGCCATAGAGCACGCTGTCCAGCCCCTTGGCCTTGACCTTGTCCTTTGGCCCGAGATGAAAACACCCGGCTTCCGGACTGCGTTCTTTCACTCCGGCCAAGGCAGTACCCACTTCCCGGGTGCGGCTGGTCTGAATGCCTGCGGCAATCTCTCTGGCCCTGGCAGTGACGTTTCCCACCTGGTAATTGTGGAGCATGATGACCTGATCGGCCACATCCAGATAGTCCCCGGAGCCGCCCAGGACTAAAAGAGTGGACACGCCCAGCCGGGCATGCATTTCCTGCACCCGATCAATGAACGGGGTGATCGGTTCGCAGTCCCTGGCCACCAGGCGCTGCATGCGGCTGTCCCGGATCATGAAATTCGTGGCTGAGGTGTCTTCATCCAAAAGGAGCAGGGAGCTGCCTGTTTCCAGGGCCTCCATGATGTTTGCCGCCTGGGAGGTGCTTCCGCTGGCATTGTCCGAAGAGAAAGCAGAGGTCTCTCCACCCATGGGCAGATGGCTGATAAAAGGCTGGATATCCACACCGGCCACGCTGCGCCCATCTTCGGCCCGGATCTTGACCGCACTGCTGTCGGTGACCACCAGCTCCCGGCCGTCTCCAGGGATATGGTTGTACACCGAACGCTCCAGGGCCTTGAGCAGAGTTGATTTGCCGTGATAGCCCCCACCCACGATCAGGGTCACCCCGGTGGGTATGCCCATGCCGGTGACCCGGCCCTGGTTGGGCAGGTCAAAGCTGACCTCCATATCTTGCGGAGACACAAAGGGTATGGTCTGCCTGGGGTCGAGGGGACGATCGCTCACCCCGCTCTCCCGGGGCAGGATGGCCTGATTGCCCACAAAGGCGGCCAGACCCCGCTCGGGCAAAGCCTGGCGCAGAAACTCCTGGTCCTCGCAGACTTCCACGTGCCGGCCCAGGGCGTCCAGATCCAGACTGGCCGCCAGCAAGGCCTTATCGGCCAGAGAAGGAATGGTTTGCAGCAGGATTTTTTCCGCCTGGCGGCCCAAAATGGTCCGTCCCCGGGCCGGAAGGCCGAGAACGAACCGGACCTGGACCCGGGCTTCATCCACTTGCATGGAGGTCCGGGGCAAAATCTCCTGCCCCGGGCGATCAATCCCCAGGGCTTTGCCCTTGCCTGTGCTTTGATCCGAACGATTCATCTCTTTGATCACCCGGGCAAATGTGCGGGTTAAAAAATCTTCCGTGGCCGTGCGCCGAACCCGGGTCGCATACAGCTCCCCGGGTATGGCCGCCCGATCCTGGTTCACAGTCAGGCGCAGACGGCTGGGTGGAGCAAAGGGATCGCTTTGGACCTGATCTATATGCAAAACACACGAATCCAAGTCATAACCCCCCTGGGTGTCCTTATAGGCCTTATATCCCTTGCCGTCGATACGGCGCAGGATGGAGACCAAATCATCGGCCTTGCGCATATCAAAACTCCTTCCTTGATTTTCGATCCGCAATAGCTTATTCCCTGGCCAGTCCGGACAACACTCTCGTGTGCAGCAAAGCGGAAAGTGTTCGGTGTTCAGCTTTGCTGGAGGCAAATCTGAACCTGGAGATTCTATGCGTATCGATCAGTCCTGGACCTTGTCGTATCTGGATGTAGACGAGTCTTTTCAACTCAAGCCCGTGGCCCTGATCCGGAGGATGGAGGAAGCCGCCATCAGGCATACGGATCTGGCAGGGCTGCCTGCCAAGGATCTGTTCGAGGGTCAAGGGCTGGCCTGGATGATGCACAAAATTGGGCTTAAAATCCATCACCTGCCGGTCTATGGGCAGGAACTTACTGTCAGCACCTGGTCCAAAGGGATCAAAGGCTTTCGCGCCCTGCGCGAGTTTGAAGTCAAAGAAAACGAAACGGTCCTCGTCTCTGCCACCAGCCTCTGGCTGCTCTATGACCTGGCAGCTCAGCGGCTCAAACGCATACCACAAAAGATGGCCGCAGCCTATGAAATCGAGTCCAGGCAGGCCCTGAATTGGGATCTGGCCAGGTGGAAGCCTGAAGCCGGCTTTGCCGTCCAGGCCACGGTGCCCATAACCACCAGGGCTTCAGACTTTGATATCTATGGACATGTCAACCATGCCCTGTACCTGGACTATATAGACACCGCCCTGGCCTGGGCCCAAGGGAACCATATCTGGAAGGGTGATATCAAAGTTGCTTTTACCAGGCAGATTTCCAGACCGACCGAGCGGATTGAGGTCCACCTGGGAGCTGATGGCCATGCAGGAAAGGTCAGCATCAGCAGCAATGATACCCTCTTTGCCCTGGCTGAGCACACTTTTGGGGCCTGACCGGAAATCTGGATGAGAAGGGCATGTATGACAATATGCGAAGGATTCAGGTGTCAGTCCCGCCTTTGGCGGGACCTCTGGCTATAACCGCCAGTTTGATCGAGAAAGAAACAGTTTATGAAGATGGCTGGGCCCAGTAGCCCGGGCCTCTCCGAGGGCCGGAGGTTTAAAAACATTGAAGAGGCTGGGCCTCGGAGAGGGCCAGCCCTACTCGGAAAAGCCAGAGCCACCTTAGGGATAAAATCTCGTTTCATACGAGGTGTCAGCGCCGCCTCTGGCTGTAACCGCCAGTTTGATCGGGGATGAAACTTTGAGTCACCCCTCCGTCATTCCTGCGTAGGCGGGAATCCAGAGCAAGTTGATCAATCCGGCAAACTTATCTTCTTTTGCCCGCTTTGGAGCAAAAAACTTTTACTTATCATGCACCCAGGCCAATTTCAAATTACACATACCGACGGACAGGCCAGGCGGGGAGAGCTCTTTACTGCCCACGGCCCAATTCAGACTCCGGCCTTCATGCCCGTTGGGACCCAGGCCAGCGTGAAGAGCTTAAGCCCCCATGATCTCACTGATATCGGGGCGGAGATCATCCTGGGCAACACGTATCACTTGTACCTGCGTCCAGGTCATGAGCTCGTGGCCCGCTTGGGCGGACTGCACACCTTTTCCAGCTGGGACCTCCCCATCCTGACCGACAGCGGCGGATACCAGGTCTTCAGCCTGTCTGCCCTGCGCAAGCTGACCTCCGAGGGGGTGGAATTTCGCTCCCATATCGATGGCTCCAAGCACTGGTTCACCCCGGAAAAAGTCATGGACATCCAGGTCAAACTGGGCTCAGACATTATGATGGTCCTGGACGAGTGTGTATCCTACACTGCAGACTGGAATTACACTCGGGACTCGGTCAGCCTGACCACCGACTGGGCGCGGCGCTGCCTGCAGGCCTCCCCGCCGGACAGTGGAAGCCAGCTCCTGTTTGGCATTGTTCAGGGGGGGTTCTTCTCTGACCTGAGAACCCGCTCGGCCGAAGAGATCACCCCCCTGCCGTTTTCCGGTTTTGCAGTTGGGGGCTTAAGCGTCGGAGAGCCCAAGGAGATCATGCTGGACATTCTGGCCCACACCGTTCCTTTGCTCCCGGGACACAAACCCCGCTATCTCATGGGCGTGGGCACCCCTTTGGACCTGGTGGACGGAATCTCGCATGGGGTGGACATGTTCGACTGCGTCCTGCCCACCCGCAACGCCAGAAACGGGACCCTGTATACCAGCCAGGGCAAAATCAACATCAAGCGTCAGGAATTCAGAGCAGATGACACAGCTCTTGATCCAGCCTGCTCGTGCTACACCTGCCGGACCTTTTCCCGGGCCTACCTCCGCCACCTGTACACGGCCAGGGAGCTTCTGGCCTACCGCTTAAACACCATTCACAACCTGGCCTATTACCTGGAGCTTATGCGCCGGGCGAGACAAGCCATTGCTGCGGGAACCTTCGCCGATCTGCACCGGGAGATCCAAGGGGTGTTTAAGGGGGCGCAGGATTTGAAAGAGGAATAAGTGTTCGGTGTTCAGTGTTCAGCGTCGCCGCTGGCCGCAGACGCCCAGTTTGATCAAGAAAGAAACTTTGAGTTACCTCCTCCGTCATTCCGGCGAAAGCCGAAATCCAGAATAAAAACTTAAGAGCTGGACCCCGGCCTACGCCGGGGTGACGGAAAAAGCAAAATCTCGTTTCATACGAGCTTTGCTTCCGGCAAATCTGAAATATTTTTGCCCCAAAGCGGGCAAAAAAAAAACGAGATGTCAGAAACAATATTGAGGCCCCGCGTCGCTTGGCCTTTCGGGCGAATGATTATTCGCCCCTACTCCTTACCCGCCAGTTTCATCCTGGTTCAAACTGCCGGCTTGTTACGAATAACAAATAACGAATAACAAGCCCGCCAGCGGCGTCGCTTACCTCTGACTTCTGTCCTCTGTCTTGTCGGGTAGGGGAGGAGATTGATCTCCTCCGCCCCCCACAGATCCGGACGTGCGGATTTCCCGCATCCGGCTCTTCATGTTATGCGTTTGCCATGTAGCTTAACTCACATGCCCATACAGCTATCTCTTGAAGTTTGTGAAGATGACTTTAGAACTTGGCATTCCTGCCATCTTTCTCTCCAAAAGGAACATAACATGGCGTAACCCCTTCCCTCCACAGGGTCCCCTGGGGAAAGTTCCCCTGCTTCCTCGGTACTATGAGACGCTCCGACTTCCTGTGCCCGTCTCCTTGAACTCCGTTTCCTTCGTTCAAGAATACCGTTGTCCGCTTGTTTGTTTGCTCCCTTGCAAGCACAGCGGTAGCTCACAAGGGCTTCAGGAGTTTGGTCTCCGGTACCCCCGGCCCGGCTTCTTCAACGGAGACAACAAGACCTCCCAGGTTCCTGGGGAACCCACATATCAACGTGCCCTGCTCTTAGACCCCGGTGGGACCTTGATGCAATGCCTTAAGCACCAAGATATTGCCTTCCTCGAGTCAGACGGAGTCGGCTCCCACGATGTATCAGATTTCGAGGCTCAATCACACGGCCCATTGATTCCCTGTGTACGCTTCACGGCATGGATTACTCCAGGCCGCGCAACACTCGGTTCCGGGCGCTGGCCGCTTACCCGGGCGGATTGGTTACCGCAGGGTTCCTAAAGAAGTTTCAGAGTCTTACTCATCCCCTCCTACCAGGCTTGGCCTGGCGCACCTGACTTCTGATCTCTGTCATGTCAGACCCATCCCTCCCGCACTCCATGGCAGGCCACCAGACGGCCGTCGGCCTGAGCGATAAGTTCCGGAAATTCCTGACCACAGATATCGCGGGCGAAACGACAGCGGCGGTGAAACACACAGCCCCGGGGCAAGTTAATGGGGGTGGGCACTTCCCCATGAAGTTTGACATGACCCTTTCTCTTCTTTCCCAGGCGGGGAATGGCTGAGAGCAGGGCCTGGGTATAAGGATGCCGGGGGGAGGCAAACAGGTCAGCTGTATCGGCCAGCTCACAGATTGTGCCCAGATACATGACCGCCACCCGGGTGGAAATGTGCTCTACCACCGAAAGATCGTGGGCGATGAACAGATAGGTCAGACCTCGCTCCTCCTGGGCATCCAGCATGAGATTTAAGATCTGGGCCTGGATGGATACGTCCAGGGCGGAAATGGGCTCATCAGCAACAATGAATTCAGGATCAACCACCAAGGCCCGGGCAATGCTGATCCGCTGCCTCTGTCCCCCGGAAAACTCGTGGGGCAAACGGTTCAGCCATTGCGGATCGCCTCCCACTTGAAGCATGACATCAGCCAGCCGGTCCTTTCTCTCCCCGTGCGAGAGTTGAGGAAAATGAAAGCTCAAAGGTTCTTCCAGGATGTTTATGACCCTTTTTCGAGGATTGAGCGAGGCGTATGGATCCTGAAAAACCATCTGCATCCTGCGCCGAAACGGAAGCATTCTTTTGGGGCTTAAGGTGTCAATGCGCGTGTTGTGATAATAGACCTCCCCGCTGTTCGGCTGGTGCAGTCCGATGACCGTCCGGCCCAGGGTAGATTTTCCACAACCACTTTCACCGACCACACTGAGGGTCTCTCCCGGTTTGATCTCGAAACTGACATTGGTAAGAGCCTTGACCAGGGCCTTTTGCCTCTGCATCCGGCCGTTTTGCCAGGTCAGTTGATCCAGGAGACCGCCGGAGATATCAAATATCTTGTGCAGATTACGGACAGATACCAGGGATGCTGGGTCGTTTTGCTGTGGCTGATGCATAAACTCGACCATGTCGGCTAAGGTTGAAAACGGTGGCAGGCGACCAGACGCGCTCTGGCCTGAGTGGGCAGCAAGTCCGGGGTATGCTGAGAGCAAACGTCCTGGGCCATAGGACACCGGGGATGAAAGGAGCAGCCGGGGGGGATGCTGGTCAGGTTGGGCATAGTCCCCGGGATTTGGCTCAACCTTGTTTCCCGCTGCTCAATTTGGGGCAGGGCGGCTATAAGCCCCTTCGTGTAGGGGTGTTGGGGGTCATCGATTACTGCATCCGTAGGTCCCTGTTCCACCACTTGTCCAGCGTACATAACAGCCATTTTTTCGGTGGTTTCCGAAACCACAGCCAGATCGTGGGTAATGAGAATAAGGCCCATTTCCTGCTGACTGCAAAGCTCCAAAAACAAGTCCATGATCTCGGCCTGGATGGTCACGTCCAATGCAGTCGTCGGCTCGTCGGCAATGATCAGCTGCGGATTGTTCAGTAGGGCAATGGCAATAATGATCCGTTGGCGCATACCCCCGGAAAACTCGTGGGGATACTGATGCAGCCGTTTTTCCGGAGAGGGGATGTGGACCTGGCGCAGTTTATCCACGGCCAGGGCAGTGGCCTCCTTGTCGCTGATATCCTGATGGGCCTGGATCGTTTCCCGCATCTGGGTGCCTATGGTCAGGACCGGGTTCAAGGTCATCATCGGATCTTGAAAGACCATATTGATCACATTGCCCCGGATCCGGCGCAACTGCTCAAAGGACATGGCGCTGATCTCCCGACCTTGAAACAGAACCTTGCCCCCGGCGATATATCCCGGCTTGCTGATCAAATTGATGATGGAAAATCCGGCCACAGACTTGCCCGCCCCGCTCTCACCCACCAACCCCAGACGCTGGCCCTTGTCCAGAGAAAAGCTGATCCCGTTCAGGGCGGTCAGATCACCGCCGCGCAAGGCGAAATTGACCACCAGGTCCTGGACTTCAAGCAACATGGGATGTGTTGTTGCAAAGGGCATTGGGACTCCAAGTTGAGGTTTCAGCGCCGCCGCTGGTTGCAGACGGCCAGTTTGATCGAGAAAGAAACACAAAGAGGGCAACCATATGGCGCAGGAGCGCCTAGGATTGCCCCTACTAAGAGGGACGCGATATCAGTCTTGATTGCGTGCCTCATAACCCGGATCCTCCGTGTGTAGGGGCAGCCCTGAGTGGCTGCCCTTCATGGGGCCAGTCACGCGTCTGCGCGTGACTGGCGGTCCCGGAAGGCCAAGCCAGTGACCGGGGTTGAGTTTCATTCGAGACCCGCCGTTGGCGGGACCGTTTGCAAATCTGAAATCACCAGGCCCCAGATCAGGCCTTGTACAGCTTGGGATTGAGGACATCGCGGAGGAAATCGCCCAACAGGTTGACAGCCAGGACCAGAACAACCAGCAAAATCCCGGGAAAGGCAGTGATCCACCAGGAACCGCTGAAGATGTACTCAAATCCCGAATTTATCAGTGAGCCCAGCGAAGGCCGGGTTACCGGCATGCCCAGGCCCAGAAAGGACAGGGCCGCCTCGCTCATGACCGCATTGGCCACCTGGATGGTGGACAGAACCAGGATAGGAGACATGCAGTTGGGCAGGATGTGCCGCCACATGATGCGCATGGAATTAAACCCGGCCACCCTGGAGGCCTCCACATACTCCTTTTTCTTCTCCGCCAACACCGAGGCCCGCACTGTCCGAGCGTACTGCGGCCATTGAGCCAGGCCGATGACAATGATCAAAAAGGGCACAGCGATATCCCCAAACCTTCCCACCCCAATGGCCGCCTGCAACACGGCACTGATAAAGATGGCCACCATAAGATAGGAAAAAGAGAGCTGCACGTCGGCCATGCGCATAAAGAAAGAATCCAGTTTGCCCCCGAAATATCCGGACATGAGCCCGATGACGATGCCCAAAACAGACTGCAAGAGCACGGCAAAGATACCAATGGTGATGGAGATGCGCATGCCGTAGATCATGGTGGATAAGAGATCCCGGCCCTGGGCGTCAGTGCCCATGATATACTCAGATGTGCCCCCTTCCATCCACATGGGCGGAGTCTCGGCAGACAGGATGTCGATATTGACCGGATCATAGGGGTTGTAGGGAGATATCACCGGAGCCAGCAAGGCGGAAACAAAGAGAAAAACAAAGAGGGCAAAGCTGAGGATGGCTATCTTGTCCCGCTTGAAGCTGTACCACAGATAGGAGTCCTTGAATTGTTGCCACTGCCGTTTCATTTGGCCCCCGTTATGCGAACTGTGGGATTGACGATGCCGTAGATAATATCCACCACAGTATTGACCACCACCATGACCAGCCCCACGAACATGAGGTAGGCGACCAGGAGGGAGGTATCAGAACGCTCCACCGCCTCCATGAACAAAAAGCCCAGTCCCTGCCACTGAAAGACCGTCTCTGTCAGGATGGTAAAAGCGATGGTAATCCCCAGCTGCACCCCGCCCACGGTGATGACCGGCAAGAGGGTGTTCTTAAAGGCGTGTATGAACCATATCCGGTATTTCTTGAGTCCCTTGGCCCAGGCGTATTTGATGTATTCGGTCTCTAAGACCTCCATCATCTCCGAACGGATAAGGCGGATGAACAAGGGAAGCATGATCGAGGACAGGGACAGACTGGGCAGGATGAGATGCCGCCAGCCGTCCAGGGTCAAGAAGCCGGTTTTCCAGCCCCCCAGGTTCACAGTATCCCCCCGCCCGAAAGAGGGCAGCCAACCCAGTTGCACAGAAAAGAGATAGATGCCCATAATTGCGGTCAGAAAGACCGGGATGGACACTCCGACGATGCTGGCCCCCATGATAAATCTGGAGAAGACATGTCCGGGCTTGATGGCTGAAAATATGCCCAGGGGAATGGATAAGCCGATAATGATCAACGCACTGACCAATACCAGCTCAATGGTGGCCGGGGCCTTGGATAAAATCACGCTGGTGGCCGGCTTTTTGTAAAAAAAAGAGGTCCCCAGGTCTCCGTGCATGGCCTGTTTCAGGAAGCGGCCGAACTGGATAGGGACTGGATCATTGAGCCCCAAGGTTTCCCGGAACATTTCCCGCTCTGCTGCTGAAACAGAAATCCCGGTGATCTGGCGCACCGGGTCGCCAACATTGTGCTTGATGGCGAACCCGATGACGCTGATCACGAACATGACCAAAAAAGCCTGGAGGATCCGGCGGAGGATAAAGGCAATCATAGGTTCTCTTTTTCCTTCAAAGCTCGTATGAAACTCGGCTCAACTCCGGTTGCCGGCTTGGCCGTCCGGGACCACCAGTCACGCGCAGACGCGTGACTGCAAGATGAAGAGGGCAGCCATATGGCGAAAGACGCCTAGACTGCCCCTACAATGCGGGCTGAAGTTATCTCCCACTCAACTTTGAATCAATCACGGTTCTCTTGGTATGTTTCATTTATGACTCATGCGGCAAAGTTCTCCTTTTTTGCCCGCTTGGGGCAAAAAATATTTCAGATTTGCCGGCGGCAAATCTGAAATGTAAAAAGGCAGGTCCACACCCCAAGCGAACCTGCCTTACATCACTTTTCAGGCCAAGATCAAGTCCTGCCTACTCCATGACCAAGTCCCCGAAATAGGGGAAATTCATGACATTGACAATGGGCTTGATGTCCAGGCTTTCCTTGCCAGCCCAGGACAAGTGCTGCCAATGCAGGGGAACGAATGCCGCATCTTCATACAAAATGCGCTCCACTTCCTGCAGCATGTCCGTCCGCTTGTCCTGATCGGTCTCGCTCTGGCATTTCATGATCAGCTCATCCACTTTGGAACTACAGTAGTTGCCGCTGTTATACTGGCCGTATCCGGTTTCCTTGTCCGGGCACATAAGCAGGAACTCGGTATAATTGGCTGAATCCTCAGTGTCCGGATGCCACCCGATCATCTGGATGTCTGCAACCTGGTCATCAAACTGATCCCAGTACTGGGCCTTGGGCATGGTCTTCAGATTGACCTCGATCCCGATCCTGCCCAGCATGGAAACCGTTGCCTCGGCAATCTTTTCGTCATTCACGTACCGGTTGTTGGGAGCGATCATGGTGCACTCAAAACCATCCTTGTATCCAGCCTCAGCCATGAGTTCCTTGGCCTTTTGCAGATCATAGCGAGGGGTGAGTTCTTCCACATACCCCTGGTAGCCTTCCGGGGCCTGCTGTCCTGCGGCTGTGGCCTTGCCTTTCATGATTTTGTCCGCAATGCCTTCATTGTTCACGGCATGGACAATGGCCTGACGCACCTTGCGGTTTTGAAACTCCGGCCGGCGCTCCTGGTTCAACTGCAGGGTGATGATCCGGCTTCCGGGCAGGGTGGCCAGCTTGATCCCTTCAGTATTGCTGATGCGCTTGTAGTCCTGCGGAGGGACGGGCATGATAAAATCCACATCCCCTGACAACAGGGCCGCCACCCGGGTGGAATCCTTCTTAATTGGGGTAAACACGATCTTATCGATATTGCCCGGCGATTCATCATCCCAGTAGTCTTCGTACTCTTCAAATACAATCTCCACACCTTGTTCCCGTTCGGTAACCATATACTTGCCGGTTCCGGATTCATGGGTATTGGCAAAGGAGTACCCGGTCTTGACAATGGCGTCTTTGGGCTCCCCTTCTTCGTCTGTCCCGGAGTAGAACTCGCTGTCCATAGGAAAGATATAGGTGGCCATGTTCAAAACCAGGGGGTAGGGCTTTTTGGTGATCACATCCACGGTATGGCTGTCTACCACCTCAGCCCCGACAAATGGCTCAAAGAGCCCTTTGAAATCCTGGCTGCGTTTGAGCCGGTCTATGGTCCAGGCCACGTCTTCGGCTGTAAAAGAATTGCCGCTGTGAAAGGTGACATCGTCTCGCAGGTGAAAGCGGACCGTGGTCTCATCCAACCGCTCCCAGGACTTGGCCAGCCGGGGTTCAAACTCCATATCCTGGGTCCAGCGGATCAGGGGATCAAATACCATGTGCGAGTACTGCAGCATGCCCCCGGAGAGCTGAACCTGGGGATCCAGGGAGACCGGATCCGCATCCATAGCCAGTTTCATGGTCTTGGCCTGTACCATTCCGGCCAAAGCCAAGACACAGACCATTCCGACGCACAGTGAGAACAACCTGTTCATCGCTTTCCTCCCGGTTTGAAAATGACAAAAATGCGGGTGGTCAATAGGGCACCCTCTCTGCGTATTGCGTATAAAGAGCCATGGCAATTCTCTAGCATTCAGATGGGCACCTGTGCAAGGTTTGCGAAGATAAAAAAAGCCCCCGATCGGGGGCTTTTTTTTATTTAATGGGCCTGCGGTCTGTTTTGTTCCTGGCGCAGGCTCTGGACCAGAGACATGCCCTTGGGCTGGCCGCAGAAGATTTCTTCTGACTGCACGTTGACCAGGGCCAGGGGCAACACCTCATCCATATGCTCCACTTCCAGGACTTCCAAGTCCTTGAGTATGGCCTGGGGGACTTCCTTGAGATCCTTGCTGTTGTCCTTGGGAATGATCACCTTGGATATGAGTCCCCTGTGGGCGGCCAGCAGCTTTTCCCTGAGTCCGCCGATGGGCAGGACCCGGCCGCGCAGGGTGATCTCCCCGGTCATGGCCAGATCGTTATTCACCGGCATGTTCAATAGAGCCGACACCAGGGCCGTGCCCATGGTGATCCCGGCTGAAGGTCCGTCCTTAGGCGTCGCTCCTTCCGGGATGTGAATATGGATGTCCACTTCTTTATAGAATTCAGACTTGAGCCCAAAGAGCTCTGTTCTGGACCGGACATAGCTCAGGGCGGCTTTGGCCGATTCCTGCATCACATCTCCGATCTTGCCGGTGACTTCGATCTTTCCGGTCCCGGACATCAGGACCACCTCTATCATCAACAGCTCACCGCCCATCTCAGTCCAGGCCAGGCCCGTGCTCAGTCCAACCAGGGCCTTTTCCTCCCGTTCCCCGTGGCGGTACTGGGGCACGCCCAGCAGGTTGCCTACCGACTTCTTGTTCACCTGGACGGTTTGATTCGTCTTCTTCTCCTGCACCACTCTCTTGGCCAGTTTGCGGCAGATAGAGGCCAGCTCCCGTTCCAGGTTGCGGACCCCGGACTCCCTGGTATAATGGCGGATCACTTCCTGGACGGCCCGCTCCGAAATATGAACCTGGTCGGCCTGCAATCCGTGTTTGGCGATCTGCTTGGGCAGCAGAAAGGATTTGGCGATCTGCATCTTTTCAGTTTCCAGATATCCGGGTATCTGAATAATTTCCATCCTGTCCCGCAAGGCCCAGGGTATGGTCTGCAGGGTATTGGCCGTGGTGATAAAAAAGACATTGGACAGGTCATAGTCCAAATCCAGATAGTGATCGCTGAAGGCATAGTTCTGTTCCGGATCCAGGACCTCAAGAAGGGCCGAGGAAGGATCGCCCCGGAAATCAGTGCTCATCTTGTCCACTTCATCCAGGCACATGACCGGATTATTGTATTCCTTGCGCTTTAAGGCCTGGATGATCTTGCCGGGCAGCGCCCCCACATAGGTGCGGCGATGCCCCCGGATCTCAGCCTCGTCCCGGACTCCGCCCAGTGAAAGACGGACGAACTCCTTGTCCATGGCCCGGGCGATGGATTTGGCCAGGGAGGTCTTTCCGACACCCGGCGGTCCCACAAAGCACAGGATCTGACCGGAGATCTTGTCCACCAGTTTCTGCACAGCCAGAAATTCCAGGATGCGCTCTTTGGGCTTTTCCAGGCCATAATGATCCTCATCCAGGATCCTGGTGGCCTGATCAATATCCAGGTCTGTTTTCTTGATCAGATTCCAGGGCAGATCTAATATGCAGTCCACATAATTGCGGATCACGGTATACTCAGCTGAAGAGGGCGGAATATGCTTCAGCTTTTGGATTTCGCGCCTGGTTTTTTCCCGGGCCTCGTCCGGCATTTCCTTGGCCTCGAGCTGCTCCAAAAGCTCATCCAATTCAGCACCAGCTTCCTGCTCCACGCCCATCTCTTTGTGAATGGCCTTGAGCTGCTCATTTAAATAGTACTGCTTTTGGTTTTGCTCGATTTGCTCCTTGACCCGCTCGTTGATCTTTTCTTCCACTTCGGAATGTTCAATCTGGGACAACAGCAGGCCGTAAACAAGCTCTAACCGGGAATAGGGGTTGAGCTGTTCCAGGGCCTCCTGTTTCTGGCTGAACTCCACCTTGAGGTGGGGGATAATCATGTCCGCCAGATGACCGGGATCATGAATCCCGGTGATGGCCTTGATGGTCTCCTTGGACAGGTTTTTGTTCTTTTTCCCAAAGGTGTTCACCGCTTCGTGAACCATGCTGACCAGGGTGTCCACCTCAGCCCCGGTGGCGATTTCCTCTTCCATTATTCGCGCAGAAACAATGGGGAAATCACCGCTTTCGTCAAACAGAGGGTCTTCACCCTCCCATACCGCTCGATCCCGACCTTCAAAAAGGACCTTGATCGTTCCGTCCGGCAAGCGCAGAAGCTGCAGTATCTTGCAGACCACGCCGACATCGAACAGATCCTCCTGTTGGGGCTTTTCGTCTTCCGGATTGCGCTGGGTAACCAGAAAGATCTTCTTGTCGTAATCAGCCAACGCCTTTTCCACTGCCTTGATCGATGTCTCCCGGCCGACATACAATGGAATGATGGCTCTGGGAAACATGACCACGTCGCGCAGGGTCATCAAAGGCAAGTCAATCAGTCCTGTATCCTGACCTGATATATGATATGTAGGTTCGTTCATGGTTCCTCCACCGTGAATTTTCGGATCTGGGTTCAGCTTTGCCTCCGGCAAATCTGAAATATTTTTGGGCCAAAGCGCCCAAAAAAGATTTGCCGGATTGATCATGAATGAAACTTACGCCTTGCCCCCTCCGTCATTGCCCGGCCCGGCACTCACTTGCAGTATGGGGGCGGCTGTTGAACACAAAGTTTCACCCTGCAAGTGAGTGCCGGGCAATCTAGAAAAAGCCATTCTATCTGTTCTGAATTCCCGCCTTCGCGGGAATGACGGACAAAGAAAGATCTCGTTTCATACCAGGTGCACGTGACAACCCCTGAAGCACTTCATATGCTATTTACGCTCAGAGCTACCTGGGCCTGAAGGGCTGCCACAAATTGTAACGCTCTAAAGAAAGGG
>JAWLEI010000012.1:20738-55480 GCA_041686195.1 Desulfovermiculus sp.
GTGCACGTGACAACCCCTGAAGCACTTCATATGCTATTTACGCTCAGAGCTACCTGGGCCTGAAGGGCTGCCACAAATTGTAACGCTCTAAAGAAAGGGACGCAAATGAGAGGTATCAACCGGGGTGGGTGATTTTGGATCAACATGCATGCGTGTGAGAGCCGCCTGAGGCCACAGGCGGCTCCAACAATTGAATACAACGCTTACGCGCTCTTTGCTTCCTGCTGGTAAAAGATGAGCGGATCTTTGCCGTCTTCCACCACAGCCCGGTTGATGACACATTCCTGGACCGAGTCCATAGATGGCAGTTTATACATGATATCGAGCATAATAGACTCCATCACACTCCGCAGCCCTCTGGCCCCGGTCTTACGCTCCATGGCCTTATGGGCAATGGCCTTGAGCGCGTTGTGCGTAAAGCGCAGATTGACATTGTCCAGCTCAAAGAGCTTTTGATATTGTTTGACCAAGGCATTCTTGGGCTCAGATAAAATATGCACCAGATCGTCTTCATTGAGTTCATCAAGGGCTGTAACCACCGGGATACGGCCTACAAACTCCGGAATAAGGCCGTACTTGATGAGGTCCTGAGGCTGGTTAAGACGCAATAACTGTCCAAGATCACTTTCCTTTTTGAAGCTGACCTCCGCTCCAAAACCCATTGCACTGCCTTGGGTCCGCTGCTTGATGATGGTATCCAGCCCCACAAAGGCCCCACCCATTATAAACAAGATGTTGGACGTATCCAGCCGGATATATTCCTGCTGTGGGTGCTTGCGGCCCCCTTTAGGGGGGATGTTGGCCTCAGTGCCTTCTATGATCTTCAACAAGGCCTGTTGTACGCCTTCTCCGGACACATCACGGGTGATTGATGCACTGTCCGCCTTGCGTGAGATCTTGTCTATCTCATCGATGTACACAATGCCTTTGGACGCGGCTTCCAGATCATAGTCAGCATTTTGCAGAAGCTGGACCAGAATGTTTTCCACATCCTCTCCCACATACCCGGCCTCGGTCAAGGTCGTGGCGTCGGCCAGGGCAAAAGGAACCTGTAAAACCCGGGCCAGGGTCTGGGCCATGAGAGTCTTTCCCGTTCCAGTCGGACCGATGAGCAAAATATTGCTCTTATCCAGCTGCACATCTTTGGATGAGCGATCGTGGTAGTGTACCCGTTTGTAATGATTATACACAGCCACTGATAAAACTCTTTTGGCCTGGTCCTGACCGACTATATAGTCATCCAGAGAACTCTTGAGCTCACTGGGAGGCAGGAGTCGTCCCTCACTCGTTTCTTCACTGATTTTATCCTGGGTCAGGATGTCATTGCACAATGCAACGCATTCATCGCAAATGTACACATCTGGACCGGCAATGAGTCTTTGCACTGCGTCCTGACTTTTGCCGCAAAAAGTACAGCAAAGCTCTGTGGACTTTTCTTTGTCTTGGTTCATATACATACCTGATATGTTCTCTCAAATCCTGAGGGCTGATGAATCTCCTTCGCCTGATCCCAGGATTTGACTAATTTACTTAGCTGCTGATCGCCTCCTTCCGGGAAGCGAGCATCTGATCAATAACTCCGTAATCTCTGGCCTCGTTTGCTCCCATGAAGTAGTCGCGGTCTGTATCCTGTTCCACTTTACTCAAGTTTTGTCCGGTATGAGTGGCCAAAATCTCATTTAATGTCCCTTTCAAACGAATAATTTCTCTGGCCTGAATGTCAATATCCGAGGCCTGGCCCTGGAAGCCACCCATGGGCTGATGCAGGAGGATGCGGCTGTGCGGGAGGGCATAACGCATACCCTCTGAACCAGCAGCCAGAAGGACTGCAGCCATGCTGGCAGCCTGTCCCAGGCACAGGGTGGCCACCGGGGCGGAGATATATTGCATGGTATCATAGACAGCCAGGCCTGCGGTCACCGATCCGCCGGGACTGTTGATATAAAAGTTAATCTCTTTTTCCGGGTCCTCGGATTCTAAAAACAATAACTGAGCACACAGCAGGTTGGCCACATAATCGTCAATAGGCGTGCCCAGAAGAATAATCCTGTCCCGCAACAGGCGGGAATATATATCATAGGCTCGTTCACCCCGGCCGGTATGCTCAATGACAATGGGTATATTGGCCATCGTTTCAACCTCTTCCATAAGCTGTTTCCCGTTGGTTTGATTCATTTGTCAGCAAAAACAAAGAGTTCTATTTGCAGCTTTTGCTGCAGATAGAACATCAAGCGACATTTTGCAGCACCGTCTCCTGTGGCCCGTTTGAGGCCATGCCACGCCCGAGACCTTATTTCATCTCTTCCTGAGGGGCATCCTCGGCTTGCTCGTTTTCTTCCGTCGGTTCCTGCTCTTCTATTACCGCATTCTCATAAATCCTGTCCATGGCCTTGTCAGCCAACAGGCTGTCCCGCAGGGCGAACATGAGGTTGTTTTGCTCGTAATATTTTTTCAATTCCTGGGGATCCTGTCCAGAGTTGATGGCCAGACGGTACAAGTGCATCTCCACTTCATCATTGGATACAGTAAGGCCTTCCCGTTTGGCAATGGCCAGCAAGACAACATGGGACTTGACCATCTCCTCAGCCTCTGGGAGCAGCGTATCCCGAACCGCCTGTTCACCGCCCTCTGAATCAAGGCTCTTGCCTTGCTTCTCCAGGTTGGAGCGTTTGGATTCCAGCATCCGCTCCACCTGGGAGTCTACCATGGACTGGGGCACAGGAACCTCAACAGAGGCCAGGATCTGATCCAAAAGCCGTTTCTGGGCTCCGGATTTCTCCATCTTTTCCATACGTTCGGAAAAAGCCTTGCGGATGTGCTCCCAGACCTCATTGATGCTGTTGAAGCCCAGCTTATCCGCCAGGTCATCATCTGCCTCCGGGAGTTTGCGCTCCTTGATCACATTCAAGGTGACTTCCATGCTCACTGTGCTTCCGGCCAGTTCCTGATTCAAAAAGTCTGGAGGGAAAGTTATATCTCCCTGCCCGGTCTGGCCTGGAGAGAGCTCTTTGATGATGGATTCAAAAGACTCCAGAGCCTGGCCTTCTCCTAAGGGCAGTTCAAACCCCTTGGCCTGCAGGTTTGAAAGCGGTTCACCGTCTTGATAGGCCACAAAGTCAATGACTGCTACATCCCCATCCTGTGGCTTACGTTCATCTTTGACCAGTTCCAGCGTACTGTTCTCTCTTTGTATCCGCTCCAAAGCGGATTCGACCATTTCTTCGTTGATCTCGACCTTTTTTTGCGTGGTCTTCAGCCCATTGTATTCAGGAAGATCGAGCTCTGGAATATATTCAAAGCTAAAACTGTAGGTCATGTCCTCATCCCGTACTAGTTGGGCCTCGCCGTCCATGTCGATACCAGTCACTGGTTCCATCCCCAGCTCACCGAAAATCTGGGAAAAGTGGACATTTAAAAGATCCCGTGTCGCCTGGTCGGCAATTTCCTTTCGAAACTTGCTCTCTACAACAGAGGACGGAACCTTGCCTTGCCTGAACCCATCCATCTTCAAATCTTTTTTGAAAAAAGCCACGGCAGCACCTAAAGCTGCATTCACTTCCTCAGCTGAAGTCTGGACGGTGATTCTTTTTTTTACTGGCGAGATATCCTCAACCTGATATTCCATGACTCGATTTCCTCCTTGAAAATAAAAATGTCCCTCCACTTCAGGGACTGTTGGTGACAACCAGGGTAAAAAATAGCAGACATTTGATCAAGAAACGCTTAATAAACTTTCAGTATAAGGCCTCAATCACCATACGTCAACCTGATCACACCGGCTGCGGTGAAAGCATAAGCGTTGATTTTTACCTAAAAATCATTTATAAGCAAATTGTATTCCATTATACAAACTGCTCATGGGTCGCTTAGCTGATATGAATTTTGTCTGGGAAGACGTATTTACTCAAGTGCCGGATATAAAATGGCAGGGTACCTCTATACTCAGGCACCCCCTGTCCATCAGCACCCTGGAGAATCTGCGCCGATTCCTTGACTTTGTGCACATAAAATACTGCTTGCTGCGTCCCTATTTCCAGACAGTTGACTACCCTTTGGTCTCACCCCAGGAACTCTTGCCCTCTTTTGAGTCAAATCTCTACGAATACCAAAATCTTCCCGGATTCAGCCTGGTTGTCTTCGACAGACCTATCGATTATTTCCAGGAAATATTCCAGTTTGACATTCTGCACTGTGTAGAAGATGCATTTGCTGCCAGCAGTGGTCCGGCCTCGCCTTTTGAACCGGCCATCATTCAGCAAAATCATGACGTTTTTTTAAGTCGCCTGCCCAAAGTGCACCAAGATCAATTCAAGGAGACATTTGATCGTCACCGGATCACCGATATCCTCTCCTATCCCGGCATATTGCCCTATATCCTGAATATGGACCGGGGACATGTCATGGCCAAAAACTCGGCTGGGGACTTTTACAACTCCGGGATCTATGCCTCCTTTCCCTCGGATTTGGACTCGGAACTTAAGCGTTTCGGATTGAGAATCGGCCGTTTCAAGCCCGGAGATAACCGTCTTTATGAACTCAACCGGCTCTTTGTCTATCAATACCTCATGGAACTGTACGGGTTTCCCATCACTTCGGAGCGGCGTACATCGGCCGCTTTGTTTTCCCGCCGCCTGTTCAAGATGGGCGAAGATTTTCTCATCCGGGTCCTGGGTCAGAGCGACCGCACATTGACCACTCTGTCTTCTCTCACCTCAAATTCCCTCTATCCTCAACTGGATAAAATTGCCCTGGTCTCAGTAGCCAAATCTCAGAAAGAGCAGATCAAGGAGCTCAGAAGGCGCGGTTTCCTGCTGGAGCACAAAGAGCCAGCGGTTATCCTCCGCGTCCATTATCGGCAGCACAAATACGATCCCCAAAATGTGCGCAGAGACCGGGCCCTTTCAGTGACCAAGCAGGAGATCATTCACCCCTTGACCGGGGAAGCGATCTCTTCGGTCAACCTGATAAAGGACACCTCCCTGATGACCTTTATCCTCAACGATATCGTTAAAGGAGAATATACCGGGCGGGTCAAATACAAGCGAAACGAGATTGTTGAAAACACAGATACCCACAGCAAACGGCTCAAATTTCTCTATGCCTGGCTGCGCAAGCATCAACGCCGCATTATCAGCTATTCAGACGAATTCTATACCAATGTGACCAAGGTGCTGGAGAACTACCTCCTGGATCCCAATCTGGCCTCGGAATTTGAAGCTTTACATGATCTGTACCATGAGGTCTGGGAGCAATACAGCTATATTCAGCAAGCCAGAAAAATCAAGTTTCTTGAGGACATCAAAGCCAAGTACTATAAAGGACAAAAACTGAATAACCTGCAGATGCTTAAGAAGGCAACACAGATCCTTACGGAACTGAAGTTTGATCTCGTCCAATATTTCGAATCAATTACCGAACACGCCATCAATTTGGGGGAACGAATCATAAGCGATCCCTATCTCTGCAAGAAATATATTCAACCCCCAAAAGATCAACTCACGGATTATGGTTTGCAAATCAGAACCTACTACGGCAGACTGGTCAGCCTGATTGATGACTTCAAGGCCATACGCAGATCGCGGCATCGCCCCGCTCGCTCCCGATCCACTGCTTCCAACTGATCACGGTCTTTTGTTTGAATATGATTTTAGGATGAAAGGGCAGGGCTGGAAACTATGTACTGCATCCATTGTAAATATACCAGTTTTGACTACCTCCCGTCCTGCCCCAGGTGTGGGAAGGACTGGACCGAGACCAAAAAGGCCTTGAACCTGGACTGGGTGGTGGCCTCGGCCCCAGAGCGCAGGCACCAGCGACAAGTGCCTGAAAATGAAGCCGGACTTCCTGTCTCTGCATCTCTCTCCGGCACTGATCAGCCCCGGAGAGAGATGCCGGGGGTAGGACATGAAGCCCAGTCCTCGTCTCCCAAACTTCATATCGACACCCAGAAGCGGTCTCAAATGCATGACAGCGATGCGGGGGAAGATGAACTCGACTTCCCGGACCTGGACACCCTCCTCCAGCCGCAGGCCGCTTCGCAATCTCCAGACCAATCCCCAGCCGAGGCCTCCAACCCGGCTGATATGCCAGATCCGAAAGAAGCAGAACCCCAGGGGCCTGCAGCAAAAGAATCTGATAAAGAGGAAATCCTGGATCTGAGCTCACTGGTCCATGATCTGGGCTTGGAGGCGGATGAATCTGAAACCTCTGAAAACAAGCCCCATTCTTTCCCTCCTGGGTCAGCGAGGAAATCCTCCAACTCATCACAGGGTTAATACATGGCAGCCGCCAGCTCCCAGCGAACCCAGCCCCTGGCCGAACGTCTCCGTCCAACCCGGCTGGAGGACTTCATCGGCCAGGAGCGCCTTTGGCCCCACATTCAAGCCCTGATGCGGACCGAAAACCCGACAAGCCTGCTCCTTTATGGTCCCCCGGGGTGCGGGAAGTCCACCCTGGCTCTTTTGATGGCCAAGGCCCTGGACCGCCCCTTCCTTCGAGTCAGTGCCCCTGAGGTCGGCTTAGCCGCCCTGCGGAAAAAACTGGCCTCAACTGAAGTCCTGATCCTGGATGAAGTGCATCGTTTTTCCAAGGCCCAGCAGGACTTTTTTCTGCCCCTGCTCGAATCAGGCCGCTTGATTCTCCTGGCCACCACCACAGAAAATCCCTCCTTTAGTATAACAAAACAGCTGATTTCGAGGCTGCACATCCTGCGCCTTCAGCCCCTGCAGGAAAACGAACTCAGGCTGCTGGCAAACAAAGGGATGCAGGCTGTGGGCAAAGACCTTCCTGAACAGAGCATTCAATTATTAATCCAGAACTGCCACGGCGATGCGCGCACCCTCTTCAACCTTATTGAATATACCAGCGATCTTCCGGAGAAAAGCCTGAACCCCGAGACCCTGCGTTCTGTTCTCCCGGAGATCCTGCAACGCAGTGACCGGAATGGAGACAGCCACTACGAACTGGCTTCAGCCTTGATCAAGTCCATCCGGGGCAGCGATCCGGACGCAGCCCTGTACTACCTGGCCGCCATGGTGGAAGGGGGAGAAGATCCGCGTTTTATCTGCCGCCGCCTTATTTTGTCCGCCTCTGAGGACGTCGGGCTGGCCGATCCCCAGGCCTTGCCCCTGGCTGTATCCTGTTTTCAGTCTGTGGACCTGGTGGGCATGCCCGAGGGTTTTATTCCCCTGGCTGAGACCGTCTGCTATCTGGCCCTGGCTCCCAAAAGCAACTCCGCCTATGCAGGCTTTCTGGCCGCCCAAAAAGAGATCCGGGAAAACGGGCTCAAACCGGTTCCCCTCCATCTGCGCAACCCGTCCTCTGCTTTGCACAAAAAATGGGGATACGGCCAGGGATACAAATACCCGCATGCCTATCCCGGGGCTTGGATCGAGCAGGAATATCTTCCCAGCGGTCTGCTGAGCAACACCTTTTACCAGCCCAAGGACCAGGGCATGGAACCGCGGCTTTACCAGTGGTTAAAGAGCAGGAAAAAAAACAGGGGGAAAAAGTAGTTTCAATAAAAAAACCTCCCGCAGCTGCGGGAGGTTTTTGCCACTATCATTCGGTCTGGCCGGAAATATGCGCAGGCTAAAGCTCCAGCCAGGAGTCGGAATACAGGGACCGGCCCATGAGCACCTTGGTCGTCTTGGCCACGTCCACCATCTCCTTGGACAGGCTGTTCAGATCCGGCTCATTGCCATCCATCATGGCATAGACCACCTCTTCCAGATCCTTGCGCTGGTCTTTGGCGATAGCGGTCAAGGTGTCGTCTCTGGGATCGGAAATAATGGAGGCCATGCCCACCTTTTTGAGCATCACGGCATAGACCTGGTTCAGTATGTCCCGCAAATGATCGGGCGCTCCATTGGATATATTGGACAAACCACAGGTGGATTTGGCTCCGGGAGCAATATCCGGCAGCATTTCATAGAATTTGAGCAACCCCATGGCGTGCTCTTGCTGCACATTAACCGGGGTGACAATGCCATCCACCCAGATCTTCTCATTGGGGATGCCCATTTCATTGGCCACGGTGATGAGTTCCACAGCCAGGGCGGCCCGCTCGTTTTCATCCCTGGGCAACCCCTCCGGTCCCCACATCAGGGCTACAAAGTCAGCATTGTATTCCACGGCCAGGGGGAGCATCTTTTCATACCGCTCCGGACGGCACATGATGGAGTTGATGATCGGCGTCTTATTGCATACCTTGAGCCCGGCCTCAATAGCGTCGATATTGGATGTGTCCAGGAGTAACGGGAGATCAACAACCTCCTGCACCGTCTCCACCACCCAGGGCATGAGTTCCACACCTGTCTTTTTGGCCGGCCCCAGATTGATATCAATATAATCCATGCCCTTTTCTTTCTGGAATATGGCCTCTTCCTGGATGGGCTTGGGGTCCATTTCCTTGAAGGCCCTTCCTATCTTGGTGCCCATCACGTTCAAGCTTTCTCCAAAACACAACATGCCCATGGACAACCTCGCTTCCATTAAAGTTTTGGGTTTCCTGCCCTGCACGCCTTTGCACAAGGCAGAGAACCCTCCCGGCAAATGCCGGGAGGGTTCTCTCAACGCATCTATTTTTGCTTATTTTTCAGAAATGCAGGGATATGAGCTGCTTCTCTCGGGCCAACCGTAACTGTCCAATCCGGGAGTTCCTCTTCAATTTCCCCCACAATTGCGGCTGCATATCCGGGAATAATCAATTCCTTGTTTTTGACCTTTTCGGCAATACCGCATTTTTTGACAAACATGCCCACATCATCGCCGGCAAACTTGCCTGCCGCCCAAGCAGTGAGCACAGACAATCCCTCAGAGTCTTTAATCAACAACCAGCTGGGAACCTTACTGCCTTCGATTTCCCCGGCCACAATAAAGTAGGTCAGGGCGAAGTTGGTGGTCACCAGAACCGGAGAGTTTTCGCCCGGTTTGCCGATCTCGTAGATGCCCTCGGTGACAGTCATCGGGCGCTGCGGATCGGTGTAGATATTGAGCCGCTCCAAAAGAACAGGGAACAGCAGCTCGGCTGTGAAATCGGAAAACACGATTAATGAGCCGTACTTGGCCACGAACATAGCCCCGATCATGGCTTCCATATCCAGATTGGAGGCCATCTCACAGGGGAAGGCGATGGTAGGAAAGCCTACGGAACGGTTTTTGGAGCGCAAGGCGGCCCGGCGCATTCCGACCATATCTTCAAAGGCCCCTTTGAGCTCCCGGCTTCCAGGATCAACCACCAGGTCTTTCAGGCCCATCCCCATGAGCTTGTCTGTAAGTTCGGCCACCTTGTCCACCGACTCGGCCTTCACGGCCAGGGGGAGTTCATTGTCCTTGGCCAATTGCCCGAAATCATCGACATTGCTCTCAGTGGCCGCATAGAGGAGCGGACGTTTGAACTTGCAGGACTCGATTCCGGCCTGCATTACATCCTTGTCCTCGGTCATCAGGACCAGGTTGAATTCAGACTGCTCGGCCACGTACTTGGCCTTGGCCGCAAATGCGTCCTTGTCCTGACTTACATCCTTTAAGGCCACAAATTCCGGCCGAAGATTAAATCCCACCCGGTCATATTGAAAGGCATTCCATTTTTTGAGTTTGGTCTGCAGCTCATCATCACTGATGTCCGATCCGACCATGGCCGCCAGGGCCGGCTGGTTAAAAAATGTCTTCTCGTGCCTGTATTCCACAGTTTCGCCACCCAGGGTTCGGGCCCGAACCCCTTTGCCCACCTTGACCGGACGAATTGGGGGAGCTGAGGCCTCGGCCAACTTTTCCCTGGCTTCATCAGATACATAGGGGCAGGCATCCAACTCGGCCTTACCGGCGGCCAGGTTCATGGCAAAGGCCAGGCACGTTGCTGCCCCACACTCCTTGCAGTTGGTCTGCGGGAGCATCTTAAAAATTTGAATTCCTGTCAGACCCATATCGCGCTCCTTTTCTGTAGCAATCGTCAACACCAATCAGCGCACGTCTCTACAGCACTTGAAACCAGTCTCCAGGCCAGGAGGGATAGCCCTCCTGGCTTTTTTCAGACCACTTATTTACCCGCCCATTATCGATTCCATATCCATGGCCGGATGCTTTTTCTCCTTGAGGAAAGGCAGAATCTCATCTTCTGTTGTGCCGACTGTCTCGTCTGCCACCCGATCCAGGAGATCGGGGATACCCAATTCTTTGGCCCGCTGTTCGAACCTGTCTTTAATTTCCTCTTTGAGCATTTTCGGCATCCAGACCAACCTGAGCAGGCCGGCGTGTTCATCCTTTTCATAAGGACCGTCACCACGTATGAACTTGCGCTGGGTGACATTGAACTTGGAGTGGCCAACAAAACCTGGAGAGGCTGCTCCACCGCCAATGGTTCCAGCCAGGGTGGTGAAGGTCATCCCGCAAGGCGTCTCGCCCTGATAGTCCCGGTTGACGGTCATCACTCCGTTGGATTGGGGAAGAACGGCAGCTACGCACTCACAGCATCCGCAAGTGGTCATGGGGTCAAAGACAATGGAGTAGAAGTTGTAATGATCTATGCCGCCCTTGGAGGCCTTGTACACGAAGTCATTGACTCCCTTCCACTGCCCGTATCTGGCGTCAAGACATTCACCCTTTTCAATGGGCTGGTTGGGTCCGGTGGGGTTAATCTCAAAGGATGCCTTGCAGTCCATCCAGTTGTAGGCCCCGCACAGGCCGGTCCGTTCCGGGCTGACCGTACATACGTGGTTGGGGGCAAAGGACTGGCACAAGGTGCAGGAGTAATATGTCTCCACATCCTCGTCCCGCATGTTCTCCACCCGTTCGTCCCGGGTCTTGTATTCGCCCCGGGCCCGCTCAGTCAGCTTGTCCACATCATCTGGCTTGGTATACAAAGTGACCTGGACCTTATCCAGGATTTTCCCAAAGTCCTGGTGGAACTTGGCATGCAGAACCACTCCGATATCCTTCAAGGTAAAGCCTTTGTCCACAGCCGCCTTGCCTATCCGGAGCCAGGATATGTCCCGTTGTCCAATATGCATCACACCCTGGATGTAATTGCACAGATGATGGATCTGACGTTCCAGGATGGGCTCAAAGTCGGACTGCATTTCCCGGCCGGCTACCTGGACATAGATGCCCAAGGGAAAGGTGCCGCCTTCCTTCACCTCGCTGAGCTCCGGACCGACCACATCCACCTTGGAGTCTTCGATCTCGTTCATATCCGCCATCTTGACCAGCTCAGTACACTGCGTCTTTCCGCCTCCACATTGGGCGTAGAGGTCGGCTTTGCGGACCCGTTCCCCCTCATAAGCCGGTCCAAAGGCACAAGGGATATCAACCTTGGATACTGATACCTTCAGCCCGCGGATCTCGATGGATTTCTGAACGATCTCTTCGTGGGGAACATTGGCTACAACGTGCTCGTAGGTGCATACACCGGTGGGCAGGATCTCCGGGATGTCGGTATCGGCAATGGTCGGAAAGCCCCAATTGACTGCTCCGGCAGCGGCAGCTGCCCATTCTGCATTTACTTCGCCCAGGGCATTGACAAAGGCGAAAATGCGGTTTTTGTTGTACATCAAAACCCGCTTGTAGTCGCCGGGTTCAACTCCGCCAAAGGCCAGGGCGGCCCGATTGGCAAAGCCCAGGGCGAAGACAGCCGAGGAAATATCCGGGCCAAAAGGCACAATCCGGGTATTCCATCCGATCTGCACCCCAGCTTCCCGGAGCTGCTCGGCGCAGGTGGTTCCATTCTGGTTCGCGGCCAGAAATATGTACAGATTCTTTTGCTGGTATTCCTCTACAATCATCTTGGCTGTCTCAGCATCCGGGGCCGCACCGACAATGGCCGCAAAGCCGGGAGCGGAACCATCCACAAACTCCACACCCCGTTTGCGCATGATCACGTCGTCGGCTGCTCCCAGCCAGATCTTGTTGTTATCCTCATCGACTTCTTCTGCTGTGGCCAGGTAGAAGTCTGGTTCATAGAGATAGCGCAAGGCCTCCTGGACCTCAAAGGCAAACAGGGCGGCCATGCCGGCATCCAGCAGGGAGCCCAAATATGGGAGATGGTTCACGCTTTTGACATGGGGTGGGAGCAGTCTGCGAGCAAACTGCATCGGTTTTTGCAAGTCTTCCAGGGTTTCGCATTTGATCCCGGATAAAGAATAAATTACTGGAAGATAATACGCTGTATTGGGAAAGCCAATCTTGGTGCTGGCTTCATATGTCTCCAAGGCCTGCTTGAGCTGGCCTTCGGCTTTGGAAACAATATTGTAGCCGCCTTGGATGGCCGCAAAGGCTACGAGTTTTGACATAGTGCACTCCTTTTTGCGGGTTTCTCCCTTCTCTTGTGACGCCCTTTCGTCGTTTAGGCCGATCGTCTATGGAAGCGATCAAGCAGGGTGACAATCCGTTCCGTGACCGACTCTGGCACAGGCTCGGCCTTTTTCTCGTCTGCTTCCGGTGTCCGGGCCTTGGCCTTGGCCACCTTGTCGCGAATCTCCTTCGCATCCTGCTCCAGCTTTTTGGCCTTTTCTTCCGCGTCCCGTTTGGCCTTCTCTTCGGCTTCTTTTTTGGCCTGTTCAGCCTTGGCCTTGGCCTCCTCCTCAGCCTTGGCCTCTGATTCGGCCTCCATCTTGGCCTTTTCTTCCATCTCCCGGCGTACTTTGGCCTCTATTTCGGCCCGAATCTTGGCCTCATCCACAGCCGAAGGCGCTTGGGCCTCTGCCTGGGAAGGCTTGGGCTCGGCTTGGGCTGGAGCTGCTTCCGCTTTGGGTTCTGCAGCCGGTTTTTCCTCAGCCTTGGGCTCAGGTTTGGGCTCTGGCTTGGCTTCTTCCGGCTTGGCCTCGGCTTTGGGTTTTTCTTCTTTCTTGGCTGCGGCCGGCTTTTTCTCTTCCTCAATGGTCAAATCCAACTCCGGTGACATGGACAGGTAGTCAATCTCCGGCTCGGCCAAGAGCTTACTCACTTCGCCGACCTGATCCGCCTTGCCCCCTTCGATCATCAGCTCAATGAAGGACCGGACCATGCGCACGGATTCTGGATGGCGAAGAACCAGGACATTGGACCCGGCCATGAGGTAGGACACTGCGGCCACAGATTCCATGAGTACGCCTCTGCGCTCTGGATCGCCAAGCAAGGGATTTTCCTCCACCGGCTCTTTGGCCTCCTTGCTCTTCCAGACCTCATAGGCCAGATTGTTGTAAATTGGCAGTTGCAGCTTGTCGTCGCCAAAAGTCAGAGCTGCCAGCTTGATCCGCTCCATGACTGAATAGGAATATTCCATGCCGTAGCCCAGACCGCCGGTTGTGGGGTCTATGAGGACCCGGTCCAGGGGCATGCCCAGATTCTCCAACAGGATGTTGATTTGCTTGGCCAGGTTGATGTCAATGGGGGAGGAGGCGATGGCCGTATGACCAAAGCCCATGGTCCCGGCCCCGATGCTCTTGTGGTTGGCGTCTTCAACAGGTCCAATGGCCAGATTGGCCCCTTCACACTCTTCAGCCACTTTCTTGAGCACTGCGGCGTCTTTTTCCACTGCAGTTGTTCCCCAGAGCAAAAGGGGAACATCCACTGCCTCCAGGACCTTCTTGACCGTAGCAACTGCCTCCTGCGGGCTGGCATCCTGATCATTGGGATCTGTGCTGCGCAACTGCAGGGAAATCATTTCCGCACCGAATTCCTGGACGCATTTTTTGGCCCAGGCGGCTGGATCTCCCAGGCAGTCCTTAAAGGGAGCTCTGGCTGATTCCGGCCACTCCTTGGGCTCCATGTCCCAAACTTCCATGGCGATCTTGGGCGGATTGGGGATCTCGCCTTCAAAGGCGTGAAACGGAAGGCAGGATTCCCCGCCCACAGTCACAGCTTTGTCGCCCTGGCCCAGTTTCACGGCCTTGATCGACCCGGTATAGTTTTCCTTCACCATTTCAAAGCCCATATCCACTCCTTATTGCTTGAAAATGATTGAAGAACCTAAGGCATATATCAGGTGCACCCCCTGCGGATCGCACCGCCTTCTCCGAAAAAACTTCCTTGAGTACCATCCGACGAGCTCAAAGTTCATTGAATTTGTCTATGGAGTTCAAGAGCTTAATAAATAAGAATTCACTAGCTGCAAATTTCTCTTTTGTCAACAAACTCCTGACGACAAAACCTTTTTCCGAGCTCGCATGAAAATGGATTCAACCCCAGTCGCTGGCCTGGCCGTCCGGGACCACCAAGCCCAAGACGGACAGGATGAAGAGGGCAGCCACGCGCAGACGCGTGGCGAAAGACGCCTAGGCCTGCCCCTACCCAGAGGGTTGAGGATATCCCCCACTCAATTTCGAATTGAGCGCGGTCCTATTGGTATGTTTCATGTAAGTTCAATCCGGCAAATTTTCTTTTTTTGCCCGCTTTGGGGCAAAAGATAGGTCAGATTTGCCGGAGGCAAAGCTGACTCCCGACACCCGACCACTGACCACCGGCTACTGGTTACTTTTTGTCCATCTCCCGCCGTTTCCGCAGCCGTTCGTTGAGCCGGGGAAAGTTCTCCAGTTCAGTATGGGGCAAAAACAGGGCGGCCATATAATTGTCCATATAGGAGGTAGTTTCCGAGAGTTCAAAATTGGTCATCTTGGTGGTTACTTCGACCACGTCCCGGCGGATATGGTTGTTCAGGGAGCTCATCTTGGCCCCCATCATGGATCCGTTGCCTACATAGGTGATTTTCTCCGCATCCATTTCCGGGAGCAAACCAATGGTCATGGCCTTCTCCAGATCGATATAACTGCCAAATCCCCCGGCAATCATTATTCGGTCCAGGTCATGAATGGACAAGCCGATTTCGTTGAGCAGGGTCATACATCCGCTGTATATGGCCCCCTTGGCCCGGATCAGATTGTCCACATCCGGCTCCTGCAAAGTTACATCCCGGCCGATGTCCGTCTCCTCGGCCCAGGCCAGGACATACTCCATGATCCCCTCGTTCTCCCGGATGCGCTTTGGGTCCACATCTGGATTGAACTTTCCCCGGTTGTCTATGACTCCCATCTCAAACATGATCGCAACCGCGGTAATCAAACCGGTGCCACAGATCCCGCGCGGCTTTTTCTGGCCCACGGTGAGCACCATGGGCTCCAGGGTTACAGGATCGAGGGAAAAGTCTTCAATGGCTCCCTTGTCCGCCCGCATGCCAAATTTCATCCCCCCGCCCTCAAAGGCCGGTCCGGCTGAGCAGGCTGCACAGGCCATCCAGTCCTTGTTGCCGATCACGATCTCGGCATTGGTCCCAATATCCACATACAGGGTCAGGGCCTCGTCCCGGTACATGAGCGAACCCATAACCCCGGCCACAATATCTCCGCCCACATAACTGGACACGGCCGGATAGACGAGGGCCTGGACGTGATGCCCAAGGTCAATGCCCAGATCGGAAGCCTTGAAGGGCGGAAACAGGGTGCAAGCCGGGACATAAGGGGAACGCCGGATATAACGGGGGTTGATCTTCAGAAGCAGCTGGGTCATGGTCGTATTTCCGGCAAAGGTTATGCTGGAAATAAAGTCCGGGTCAATATCTCCTTTTTTAATCAACTTTTGATTGATGGAGTTGATGGTCTTTAACACGGCCCGGTTCAACTCTTCCAGTCCATTGCCTTTTTCAGCATGCACTATCCGGTTGATCACATCCTCGCCATAGCTCATCTGGGCATTAAAGTCCCCGTATTCGGCCAGGACCTCTCCGGTGTTCAGGTTCAAGAGCTGGCCATAGATGGTCGTGGTCCCAATGTCCATGGCTATGGCGTAATTATGCCTTGTGGTGTCTCCGGAATGTACATTGATGATCCCGGTCTTGCTTCCCTCCCGCACCGGACGAGCTAAGGTAACAGTCACATTGAAGTCCTGTTCCCGGAGGACATCCACTATCTTGCGGATGACCTGGAGATCGACCACCAGCCGGTGCTCATTGTGCTTGAGCTTGAGGTGGTTTATCAGCCGGGTCATGTCCGGGGAGTTGTCCTGAACGTTTGGCGGCGGGAGTTGGATATTGAGCTGTTCCACCGCAGGGAGAAATACACCCTTTTCCTTGAAATCCTCCAGATTGACCTGTTTGATATGCGCCGTCCGCCTCGGGGTGGCCACCAGGACACTGGCATCCACCTCCGACTCAACAGGCACCCGGACCGTAAGATCGCTGTGCACCTGAGCCAGACAGGCCAGCCGGTACCCCTGATCAACATCCGCCTGGCTCAGCTTTTCATTGACTCCGCCGGAGACTTGTCCCTCTTCAACCAACACCCGACACTTTCCGCATACCCCGTTTCCACCGCAGGAGGCGTTGATATGCACTCCTGCATCCAGGGCGGCCCGAATGATCGGCGTCCCTTCTTCAACCTCAACACTTCGCTCATGGGGTAAAAAAGTTACACTCGGCATAATGCATCTCCTGAATTTTCAGTAAAAATATTTTCCTGCTCAGGACCGAACCCGGACTGAAGGGAACTTGGACCGTTCGGTATGGGGCAAGAACTTGGCTGCACTGAACTGGTTCATAAAGGCCTGGTTCACGTTGAGTTCCAGATATGTTATCCGCGCTTTGGCCAGGATCACATCCTTTGCCACGCCCGGGTCTTGCAAAAAACGGACAGCTCCGCCCAGAGAGCTGTTGCCCAGGGATTGGAAGAGATGGCGGGGAAGATCCGGAAGCATGCCAATGGTAATGGCCGAATCCGGCCGTATATAATTTCCGAAAGTACCGGCCACAAAAAAGGCGCTGAGATCCTCAAACCCGATACCCACCGATCCGATGAGGGTCTCCAGAATGGTATACATAGCCGCCTTGGACCGTATCAAGCTGTCTATTTCCGGCTGCCCGATGAGCAGATCCTGTCCAGTCCCAGACTCCTGGGCCCAGACAAGCCGAAAGTGCCAGATGTCGTCATCCTGGACAAAAAGATCTGCAGCCCGGTCCGGGACCATCTTCCCTCGAAAGTCTAAGAGACCGGCCAGAAACATTGAAGCGGCCAGGTCAATGATTCCTGAGCCACATATCCCTGTGGGAGGGAGATCCTCAATAGTGTGAACGGTGATCTGCAAGTCCTCAGGGTCAATACGCACGGAATCGATGATCCCGGGGCCGGCCTGGGCCCCTATCTTGCTCACCCCCCCTTCCAGGGCCGGGCCGGCGGCTCCGGCACAGGCGATGAGCCAGTCCTTGTTTCCCAGGATGACTTCAGCATTGGTCCCCACATCCACAAGCAGGGCCGGTTCTTCCCGGGTATCAAGACCGGAAAAAACGATCCCGGCCAGCAGATCTCCGCCAAAGTAGCTGCCGATATTGGGAAAACAATAGACCCTGGCCCGGGGATGGACATTCAAGCCCAAAGCCTGGGCGCGGATGAGTCCTGGGCTGTTGACTACTGGAATGTAGGGCTCGCGAATCATCCACCTGGGATCAAGGCCCAAAAAAAGATGGGTCATTGCCGTATTGCCGGCCACTGCTATATTGTGGATAGCCTGAACAGATACGCCTTCCTCCCCGCACAGCTCTTCAAGGGCCTGATTCATGTCCTGGACAAGGATGTTTTGCAGTTCCAGCAGACCATTGCCTTGAGCCGCATGATGAATACGAGTGAGAATGTCCGGGCCGATCCGCCCCTGAGGATTGGCCCGTTCCATGTTATTTTGCACCTCACCCGTAGCGAGGTCCACTATCTGCAGGACATATCGTGTGGTGCCAAGATCCACTGCCAATCCCAAGCTGGGCTGGTCAGCAGAAGCTGGGGCAATTCCAGTCAGGGCAGTGCAGTTGCCGTCCGAGAACAGAGTACAGCGCAGGGCAAAACCGCTGTCCCGGAGCATATGCGGAATCTCACTCATCCACTCTAAATCACAGGCCAGACCAGGCAGGCCTTCCCGGCCCAAAGCCCGCAGCAAGCGGTCTACATCTGCTGTATTGTCTTCAAAAGACGGCTGATCAAGATGCACAGTGTGCACCCAGCGGCCGGATTTGCCCTCTGGTCCAGTATGGGGAGCGAACATAACTGAAAATGCACACCTGTTGTTAATGTTTGAACATGCCCATGCTCATCCAGACGAATTCAGGCCCGGATAATCGATCAAAATGCCGCCTGTTGCCGCCCTACCAGGGTAAACCATGTCCCATCCTCCAGCACTCCTTCAACCAAAGCTCCGAGCCCTTTGAGCTGCTCAAGCACCTCCATGGCCTGGGACCGGAGCAATCCGGAGAGAACAAAATTCTGTGCCGCCCTGAAGGCGCTTGTGTGCAGGATTCGAGCCATGATATCGTAATGAATATTGGCCACAATAGTCTGAGCCGGAATCTCCACCGCGTCCTCGGCCCGCCCCTGAACGATGAGGATCCGCTCCGACAGGCCATTGCCTTCCATATTGACCTTTGTGGTCCAGGCGGCCAGGGGGTTGAGGTCGACCGCTACAATCTGCTCCCAACCCAGTTTGGCTGCCGCCAGGGATAAAATCCCCGTTCCGCTGCCCAGGTCAAGCAATCGCCCCCTGCCGCCTTCCTGGCTCAAAAAGTTCAAGCCTTTCAGGCAATCCATGGTGGTCTGATGGGTCCCGCCCCCAAAAACAACTCCGGGATTTAAATAAATGACTTCCTGCCCCTTGCGAGCTAAAGCTTTGCTCCACACCGGACAGACATGAACCCGACCCACGCTGAACGGCTCCAAGTCCCCACCAATCCAGTCGAGATAGTTCATTTGATAGCGGTCCAGGGGTTGGACCCATGGACAGGCCGTCTCAAGATCCTGGACCTGATTTTCTGCCGGCTGGGTAAAAAAGAGGAAGGACAGTTCGTCTTCAACCCAGGTGCCCAGAAAATTGGACAAGGTTTTGGTGGCTGAAGGGGAAAACCTCCCTTGAAAGGAGTAAATCCACAGGGTTTGGGGCGGGGAAAGGGGGTGAGCCGGCCTGAGCTCAGTTGGGGTCGAAGAATGTTTTTGCAAGTAAGTCCGCCGCCTTGTTTTTTTGAAGCGAAGACAGGGAGAGCTTGGGAGCTCTTTACTCAACTATCTTATCAAACATGGCAAAGGCGCTTTGGACCACGGGATTGTCTTCCGGCAATTCAGCCGTGGGACGTCCGGCCATGTCGTATTCTGCCAGGGTCTGGTCCGCATACACGGTTCCCAGCAAGGTCAATCCGGCCTGATCAATAATATCCAGGACAGCCTGTGATGGCTCCTGTTGTACATTATTTAAAATGAGATAAATGTCTTGAACTCCAATATTCAAGGACAAAGCCAGCTCCTTGATCCGCTGCGCAGCCTGCAGCCCGCGCCTGGAAGGATCGGAAACCACCAGGAGGGTATCAATATTTTTCGTGGTCAGTCGGCTGATGTGCTCCATCCCGGCCTCGTTGTCCATGACGATGCTCTGGTAATTGGCAGTCAGCTTGCCCAAAAAGTCGCTGAGCAGGGTATTGGCTGCACAGTAACATCCTTGGCCTTCTGGTTGGCCCATGACCACAAGATCGAACTCATCGGCTTCCACAATGGCTTGCTCCAACTGCATGGACATGAATCGGTCCTTGGTCATGCCGCTTGGAACGTCGCCTTTTTTCATCCGTTCCCGCACTCCGCCCAGGGTCTCATGGACCTTCACTCCCAAGACCTCGTTTAAATTGTAGTTGGAGTCTGCGTCAACGGCCAGGATTGGGTTTTTGTCCCGTTTGATGAGATAACGGACCAGCATCCCAGCCAGAGTGGTCTTGCCTGTACCCCCTTTTCCTGAAAAGGCTATAGACTGTGACATATTCCTACCTTTTTGTCAGTTTATATGGTTCGATTATACCCTGGTTCTCTTATCCAAAGTGCTGCAGTACCGTTGCGCATATGTGGTCCAAAAACTCTTGTTCCGGTAAATCCAGGACCGAAGCAGTATATTGCTGCTGCTCCATAAGCGAGGAAAGAGCCGGAATCCTGGCCGCAATCGGAGGCAAGTCCATTTCATCAGGAGGGAAGTAGTTTTCAGCGGCTCGGTTCAGAACCAGGGCTTGTCTTTTCAGCCCCAAATCAGATGCCAGACGGCTGATCTCTGAAGCTGTATTCAAACTGCGGACACTGGGCTCACTGACCACCACCAAGCCGTCCACACTGGAGATGGTCCCCCGACCCAAATGCTCCACACCGGCCTCTAAATCCACTATCAACCACTGGGTACGGTGCATGATCAGATGCACAAGCATAGCCTTGAGCAAGGCATTGGCCGAACACCCGCATCCGCCGCCAGCCCCGGCAATAGTCCCCATAACCAGAAGATTCATTCCTCTGACCTGGGTGCTCAGCTGAGAAACCAGATCGTCCACCTTGGGATTCATATTGATAAATCCCCCGGCTCCCACCCGCTCCTGAATAATTTCCTTTTGCTGAACCAGAGGAACCGGAATCTGGTCCGGCAAAAGCCCCAGAGCGGGTCCCAGGGACAGGGCGGTGTCCGCATCTACCAGCCAGACATCCTCGCCCTGTCTGGCCAGATAATCACCCAGCCACACCGCCAGGGACGTCTTGCCTACCCCCCCCTTACCGGCAACTGCCAACTTCATGCTTCCTCCCAATATTCATAAATATCAAATCATTATTTCCAAAAGCCTCGAGTCGGAATTACCCTAATAAAAAACATGCCTGGTGGCAAGCTGTGCTGAAAAAATCTACGTCGAAAGAATCTACACTTTGGGATCAAATGTCTTGACGCCTTCCTAGCTTCCAGGTATAGAATACTTCAAATATTAAACTCCAACTCCGGAAACAACCTTTGACCGAACCATTGCATGCTTTGAACAGGAGAACGGGGACCATATAAAAAGAGAGCTCTGCAGCCAACCGCAACGCACCTGGCATGGTGAGGAGGTGAGATCAGGGGTATGAAATCCAAACTTGAAGCCGGGGAATTTGTTCTCCTGGCAGAAATGGAACCCCCTAAGGGGGTAGACGTGTCTGAAATGGTCACCAATGTCACCCGCATCAAGGGATTGGTGGACGGATGTGTGGTTCCGGAAATGAACAGCGCAGTCATGCGCATGAGCTCCCTCGGAGGTGCTGTTTTGCTCCAGGGCATTGGCATGCCCGCCATCATGCAAGTCAACTGCCGGGACCGGAACCGTTTGGCCCTCCAGGCCGACCTGTTAGCCGCTTATGCCTGTGGAGTCCGGGGAGTCATGACCGTTACCGGTGACGACCCTCGATTTGGAGATCACCCCCAAGCCAAACCTGTGAATGATATAAGCTTAATGGACCTTTTGCAGGCTGTATCCAGACTCCAGCAGGGGCGGGATATGGCCGGGATTGAACTCAAAGGGGCGCCCAGCTTCAAGGTAGGGTCAACAATCAACCCTGGAGTAAAGAAGGAAGTTCTGTCTCAGGAGGTTGAAGACTTTGAGGCCAAATTGGAGGCTGGAGTCACGTATTTTATTACTCCGGCCCTGTTTGAACTGGACTCTGTGGCCCCCTTTCTGGAAGCCGTCTCCCCCCATCGGTTCAAACTCATCCCCTCTGTCCTGCTGCTCAAATCCTTGGGCATGGCCCGGTACATTGCCCGGAATATCGAACATATCCACATCCCGGATACCATCCTGAGCAGAATTCAAAAGTCAGCGGATAAGGAGCGGGAATGTGTGAAGATTGCCGCAGAAACAGTGACTACACTCAAGAACGCGGGCTTTGGAGGCGTGATCATCACCACCATGGGGTGGGAAAGGAAAGTCCCTGAAATTATTGAAGCCATGCGAGGATGACACCCATGCTGCACCACGATTATTCCCCAGCCAAACCCTCAGCCACATCCCAAAGCGATCTTGTCGGAGCGGTCATGGTCGCCGGCGGTGGAATCGCCGGCATGCAGGCCGCCCTGGATCTGGCCAACTCTGGATACGCAGTGTATCTTTTGGAACGTAGCTCAGCCATTGGGGGGATAATGTCCCAGCTGGACAAGACCTTCCCCACCAATGACTGCGCCATGTGAATTATCTCCCCTAAACTGGTCGAGGTCGGCCGGCACTTAAATATTGAGTTGATAACCAATGCCGAGGTCATGGATGTTCAAGGCCAGCCCGGACAGTTTTCCGTTCGGGTCCACCAACATCCCCGCTATGTGGACACTGCCAAGTGCACCAGCTGCGGAGAGTGTGCCAAAGTCTGCCCTGTGGACCTGCCCAACAGTTATGATCTCGGACTGTCTGAACGCAAAGCAGCCTACAAGCTTTACGCCCAGGCCATACCCGGAGCATATGCCATTGAAAAAGGGGACAAGGCCCCGTGTCGCCTGGCCTGCCCGGCTGGACTCAATGTCCAGGGCTATGTGCAGATGGTCAAACAGGGCAAATACAAGGAGGCCTTGCAGATCATCATGCAGGAGCTCCCCCTGCCCGGGGTCCTGGGACGGATCTGTCCTGCGGGGTGCGAAGACGCCTGCCGGAGGGCGGAACTGGACGATTCCCTGGCCATCCGCTCTTTGAAACGACTGGCAGCAGACCAGTGCGATCCACGTGATGTCGAGATCCCCTGTACCCCTTCCCGGCCGGAAAAGGTGGCCATCATCGGGTCCGGGCCCGCTGGCCTGGCCTGCGCCTACCATCTGGCCCAAAGAGGAATCACGAGCACGATCTTTGAAGCCAGCTCGCAAACCGGGGGCATGCTCCGTTTAGGCATACCCGCCCACCGCCTGCCCCGGGAGATTCTGGACGCAGAGATTGAAGTCATCACCAATCTGGGAGTACAGATCCAGACCAATACCGCCCTGGGCCGGGACCTGAGTATAGAAGATCTCTTTGCCCGGGGTTTTGCCTCTGTGTACCTGGCCATCGGTGCCCACAAAGGGATCAATCTGGGCATCCCGGGGGAAAAAGCCCAAGGCGTCCGTCAGGGAGTCGACTTTCTCCGCGAGGTCAACCTTGAGGGCCAGGCCCGGGTGGGTCGACATGTGGTTATTGTGGGCGGTGGCAATGTGGCTGTGGACGTTTCCCGGGCCGCCAGGCGCCTGGGAGCGGAAAAGGTGACCATCCTCTACCGCCGCTCCTGCGACGAGATGCCCGCCCTGCCGGAAGAAGTGGATGGGGCCCACTGCGAAGGAATCGAATTCATCTACCTTGCTGCTCCCCAGGAAATCCTGGTCCAGGACGACCAGGTAGCCGGTCTGCGGTGCATTGAAATGGAACTTGGAGAGCCTGACTCTTCCGGGCGGCGCCGGCCTGTGCCCATCCCGGACAGCGAGTTTGATCTGGACTGCGACCAGATCATCCCGGCCATCGGACAACAACCTGACCTGACGGCTCTGAACGAAATTGAGGAGCTTTCCTTTACCCGCTGGGGTACCATTGAGACCGATCCGGTCACCTTTGCCACTGGTCGGGACGGAGTCTTTGCCGGCGGCGACCTGCAAACCGGACCCTGGGTGGCCATAGGGGCCATAGCCGCGGGCCGGGAAGCGGCCGAATCCATTGTCCGTTATCTGGACGGCCGGGATATGGCCAAGGGACGGGAAGCCCTGCCGGAAAAAGAAGTCCCTGACTGGTGCAGCCTGCCTGAGAATGAGTCCCCGACCCCCAGGGTGGACATGCCGGAATTGGAAACCGAGGAACGGACCTGCACCTTCAAGGAGGTGGAGCTGGGCCTGGATGCACAGGCCGGCCAAGCTGAAGCCGATCGCTGCCTGAACTGCGGCTACTGCTGTGAATGTGAGCAATGTGTGCAGGCCTGTCTGGCCGAGGCCATCGATCACTCCCAACAGCCCACGGATCTGGATCTGCAGGTGGGCTCCATTGTCCTTTGTCCGGGCAACCAGGTCTTTGACCCGGCCAAGCTGGAGGAGTTCTATCACCACACAGCCCATCCCAATGTGCTTACCAGCCTTGAATTCGAGCGCATATTAAGTGCTTCCGGACCGACCATGGGTCATCTGGTCCGGCCCTCGGATCAGAAAGAACCTACCCGCATCGCCTGGCTGCAATGCGTGGGTTCACGGGATACCAATCGGTGCGGAAACGGCTATTGCTCCTCCATGTGCTGCATGTACGCCATCAAAGAAGCCATGGTGGCCAAGGAACATGCATCCGAGGAGCTGGACTGTGCTATTTTCAATATGGACATCCGCACCTTTGGCAAGGACTTTGAAAAATACTACATGCGGGCCAGTGACAAAGAAGGGGTACGGTTCATCAAAGCCAGGGTGCACACTATCGACCCCCTGCCCGGAAGCGACGACCTTTCAGTGCGCTATGTGACCGAAACCGGGGAGATCGTGGACGAGACCTTCGACATGGTCATCCTTTCTGTGGGCTTTGAGGCCTCCCCTCAGAGCCTGACCCTGGCTGAAAGGCTGGGCATAGAGCTGAACCAGTCCAAGTTTGTGCACTCCTCGCCTTTTGATCCGGTCAGTACTTCCGTGCCCGGGATCTATGCCTGCGGCATCTTCCAGGCCCCCAAGGACATCCCCAGCTCCGTGGCCGATGCCAGCGCCGCGGCCTGCGCTGCCGGCCGCATGCTGGCTCCGGTCCGTCATACCCAAACCAAGACCCTGGAGCTCCCAGCCGAGCTTGATATTGAAGGCCAGGAACCCCGAATAGGAGTCTTTGTCTGCAACTGCGGGATCAACATCGGAGGGGTGGTGGACGTGCCTCAAGTGGAGGAATATGCCCGTACGCTGTCCGGTGTGGCTTATGCCACGCAGAACCTGTTCACCTGCTCTGAGGACGCCCAGCAGCAGATGAAAGACGTCATCCTGGAGAACAACCTGAACCGGATTGTGGTCGCCTCCTGCTCGCCCAAGACCCATGAGGCCATTTTTATGGAGACCCTGGAGTCCTGCGGCCTGAACAAGTACCTGTTTGAAATGGCCAATATCCGCAATCAGGACTCCTGGGTGCATGCCAACGATCATGCCTTGGCCACGGACAAGGCCAAGCAGCTGGTGCACATGGCTGTGGCCCGGGCGGCCAAGCTCAGTCCCTTGCATGAAAGGCGCATCCCGGTAACCCCGAGGGCCCTGGTTGTTGGCGGCGGCGTGGCCGGCATGACTGCGGCCCTGAATCTGGGAGACCAGGGGTTTGAAACCTTTCTGGTGGAGAAGGAACAGGAGCTGGGCGGTCTGGGCCGGAGGCTGACCAAGACTATTGAGGGAGCCGATGTGCAGGGGCTGATCCGCGAATTGGCGGACAAGGTAACAAACCACGAGAACATCCAGGTTTTGACCCAATCCTTGATTGTCAACAGCTCTGGCTTTAAAGGGAATTTCAGTACTGAGCTCATCGTGGGTCCGGCCATGTATGAGCGCAAATTGGAGCACGGTGTGATTGTCCTGGCTACCGGAGGGACCGAATATCAGCCTTCGGAATACTCCTATTCGGATGAGAGCAGGATCATGACCCAGATCGAGCTGGCCGACCACCTGGAAGAGCAAGGGGCCAAGGATTTGTCCTCTGTGGTCATGATCCAATGTGTGGGCTCGCGAAACGAAGAAAACCCCAATTGTTCCCGCATCTGCTGTCAAAGCGCAATCAAAAACGCTCTGCATATCAAAGAGGATAATCCGGAAGCCCGGGTTTTTGTTCTCTACCGGGACATCCGGACCTATGGCCTGCTCGAGGAGTACTACACCAAGGCCAGGGAGCTGGGGGTCATCTTCATTCACTTCACTCCTGAAGAGCCACCCCAGGTCCTGCAGGGCGAAGGGGGCCTGCAGGTTGAGGTCCGCGATCCCATCTTGAACCGTCCCCTGCGTATCGACGCAGACATTGTGGGCTTAAGTGCCGGTCTGGTGGCTGAGGATACTGAAGAATTGGCCCAGATCCTCAAATTGGCCAGGAATGAAGAAGGTCATTTTCTGGAGGCCCATGTCAAGCTGCGCCCTGTGGATATGGGCACTGAAGGGGTTTTTGTCTGCGGTACAGCACACAGCCCCATGCTCATTTCCGAAGCCATCGCCCAGGCCCTGGCCGCTTCTTCCCGGGCAGTGACCTATCTGTCCCAGGAGTATCTGACCCTGTCCGCGGTCACGGCCAAGGTGGATGCAGACAAGTGTGCGGCCTGCCTGATCTGTGTCCGGGCCTGTCCCTTTGAGGTGCCCCGGATCAATGAGGAAGGGGTCAGCGAGATCGACGAGGCCCTGTGCCAGGGCTGCGGGGTCTGCGCCGCAGAATGCCCGGCCAAGGCCATTGAACTCAACTGGTACGAAGATCTGCAAATTGAAAGTGAAATAGATGCCTTACTGGAGGGAGTCCTATGAGCCAAGGCTTTGAGCCCATCATCCTCGCCTTTTGCTGCAACTACTGAGGCTATTCAGCCGCGGACCTGGCAGGTTCGATGCGACTGAACTATCCCCCGGTTATCAAGATCGTGCGGGTTCCGTGCACCGGAAAAGTCGATCTGGTGCACATCCTGCATGCCTTTGAAAAAGGAGTGGACGGCGTCTTTGTGGTCGGTTGCCTGGAAGGGGACTGCCGGTATAAGACCGGTAACCTGCGGGCCAAAAAGAGAGTCGAACAGGCTCAGGCTATCCTGGAGCAGGTGGGCGTGGGCGGCGAAAGAACGGGCATGTACAACCTGTCCTCAGGAGAGGGTCCCCGCTTTGCCCAATATGCACAAGAAATGGATGAAATCATCCGCCGCTTGGGTCCCAACCCCTTAAAGGCGGCTAGCAAGTCCAAAGCGGCATAGGCCTGAGCTCAGGAGTCCGCTGCCGGTTGGCGGGCCTGTTAACTGATCAATCCGGCAATATTTTTGGGGCGCTTTGGCCCAAAAAATATTTCAGATTTGCCGGAGGCAAAGCTGAAACCTAAATCTTCGACCAAGTGAGGATGGACCATGATTGTTGCTGATCGGAAGCCAGTCGAGGAGATCATGGAAATGGTCAAGGATGTGTCGTCCTTGCTCATCCTGGGCTGCAATGAATGCGTCACAGTCTGCGAGGCGGGGGGGAAAAAGGAGGTGGCCGTGCTGGCCTCCACCCTGCGCATGTTTTTTTTGAACCAGGGCAAAGAAGTACGTGTGGATGAACGGACCCTGGAGCGGCAATGCGACCGGGAATACCTGGAAGAGGTCCGGGATATGGCCGACAAGTACGATGCCGTGATCTCTCTGGCCTGCGGAGTGGGCGTGCAGTTTATGGCCGAGACCTACCCCCGCCTTCCGGTATATCCCGGAGTGAATACCTGCTTTCTGGGAGTAACCGAAGAGCGCGGTCTGTGGACAGAGCGCTGCCAGGCCTGCGGGCAATGCATCCTGGGCCAGACAGCCGGGATCTGTCCCGTCTCCCGCTGCGCCAAACGGCTCTTAAACGGTCCCTGCGGGGGGTCAACTCAAGGCAAATGTGAAATCAACCCTGAGCTGCCATGTGCCTGGCAGCTGATCATTGATCGCCTGGCCACACTGGACAGAATGGGGGATTTTGAAAAGCTCATGCCCATTAAGGACTGGACTACAGACCGGGCCGGGGGGCCGAGAAAAGTCGTCAGGGAGGATGTGCAGTCATGAACGAAAAGACACCGAGCAAACTGGAGAAGGTTCTTGCTGCCGGACATATGGCTGTCACCTCGGAGTGCGGTCCGCCCCGGGGCAGTGATCCTGAGGTCATTAAGAAAAAGGCGGAAATGATTAAGGATTATGTGGATGCTATCAATATCACCGACAACCAGACCTCGGTGACTCGCTTGTGCAGCCTGGCTGCCTGTATTCAGCTCAAGCTCATGGGCGTGGAGCCGGTGCTGCAGATGGTTACCAGAGACCGGAACCGTATAGCTTTGCAAAGCGATATCCTGGGAGCAGCCTCCTTTGATATTCACAACATCTTGTGCTTAAGTGGAGACCATCAAAGCTTCGGGGACTGCGCTCAAGGTCAGAATGTGCATGACCTGGATTCCATGCAGCTTATCCAGACCGTTCGTCATATGCGCGATGAAGGTAAATTTCTGGGCGGTGACGAGATCAAGCGCCCGCCCCAGATGTTTGTGGGCGCTGCGGCCAATCCCTTTGCCGATCCTTTCGAAATCCGGGTGCCCAGGCTGGCCAAAAAAGTGGCAGCTGGTGTAGAATTCATCCAAACCCAGTGTATCTTCAATCTGGACAAGTTTGAGGAATGGATGAAAGGAGTGAGGGAGAGGGGCCTGGATGAGAAAACGCACATCCTGGCCGGAATTACGCCCTTTAAATCAGCAGGCATGGCCAGGTTCATGCAGAAGCGGGTCCCGGGCATGGATATCCCTGATCACGTGGTTAAACGCATGGCCGACACCCCAAAGGATCAGCAGGCAGCCGAGGGAATCACCATTGCCGTGGAATCCATAGAGCGGCTTAAGGAATGCGAAGGGGTGCATGGTTTCCACATCATGGCCATAGAATGGGAAGAAAAAGTCTCGGAGATCGCTGAGCGCAGTGGTCTGTATCCCCGACCACAGGTCTGATCCCCTTCAGGCATGGATGCTGATTATAAAAAAACTCATGATCATAACCCACCAGGAGGAAGGAGATGAGTGACAAAAGAATCCTTGTTGTTGATGATGATCCGGATTTCGTGAGCGTTGTCCAAAGCAAGCTGGAAAAGCTCAATTGCACTGTTGATATCGCCTATGACGGGGCAGAAGGCTGGGACCGGGTCAATGCCAATTTGCCGGACCTCATTGTCCTGGACGTCATGATGCCGGTCAAGGACGGCTTCCAGATGTGCAAAGAGCTGAAGGCCGAATCACGAACAGCTGACATCCCGGTCATTATGCTCACTGCTGTGGCCGACCATATAGCCGATACCAGCTACACCCAGTATGACGCGATGAGCATGGAGGCCGAAGATTACATCCCCAAGGGACCTGACTGTACAGATCAGGTGGTGAAAAGTGTTCGTGAATTTCTAGAGATCTAAAAAGGTTGTGAGCTTGCCTGGGCCCAGACAAGCTCACAACCTTTTTTACGACCTGTTTGGACTGTTTACGGCGTTCGGATAACAAGACACGGGAACTGCTCCCCCAGCATAACTTCAACCCAAACAGCCTGACCATGAACATCGCCATCATTGGAGGCTCAGAGTTCACGGCTGATGTCTTAGAGACAACAGTCGCTGATTACTTTGAACATACTTCACTGGCCGCCAAGATGGTGGCCGTAGCCGACCCAGACCCGGAATCTCCGGGCATGGTCATGGCTCGCAGTCTGGGTCTGCTCACGGTACAGGATTATACCGAACTCTTCGACCCTTACTACGGCATCGAGCTGGTCATTATCCTCAGTCCAGACCAGGAACTCTTTTATCAGGTCCTGGCCGACCGTCCCCAAAATGTGCGCATCATGTCCTATCAGGCCTTTCGCCTGTTTTGGGAGTCAATAACCAACGAAGCCAACAAGCTGCGGGAAAGGACCCAGGAAATTAAGGCCATCCTGGATGGTATTCAGGATTTTATCCTGGTCATCACCCCGGATATGACCATAACTGAGGTGAATACTGCCTTTTTGGAACAAATGGGCTTTACCCGCTCCGACGTCATTGGGCACAAGTGCTATGATGTCTTCCAGCGCATCAACCGGCAATGCCAGTGCGCCGAGAACGACGATGTCATCTGTCCCCTACAGGAGGTCATCGATTCCCAGGAAATGCGCCAACGCATATTCCCCCGGGTCAACCGCGAAGGTAAAGTGGTGTACATTGAAGTCACCATATACCCCATTTGGGAAAAAGACGGTTCCATCAGCAAATTTATTGAGATCAGCCGGGATGTCACCAAACGGGAGAAGGAAGACGAAGAAATCAACCGGCATCTGGAGCAGCTGGTTGAAGAACGCACCAGGGAACTCAAAAAAAGGCAGGAACAGCTCTTGCATCAGGACAAGATGGCCTCCCTGGGCAAGCTCTCGGCCTCAGTGGTCCATGAGATCAACAACCCGATTTCCGGCATCCTGAACCTCACACTGCTCATGAAGCGCATAGCCGGATCCGGATCCCTGACTGATCAAGATCTGCAGGACTTTACCCGATATCTGTCCCTGATGGAGACCGAAACCAGACGCATCAGCCGCATCACATCCAATCTGCTCTCCTTTTCCCGGGAAACTAAGCTGGAAAGGTCTGCCTTGAACCTGAACACCCTGCTTGAAGATCTCCTGTTTTTAAATGCCAATTTCCTGAAGATAACCGGAGTCCGGGTCAAAAAAGACCTTGACCCTCTGCTGCCGGACATCATCGGAGACGGCGAACAGCTTAAACAGGTGGTTATGAATCTCATATCCAATGCAGCCGAGGCCATGGAAGCCACTCAGGGCGGAACACTGCACGTTGCCACCAGCCAGGATCGAAACAAGGTCACTGTCCTGATCGAGGATACAGGTGTGGGCATCTCTGAATCGACCATCCCCCGCCTCTTTGACCCTTTTTTCTCCACCAAGGCCAAAGGCAAGGGAGTCGGACTGGGACTGTCCGTAGCCTACGGCATCATCCAGCAGCATTGCGGTTCGATCTATGTCACGTCTCAACCCGGCCAGGGCACCTCCATCCGGGTCCATCTGCCTTTCAAACAGCCCAAAGACAAATACGAATGAGCCGTAAGGGGGGGGCATGTCCAGAGCCAGCATCCTCATAGTCGATGATGAACTCATCCTGCGCGAATCCCTGTCTGCCTGGCTGGCCAGAGACGATTTCTATGTCGAGGCTGTGGCCAGTGCAGAAGAGGCCATGGAAAGGATCAGGCAGGCCCGGTATGATATCATTTTTCTGGACATCAAGCTGGAGGGCATGAGTGGGCTGGAGGCCCTGAAGAAAATCCTGGATCTGGATCCGGATACCGCTGTGGTCATGATCACGGCCTATGGCTCCGTCTCCACTGCAGTCCAGGCCATGAAAGACGGAGCTCACGATTACCTGCTCAAGCCCTTTGAGCCTGAAACATTGACCGTGCTCATTGAAAAGATCCTGGACCGCAGAGCCCAGGCCAGGGAAAACCTCTTTCTGCGCACGGCTTATCAAGAACGGACCAAGTTTGAAAACCTCATCGGCCAGTCTCAGGCCATGCAAGAAGTCTTTGATCTCATACAAGAAGTGGCCCCTACTGAATCCACGGTCATGATCACTGGAGAGACAGGCACAGGAAAGGAGCTTGTGGCCAAGGCCATACACACCCGCTCCCCCCGGGCTCAAGGACCATTTGTGGCTGTCAATTGCGGGGCAATGCCGGAACATCTTTTGGAAAGCGAACTCTTTGGGCACCAGAAAGGGGCCTTTACCGATGCCAAGAGCACCAAAAAAGGACGCCTGGAACTGGCCTTTGGGGGAAGCCTGTTTCTGGACGAGGTGGGAGAGATCTCATTGCGCATGCAGATCGACCTGTTGCGGGTCCTTGAAGAGCGTACCTTCTACCGGGTGGGTGGCACGCAGCCCATTGAAGCCAATTTCCGGGTAATTGCCGCAACCAACAAAGATCTGGAGCAGGCCATACAGGAAGGGAGTTTCCGCCGTGATCTCTACTACCGGCTCAAAGTCATCTGTATTCAGGCCCCGCCTCTGCGTCAGCGCAAAGAGGATATTCCTCTTTTGGCTGACCATTTCCGGTTGCGCTTTGCCCAGGAGACAAATAAGGATATTGATTCCATCAGCCGGGCGGCCCTGGATGAAATGATGCTTTACGACTGGCCGGGCAATGTTCGGGAGCTGGAAAACGCCATAGAAAGGGCGGTGGTGGTGGGCAAACCCCGCACCATTCAACCCCAGGACCTGCCCATCCTCAACGCTGCCCAGCCTGGGGGAAAACAGGGGCGAAGTCTGCGGGAGCTGGAAAAGGAGCACATCAGCTCCATCCTGGAACAAACCAATTGGAATATCAAAAAGTCAGCCGAGATCCTGGGTATTGACCGCTCAACATTGTACCACAAACTCAAACGCTACGATCTGAGCAAGAAATCATGACTCAGGGACTATCCTGCCCATGCATGCCCGAATCCTGGTCACTTCCATCCGCAATCCCCTTCCATCCATACTGGAGCCAGTGTGTGAGGCCGTACACCAGGCCTTTGGAGTTGCGGCATCTCCCATCCCCCTGCTACAGGATATTGAGTTTGCGTATCATTTCAGCCGCAACCAATATCACTCCACTTCCATTCTCCAAACCCTGGACCAGGCTGCCCCAGAGGACTGCCTGAAGATCCTGGCCATTGCCGAAGTCGATCTGTTCATTCCCATCTTGACCCATGTTTACGGCGAGGCCCAAATGGGCGGACGGGCGGCCATGATCTCCACCTACCGTTTAGAGGACGGCCTTCCGGCAAAAGAATCCGGGGCGATCTTTTTGCAGCGAGTGATCAAGGAAGCCCTGCATGAACTGGGGCATACCTTTTATCTCAAGCACTGCCCTGATCAGACCTGTATCATGCATTACTGCCGGAGCATCAAAGATGTCGATCACAAAACTCTCACCTTCTGCCGCTACTGCCGGATCATGCTTGATGAAGAACTCGCTCGCCTTGTGGACCACTAAGTGTTGAATTATACGATTTCGGCGTCGTCTTTTTCCACATTGTATTGCAGCACCTAACATACTGTCTTTCTCTCAAATCCCTGCTGATCCGCCCAACAGCTTTTCTTCTCCTGCCGCAAATGACCACAGCCGCCGCATGCTCCCTCTGCCTCCCTTCCGCCGGCCTGACCTGCCGTCGCCTCGATTCCTTCCGGGGTTCGGTCATTTTCCCGGCTTATTCCTGCCCGCTTCCTTCTTGGCCCAGCCCTTGCAGTGTAAGAAATACAACCACAGAGTGTATCAGCTTTTAAACTGCGATAAGGAGGCCGTTATGATGAGCATGATCAACCAAAATTTTCCTGGCTATGGCTCCAGCTCTGCAAGGACCAGGAAACGGGACCCCAAACAACAAGCCGGCATTGATACTGTCCTGGGCGGACAGATCTGGCGCATCCAACCGGACGAACAGGCCAAGGCGGCCCATCCCTGTCTCTGGATGCAGGCTGGAGTTGTTTCTTTCAAGCCCTGCACCAACTTTTACGATTGCTCCACCTGCGCCTATGACCGGGCCATGCGCAAGAAAGCCGCTGCCGGCAAAGCCCGCACCTGGCAGGAAGCCATGCGCCGCTGGCCGGACAAAGACCGTCTCTGCCGGCACGCCCTGACCGGACGCGTTGGACGGCGCAGCTGCCCCTACAACTATGAATGCAGCCATTGCGACTTTGATCAGTACGTAGAAGAGGTATTGGCTACTATGAGCATTGACCGGCCGGAGACCCTGCACCAGATCAAGGGCTTTCATATTCCGGAAGGGTATATGTTCCACATCGGACATACCTGGGCCAGGGTGGAAAGCGGCGGCAGCATCCGCATCGGCATGGATGATTTCGCCATGAAGGTCCTGGGTTCATTTGACCGCTTTGAACTCCCGGTCATGGGCAAAGTCGTCGAACAGGCTGAACCGGCCTGGGGACTGTCCAGGGGCAACCACCACGCCGAGGCCCTGTCCCCGGTGGAAGGAATCATCATGGAGGTCAATCAGCACATCAGGGAATACCCGCAAATGGCCTCACAAAGACCATACGACGACGGCTGGTTTATGGTGGTCCGGCACAGCGACGTCAAATCCACGATCAAGCGGCTCATGGATGAAGAGCAATCCTTGAACTGGTTAAGCGACGAGGTGGCCACCCTGGAACATATGATCGAAGACGTGCACGGCCCGCTGGCTGCTGACGGCGGTCATTTGCAGCCCGACGTGTTCGGAAACTGCCCCGAACTGGGGTGGGACAGTCTGACCAATACCTTTCTGAGGACCTAGGACCTGAGCATCCAAGCCCGGATAACCAGCCGTTTACAGTGGCGTCAACAGGAGATCGGCCATGCTTTCATATCCGACATCCAAACAACAGGCGGGGAGTCCGTCTCCCCGCCCCGGCCGTACTTGCTATTGGGCCCAGGCCCAGGTGGTCAAGCACAAGAACTGCCCCCGGGATTTTGCCTGCCAGAACTGTCCCTATGACCGAGCCCTGCGCAAACAGGCGGCAGTCAATGCTGCTCAAAAAGACAGGTCCATAAACAGTCCCAAGGACAGAATCGAAACCTGGCAGGATCGACTCAGACAGCTCCCGGTCCTGCAGCGGCCCTGCATTCACACTATGCGTGGAGAAATCACATTTCGCCCGTGCACGGAAAATTATCACTGCGCCGAGTGTGATTTCCACCAGTACTTTCAGGACATCTACAGTGTGCACATTGTGCTCTCGCCTGTAGATCTCCTGCAATGCCGGGGATTCCACGTTCCCCAGGGGTACTATCTGCATCCGGGTCACGCCTGGGTCAAACTGGAAGGCGAGGATATGGTCCGCGTCGGTCTGGACGAATTCGCTCTCAAACTTCTGGGACCATTGGACTCCATAGACATTCCGGTTTTGGGCAAGCGCCTGCGTCAGGACCAGCCTGGATTCATACTGCGCAGGGGGGAACACGCCATGGCTGTCCTGGCCCCGATAAGTGGAGTGATAACAGACGTGCAAACCGAACTGGGCCAAGACCCGGCCCGGGCCTTAGCTGATCCCTACGGTCAGGGCTGGCTGGTCCGGGTCAAGGCGTCCAGTCTTCGCCTGGAATTGCCCCGCTTGATCCTGGGAGCAGAGAGTGCGGATTTTTTAGGGCAGTCGGTAAACCGCGTATTCTCCCTCCTGGAAGAAGAATACGGCCCCCTGGCTGCAGACGGGGGCGACTTGGCCCCGGATCTGGCCGGTCAATTACCCGGAATGGGTTGGGACCGCCTGGCCGATACAGTCCTTCGGCCTTGAGGGACAGAAGACAGAGGTCA
>JAWLEI010000013.1:0-54989 GCA_041686195.1 Desulfovermiculus sp.
AGCTTTGCCTCCGGCAAATCTGAAATAGTTTTTGCCCCAAAGCGGGCAAAAGAAGAAAATTTGCCGGAGTGTCATCAACATCAACTTGCATCCTCCACCAGGGCCTGGGCCAAAGCCGGAATGGTATATTCCCGAGGCTGGATATGGGCCGTGAATCCATAACCCTGCAGAGTCTTGGCCGTGATGGGTCCGATGCAGGCCAGTTTCACCTGATCATGAACAAAGGGGTGGAGCCGATCCGCAGGAATGAGGCGGAAAAAATTGTCCACTGTAGACGAGCTGGTAAAGGTCACATAATGGATACGCCCATCCTGCATGGCCTGCAGGATATCTTCTCCAGTCTGCTCGGCCAGGCCGGTTCGATAGACCGGGACCACATCCACTTCCGCTCCAGCCCGGACAAGCTCTTCAGGCAGGATCTCCCTGGCTTTTTCAGCCCTGGGAATGAGCACCTTTGTGCCCTTAACTCCTGCATGGACAAGACTCTGGACCACTGATTCAGCCACATATTTGTCCGGGACCACATCCGGACGTATTCCCCGGTCCACAAGGGCCTGGGCCGTAGCCGGTCCAATCGCCCCCACCCTGGCCCGGCCCAAGGCCCTGGTATCCAGGCTCTTTTTCTCCAATACCGACCAAAAATGCTTGACCCCGTTCACTGAGGTAAAGATACACCAATCATAATGGGACAAGCGGTCAACGGCCTCTTCGATACCTTGCGTATCGTCCAGTCCGGAGATGGCTATGGTCGGAAACTCAAAACAACAGGCCCCATGACCCTCTAACAGCTGCAACAGGGCGCTGGCCTGCTCCCGGGCCCGGGTGACCACCACCCCCCGGCCCAGCAAAGGCTTATGTTCAAACCAGGACAGAGTATCCCTTAATCCAACCACCTGGCCGACAATCAACAAGGCCGGAGCCCGAAAACCGGCCTCCATGGCTTTGGGGGCAATGTCTTGCACACGCGCCGTGAGGGTTTGCTGTTGACAGGTCGTACCCCACCGGACCAAAGCGGCCGGGGTCTGCGCATCCATCCCGGCCTGGAGAAGATTGTCGGTAATTGAGGAAAGGTTCTTGACCCCCATGAAAAAGACCAGGGTGCTGGCGCTGTTGGCCAAGGCGGACCAGTTGTGAGCGCTTTTTTCTTTGCTCGGATCCTCATGTCCGGTAATAAAGGTCACAGACGAGGAGTACAGGCGATGAGTCAAGGGGATACCGGCATAGGCCGGGGCAGCCACTGCTGAGGTCACCCCGGGCACGATTTCAAAATCAATGCCAGCTGCCACCAGATCTTCAGCTTCCTCCGCTCCCCGCCCGAAGACATACGGGTCTCCTCCTTTGAGCCGGGCCACACACCACCCGGCCCTGGCCTTATCCACCAGCAGGGAGTTGATGTCAGCCTGACTCATGGTATGCTCCCCGCCCTTTTTACCCACATAGATACGCTGGGCGTCATCCCGGCAGTGCTTCAAAAGACCGGGACTGGCCAGATAGTCGTAGACCACAATATCGGCTGCAGCCAGAATATCCCTGGCTTTGAGGGTCAGCAGTCCGGGATCACCGGGCCCGGCCCCGAGGAGATAAACTTTGCTCATATATAATCTGTAATTTCAGGTTTCAGTGTTCAGATTTGCCTCCGGCAAATCTGAAATATTTTTTGCCCCAAAGCGGGCAAAAAAAAGAAAAATTTGCCGGGTTGATCAAGGATGAAACGTGAGCATGGATATGTAGGGGCAGCCCTGAGTGGCTGCCCTCTTCGTTGGGTCAGTCACGCGTCTGCGCGTGACTGGCACTGCTGCAGCCTGTCCTGCAGCTCCGAGAGCTTATCCCGTTTCTCCTGAAGTTCCTGCAGCCGAGAGCGTTCCTTGTCCACCACCTCGGCCGGGGCCTTGGCCACAAAGCTCTCATTGTCCAGCTTCTTGTTTAGGCCCTGCATATCTTTATCAATTTTGGCCAGCTGCTTGCCCAGGCGGGCCAGCTCAGCATCAAAATCAACAACTCCCTGCAATGGCACATAAATTTCACAGCCCTTGACCACGGCACTTGCTACGGCCTGGGGCGGAGTTACTTCAGCTTGTATACGTAAATCATTCAACCTGGCCAGGTTGGCAATAACATCTTGTTGTTGGAGCAGAAAATCTGCTTTCTGGCCTGTGGCCCGGACCAGAACATCCAGCTTTACTGAGGGCAGAATATTCAGCTCGCTCCTGATGTTGCGGATGCTGACCACCACTTCCTGGAAAAATTCCATGTCCTGGCCCAGGGACATTTCTTCACATTCAGGCCGCAGAGATGGAAAGCGAACAGCTGCCAGATTCTCCTCCTCCCGGGCCGGCAGGTGAGACCATATTTCCTGGCTGACAAAGGGGAGGTAGGGATGGAGGAGAATCATGAGTTCGGACATTGTATGCAACAGGCATGACTGAGCCTTGGAGCGCACCGTCTGGTCATGACTGGACAGGTCCTGCTTGATCATTTCCAGATACCAGTCGCAGTAGGTATGCCACACAAATTGATACAAGGCCTGGGCCGCCTGGTTGAAGTGATAGTTGTCCAAGGCCTGGACTACCTTCTTTTTGACCTGTTCCAACTCATGCACAATGAAGCGGTGGCTGAACCCGGAAACTGTGGCCGGTTCCAGGGGCTGGACATCCTGATCCAGATTGAGCAAAGCAAAACGGGCCGCGTTCCATATCTTGTTGATAAAGTGTTTGTAACCCTCGATTCTGGACTCGGAAAGCTTAATATCTCGGCCCATGGCTGCAAACACGGCCAGTGTGAAACGCAAGGCGTCCGCTCCGTAGTTGTGAATCATGTCCAGGGGATCGATAACATTCCCCGTGGACTTGCTCATCTTCCTGCCCTCTTCGTCCCGGACCAGGGCGTGGATATACACGTGCCGAAAAGGAACCTGGGGCATGAACTCCAGCCCCATCATCATCATCCTGGCCACCCAGAAAAAGATGATGTCAAACCCGGTGATCAAGACGCTGGTCGGATAAAAAACCTGAAGATCCCGGGTATCGTCAGGCCAGCCCAGGGTGCTGAACGGCCACAGAGCAGAGGAAAACCAGGTATCGAGGACATCCTCGTCCTGAACCAGCTCGCTCCCGCCGCAGGCCGGACAATGGACAGGCTCTTCCCGGGCCACTATGAGCTGACCACACTCCTGGCAGGTCCAGGCCGGAATGCGGTGTCCCCACCAGATCTGACGGGATATGCACCAGTCCCGAATGGTGTCCAGCCACTCATCGTACAGATTCTTCCAGTTGACCGGAAAGATCCGGGTTCTGCCTTCGTCCACAGCTGCCTTGGCCTGGCGGGCCAGGGAAGTGGTGGCCACAAACCACTGCGTGGAGACCGAGGGTTCAATTACCGTCTGGCACCGATAGCACTGCCCAACCTTGTGCCTGTAAGGTTCCTGCTTGATCAAAAATCCCTGTTCCTTCAAGTCCTTGACCAGCTGCTTGCGGCATTCAAACCGATCCAATCCGGCATATTTTTCCCCGGCTTCAGGGGTCATCCGGCCATGTTCATCAATGACCCGGATAAACTCCAGGCCATGGGAGGTGCCCAGTTCGAAATCGTTGGGATCATGGGCTGGGGTCACCTTCAGGCACCCGGTCCCGAACTCGCGGTCCACATACGAATCGGCAATCACCGGGACTCTGCGTCCGACCAGAGGGAGCTCTACCTCCAGGCCGATGAGATGGGGAGAGCGCTCGTCATCCGGATGTACAGCCACAGCCGTATCCCCCAGCATGGTCTCCGGCCGGGTGGTGGCGATGATCACCTCCTGATCGCTGTCCACAACCGGATAGCGCAAATGATACAAGCTGCCGTCCTTTTCCTCATAATCCACTTCCAGATCAGCCAGGGCTGTCTGGCAGCGGGGGCACCAGTTGATAATATAGTCACCCTGATAGATGAGGCCTTTTTCGTACAGCTGGACAAAGACCTCCCGCACGGCCCGGGACAGACCGTCGTCCATGGTAAAACGCAGTCTGGACCAATCCACCGAGGCCCCCATGCGCTGGACCTGATTTAATATCTTATCCCCGTATTCCTGTTTCCATTCCCAAACCCGCTGCACAAACTTCTCCCGGCCCAATTGGTCCCTGCTCATTTTTTCCTGAGCCAGGGCCCGTTCCACCACGTTCTGGGTGGCGATGCCGGCATGGTCTGTACCCGGGACCCAGAGCACATTATACCCCTGCTGGCGTTTATAGCGGCACAAAATATCCTGCAGGGTCAGATTCAAGGCATGCCCCATGTGCAGGGACCCGGTCACATTGGGCGGGGGAATGACTATGGAAAACGGTTCCTGAGGCGAATCAGGATCCGGGGTAAATGTCTTTTTATCCTCCCAGAATTGCAGCCATTTCTCTTCTACGTTTTGTGGTTCATACCCTTTGGAGAGGGGCGCATTGCTCATGGTCCATTTGCTCCGGTGTAAGATGAAAAATTCAACAATATTTTTTGTCAGTGGCAAAGTGCATGGACAAAATCCATTCAGCATTGCTCCTGAGCAATAGTGAATGGATTTCGGGGCTGGCAGCAGGGGCAAAAGATCGAGGTCCGGCCCGCCACCTGTATCTTTTCCAGTCCGCTTCCGCAATTCCGGCAGGCTTGTCCCCTGCGCCCGTAGACTAAAAAGGTGTCCTGGTAGGATCCAGGCCGGCCCAGTCCGTCCACATAGTCCCGGAACGAACTCCCTCCAGCCTCCAGGGCCAGATTCAAGACCTGATGCAGGCTGTGGTACAGGGAACTGAGCTTTTCCCGGGACAGCGTATCCCCGGGAGCCTGGGGATGGATCCCGGCCAGATGGAGGCTTTCGTCGGCATAGATATTCCCGATTCCGGCAATACAGGTCTGATCCAAGAGGAGAGACTTGATTGTCGCCCGTCTGGTGTGCAGGCGGGAGACGAAATCATCTTCGGACATCTCCAGGGGTTCCGGCCCCAATTGAGCAAAAAAGGGCCAGGTCATCAATTCATCCCAGGGCATGAGCCACAGATAACCAAACTTGCGTTGATCCTTGAACACGAGGGAGCTGGCATTATCCAGATGGACAACGCACCGGTCGTGGATGTCGATTTCTCGCTTTTCCGGGGGAAATAACAAAAACTTGCCAGTCATTTTCAAATGGCTGGCCAGGCACAGGCCGGCGGAAAGATGAAAAAGAAGAAGCTTGCCTCGTCTACAGACATCCAAGATGCTCTGTCCGGGCAAAAGATCTACAAAAGCCCGGGGATCACTCTGCACACAGCCTGCAGACACCAGGTCCACCCGGTCTATGCACCGGTTCTGGAGCAAGGAGCGCAATCCCCGGGCAATGGTTTCCACTTCTGGCAGTTCGGGCATTTTTTTGTATTTAGTCCCGCCTTTGGCCGGACCTCCGGCAAAGCTCGGATGACCACTATTCCTCCTGGCCGAGAATAAAATCTTCGGTCTTTTGCCAGGCCATATCGTCATTGTACTGCACAGGAGGATGTTTCATGAAATATGAGGACGGACCGAGCAACGGTCCACCCTGACTGCGTTCAAGGGCCACCTTGATACACCGAATGGCATCGATACCGCAACCGGCTGAGTTTGGCGAGTCCTCCACCGACAGACGCAGCTCGAGATTAATGCTTACATCCCCAAAGAGCTTCCCGTCCATGCGGATGAAAGCAAGTTTATTGTCCTTTTGCCAGGCCACATAGTCGCTGGGCCCGACGTGGATATCATCATCGTCCAGACGTTTGCCGGCAACTGCTTGCACCGCCTCTGTCTTGGACGTCTTTTTGGATATCAACCGGCTTCTGTTTAACATGTTCAAAAAGTCGGTATTCCCTCCGGTATTGAGTTGGTAGGTACGTTGCAGAGGTACCCCCCGGCGCCGGAAGAGATCGGTCAACACCCGATGGACGATGGTTGCCCCCATTTGGGACTTGATGTCATCGCCGATGATCGGAACATTATTTTCTGTGAACCGCTTGGCCCATTCCGGATCGCTGGCAATAAATACCGGCATATTGTTGACAAAGCCGATACCGGCCTCCAGGGCGCACTGGGCATAAAACTTCACCGCTTGTTCCGATCCCACCGGAAGGTAATTGAGCAGCATCTCGGCACCGCTCTCTTTTAAGTGGGCCACAACCTCATCTTTCTCCGGCTCCGGCTCATCGGCCGGCACAAAGGTGTTGTGTTCCTTGTAGCCTTGCATATGCTCGGAAAAGCCGTCCAGTATACGCCCCATACGAACTCTCACCCCGTGATGGGGCACCTGAGGGAAAAAAGTCTGCGTGCAATTTGGGGCAGCAAAAATGGCCTCAGATATGTCTCGTCCTACCTTGCGTTTATCAATATCAATCGCTGCAACTACTTGAATATCACTTGGCTTGTATCCCCCTATTTCCCAATGCATGATTCCGATGGCATCCTCAGGGGTCTTGTCCATATAGTAATAAAAACCTTGAATAAGGGAACTTGCGCAATTGCCAACCCCGACAATAGCCACTTTGATTTTTTGCATGCTCGAACTCCTTTCCACTCCATGTCAGAACGTACAGACAATCATATGGACCACCAGCCTCGCACAAAGAGACTTCACTGCCATCTCAACCCGGAGCCAATACAATGACGCTATAATCTTCAGACTCCTTGCTAGACTTCAAACCTCATATTGGTTACAAATAATAATCAAGGACGCAGGCTCATTGCGGACTGCTCACATTGGTTTGATTAAACTCAGGATTTGGTATCAGAAACCTCGTAAAAATTCAATTGAATTATTTCAGTTTGTTTTCAACCCCAAGGAAAGGAGGTCACATGACAGATCTGATCCAGGCCATCAAGGAAAGGCGAACAGTGCGCAAATTTGAAGAACAACCCCTCAATGAAGACCAGGTGCAAACCCTCCTGGAATCAGTGCGCTGGGCCGAATCCTGGGCCAATACGCAATGCTGGGAAATCATCGTGGTCAAGGACGAGAACATCAAGGCTCAGCTTCAGGAAACCATGGCCAAAGGAAACCCAGGGGCAAAAGCCGTGGTCCAGGCACCGGTCGTTTTTGGCGTATGCGCCAAGCTGCAAACCTCTGGATTTTATAAGGGTCAGGCCCCAACCAAATTCGGGGACTGGTACATGTTCGATCTGGGCCTGGCCTGCCAAAACTTGAGTCTGGCTGCCCATGCCATGGGCTTGGGATCAGTCATTCTCGGTCTCTTTGATCATGACCAAGCGGCCAAGGTGCTCAAGGTGCCTGAAGGATTTGAACTGGTCACCTTGATCCCTGTGGGTGTTCCAGCCAAGATACCTTCCGCTCCCAATCGCCGGGAGATCAACGAGTTTACTCACTGGGATACATTCTAATTCAGCTTTGTCTCTGACAAATCTGAATTATTTTTTGCCCAACCGGGCAAAAAAAAGAAGAAATTTGCCGGGTTGATCAGTGATGAAACTTTGGGATGCCCTTCTCCGTCATTGCCCGGCCCAGATCCTTTGGATACACCGGGGTCAGGCTCACCGGGCAATCTAGGGTAAAGTCATTCTATCTGCTCTGAATTCTGGTCCCGGATCGGTATCCGGGACCTAAATCCAGACTGAAAATGTAAGAGCTGGACCCCGGTCCCGGATCTGGTCCGGGATGACGTACGCCGGGGTAACCCCGGATCTCAGTCCGGGGCAGGCTGGGAAAGCAAGGTCTAGACATACGAGCGCAGCCAGATGCTGCGCTGAAATCTTACTGCCTGAGCACCGTCCTGGGTTTGCTCCCTTCCTGCGGTCCGATGATTCCGTCCCGCTCCATCTGTTCTATAAATCTGGCCGCCCGATTGAATCCAATTCGCATCTGGCGCTGAATCATGGAGATAGAGGCCTTGCCGCTGTTCATCACTGACTGCACAGCCTCGTCATACAGGGGGTCCTGGCTGATATCGTCGGCCACCCCATTTCCGTTTGCCCCGTGTTGCTCCTGCCGCCACTGGGTAAGATCAACCTGCTCCGGAACCGGTTGCTTGTATTTCCAGAAATCAATCACTGCATTGATCTCATTATCACTGATAAAAGCGCCGTGAATACGTTCCATCCGCCCGGCGCTGGACTTAAAGAGCATATCTCCCTTCCCCAGCAGATATTCCGCACCGCCGCTGTCCAGTATAGTCCGTGAATCATGGCGGGAGCTGACCTGAAAAGCAATGCGGGCCGGGAAATTGGCCTTGATCAGCCCGGTGACCACATCCACGGACGGCCTCTGGGTGGCGATAATCAAATGGAGTCCAGCTGCACGGGCCAACTGGGCCAGGCGGACAATGCTTGCTTCGGCTTCTTTGCCGGCAGTGAACATCAGATCGGCTAACTCATCGATGATGATGACCAAAAGAGGCATAGGCTCCAGATCCTGCATTTCCTCCGGGAGGTCATCTCCCATCTTGGCCAGTTTGGCATTGTAGGCTTCGATATTGCGCACACTGAGTCTGGCCATAGCCTGGTAGCGGCGGTCCATCTCGTGAACGGCCCATTCCAGGGCGGTCTTGGCCATATCCATTTCCGTAACTACAGGATGAATCAGGTGGGGCAGATCCCCGTACGGAGCCATTTCGATCCGCTTGGGATCAATGAGCATGAGCTTCATGTCCTGAGGAGAGTTGGTGAACAGAAAACTGGTCAGAATGCTGTTCAGGCAAACGCTTTTCCCTGCCCCAGTGGCTCCGGCAACCAGCAAATGCGGCATCTGGGCCAGAGACTCCACCCTGGCTTGACCCTGAATATCCTGGCCCAGGGCCATGGTCAGTTTTTGTCGGGATTTCTGAAACGCCCTGGAGTCAATAATCGACCGGAAAAAGACCGTTCTCCGGTTACGGTTTGGGATTTCAACTCCCACCAGATCCTTGCCCGGGATAGGAGCCTCTATACGTACAGCTGATGCCTTCAGGGCCAGGGCCAGGTCGTCGTTGAGGTTAGCAATGCGGCTGATCTTGACCCCTGGAGCCGGCCGAAACTCGATCATGCTGACCACCGGACCGGACAGGGTTTCCACCACTGTGCCCTGAACCCCGAATTCTCCAAGGCAGGAGGCAAGCTTATCAGCTGTACCCTTCAGATCTTCCTGTTTGTACTCTTCCTGGTCCGGAACCGGGTCCAGAAGGTCAGGAGGCGGAAAATTGTAGGCAGAGCTCAAGTGCTGGACCGGCGGGGACTTGGCAGGACTCTCGGGTTTTTCAAGCTCATCCGGTTTCGGCTGCCTGACTTGAGCCGAGTGGTGTTTTTTTGCTCCGTTCCTTTTTTCAGGCTTTCTTTGAACAGCTGCTGCTTTTTGTTTTGTCCCTTGCGGGCCATCTTTCCCCAACCTGAAAATGCGGGCTCGCAGAGCATTCAGCCAGCAAAAAAAGACCACAAAAGGCCTGAGGATTGTTCGGCCGCCATGGAGAATCACTCCTGCCAGCGAGGGCCAGGACAGATGAAATGCCGTCTGGAGTCCCAACAAGGCCAGAAAGGACCAGAGCACAATGCTTCCCCCGGTATGGAGGTAACGCATACTGAGCTGCAAAAGCCCAAGCCCGAGATATCCGCCTCCAGCCACATCTTTGATCTGAAATCCGGTGTGAGTGCTCAGAACTTCGAGACCTACATGCAAACACAAAAGAATCATCACCAGTCCGGGCCACCTGGTCCAGTCCAGGGAGCAGGCCGGCCGAAGGAGAAAGCAGGTTGCATATGTTGTCAGCAAGGGCACAACCCAGGAACCCACCCCAAAGAGTTCAACCAGGAAGCCGGCCAGAAACGCCCCTATCACGCCTCCGGCATTGCGCACAGCATCCAGATCGGATGCTGTCCGGCTCAAAGACGGGTCCTGGGCCGAGTATGTGGCCAGACTCAAGATCAGGAAGATGGAAGCGCAGGCCAGGACTAAAGCACTTATCTCCCTGACCAGTTTATTGCCGTCTATTGTGAGCATGGGATATTCAATGACCGGGGTTTTAAGGACTGAGGCCTGGATTTACTGGCGTCCGAGATATTCGCCGGTTCGGGTGTCAACCTTGACCTTTTCTCCTGGCTCGATAAACAGCGGAACGTTGATTGTGATCCCGCTTTCCAGGGTGGCCGACTTGCTGGCCCCGCTGACCGTATCTCCCTTGAGCCCGGGCTCGGTGTCTGCCACGCGCATGACCACAGAGGGGGCCAGCTGCAGATCTATAACCTTGCCGTTATAGGTGAGCACCTTGACTTCCTGGCCATCGGTCAAAAACCCGCCTTTACCTTTCAGGGTATCCACATCCACTTCCACCTGCTCGTAAGATTCCATGTCCATGAATACAAAATGATCGCTGTCTCGATATAAAAATTGCATGTCCTTGGCCATCAGGTCCGGCTTGTTGATTTTTTCCCCGGAACGAAAGGTATGGTCCATGACTGCCCCGGTCATAAGATTGCGCAGCTTGGTCTTTATATGGGCGCCGCCCCGGCCCACCTTTGAATGTTCAAAATTCAAGACCTCGTATGGATATCCGTCCAGCTCAATTTTCAAGCCGTTGCGGATGTCGGAAGTATTGTACATGAAAACATCCTCCTCCTTGCAGAAAGTGATTTTCGCTTTTCATATGAAAAACCGGAACAGGAAAGACCAAACATATCCCTTCAGGAACCAAAATGCTCAGGGCCTGGCTATTTCCGGCCCTTTTTCTGGAAATGCTCGAGCAAGGCCAAAGCCGCCATTGCATATCCCATTAATCCAAAGCCGGCAATCACTCCCAGACATGAGGGGGCAATAAGACTTTGGTGCCGAATTGTTTCCGGCCGGGCCCAGACATTGCTCAAGTGCACTTCCACACAGGGAATTTCTATCCAGGCCAGGCAATCGGCCAGGGCCAGACTCGTATGGGTGTACGCTCCGGCGTTGAGGACAATTCCGTCTTTTTTATCCTGCCAGGCCTGCTCCAGGCAATCAATCAAGGTACCCTGACTGTTTTGCTGATCAATTTCCCAATTCAAAAGTCCGATCCGGGATGGCCCCAGACATTTGGCGATCAAATCCGGGAGATCATCCATGGAATCGTGGCCGTAGATATGCGGCTCTCTGCGGCCCAAATGCCCAAGGTTGGGGCCATTGAGAATCAAGATTGAATATTCGTGCATAGGCATCCATCATTTCGGGTTCTGTTTGATTTGCCTGTCCTCTGGCCCTGTAAAAAATTCTCAATTCCTGCCGGCCCATCTACTTGGTCTCAGCTGGCATAGGCCTTTCCTGAACTGATGCTTCTTGACCAGATCTTGGCTGAGGCTCCACAACAACCTCTTCCCCGCTGTCTTCGATCTCAGTGGGAGCCTGGGATACTTCGACAGTCTGGCTTGAAACCCAAATCGGATACACAGAGTCACCGGCCATTATCTCAAGATTGGCTTCCAAAAGCCGTCCCTGAGCCATCCAGTCCTGAACATGGTAGATACGCCCGTATCCAATCATGCGCAAGGCTTCGCCGTCCACTTCATGTGCCGGCCGGGCAACTACAAAAAAGGCATCCTCCGCTTGTGACGTCCATTCCTGTCCTTGAATAAGCACTTGATCATGGCTGGCCACAATGGTGCGCTGATTTTCAAGGTCTGTGATTTCTCCTTGTTCACTCGCTTTTGGTTTAAATATGGATTGGATCTTAAATGTCTGGGTATACATATCCGTTTCCCGAGTATGGACAGCTTGTCCACCATTCGCCAAGCGCACAAAAGGAGTGGAATTTTCCTCAGCCAAGTCAACCCTCTGTTCTTTAAATAACAAGCGCTGGTTGAGCCAGGTGTTCAAGGACTTGCGGACACCTTGCAGCAATCCTCGCTCCTGAAGGAGCTCTTCCGGATCTTCTCCAGCTTGAATTTCCTGGGAATCGAGGCTCACCTCAACTGTTGCCGATTCCTGCCAAGTTGTAGTATGAAGGCTTTGATTTGGCCCGCCTGCATCTTTTTCCAGCGGCGCACAGGCCGCAAGACAACAGAAAATCGTGGCCAAAAAAAGGTCTTTGTGCACAACTCCCTCCCGTTTTAAAATGCCCCGGCAGACTCAAAATTCATTGATTTTACACGACACAACTCTCGTATCGTTGCCCTGAGGGCTCAAACTCCCGAAAATTAACCCCAGATCAAAGCCTTGTCTATGTCTGTACATCTTGAACTCACATACACCATCTATACCCTGGACCAGATCCAGGAATGGCCTGCCCCGCAAGTTACGGTTTCCGGGCGCTCAAATGTGGGCAAATCCAGCCTGATCAACGCCCTGGCTGGAAGAAAGTCCCTGGCCAAAACGAGCTCCAGTCCGGGCAAGACGAGAAGTATTAATCTGTACTGGATTTCCGACTTTCAGGGGTATCTCGTAGACTTGCCAGGCTACGGCTATGCCAGACGTTCCAAAAAAGAACGCGAACTATGGGCCAGGCTGGTTGATCGCTATTTTCAGTCCAACATGGCCCAGGTGAAAGGGGTCATGGTCCTCATTGACAGCCGGCTGCATCCACAACAGCTGGATCTGGAACTGGTGAGTTCGCTGAGGGCCCAGCAAATACCTATCCTGCCCATTTTAACCAAAGTGGACAAGACCAAAATGGGTTGGAGATCCAGGATTCAGCGCACCTGGAAGGACTTGGCCGCCACACAAAACCAGCCCCTCTTGTTTTCAGCCAAAACCGGACAAGGAGCTCATGAGCTTATTCAGCATCTGCAGCACCTCATGCAGGTCAACACCGGGGTCCTTGATCCATTTCCTTCCGGCTAACGTCTGCCCCGAATCTGGATGGCCAGGGCAATCGTAGCCAGAGTTCCGATAAGAATGTTTCCCAGCCAGGCCCCCAACCAGGGCGTCAAAGACCCGCTTTCGCCCAAAGTTCCCCCCAGGGTGTGCATGGCGAACAACAAAAAGATCACCCCCAATCCGGCACTGATGATGAAAAAAAGATTTTCCCAGCGCCTGGTCAGAACAAGAGCTACAACCGACAAGACCAGGGCCGAAAAGGCATAGCTGAGCTTTAAATGCCAGGCTGTGCGCAATACTTCAACGTTTGTTCCCGAATCCTGCAGATTTTTGATATGCGTAGACAATTCCCATAAAGACATTTCTTCCGGGTCGTTTTCTTCAGCTGAAATGTACATGGAATGTAAATCAAGTTCAATGGGCAGTGCGTAGGTATCCTTCTGAGAATATTCAAAAGTCTGAGGATCAAAGACCCCGGCAGCATTCAGTTGCCATCCGCCCTGCTCGGGTTGCAAAGACTCGGCCTGAATCATGAGCCCTACACTGTCAAATTCCTCATTCACAGCAAAGACACTGACGCCGTCTGCTTTTTTGCGCTCCGGCCAGACAGTAGCCAGGTGAAGAATGAACTCTTGCTTGCGCACCCAGACATCAGAGAGCCGAACCTCTTCGTCTCCCGATTCTTGCCCCAGTGAATCCCATATCGATTCGCTCACCTGCTGTCCAGTGACCCCCAAAGCCTGTGAAAAGAGCAACTGCCCCCCGGTCCAGAACAATCCCAGAAGAAGAACAAAAAAGACCAGCCGAAAGAAAGAGACTCCTCCTGCCTCCAAGGCCATGATTTCCCGGCGTTTCCGCATGCCACAAATCTGGATGGCAAATCCCAAAAACACAACAGCCGGGAGTATTTGAGACAAAATAAGAGGAATTTTGGCCCCAAAATAGACCACAACTGCCCAGGCGGTGGCCCCTTTCTCCATCATCCGGTCCAGGCGATCAAAGACATCGACCAAGAGATAGATCCCGGTACAGGTCAACAGGCAGATGCCCATTACCAGTATATTATTCAGCATAAGATAACGGTGCATGACCTTCATCGCCGGATCATCCCTTGTATTGCGTCCGCCATCCGTTTCCCCAGCGAGCTTCCCCGTTCGTGCAGAGCGTGCCGGAACAGGGCCGCAGCCAGAACCAGAAAAAGCACATTGGGAGACCAGACGCCTATAGCCGGAGGCAGCAGCCCAAGCTGGCCCAGACCAATCCCCAGAGAAAAAACAGCATAGTAGGCAAAGAAGACTCCGACAATCAGTAGAGCCCCGTACTGGCGTTTGAGCTCATCCAGTATCCAGCCCAGCGGCAAAGCCACCAGCCCCAGGACGATACAGGCAACCGCCAGGGCCCATCTCTTGTGTCTTTCCACCTGGACAGTGCGAAAAAATTCAGGTCCTTTTTCTGCCCACTTCTCGGGCTGGGTTGCAATCCGGGTCAATTCAGACCAGGACATATAGCGGGGCTCATCCCGGTCCACATCCACATCTTGCAGCAAGCGACTTAAATCCAATGAGACCCGGTACGAGGAAAAGGAAAGAACCTCCATACTTTCCTGAGCAAGGCGGTAAATACGGCCTTTGGTCAGCAAAAAATATATCTTGCCCTGGTTGTGATCTGTGGCCACCCGGCCACTGGGGGCGACAATATTTACCCCCTGCTTGGCCTGGGTCGTATCGTGGATAAAGATGTCTTTCATCTCCCCGCTTTTCCGGTCCACGTTACGGGCATAGACCACAAGTCCTGGAAAATCGCGGTTGAATACCCCGGGCCGCAAAGAAAGCTGGGCTTTGTTCTGAGCCAGATCCAGAAGAGTGTGCTGGAAACGGTCCATACCCCAGGAAACTCCGAACAGGGAGACGAACAGGGTCAAACCAGCGCAAAGGAGCAAAAAAAAGGAGGGGGCGGGCAAGATCTGGGACAGGGAAATGCCGCCGGCTCGCAGGGCCATGAGCTCTCTGTCTCCGCTCATGCGCTGAAAGGTCAAAAAAGTGCTGATCATGACCGCAACAGGGATGAGCAACATGAGAAAAAAAGGGGTGAGATAAAAAAACAGGGCCCCGATATCCAAAAGGGAGAGATCCATGCTCACCAGCATGTGCCTGAGCCTGAGCATCTTGCCCATGAGCAAAAGAGCGACAAATACGGCCAGGCACATACAGCCGATGACAATAAGTTCCCGTAAATTTTCCAGGTATATGCGCTTTAAAAACCGCAATTGCATCCGTCCCCTGCACCTGGTCTGGATTTTGTTCCCTTATACAATCCGCAGCAGGACCTGCCGCACGATCCCGATATCATATTTGATGTCAGGTGCCTCAAGTGTCTCTTTTCCTTATTCACTTTGACTGTGGTCGGCAAAAAGGCGATAGAGGTAGTCTTCCTGCTTGGGGTCAAGGTTGTATTTGAAAATAGCCTCCTGCAAAGCCTTTTTCCGGTCCTTGCCGGCGGCTGTCTGTTCACCGACCCATTGCAGGGCATCCCGAACCTTTTTTTCTTTGGGCATGATGGTGGTCATGGGCAGTTTCCTCCAGGTAAGAGCTTTTGTTTGGCCTGCATTCCGGCGATCCCCGGCTGGGCCTTGACTCTACCTGAGGCGCATGCGGCTTGCAACTTCAAAGCGATTCCTGTAATTCAGACATGCCCGACGTTGCATCTGCATAAGATGTGCTGGGCAAATTCGGCCTCAAGCTCCGGGTGAAGGACATTGCCATGCACGATATCTTCATAGCAGCTATTATGGGAGTAGTGGAAGGAGTCACTGAGTTCCTTCCAATTTCTTCCACCGGACATTTGATTTTCGCTGGGGAAATCCTGGGATTTACCGGACCTGCAACTGGGATGTTCGAAGTGGTTATTCAGCTCGGGGCCATCCTGGCTGTTATAGTTTTGTATTGGCCGCGCTTTGCCGGTCTGCTCAAGTCCGATCCAGAGCAGCCCTTCTCGGGCTTGCGGGGCCTGTACCTTCTGTTTCTGACCACCCTGCCGGCTTCACTTCTGGGTCTTGCTGCTGCGGACCTGATCATGGGGCACCTCTTTACCCCTGCCACAGTAGCTCTGGCTTTGGGAGTTGGAGCCCTGGGCATCCTGATCGCGGAGACCAGACGCCGATCGAACACCGTCTTTTCTCTGGATCAACTCACTCCCGGCATCGCCCTGGGCATCGGATTGTTTCAGTGCCTCGCCTTGTGGCCGGGATTCTCCCGCGCTGCGGCAACCATCATTGGAGGCATGCTGCTCGGGGCCCAACGCAGGGTAGCAGCGGAGTACTCTTTCCTGGCCGCAGTGCCCATCATGTTCGCAGCGTCTGGATATGAGCTGTACACCAACTATGAACTGTTAGATTTTGCGGATTGGAAGATCCTCTGTGTCGGGTTCTCTATCTCGTTCCTGACTGCCTGGGCAGCAGTCAAAACCTTTCTGCATTTTTTGACCAGATTCACTCTCCTCCCTTTTGCCTGGTATCGACTGGCCATTGCTCCTGTAATCCTGTTCTGGTAGAGAAGATTTATGATTGGACAGGCTTTGCCCCACAGACTGTGTGTGCTTGCTTACCTCTTTCCCCTTGCTTTGGCCATGACCTTGAGTTCCTGCAGTATTGTCAAGCTCCCCTATACAGTGACCAAACACAGTCTGAAAACTGCATATACTGTAACCAAGGTAACCGGAAAGACCGCCTGGGGCACGGCAAAAGTTATAACCACGGTCGGCGGATACACCTTTCAAATTGTCACCGCCCCACTGTCCTGGCCGCTGACGCACGATGAAATCGATACCATCGCCGGAATGTCGCCCAAAGAGGCCATTGCCAAGGGCAAGGTCAAAAATGCCCCCTATGTGGTGGCCGGACGTCGCTATGTGCCCATGTCTGTGGCCAAGTCAGCTTCCTATCGGGAACAGGGGATAGCCTCCTGGTATGGAGATGAGACCCTGAACCAGGCCGGTGGACACATGACCGCCAATGGCGAGGCCTTTGATCCCGGACAGCTCACCGCGGCCCACAAGCACCTCCCTCTGCCCACGTATGTGCGGGTAACCAACCTGGGAAACAAGCGCAGTATAGTTATCCGGGTCAATGATCGTGGGCCTTTTGTCAGGGGACGAATCATCGACTTAAGCGCCGGGGCGGCCAAGCGCCTGGGTTTCTATAGCCAGGGCACGGCCACAGTCCTGGTGGAAACCGTGGCCACGGCCGAAGGATAATTCGGGCCATGCACTCATCATAAACCTCTGGGCGGAGAGATACATCGATGCTCACGCAGAATACAGCACAGTCAAAACCTAAGCCCTTGGTTTATCTGCATAAGGCCCAGGTCAGACGCAACGGGCACATCGCCCTGACAGATATTACTTTCACCTTGCATGAAGGGGAAAATGTGATGCTGGTGGGGGCCAACGGAGCAGGCAAGAGCACATTTTTATCTCTGCTCCGCGGAAATATCTGGCCAATATCCACCAACAACCATGAACCCCGACTGTTTCTGGTCAACGGGAAATGGCAGGTCAGCCCTCTGGGGTGGCGGGAAAACACCGCCCATGTCTCACCCGAGCTGGAACAGGAATACAGGGGGCTGAGCAGGGCAATCACCTGTGCCCAGGTGATTGCCAGCGGAGTCCACAACTCACTCAGCCCCACCAGGTTCTTAAGTCCTGAACAAGACGAGCAAGTGAAAGGACTTGCCGCCGCTTTCGGCCTCATGCATCTCTTGCCCCGCCCCTTTGCCACCCTGTCCCAGGGAGAAGCCCAAAAAACCCTTATTGCCCGGGCCTTGATGACCAAAGCCCAAACCCTTTTCCTGGATGAACCAATCACCGGCCTGGATCAGGCCGCACGACAAAACATTTTGGATCTGCTGCGCAGCTTGAAAGACAAGGGGGTTCAAATCATAGCCTCCACCCACAGACCACACGATCTGGCCGGATACATGAACCAGGCCATAGTCTTGGAGAATGGGCGGATCGCCTGGAGGGGAAAGGCCTTTGATCTGGCTTCACAAACCCATGCGCCTCCCCTGGTGAAGACCTCAGCCCAGAATCGAAGTTCCATCCAGACATTTAAGCCCCCCCGCATACGACTTGATCAGGTGGGGGTATCCTTTGCTGGCCGTCCTGTCCTGGGTCCTGTGAACTGGACCATTCATGCCGGGGAGCATTGGCTTATCCATGGCCCCAACGGATGCGGAAAAAGCACCTTGCTCAAGTTGGTGGCTGGTGAGATCCATCCCTGTCTTGGGGGTCGAATCACCCGCTTCCCCCCTGTTCACAGCTCAACCCTGAATGGTTTGCGACAAAAAATCGGATGGTTCAGCCCTGAACTCCTCACTGCTCACCGCCGCTCCCAAACCGGCCTGCACACAGTGCTCAGCGGCTTACGAGGCCAAATCGGAGTCAGAGATGTATTTTCTCCTTCTGAACACGCACAGGCCTTGGCCTGGATGCAAACCCTGGGCATTGAATCTCTGGCCGAACGAGATATTCTGTCTCTGTCCTCAGGCCAGATACGGGGCCTGCTCCTGGCCAGATCCGTGGTCAACAACCCAAACATGCTTCTCCTTGATGAGCCCTGCACCGGCCTTGACCACCAGAGCAAGAATCATTTTTTGCACACCCTGGAACGGCTGGCTGCCCAAAATGTTCAGATTATCATGGTCAGTCATAATCCGGAGGACCGGTTCTTGTCCCTGAACCGGATATTGACCCTTGATCAGGGCCGGGTTACAGATATGTATGCCATGAACTGATAGCAGTCAGCAGATGTTTCCCCTTCACTCGAATCGCTTTGGAGCAAGCAAAAGGAGATGTGTATGCATAGCCCCCAATTGCAGCCCAAGGTTCAAGAGTTGCTGGAACTGGCCCAGGTTGGCATCAACGGGTCCAACCCCTGGGACATCCGGGTTCACGATCCACGGTTCTATGCTCGAGTTCTGGCCGAAGGCTCCCTGGGCCTGGGCGAATCCTACATGGACAGGTTGTGGGATTGTGATAGCCTGGATCAACTCTTTTACCGCATTTTAAGCGCTCGATTGGACAGTCAGGTCAACCCCAAAAAAGACTGGATTCCCTTGCTCAAGGCTCGGGTGCTGAACATGCAGAATCCGGTTCGGGCCTACACTGTGGGCAGACATCATTACGATATCGGCAACGACCTGTACGAACGTATGCTCGATTCGCGCATGATCTACAGTTGTGGATACTGGAAAGAGGCCCGGGATCTGGAAGAGGCCCAGGAGGCCAAGCTGGATCTGGTCTGTCGCAAACTGGGCCTTGAACCAGGCATGCGGGTCCTGGATATCGGCTGCGGATGGGGAGGTACGGCCAAGTTTGCAGCAAAACGCTACGGTGCCGAGGTCGTCGGGGTGACAGTCTCTCAGGAGCAGGTGAAGTACGGGCAGGAACTGTGCCGGGGACTGCCGGTGGATATCCGCTACCAGGATTATCGTGCACTCAATGAAAAGTTTGACCGCATTCTCTCTCTGGGTATGTTTGAGCATGTGGGGTTGAAAAATTATCGGAATTTCATGACCCGGGTCCGGGAACTTCTCATGAACGACGGTCTTTTTCTTCTGCACACCATCGGCCGCCTGGAGAGTAAGACGGACTGTGAACCCTGGATTTCCAAGTATATTTTTCCCAACTCCATGCTGCCCTCGGCCAAACAGATCTGTGAGGCCTTTGAGGGGCTCTTTGTCCTGGAGGACTGGCACAGCTTCGGACCGGACTACGATCCCACCCTCATGGCCTGGCATGACAATTTCACCCGCAGCTGGGAAGAGCTGCGGAACATTTACGATGAACGATTCTATAGAATGTGGAGCTACTATTTACTCAGCTGCGCCGGCTCCTTTCGGGCCAGATCCAATCAGCTGTGGCAGTTGGTTCTTTCCCCTCACGGAATAAACGGCAGATACGAGGCACCCAGATAAAAGATACACCAATGTCGAGCCCGCTCTGCTATGCCTTCAATTCTGACTTTTTGCAGACCCCTCATGCAGAGGCGCGTGCACAGGGTTCTCATATTGGGTGCTGGCCCAAAGCTCCCGGGCGTTTTCCCACAGGATCCTGTGACGGTCTCGGGGGACCGGCACCAGTTGCTGCAGAGCCTCCAGCATGTCCAGGGGAGAATGCTCCAGGATAGGAAAATCCGTCCCAAAAAGAACCCGGTCCCTGTGTCTGGACATGAACCGGGCCAGCTTGCTGTCTGAGAACATTAACTTGGGATTGGCCAGGGCCCAGGACGTATCCACGTATATATTGGGAGAGGAGTCCAGTATCTCCTGGGCCAGATCAAGTTCATACAGGCCAAAGTGAGGAATGACCACCTTGAGCCCGGGGAAGGTGTCCAGCACCGGGAGGATTCGCCGCAGGCCCAGGGCCTGAAATTCCTCCTGACCGGGAGCATATGGGGCTGTTCCAGCATGGATGACCAGGAGCTTGCCTCGATCGTAAATCTCCCGGTATGCTGGATAAAGATCTGGATGGTCGGCCGGATACTTGATGACCGCCAGTTGCAGTTTGACTCCTGCGAACCCCCAGGCACCAAGGCAGGTGCTTAAGGTTTGGGCGACATCTTCATCTTCCGGATGGACGCCAGCAAAAGGTATCAGCCAGGGATTTTCCCGGCTGACTGAATGGACCCAGCGGTTTAATTCCATGGCCATGCCCGGCTTGTGGCAATACGGCAGGAGAAACCCCTTCTCCACTCCCATATCCTGCAGGAAACGCAAATAAAACCCCAAGGGTTGACGGGAATGGGGTATGTTCCATCCCACCCGTTCGAACCAGCCCCAAATGGCCTCAAAGAGCCGTTCAGGAAACAGGTGAATGTGTGCATCCCATATCCGCTCATGCACATCCATATACATATCCTCGGCAAAGCCTGCCACTCGACAGTCAAAAAATCTTGCTTACCGGGCACCTCTACTACTTCCCGGGCGGTAAGGCAATTCCCCTTGCCTGAACCTATTGAGTATGAGAAAATATGAGTATATACTTTACTTAGAGAAGGCAGCCTGGAGAAGGCTTCAGGCCTTATGGCCTTTTTCAAGGAGTTTGATTGTATGACAACACAGCACATGCCCAGCCTGAAAATCGGGGGACTGACCGCACAGATTCCTATTATTCAAGGCGGGATGGGCATCGGCATTTCTGGAGCCGGCTTAGCCTCGGCTGTTGCCAACGAGGGTGGCGTGGGCGTCATTTCCGCCGTCGGACTCGGCATGCTGGAATCCACATCTCGCACCAATTATGGGCAGACCAACCAGCAGGCATTGATCCGCGAGATTCGATCCGCGCGCCAAAAGACCTCTGGGATCATTGGAGTGAACATCATGGTCGCCCTTTCTGACTATGATACCCTGGTCCTTGGGGCAATAGACGAAGGTGTGGACATTATTTTTTTGGGAGCCGGACTCCCCCTGCATTTTCCAGAGGCTCTGCCGCCGGAGCGGATGCGCTCCATGCACACCAGAGTAGTGCCCATTGTCTCTTCAGCCAAAGCGGCCAAACTGATTCTCAAGTACTGGAGCAAACGCTTCCAGCGGATTCCAGACGGTTTCGTGGTCGAAGGCCCCATGGCAGGTGGCCACCTGGGGTTCACTCCGGAGCAGATCGATGACCCTGAGTTCGCTCTGCATCGTCTGGTTCCGGATGTAGTGGCAGCTGTCGCCCCTTATGAACAAAGTGCCGGTCAGCGCATCCCGGTGATTGCTGCGGGTGGAGTGTACACCGGTTGGGATATTCGTGAATTTTTCCAGCTTGGAGCCAGCGGAGTCCAACTGGGAACCCGTTTTGTGGCCACCCATGAATGTGATGCCGATATTCGGTTCAAAGAGGCCTTTCTCCAGGCCAGGCAAGAAGACCTGACCATTATTCAAAGCCCGGTAGGCCTCCCGGGTCGGGCTATCAACAACCAGTTTCTGCGCGATGTGGCCAGCGGCCAGAAAAAGCCCTTCACCTGTCCCTGGAAGTGCCTCAAGAGCTGTGATTACACCTCTTCGTCCTATTGTATCGCCTGTGCCTTAAACCAGGCCCGGGCCGGCAGACTCAAACACGGCTTTGCCTTTGCCGGAGCCAATGCCTGGAGAGTGGATCGAATCATGTCCGTGCATGAACTCATGGCCATTCTGTGCCAAGAATACAGGGCCGCCTCCGCAGACTCAGAGGTGAGCATGGCTGAGTGATCCGCTGATTGTGAATTGTTCTTGCCCTCCTTGTTTTTTTGAGGGGGGCTTGCTATCTGGCGGCCTTCAAGGTCTGATCAGATCCCAATCCTTGCAGGACTTCTTCCAAAATACTCAGACAGGTGTCTATTTCCTGCGCATTGACGGTTAAGGGCGGGCAAAAGCGTAAGCTGTTCTCCCCGCATCCCAAAAGCAAGAGCCCTTTTTCAAAACAGCCTTTGATCACTTCATTTCGCCACTGGACTGCCTTTTCTTTTTTCTCCCGATCCCGAACCAGCTCTAAACCGATCATAAGGCCCAATCCGCGGACATCCCCGATGCATTCAAATGACTCCTGCAATCTTTTCAACCCGTATTGGAGCCGTTCGCCCTGCTCTTTGGCATTGGCCATCAACTCTTGCTCCAAAAGCTCTATGGTGGCCAGAGCAGCCTGGCAGGAGATGGGGTTGCCCCCAAAGGTTGAAGCGTGTGATCCGGCTTCCCAGTCCATGATCCTGGCCGGAGCTATAGCCGCTCCCAACGGCATACCGGAGGCAATACCTTTGGCCAGGGCTATGATATCCGGAACCACACCAAAATGTTCCATGGCCATCATCTTGCCTGTCCGGCCCATGCCGGACTGAACCTCATCAGCTACATACAGAATGCCAAACTCCCGGGCCACTTCAGCCATGCGGGCATGAAACTCTGCAGGGGGTACGATGTAGCCGCCTTCGCCCTGGATGGGCTCCACAAAAATGGCTGCGACTTCCTCTGGAGGGACAGTCGTTCGGAACAGGGTTTCCTTTACCCAGCGCACGCATTCCAGATCGCAGGACGGATAGCTTACATTATACGGGCAGCGGTAGCAGTAAGGATACGAGATATGGGTTATCCCCGGGACCAGGGGATTGTAGTGGCTCCGTTGCACTGCCTTGCTGGCAGTCAAAGACAAGGCCCCCATGGTCCGGCCGTGAAAAGCGCCAAAGAAGGCCAGGTTGAGCTCTCTTTTGGTATGATGACGAGCCAGCTTGAAGGAGGCTTCAATGGCTTCTGCTCCTGAGTTTCCGAAATATACTTTTTGGGGGCTTGAAGCAGAGACCAGGGAAGCCAGTCTTTCCGCAAGCTCAATCTGTGGTGCGTAATAAAAGTCTGTGCCGGACATATGGATCAGCCTGTCGGCCTGATCCTTTATGGCCTGGACCACCCGGGGATGGCAGTGCCCGGTGGAACATACGGCGATTCCAGCCGTAAAGTCGAGGAATACATTGCCGTCCACATCATGCATCCATACCCCTTTGGCCTTACTGGCCACAAATGGATATGCCCGGGTATAGGAAGGTGATACAAATTCCTGGTCCTTATCGATCATGGCCGAAGCCCTGGGACCAGGCAAAGCCGTCTTGATTTCCGGTGAGCGCATTCTTGCCTCCCTGTATGGGTTAAGTGTATATTGGTGCAGAATGCTTGATCCGAGCCTGAGTGCAAGTTGATGAACCCTGCCCAACCAGTTATGGGTTCTTCCTGAGTCGAATCAAAATGTTACGTATTACCATGGCCTTTTCCGGCTCCGGGGTCAAGATATGTGGCCAAACTTCTTTCTTGACAGAAGCTTCAATGCTGGATACCCCTTCTTGCTCCTCTGATAGAGGCAAAGAGAATGTCGCGAGATACACCATCTCCAAAATAGGCAGCAAAAGGTCCAAAGCAAGGAGGTTGCATGGACACCATACCCATTTCAGTTGAAGGTTTTAACAAGCTCCGTCAGGAACTTGAAGAACTCAAAAAAGAACGCCCGGAAGTGATCCAGGCCATAAAAGAGGCCCGGGAGGAAGGCGACTTGCGGGAAAATGCCGGGTATGACGCCGCCCGGGAGCGGCAGGGCATGCTTGAAGCCCGGATAAATTTCATAGAATCCCGGCTGCCGAAGTGCGATGTCATTGATATCCACAGTATGAATGGAAACAAGATTGCCTTTGGGGCTACTGTAGAAATTGAAGACATTGACACTGAGGAGCGGAAACGATTTACTCTGCTCGGGCCGGATGAAGCAGACTACAAAAAAGGGAGTATTTCGGTCCACTCCCCTTTAGCCCGGGCCTTGCTGGGCAAGGAGGAGGGTGATGATGCCGTGGTGGACGCCCCGCGCGGGAAGATAGACTATGAAATAATCTCTGTTGAATATAAAGGATTCCCCTCAGGGCACTTTGAATGAACAATCAAGGCTCAGGACCAAAAAAAAACCGCCCCAGGGGCGGTTTTTTTTTGGTCCTGCCATTTTATGATTGGCAGAAGAAAGCGGGAATCTAGGTCCGGGGACGAGCCTCATTGACCTTGAGGTTCCGGCCTTCGAAGTTGGTTCCATCCAAGCTCTGCATTGCCGCATCGGCCTCACTCTCGGGCATTTCCACAAAAGCGAACCCGCGTGATCTTCCGGTTTCCCTGTCAGTAATCAGATTCACTGATTTGACCTCGCCGAACTGGCTGAACAGTTCTTGAATGTCGTCTTCAGTAGACTGAAAGGCCAGATTCCCAACATACATCTTCTTGATCATAACTTTACTACTCCCCAAAGAAAAAAAGAAATTAGAAAACGGCCAACGGCTGGCCGACACATATTGTCTACGCATATTCGAAACTCAAGTCAAGCAAAAAATTTGCACTGATCTTTTTTTATAAAATGTCTTGTGATATGAGACGATTGATTATAAGACCGAATCACCCGTGAATCATTTAACCTAATGATTCTTATTAAAAAATTCAAGGTTGAAATAATACAGGGTGAGATATTCTTGACTTCAACAATATTCTTTGCTAAATGTTGCTATATCAACGAAGAAAAACAGGAGGTAAGCTATGCACGATATGACCATGAAAGAAAAGAAGCTGGCCTATGGTCTCAATGAATTGAGCGATCAATCCGGTTCCCACTCTCCAAGTATCCACACGATTGCCGAAAAGCTCCCGGAATTGGAAATCAAGATCGATGCCTGTTTCTTGTCCAATCCATATGCAACCGATCTCTTCACCCAGGAAATGAAAAACGATCTGATCAAGACTGGAGACTTGCGCAAAGTTCTCGAATTCTACCCCTCCCAGAATCAGGTCATCGGAGAACTTTTGTCCGGATGTTTGGATGTGCCTACGGAAAATATTTTCGTGGGCAACGGAGCCACTGAAATCATTCAGGCCGTGATCCACAACTTTACTCATCGCAAGATCATCATCAATATTCCCACCTTTTCTCCGTATTACGAATTTGTGGGCAATGATGTCGAGGTAGTAACCAACCAGCTCAAAAGGGATAATGATTTTCACTTTGATATAGAAGAGTATATCCGCTTGGTTGAACGGGAAAATCCAGACACCATCGTCCTGATCAACCCGAACAATCCCACAGGAAACTACTTGAACCTGGAAGATGTTGAATACCTGGTCAACCGCCTGAGCTTTGTAGACAACATTGTTCTGGATGAAAGCTTTATCCATTTCGCCTTTGAAGATGAGCAGCTGGAACTTAAAACCGCTATCCCTTTGACCAAGAAATACAAAAACCTGATCATTATGAAGAGCATGTCCAAGGACTTCGGGATTGCAGGCATCAGAGCCGGATACGCGGTCATGGATGAAGCAAAAGTGGCCGATCTTTTGGAAAACGGATATCTCTGGAATCTGTCCGGACTAGCCGAGTATTTCTTCCGACTCTATGTCAGTGAAGATTTTTTACAACGCTACGAGAAGGTCAGACTACGTTATCTCAAAGACACTCAAGCCTTCTTCGCCCAGCTGTCCGAAGTCCCGGGCCTGAAGGTTTATCCAAGTAAGGCCAACTTTGTTCTGGCTGAAATAACAAATGGGATGAGTGCCTTTGAGTTCATGAGCCGCATGCTCATCAAGCACGGGATCTATGTCCGGGATTGCAACGACAAAGTGGGACTGGACGGCGAGTTTGTCCGCATCGCCTCCAGAACTGACCAGGAAAACAAAGCCATTATTGAGGCCGCCCAGGAAGTCCTGCAAGGACAGGAAGAAATGGCATGAGGTCGGGTACGATGAGCCAATGGTATAACTGTACCAAGAGATGAAAACCACTGATTCACTGATTTATCCCTCCAGACTCCTTGTCCGGAGGGATAAATCAGATATTTTTTACTTGCCGGATGCTTCCCGGGCTTTACGTTCTGCCACCCGTTGTTCAAACTCGGCGTAGATTTCGTCCAGATCCTTCTGGACCTGCTCTGAACGAGGTTCTGGTTTTGCAGTCTCCAGAATCTCCAAGGACTTTTCGTAGGCCTTCTCAACGATGTCAGGTGAGCCTGAAGCCTCCCACTGATCTCGGCTTCTGCGATCCATGAGAGTTGTCTTGGACATTTTAGCAAAGTTGTTCAAGGTATGTTCATGGCTGATGAACTCGCCGGCCGGCCCCACTTCTTTGATCACATCATATGCGATAGTCTCTTCATTCACTTGGATACCGTTCACAACCTTGAGAACCATATCCAGGAATTCATTCTGCAAAAGGGCCGAAGCGTAGTCCCAGGCCAAGGCGCTGTCGATCATCCCGATGCCGTAAATCATGTTGGCGCCTGCCAACGCTGGTACTAAGGCAGTCAGGGTGAATTCGTGGCCGGACTGGGCATCAAGGTTTTTGCTGTCTACCTAACCACCGCCTACCCAGGAAGGGATCTTATAGTGCAAAGCAAGCTTGGCCACAGAAGCGCTGAGCAGGGCCATCTCCGGCGCTCCCATGGAGGCCAGGGTGGTTCTCATGTCCATGATGCTGGTCGAGCTCCCATAGACCATGGGCGCTCCCTTGCGGACTAATTGACCCAGGACAATGGATCCCAGGACTTCTGAATTGTGAGTCACCAGGGTACTGGCCAGCTCTGAGCATGTGGTTGCCCCACACATTCCCAATCCATTGATCTTGATGGGAATACCGAACTTGCAGGACTCAATCAAAACATCGGTAGCCTCTTTGGACAGAACCAGAGGGCTGACCGGATCTGCAGAGCAGGTAAACAGCGGCTTCTCAGCCAGCTTGTCCTCACCGCCACACATAACTGCGCCCATTTTGACAGCGGCCTCAAAGTGTTCAACGGAATAAATTCCGAGAAAACCGTGCTTTGAGGAGTTGGAAAAAAAGGAGTAGGCATTGTAAATGCTGGACATATCCTCGTCCATGTCCAGTGGGGTCAATGGCCGTTCCCAACCGACACAGTTATCAAGGGCATCTATGAACCGGACAGTGTCATCCACATCCTGCCGGGTCGCCTCCCTGATTTTCCGGGTACGTGGGTCCATCAGGGACGCAGCTTCCCCAAAATTCACAAACCCTGTCTTCTTTCCGCCCGGCACGTAATCATTTTTGGGGTCAATAGCGTGTGCCCGATAATTTGCCGGAGTGGATTGAATGGCGTCTTCGACCAGGTGTGCAGGAATCTTGACGATATTCGTCTCGTTATCCACCGGACACCCATTGTCCCCAAAGATTTCCCTGGCTTTGCGACTCATCACCTTCAGCCCGATATTCCAGAGCACATCCAATGTGTACTGATGAATCCGCTCAATATCATCAGGGCTGAGGGCAGTTAAACCAAAGCTGCCCTGGCTGAGAAGACCCGCATGTTCATAGCGAATCGTCATAAAGTAACCTCCTTACTCGTGTCATGTTCTTTGCTCTGACTCATTGATGTGCTTTTAAATACATCTTTCTCCTTTGCTACATGTTTACCTTCCCAAAACAGGCACCGTTCTGCGTATGAGCGCGGTACTCCTTTCCTCTTCCAAATGCAAAATCGATAAGTGCAAACTACGCCTTTAGTTCGTTTATGTCAAGATATTCAGAACCTACATGGTACAAGTTTAAATTTTTGAAACTTGCATAATATCCAAACTAAAACCCGTGCTCAAGAGGTGGAGATTTCTTGACCCCAGTAAGAGATGCGCATGCAGAAAGCGACTTTTTGCAGTGACGTCTCATACATCTAAAACCCAAAAACTCAAAGCGGCAGCATTCCCATGTTCATGATTTGTCATGCATGTTTTCTAAGGTCGATCCGTAATGCCGGTTAAAGTGTGTTGAGAGATACTTTGTGATTTTCCAGTCAGGTATACTACACGCAGAACAGGTTTCAAAATGCCATTTGTTTCTCAGCCACCGCACTGCCCGACAGTTCCTGGAATTTCTGGCTATAAATTCTTCATTGCAATGGGTGGTGATACGTACATGTTTTGTATCTATACGCGTAATCGACTTTATTCCATGCAATACACCGCGTCGTGATGGCCAGAGCTTAATTTTAAATATAATCCGAAATAAGTCAACTTTCTTATTATAATACCGTTTTTTTGTATCATTATTACCTATGTTTTTCATACATACTACATCATTTTGTCTGTTTCATTGATAGAGAAACCATAGAAGCAACTCCTAACTGTAATGGGTCATGTATTACATGGTTTCCATACTTTTCATAGGCTCTCGAAGTTAACCCGAGAGGAACTCCAGGAGCAGCTATAATCAAGTCTCGATGAATATGTTCTTTGTCGATAATATCAGCAGCAGGAGTAGCATCTACTAAAGCTTTGTAGGGCTCTAAAGATGTTGGGAAATGCGATAATATTTCAGTATATTTCTTTTTTTCATTATCCAATGTTTTGTACCAGGAGTCAATTTTTGCTTTTTCAATGTCATATACGGCCACATACTGCTTATATCCATAAAGTACAGCAAGAGCAGCCTGACCGATATGCCCACAGCCTAACATCATGACTTTTCCTACTTTCGCTTGGACTCTGAGCATAAGTGCTGATACATAGGCACTGGCTGTAGCCTGATTATTATGGATAACGGAATTGGTCCTGGTATTGATTGCAACAAAATCATTGTCATCTGCACAAAAGATAACGTCGGCATGGGAACGAAATGCTTCTGCAAAACCCGAAACATCCGGGTAAGAAGCCATCCGCACCTTGCATCCCAAAAAGGAGATAATGTCTCTGACCGCAGCACAAAATCCTGGAATAACACCTTGCCCACTTGTCATCGGGACAACAAAGACTTGTTTTTTTTGCACTTGCCGGTCAAAGTCCCGAGCTTCTAACTGGGCAGCTTTCAAAGAAATATCCTTCAACGAGTGCCCAGTCTTGCTGACTAATTGCGCATCATACTCCTGGAGATAGTGGCCTAATCTGGATACATTATGAGATGCTAAACGAGTCATACGCGTCGGATGTGTCCAAAAACAAGTAATCGTTCATGTACAATACAAATACAATTATTGCGAATACAAAGGATCTTTGCACTCCCACATTTCGTCCCAGGTATGATCAAGAGAGAATTCTTTCACTATGGTCCGATAAAATCTGGTTCGCTGAGCAACCACTTCATCCCAGGAGAGGCCGACAAAAACCAGGGTTGCAACCCAATGCAAGGGGCTCATATGAACATTTGTTATGGCTTCCTCTGCTCCGTAAAAATCATTAACTAGCTTCAGATCTCTGCTCCCGGCAATGCAATTTTCACCTCGAAACGATAGTGATTTATCTTTCACTTCAATATGTTCATACACTACATAGTTGTTGACTTTTTTTTCTGATCTCTCCTGCTGGGTATGAAAAATATAATCAGCATAATGCTCTAATATGTTACATCCGGAAGACCAGTAGACTGAAGTTGGGGTTTGACTTGGAAGGCGTGCATCAATTTCAATAGTTACGAATTTTTCTTGATTATAAATTGCTTCTACATCCATGATTCCATGCAGTTTTACAGCCTCAGCAATTCTCATTGCATCTTTTTCAAACAATGCATGGGCTTTTCTGTCTAAATTGCATGGTGCTATAACTCTCTTACAATCGTATATAGAGTCTATTACCAGAGTAGTGACCAGGAAGGTCTCATAGTTTCCAGGCACACCAATCACTTCAAGTGAGTAAAGCTGCCCGGAAATATATTCCTCAGCCACCCACTCGGGACCACCCATCCTGTTGATCAGTTCCTGACTCAAGTGGTTATGAATCTGAACGTGCTTACTTCCACTTTGGCCATCTGGTTTGATTATGATTGGAAGACCACATTGCGGCCATTTCTGAGGAACTCGAATCCCGGTCGCTTGCAGGAGGTCATAGGAGCGTTTTTTTGATGACGAAATGTGATATGCCTGGGAGTCAAAAATGCACGGTATGCCCAGATGTTCACCCAGTGATTGAAAAGGGCCAATTGCATGCATATTCTCCACAGCAGGCAGGAGGAGATCGATATGTCGCAGGTCATCAATAAAGTCTTGCCAATTTCGGATATCAATGTGGAGAAAATGGTCACAAAGGTGATATGCCGGGACATCTATTGATGTATCTATTAACAGCGTACTCCAGCCGGCCTTTTTGGCCAGATAACAGGCTTCAAGGCCTTGCAGCTTTCCACCTAATATTGCAATATTCATTCTGTGCACGCTTTGTGTGCTGTCAGGGCTGAAGCTGAATCCATCCAAGCTCGATACCCATCCAAAGACCCTATATCCAGTCCCAAGGACTCAACGTCCACTCTGATCCGGTCAACTGTTCTGTTGAAATTATCAATATCCAGTGCATGGTTCGCTACTCCGGCCAAGCCACAGCCCGGGGGAACAATTGAGGTGATCACGTTTGCTCCTGCTTTAAGACGTGGGCAAAGACCTTTGAGTCCTTCGACATCCAGAGAAGCCGGGATGCATTTTGATGGGTTCAGCAAGCGCAGAATTGCGATGAGCTTGAGCTCTTTTTCCATCACCTCGCTGTGATAATCCTGCATTGGAGTTCCAGCTTGAGGGATAAAGGTCATGGCTCGAAGCTGATCAAAGCCTGGGCCGCTCATCTCCAACAACGATGAGGCCAAGTCCATCCAGCTTTCACCAACGCCACACAAAATGCCTTCTTCAGTCAACAATCCCAAGCGCTTCGCATCTTTCTTCGCAGTCAATCGAGCGTCAAAGCTTTGTCCACACCGCAAAAATGCAAAGAGTTCTGTGCTATACGTTTCTTGATAGCAGGCATACCAGGAAACGCCTGCTGATTGTATTTCTTTCAGCTTTTCATATGAGAGAACTCCAGGAGAAAGCATCAAAGGAAGAGAAGTTTCTGAATGCAGGGTGTGTAATAAGTCAATAATCGTGGCAAAACCATGCTCAAAGGTATGAAACCTGGGATCTTCGCCCATGGTCAAATCAAGCAAGTGAACTCCGGAACTCATCAGGGCATGGGCAGCCTGAACAATCTCTTCATTTGTTTTGCGATAACGTTGACAGAGAGTATTATCTCTTCGGAAATAACAAAATGTGCAATTATTCTTACAATAGGTACTCAGATACAAAAAACCATATAAATATATATCATTTCCGAAGTATCGTTTACGCAAGCTGTTTGCAACCTGATACAAATCCTGCAGCATATATTCATCGTCTATATTCAGCAGAAACAATATATCAGAGATGCATAATTGCTCTTCATTCTCTGCCTTCCTCAGGATATCGTGCAATGAACTCTTCGAATATTCAGAGGGTTGCCCCTCTTTTTGCCAAAGATGTGGTGTCATGATACGGCGTGCCTTGACTGTACTACATTTGTGTACCTGTTCACTATCTATGTGGATATGCCTCAATTTTCCTGTTCCGTTTTTGTATCCTCAACTAAATATTGAGCCTGATCCCTCGATAATAGCTCAATGAACGGCCTACCTTTCGGATATTGCTGGTTTGATGGATATACATAAGCATGCGTTCAAGGCCGAATCCGACTCCGACCCATGGGGTAAAAATACCCCATTCCGCATCTAACCGGTGAGGTCCCATGGAGGCCGAACCAATTTCCACCTCTTCAGGTCCAACGACAATGTCCATGGTCGTCCCGTATACAGCAGAGTTTTCATAGGTCAGCTTGTACTCGTGAATGCCTGCCTGACCTAATATACTCTCAATTATTTCCGTTAATCGTTGTTTTCGTTGTTCCTCATCCATCCCAAACTCAGCAGCATTAAGCATTGTGAATTCTGAGGCGTGAATGGCCCCCTTGGTCTCTTTCCTGAAGCAGGATCCAATTTCAAAAATAGAGACAGGTGGGTTCCATAATCGTAATAAATTTTTTACGATATAATATAAATGTGGAGCAAGCATAGGCCTGAGACAATGCCTTTTGTCCACCCAATACACCTGTTTATAGAGGTCATGTGATTCATCAATACTCATTTTTTGCAAATGCCCTTTTGACATCAATAAAGGAGTTGCCACTTGGGCAAACCCATTATCAATGAGGGCATTCGTCAAATGATCAGATAAGCTGATGAGCTCCGGTTTTGACGGTGAGTTACGTACCGCAGTAAGGTCAGAGCGGAGTTTGTGGACCAGCCGGGTCTCAAGTTCTTGAAAGGTCTCATCCCTTTCGTTCTCGCTCGAGAATGTGCGCTCTAAGTCTGAGCTCTCGGCATTGAGCTGTATCAACCTTTGTTCTTGTATCTGAGTCCATCCAATCACTACAAAAAATCCATTTCCTTGTTTGCGGATCGGCGCATAACTAAAGTCATTAATTCTCTGCCGTTATTGCCAGCGATTCCGAGCAATCTCGAAGAGCCCCAATGCAATTACCACCTGTCGTGAGGAGTGCTCGCAAAGTCAAGTTCTACATGGATGTCTGGCGAGAATCATGCAAAGCAGGGCATACGGTCAACGGAACGGATACGTACGAGGTATGAATATTTGGCGGAGTGTCCGGGAGTTGCACCCGGCTGCATGGATTTAGAGTCCATGTGATCCCACTTTCGATCAACACTCCGTTTTGGATAATTGCTACATTCAGATTGCTTCGTCGAAGGCTCCTCGCAATGACGGGTTGGGTCCCAGCTCCACACTGTCTCTTTAGCCCGTCATTGCGAGCGTAGTGAAGCAATCTCTCAGAATAGGTGACAGAGTTTCTTTATCCATCAAACTGGGCGTCTGCGGCCAGCGGTGGCGCTAAAAGGACTGCCGAGGACCTCGAATAGCCCGGGAAATCGATTCTCAGCTTATTTACCCAACAACGCAGCAACCTTTTTCACACCATCAGTGGCATCTTCAGCATATGCATCCGCTCCTATGCTCTCAGCCCATTTTTTATTTACTGGGGCTCCTCCCACGATGGTTTTAAATTTTTCCTTCAAACCAGCTTCCTGCAGTTTTTCCTCCAGCTTCTTCTGCTGGGGCATTGTTGTGGTCAAAAGAGCACTCGTTCCGATAATATCCGCTTCATATTTTTCAGCCTCTTCAATGATCTTGGCATTCGGAATATCGTTCCCGATATCAAGGACATCATACCCGTTGGCCCTAAATATGGATGCGACAATGGTCTTGCCGATGTCGTGCACATCGCCTTCAACAGTGGCCAGGAGGATCCTCCCCTTGGAACTTGACGCCTGCCCTTCGCTTTGAAGGGATTCATTCACTATCTGAACAACCCGTTCCATGATTTTGCCGGACTTGATGAGCTCAGGCAAAAAGCAGGTTCCGTCATTGAACTTTTCGCCAATTTCACCCAGACCGGGCAAATATCCGTTCTCCAGGACCTCTATCCCATTTACGCCGGAATCCAGAGCTTTCCTGGCCACATCTTCGGCTAATGCTTGGTCAAGACTGACTATGGATTTTTTGGCATCAGCAAATAATTGTTCTTTGTTTGACATACAACCTCCATGTAATGAATTCGTTAACGGCTCCTAGCACTTCTGGGCCATCAAACATGAGATAAGGCAGTGCCCTTCCCTGTGAGGATCCAAACCGTTCCCTAAAAATAGATCAAATTCCGGGCCACAAATTCCTTTTCCCGTGAAGCTCTCACCGGGGTAGACAGGAGACCATCTCAAAGAAAAGCGCTGAGAGACCGTTAGCCAATGAGCAGGATCTAAAGTAAGAAACCGTCCTTTACCCTCACTTCTGACTGACCCAAAATGGTGATCACTGTCTGTTATAGTAGCCTGACCAGTTCGGACTGAAAAAGCCGGTCAAGCACTTAGGAGTCTATACAATATCCCAGTACTGGTCAAATACTATTTGCACTTCATTTTTTTAACCATCTCCAAATCACTCAACCATTCTGTCAGTGGATGACATGCTGTCCATCTTATTGACATAAGATCATTATCAAGACAGAAAGAGAAACAGCACAGGGAAATACACAAACTTGATCAATCCGGCAAATTTTCTTCTTTTGCCCCCTTTGAGGCAAAAGATTTGGCAGATTTGCCGGAGGCAAAGCTGACCATGGAACATATCCTCACCCAGTTCGTCAGTCACCTGTCTCTCCTGCCCTTGCTGGGCATTCTGGGAGTCTGCATCCTCATTTTGTCCAAAGGTGCTGACTGGCTCATCGACGCTGTGGTCGATGTGGCCAAGCGAACCGGATTGCCGCATATAATAATCGGCGCGACCATTGTCTCCCTGGGCACGACTCTGCCCGAGGCCTTTGTCTCAGTCATGGCCGCCTGGATGGGCAATCCCGGTCTGGCCCTGGGGAATGGAGTCGGCTCCATCATCGCTGACACCGGTCTTGTTCTGGGCCTGTCCTGTCTGCTGACCAGAATCCCCATAAACAGCTTCATCTTGAACCGCACCGGGTGGGTACAGGTTGGGGCTGCTACTCTGCTTACCTTGCTGGCCATTTTGGCCAGGCTGCGCAATCCTGAACTGCCGACTCTGGGTTTAAAAGTTGGACTGCTCTTCCTGGTTTTACTCTGTGCCTACATTGTGGTCAGCTACTTCTGGGCCAAGGCTGGAGGTGAACAAGTGGTCATGGGCCACGATTCGCCACCCCGCCCCATATCTCGTGCCAGCCTGCAACTCATGGCCGGGCTTTTTCTGGTTGTGGCCGGAGCCAGAATCCTGGTGCCCACTGCTTCTGAAACTGCCCTGAGACTGGGAGTGCCTGAAGATATTATAGCCGCGACCATGGTTGCCCTCGGCACCTCACTGCCTGAATTGGTTACCGCCATCTCCTCAGTGCGCAAGGGTTATCCTGAGATCATGGTCGGCAATGTGGTTGGGGCCGATGTGCTCAACTGCCTCTTTGTCATAGGTGCCGCAGCCACAGCTCGTCCCCTGGTGGTCTCCCCGACTTTCTTCACCTTTCACTTCCCGGCTATGCTCCTCATCCTCTATTCCCTGCGCCTATTCATCGCCCTGAACCGGGACGGAAGTTTCAAACGCTGGCAGGGTGGATGGATGCTGGGCATATATCTGGTCTATATCTTGTCCCAATATAGCTTGAATCTCTAGTGGTGCGTCAATTGCACGGTATTCGATATTTGCATTTCGGATTTATGTGATCTGATTTTTTTGCTAAAATTTCTCTGGTGTATCACTTGGAAAATCTCAATGCTTCCGAGGATTTTTTGTCTATGCCCACAATCAATACCATTCGTGTCTTTCATCAGACCTTGTGCATCCACCAGGTTCTGGGAGAGGTCAGAGCCCAGGTTTTGGAATCCAGGCTTGCCCACAGCCTGGCCTTCAGCTCAAGCCCACTTCATCTGTGGGATTTTACGCACGGCTCCCTGGCCTATGAACCGAACGAAGGAGGCCGATTGCTGTGCGCTGAATTTTCCGGGCATTATCAAGCGGCAAAAGGAAAACAAACTGCCCTGGTCTGTCCCAACGAGCTGGATCATGGCCTGTTTCGTCTGGTCCATGCCTTTGCCCCGGCCGGGCATTACCCACGACAAGTGCGGGCCTTTCGCTGCATGCGGGCCGCCCAGCGCTGGCTGGGGACCTGCACACTCTGTCGCCGCATGCACACAATTGAACCTGAATTGGGGTGCTTCCGGCAATGCAGCCGGAGCTCATGACATTCGTTCCGGGGTACATTCTCCTGCTTCCAAGTTTTTTGCCCCTTTGGGGCAAAAAACTTTTCAGATTTGCCGGAGGCAAAGCTGAAGCGTGAACAAACCTGGTGGAGCCGCGGCCGATATGTATACATGCATCGATTTTATCAGTTACCCTCAGTCTGTGCCGGCCTTGCTTTCTGCACTCGAGGCTGAAAAGGCCTTCCACAAGCAGCATATAATCGTCATAAAACCGAATTTGATCAACGATTCACCGCCTCCGATTACTACGCCGGTAGAATGCTGCCAGGCAATTATTGACTTTATACGCTCCTGTTCTGATGCATTCATCGTCATAGCAGAAGGTTGCGGTCAGCCGGGCCTGGAGACGGATACGGCCTTTGATCGTCTGGGCTACACCGACCTGGCCAGACAAAAGGACGTTCAACTCCTTGATCTGAACTCAGCCAAGCTTGTCCGGCTGCACAATCCCGCCTGCCCGGTGTTTCCCGAGATGTATCTGCCCCAGATCGTAATGGAAAACTTTCTCATCTCAGTCCCAGTGCTCAAGGCCCATTCCTTGGCCGCCATCACCGGGGCCTTGAAAAATATGCTCGGAGCGGCGCCGCCCAAATATTACGGCGGCCGGCATGGGACCTGGAAGAAAGCAGCCTTTCACACCCGGATGCAGCAGGCCATATCAGATTTGATCGCTTACCGGAGCCCTGATTTGAGCATCATGGACGCCAGTGTGGGCATGGCCGAATATCACCTCGGCGGCCCGACTTGCGACCCGCCGGTGGGCAAGCTTGTGGGCGGATATGATCCCTGGGCGGTGGATCGAGAAGGAGCAAGACTCTTAGGGCTGGACTGGACAAAGATAGGTCACCTCAAGTCATCTCATCGGTGAAACGCAATTGTCGATCCTGATGCGTGCGTGAACCAACGGTCACCTGATCCTCTGGGATCGAACAGGTTCGTAAATACAACGCCTGCTGCAAGCTCCTTGCAGCAGGCGTTGTATTGGGCCAGGGGCAGAATGAAGTTTCAGGGAGAAATCAAGTGAGCAGTCTGACTTTCACTATTTAAACTCTCCTGTCATCCAATAGTGAACCCTCTCTGGGTTATCCTCAACATATTTTTCAACTGCTTCTTCATACGAGTTTTCATTGGCATCAAGCATCACAGCTTGGAGTTCCTCCAGGGGCATGTACATACGGGTGAAAAACTCGAACACTTCGTATGGAACGTCCTGATAGAAATCCTTCCGGGCCAGGGCATGGATTCTTTCCCGACCACCAAGTGTCCCTTCTGGATCGTCAAGATACCGCAGGTCCCACTTGGCAAACTTCCAGTGCGGGCTCCAGCCAGTGGCCACTATCCAATCTTCCTTTTTTGTAGCCCGGGCCAAAGCAGCAGTCATGCCGGAACCGCTCGAAGATACCAGATCATATCCAGCGTCTGATAGCCCATAAACGTCCATAGCCTCTTCCGACGCCTGCATCAGACCTGCTCCAGGATCAATTCCAATGATCTCCTCGTCAAATTTTTCGGCAATATCCGGATCTGTAAGATCGGATATTGAACTTACCTTGTCTTCCGGAACATACTCAGGAACAACCCAGCCTAGCTTAGCCCGAGTATACAAAGGCCCGAGATTGACCACATCATTTGCATATTTTTCCCAATAATTCTTGTGGGTCACCGGCAGCCAGGACATGAGCATGATATCAATATCCTCGCCTTTCAGGCCCTGGTACTGGACGCCGATATCAGACATGACCAGTTCCACGTCATAGCCCATCTTCTCTTCCAGAATAAGCCGGGCTATCTTGGTGATGGCTTCAGCATCGGACCAAGCAGTCCACCCAATCCGAATTTCCTCGTCGTATTCCTCTGCCTGGGCTGTCGGGGCGACAAATACTGCCAAAAGAGCAAAAACACACAGTACCGTAGCGGTTTTTTTCAGACTGTTAAACATAGCGCTCCTCCTTAAAGTTTTGGAGAATTAAAGATCAGCACGAAAAAACCCAAGGGGATCTTCCGCTCCGCCCTGAATTTAGGCGGGAGTCAAAGAGCAAAGTGAATAAAAGGCAATTTCACCTCTCATTTGACCAGGAAAAGCTCCCTGCTTCATCTTCTTGCCCCTATCATTAACCGTACCAGCAATCAGACTGGAAGCCAATCCTTTCTTTGCTGGCTGAGTGGATGGACAAATGATGTATTCGCCGATCCACATATTCTGCAACCGGACAGCCGCAGACTCAAACGGCCACTCCGAATTGACACCTTTTATACTCCCCGCATATTCAACGGTTCGTTCCGTATTACGACCCGCCAAACAAACCTTTCAGCCTGGCCATAAAACTCGGGCCATGGCCCTGGCCAAAGGATTGGGTCAGACGATCCAGGATGATGGCCAAAACAACAACCCCCAAACCACCTTCAAAACCAAGGCCGATATCCATGCGCTGGATTCCGCTTAAGACCACGTTTCCCAGGCCGCCGGCCCCGATCATGGAGGCGATAACCACCATGGACAAGGCCATCATGATGTTCTGGTTCACGCCGGCCATTATCGAGGGCATGGCAATGGGGATCTCCACCTTGCGCAGCATTTGCATCCCGGTACACCCAAAGGCCATCCCGGCTTCCCGCAGCTCCTTGGGGACCTGGCGAATACCCAGATTGGTCAAGCGCACAGCCGGAGGAGCACAAAAAGTGATCGTCGCCACCGCCCCCGGGACCTTGCCCAATCCGAAGAACATGGCCGCTGGAATGAGATAGACAAAAGGAGGCATGGTCTGCATAAAATCCAGCACAGGCCGGACAATGCCCTCAACTGTATCGTTTTTGGCCATCCATATGCCCAGGGGAATGGCCACGATCAAACTGGCCACAGTAGATGCGGCAACCAGAGCCAAAGTGGACATGGTGGGATCCCACATGTCCATGCCCACCAGCAAGAGCAAAGCAACTAAAAAGACCAGCGTATACCGCCACCCCAGCCGCCAAAAAGAAAGACCCACTATGACCAGAATCATGACCCAGGCCGGCAGGCCCATTAAAATGCTTTCCAGAGAACCGGCCAGCCAGCCAACCACCATGGAGATGAAATCAAACAACCAGGTAAAGTTGTCCATCAAGAAATTGACAAAGGCCTCAACCCACCGCCCGAGAGGTATATCAAAGTTCATGGCATTTTATCCTTCGCGTTTGAGGGTTTTCAAGAAGCGATTCTTGGATATGGCCCCTTGATACACATTGTTCTCATCCACCACAGGCACCGGGCAATCAAGCTGGGTGATGCTGCTCAGGATCTCCTGCATGGGTGTATCCATGGTCACGCCCTGAACACCCTCCAAAAATGCATTTTGCAGAGTCTGGCTGTCATCGCCGGATTTCTCGATGGCTGCGCGCAGGGAGTCCACTGACACAACTCCTAAAAAGCGGCGCTCGGCATCTAAAACATATGCATAGCTGCGGTCCTGGTCCATGAGCCGCTCCAGGGCAGCCCGGGGACCGCCGCCCCGGTGCCGAATAAAGGTGACCTGGTTGTTGCGGACCACATCACCGGCTTTTAAAATATGGGTCGGATCAACACCCCGGAAGAAGGCCTTTACATATTCATCAGCCGGGTTTTTCAGGATTTCCTCCGGCGTTCCCACCTGGACGATCCGCCCCCCTTCCATCATGGCGATGCGATCCCCGATCCGCATGGCCTCATCCAGGTCATGGGAAATAAAGACCACAGTGCGCTTGCTTTCCTGCTGCAGCTTGAGCAGTTCATCCTGCATTTCCGTACGGATCAGAGGATCCAGGGCGGAGAAGGCTTCATCCATGAGCATGATGATCGGGTCGACGGCCAAGCCCCGGGCCAGACCAACCCGCTGCTGCATGCCTCCGGAAAGCTCCTGGGGGTAACTGTTGGCATAGGCCTTGAGCCCCACCTGCTCCAAGGCAGCCATGGCCCTTTTTTGCTGTTCTTCAGGGGGAATACCGGCCACTTCCAGGCCGAAACCTGCGTTTTCCAGGACCGTTAAGTGGGGCATGAGGGCAAAGGATTGAAAGACCATGCTCATTTTCTTGCGCCGGAGGTCGATGAGCTCATCCTTGCTTATCTTGGAGATATCCTTGCCTTCCATAAAGACGCTACCAGAGGTCGGTTCGATGAGCCGGTTCAGCATGCGGACCAGAGTGGATTTTCCGGATCCGGACAGCCCCATGACCACGAAGACCTCTCCTTCGTAAACCTCAAAGCTTGCCTTTTGGACACCAATGGTCAGACCAGTCTCTTCCAGGACCTCGTCCTTGGTCTTTCCCTGCTCAATCAGCTCGTAAGCCCGCTCAGGATTGGGACCAAAGATCTTATACAAATCCTGGACCACAACTTTTGCGTTTTGTTCTTCCATGGGCAATTCCTATTTTTGATGAATAATTTAGGTAGGCTAGAGAAGTGACATTGCAAACGGACGGGCTTATAGCCCAAAATTATTGCCTTTGTCAAACAGGAACAGGAATCATCTGTGCTGCGCGTAATTTTTTCCCGGCCCTTCATTGCCCACTGATGCATGAGCTGAAAATTTGTAGAGACCAGGGGCCAAAAAAATCGCTCCTCTTTGTATCAGCTTGAATTAAGGTATTATTTTCCTGTCTTGAGGCTATTTAATCATGGGGAAAACACGAATGAATGTCAAGCGTTATTTACTGAGCTTTGCACAAGCTCTCGAGTCAGGTTCAGGCATTCTTTCATATCCTCACGCACTTGGCTGAGCTCCTGCTCTACATAGCGCTCAAGATCCTGGACTCGTTCTTCCAGATTGCGCAATTGGTGGACCATGGACTGTATTTCGGCATTTTTCATGCCTGGGCCAGGCTCTGAACCTGACTTCTGCGTCCGCCATACATGCATGAGTCCTTTTTTGAGTTTCTCCTGCTCCTGCCTGAGCCGGGAAAACTCTGAACTCAAAGAGCTGTTTCTGGCCAGAGCCTGAGCCAGATGCTCCAGAGTTCTGGATTGAGCCTGGAGCACAAGATACGAGGAACTGCCGGCAAATTGTTCGGGAGTGGCCAGATCACGTGATTCCTCAGCTGGACTTTCAGTGTGGTTCACATGCACATTTCTGGGAAACAAACTTCCCAGTTCAGAAGCTATCTGCTCTGTACTTTTTTCTTCTCGATATCCCTGAACTATATGAGCAAACACATCAAGAGCTTCTTTTTTATATCTCTTCTTCCGGCCCTCGCCTATGCTGGGGATATACTCCTCGAAACGGTCCCGATAATAGCGGACATTGCTTTCCGGAACCTGGAGATGCTTGGCGATTTCTTTGATGGTCAAAAAATCAGTCATGAAAAGATAGACCTTTTAAGGGCAATCGAGAAAAGAAGAAAGCCTCTGCTGAAGCAGAGGCTTTCTTCTTTTCGGCAATCAATGCGGGCAGACAGCCAGCAAGTTAAAAGCTCGGTACTTGTTGGCCGGATCAAGGGCATAACGGCAACCCATGGACCTGTTATCTGTTCCCTTGTTCTCAATATCAGTGGCCGAGCCCACATAATGAGGGCATGTGTTGTTAAAGCAGACCATTATTTCTCCCCATCCTGAATCCGGTGGGGCCAGCCAGGTCTGGAGTTCCTGTCCGCAGTGAGGACATTCAAATCTTTTCTCTTCCGATCCCATAAATACTCCTGTATATTTTTTGAGCCTGGCAATTCACAAACAGACTGACGACAATCCTTGCTGCCACTCAGCTCTCAATGTAAAACCATACGCGCAGATGTCAAGTTGTGTGTTGAGAACAAAAAAACATTGACAATATCTTGCTTTTTGGAATAGTTTGATCTGCATGCAATCAACACTTGGCCACACTTCCTTTTTCAGCTATTGGGCTTGGTTTTATTTTACCCAGAGGGAAGTCTGTGGTCTGAGTGGTACCGTCTAAATTGTAAGTTCCTAAAACCACCCAAAAGGGCCGCAGGCTTCCAGCCAGCGGCCCTTTTTTTGGTCCGCTGCCCAGCCTGCTGCAGATGTGCAAAGACCTGTGTCCAAACCCTCACGCAGTCAAAGAGACTGGAGAACTAAAAGATATGCAAAGGAGGCACGGCATGCATCTGGGCAAATCCATCCGCACGGAACGTATCTTTAACCGGAATACCGGACGGACCATTATCGTCCCTTTGGATCATGGGGTAACTGTCGGGCCCATTCATGGGATCACCGACTTAAAGGCCATTGTCAACGAGGTGGCTGAAGGCGGAGCCAACGCCGTGCTCATGCATAAGGGCCTGGTTCGCTGCGGCCACCGGGAACACGGTCGGGATGTGGGTCTGATCATCCACCTCTCAGCCAGCACCTGCCACTCTCCCTTTCCCAATGCCAAGACCTTGGTGGGAACAGTGGAAGATGGAATCAAACTGGGAGCGGATGCGGTCTCTGTCCATGTCAATTTGGGGGATGAGAGCGAGCGGGACATGCTTCGGGATCTGGGGCAGGTCAGCAGTGTGGCCAACTCCTGGGGCATGCCGGTCCTGGCCATGGTCTACGCCCGGGGGCCAAAGATCAAAGACGGTTTTGATCCCCAGGTGGTCGCTCATTGCGCCCGGGCCGGAGAGGAATTGGGAGCGGATGTGATCAAAGTCAATTACACCGGAAGCGTTAACAGTTTTCAGCAGGTCGTGGAATCCTGCTGTGTGCCGGTGGTCATTGCCGGAGGGCCAAAACTGGACAACCGGGAAGACCTGATCCGGATGGCCTCTGAAGCGGTCCAGGCTGGAGCAGCCGGCCTGTCCATCGGCCGCAATATCTTCCAGGACCATGATCCCGGTATTCTGGTCCAGGCCCTGCACCAGGTAGTACATGAAGAGGCCTCGGTGCAAGAGGCCATGTCCTTGCTTGCCGCAGAGGAAAAGGCTGGAGAACGCGCATGAGCTGTGAGATCTATGTCCAGAGTTCACCCTTTGACAAGTCCCTGGTCACCCAGGCCCTGGAAGCTGGAGCAGACGGCATTATAACTGATGAGGACCATACCTCGGATGTCCTGGCCCTCTGCCGGACCCAGGTCCTGACCCCGTCTGACCTGGTCTTTATTGAGCTGAGCGGAGCCGAAGACGAAGAACAAGCCGCCCGGGCTCTGATGGCCGGACACAGGGTAGTCCTGGCCCGGGGCTGGGAGATTATCCCGGTGGAAAATCTCCTGGCCAGCAACGCCCCGGGACTTTTGGGCCTGGAAGTGTCCGGACCGGACCAGGCCCGACTGGCCCAGGGCATTTTGGAGCGGGGAGTCGATTTTCTGGTTTTTGTCCCTGAGGAGACCGCCGGGCTGAAACCTGTGCTCCAGGAACTGAAAATAACCCATGAGTCCATAAGGCTGGAAACAGCGGAAGTGACCGAAATCAAGCCTGTTGGTCTGGGGCACAGGGTTTGCGTAGATACCTGCTCAGTTTTGTGTACCGGCCAGGGGCTCCTGGTGGGCAACTCCAGCACCTTCACCTTCCTGGTCCATGCAGAGACCGAGTCCAACCCCTATGTAGCGGCCAGGCCCTTTCGGATCAACGCCGGGGCGGCTCATGCCTATGTGCGCCTTCCCGGAGACCGGACCGCCTACCTGCAGGAGTTGAAGGCCGGACAGGAGGTGCTGGTGGTCGATGCCCAGGGCCAAAGCCGGGCAGCCACTGTGGGCCGGGCCAAGGTGGAAGTCCGGCCTCTGCTTTTGATCACGGCCCAAAACGCATCAAGCACCGGACACATCTTTGTGCAAAACGCGGAAACCATCCGCCTGGTGCGCCCGGATGGCATGCCGGTCAGCGTTGTTTCCCTTCAGCCGGCAGACCAGATCCTGTGCCGCACTGATACGGCCGCACGTCACTTCGGCATGCGTATCCAGGAAAACATAGAGGAAAAATGATATGAGCAGTCCATGGCCTTCACCAGCCCCAGCTGAACACACCAATCTGGAGCAGGTCCGGGATGAGATCAACCAGGTGGATGATGAACTCGTGCATCTCTTAAACAAGCGGGCTCAATTGAGCATTTCCGTAGGCAGATTCAAGGAATCGGGTCAGGAAAGCGTATTCAAGCCCTTTCGGGAAAAAGATGTCCTGGACCGGATTATGGCCGCCAATCCCGGCCCCCTGCCGGCCGAACATCTGCAGGCCATCTACCGGGAAATCCTTTCTTCCTCCCGGAGTCTGCAACGCCCTCAGCGGGTTGTCTATCTGGGACCTGAAGGCACCTTTTCCTACTATGCCGGCCTCCACTACCTGGGCCGGGCCTCGTCCTTCACCCCCTGTCCGGGACTGGAGGAAGTCTTTCGTTCTGTGCGCTCCCGCCGGGCTGAACTGGGCATCATCCCTCTGGAAAACTCTCTGCAGGGCTCTGTTGGCCAGAGCCTGGACCTTTTTCTCCGCTATGAGGTCTTTATCCAGGCCGAAATCTTCTGCCGCATCAGCCACAGTCTTTTGTCCACTCATAAGGACCTGGCTGATATCCAGGTGGTGTACTCCCACCCCCAGGCCCTGCAGCAGTGCACCGCCTGGCTGAACAGCCATGTGCCCCAGGCTCAAATCGTTCCCATGCCCAGCACCGCTGCCGCTGCCGAAAGGGTACAGACAGAGGACGGTGCGGCAGCCATAGCCCACCCCGGACTGGCCCGCAGCCTCCGGCTCAAGGTCCTGGGCACCGGCATCGAAGATCTGCCGGAAAATTGGACCCGCTTCTTGATCATCGGCCCTGATCATCCTCCCCAGGGCAATCGGGATAAGACCTCCCTGGTCTTTACTCTCCCGGATCGGCCTGGATCCCTGGCCGCAGTGCTCAATCTCATGGCCAGGGAGGGAGTAAACATGAAAAAACTTGAATCCAGGCCTTCGCGCGGAGAACGTTGGCAATACGTGTTCTTTGCCGATGTGGAATGTGATTTGTCCGGACAGGAATACTCCCGGCTTATGCAGGATATGGAGCAGGCCTGCCACAGCCTGCGAGTCCTGGGCAGCTATCCCAATGGTCCCGGGCTGGACCTGGCCGCCACCCCGGACCTTGAAGACGAGGACAGACTATGAGCATTCACATTCAGGCTCCGGCCAGCAAATCCGTATCGCACCGCACGGCCATTGCCGCTGCCCTGGCTCCAGGTGAATCCCTTCTGAGCAATATCCTGGACAGCGAGGATCTTCACTGTACCATAGACTGCCTGCAGATCCTTGGAGCCAGGATAAAAAGCCCATCCCCGGGAACCATAGCTGTCACCGGCATTGACCCCCGCTTCGCTCCCCGGGCTGTCCAGGCCGGAGAACCTCTGGGCCTGGATGTGGGCGAATCAGGAACCACCTGTCGCCTGATCACCCCGGTGGCCGCCCTGGGCCACAGCCAGTGCCGCATATCTGGCCGGGGGCGCATGCATCAGCGGCCCATTGCCGAATTGGCCCAGGCCCTTCTCTCCCTGGAATGCGAATTGGAGTTTGAAGACCGTCCCGGATGTCCGCCCTTTGTCCTCACTCCCCATGGTTTGAGCGGAGGCCGGGTGGACATCACCCTGGAACAGTCCAGTCAATACCTCTCCGGGTTGCTTTTGGCCGCTCCCTACGCCCGGTCGCAGCTGATCATCAATGTGACTGGAAACACGGTTCTTTCCTGGCCCTACGTGGCCCTGACCCTGCAGGTCATGCAGGCCTTTGGCCGGCCGGTGCAGGTGCAAACCCGCACTGATTTTGCAGAGTGGGTGAATGCGGACTGGACCACGCTGACCGATATCATTCCCAACCGGACCCGCTTTGTGGTCAGCCAGGGACCCTACACCCCGGGAAATTTTCGTGTCGAAGGGGACTGGAGCAATGTCTCCTATTTCCTGGCCGCCGGTCTGCTCCATCCCCGGGGGGTAACGGTGGCCGGTCTGGATCCCGATTCCAGGCAGGGAGACCGGAAGATCATGGATATTCTGCAGGCCATGGGAGCCACACCCAGAATTGCTGACCGGGACATAACCATCTTTCCGGCTGAACTCAGAGGCATAGAAACAGACATGGGCTCCTGTCCCGACCTGGTGCCAACGGTGGCTGTTCTGGCCGCCCTGGCCAAGTCTCCGACCCGGATCACGAATGTGGCTCATCTGCGTCTGAAGGAGAGCGACCGGGCCCAGGCCATGGCTACTGAGCTGGGACGCATTGGCACCCGGGTGGACCTGGACCGGGACAGCTTACGCATCACCCCCCAGCCCCTGCCCAGGGGAGAGAAAATCCGGTTTTGCACCTATGGGGACCACCGGGTGGCCATGAGCCTCTCTGTTCTGGAACTGGCCGGAATAGAGGTGGAGCTGGATCAGCCGGCGTGTGTGGCCAAGTCCTTTCCCGGATTCTGGGATGCTTGGGAAAAGGTTCGGGAGAGCACATTGTGAGCTTTTGTACGAACAGGATAGAAAAAGTCAGCCTGATCGGGGCCCAGGGCGGTATGGGCCGGCTCCTGTCCAGGTGCATGCACGAGCATGGCCTGGTTGTATGTGCCTTTGATCAGCCCCTGCTGCCGGAGCGGTCGAGATCGGACCTGGCCAGCTCCGACCTGGTCCTTCTGGCTGTACCCATTGAGGCCATGCCCGAGGTCTTGGAACGAATTGGCCCGTATATCCAGTCTACGGCCATTCTTGCCGACATTTGCTCGGTCAAGGAGTATCCCCTGCGCCTGATGCTCGACAGCCATCCCGGTCCGGTGGTGGGCACTCATCCCCTGTTCGGGCCCCAGCCTGAACCTGAGACCGAGCTCAAGGTGGCCCTCATTTCCGGCCGTGAACAGACTGCCTGTAATACAGTGCACAGTTTTTTTCGTCACCTGGGCTTTGTCCCCTTTGCCACCACTGCTAAAATCCATGATCAGGCCATGGCCCGGATCCAGAGCCTGAATTTTGTAACCACTATCTCCTATCTGGCCTCTGTGGCCCAGGATGAAAACATTACGGAGTTCATTACTCCCTCGTTTCGACGCCGTCTGCACGCAGCCCGGAAAATGCTCACCCAGGACGGGAATTTGTTTCAGGCCCTGTTTGAGGCCAATCCCTACAGCCAGGACGCTGTCCGCCAATTTCGCCGTTTTTTGAACCTGGCTGCAGCCGGAGAGCTCGATCTTTTGCAGGACATGGCCGCCTGGTGGTGGACTGGCTCTCAATCCGGGGAAGAACCGTGACCAGGAGCTGGGCAGCAGCTTAAAAAGGCCGCGTTTCTCCCCGAAAGGCGGCCTTTTTTGTATCTTAAAGACCATGTAAGCTTTCAAGGACTTTTTTCATGACCCAGACAACGAATCAAGCGCCAGGCAAATCTCCACATATGCTCAAACGTTTTGTGCAAGCCAAAGAGGAAGAAGTGGCCGAACTCAAGCAGAGCTATGCCCAATACGGCCCGCCCCTGCCCTGTTCCACGCGCACCCCCGGTCTGTCCCCAACCCTGAGCCAGGCCGGGCCGGGAGCAGTAATTGCCGAATACAAGCCCGCCTCTCCCAGTCAAGGGCCCATTGCCCCGGATATGTCCCCGGAACAGGCCGGCCAGCTCTTTGTCCAGGGCGGGGCTGCAGCTGTATCCGTGCTTACCGACCGCCGCTTCTTCGGTTCCAGTCCCCGGGCTCTGGCCGCTTTGGCCGGCACCGGACTGCCTTTGCTGCGCAAGGACTTTATCATTCACCCCATACAGGTGACCGAAACCGCGGCCACCCCGGCATCCGCCTTTTTGCTCATCGCCCGCCTGTTTGTCCGGGACAGCGAAGGCTTACGTATGATATACCAGGCTGGGCTGAGCGCAGGACTGGAACCTGTAGTCGAGATCTTTGACGAACACGATGTGTCTGCTGCAAAGGGCTTGGGGGCCAAAATCATCCTGGTCAACAGCCGGGACCTGGACACCCTCCATCTGGACCCTGACCGGCACCGCCAGCTCATCCAGTACAAAGAGGACCCCGAGCTTTGGATCTGCGCCAGCGGGCTGTCCGCACGTTCTCAGATTGAAGACATGACTCGCCTGGGATACGCCGCCTGCCTGATCGGGACCTCCATCATGCACAGCCCGGACCGCCTGGCTGCCTTGCAGGCCCTGACCTATGGGCAAGAGCTGTAAATGAGTTATCAGTTATCAGTTATCGGTTCAGATTCAGAGTGCTGATACCTGGTAACCGTTAACCCTTATGCCTGCGAAGCAGCAGGCGCAACGAAGCATGGGAAAATGATTTTGCCTTTCAATAACAGTTTCCCATACAAAGCGAGAATGATTCATGTGGACAAAGATATGTGGATTAACTCAGGAAGAGGATGTCCGCTTGTGCTTGGATCTGAATGTTGATTTGACCGGCTTCATCTTCCATCCACCCAGTCCTCGTTGTGTTCAGCCCTGGCAGGTTGCGGGATTTCCCCGCGGCAGACCCCGGCGGGTCGGCGTATTTGTCCGCCAGACAGCGGAGGAAATATCGGCCTGTATCCAGGAGGCCGGGCTGGATCTGGCCCAGCTCCACGGCAGCCAGGATCCAAAGACATGTCGCAGGATCGGCCCGGAGCGGGTGTTGAAGGTCCTCTGGCCTCAGAAATATCCCCATGCCCGGGCCATGCAGGAAGATCTGGACCGCTTCGGCCCGGTCTGCACCGCCTTTGTCCTGGACAGCGGACTCAGTGGAGGCGGGCACGGCCGGACCGTTTCCGTCTCCTGGCTCCCTGAGCTTGTCTTTCCCCGGCCCTGGTATCTGGCCGGAGGTCTGGGACCAAATACCCTGCCGGATCTGCTCAGGACATGCCGACCGGACGGCCTGGACCTGAATTCCGGAGTGGAAATATCCCCTGGGATCAAAGACCGAAGACTCATTGAAAAATGCATACGCTTGATGAAATCAAAGGAGTGAGCAATGAAAAAAGGATATTTCGGTGACTTTGGCGGACAGTTCGTCCCTGAGCTGCTCATGCCGCCATTATTGGAACTGGAACAGGCCCTGGAAACCATCATGGCCAGTAAAGAATTTCAGACCGAGCTGAACACAGTGCTCACTCAGGCTGTGGGGCGTCCGACACCTCTGACCTTCTGCTCCCGCCTGTCTGAAGAGCTCGGCTGCCGGCTGTGGCTCAAGCGCGAGGACCTGGCCCACACCGGGGCGCACAAGATCAACAACACTGTAGGACAGGCCTTGCTGGCCCAAAAGATGGGCAAAACCTGCCTTTTGGCCGAGACCGGTGCTGGTCAGCACGGAGTGGCCTCGGCCACTGCCGCGGCCATGTTCGGCCTGAAGTGCATCGTGTACATGGGAGCCAAGGATGTGCAGCGCCAGTCCCAGAACGTCCGGCGCATGGAGCTCTTAGGGGCCGAGGTCAGAGCTGTGGAGCATTCCACCCAGACCTTAAAGGACGCCATCAACGCCGCCCTGCGGCACTGGATTGCGGAGCAGGAGACAACCCACTACTGCCTGGGCTCAGTGGTCGGTCCCCATCCCTTTCCCACTCTGGTCCGGGACCTGCAGTCTGTGATCGGACATGAGTCCCTGGAGCAAAGCCAAAAGCTCATCGGCCGCCTTCCGGACCAGGTCGTGGCCTGTGTGGGCGGCGGATCCAATGCCATGGGCATCTTTCATCCCTTTGTGCCCCACACCCAGGTAGGACTTATCGGCGTGGAAGCAGCAGGACAGGGCAGCCCGGACTGCCATCACTCGGCCACAGTGACCAGGGGCACGGCCGGAGTGCTGCACGGAACCTTGAGTTACCTGCTCCAGAACCCTGAAGGCCAGATCGAGCCATCCCATTCAGTGGCTCCCGGGCTGGATTACCCCGGAGTCGGCCCGGAACATGTGCATCTTATGCGTTCCGGCCGGGTCAAGTACCAGACGGTCAACGATGCCCAGGCCTTGAATGCCTTCCAGAAGCTCAGTCGCATGGAAGGGATCATCCCTGCCCTGGAGAGCTCCCATGCCCTGGCCTATGTTCTGGACAACACATCCGACTTCCAAAACCAGGACATCCTGGTCAACCTCTCCGGCCGGGGGGACAAGGACCTGGATATTGTCATCAACCACGGTCTCTAAAGGAGCAGCAGACATGAGCCAGGATATATTACAGGACAAAATACGTACCGCCAACGACCAGGGCCGCAAGGCATTGATCCCGTATCTTCCGGCCGGATTTCCTGGATTGGACACATTTTGGGATGAAATCAAGACTCTGGACCAATCTGGCGCCGATATCATTGAAATCGGGGTCCCGTTTACCGATCCAGTAGCAGATGGTCCTGTCGTGGATGAAGCAGCTCAGGAGTGTCTGGGCCGGGGGGTGAACCTGGAGTGGATTCTGCACGGGCTGGGTGCACGAAACGGGCAGATCAGGGCCGGCCTGGTCCTCATGGGTTATGCCAACCCCTTTATGCAGTACGGATGGGAACAGCTGGCTGTTGACGCTGCCCTGGCCGGGGTGCAGGGAATCATCATCCCGGATCTGCCTTTGGAAGAAAATAAGGATATCCAAGCTTTGCTCTTAGAACGCGGGGTGACCCTGATCAGCCTGGTGGGCTTGAACACCAGACCGGAACGCATGCAGGCCTATGCCCGAAAGGCCCTGGGGTTTGTCTATTTCGTATCCGTCATGGGCACGACCGGATCCAGAGCCGCCCTGCCGCCCCTTCTTGTTCAACAGCTGCGCCAGGCCCGGGACATCTTTTCCCAGCCCATCGCCCTGGGCTTTGGCCTGAGCTCCCCCAAGCAGCTCCAGGGGCTGGAAGACAGCGTGGATGCCGTGGTCTTCGGCTCAGCCCTGATTCAGCACCTCCGGGCCGGGGGAACCAGTCAAGACTTCCTGGCCAGATGGCTCGAGCAGCCGCTCATCTAAGTCTTGGCCGTATTGCTTGGCAATTTTTGGAAGTGCTGGTCATCGCCCCGCTGGGACCCCCCTGAGCTTTAAAAGGGGGGGAGCTGAATTCTATAAGATTTTACAAACTCTCAGAACTCTGCACTATGGTCACGATACCCAAGTATCCGTCCACAGTAATCAAATCTTGAGAGTGAATTGCTTGCAGAGCCTGGGCAACCCCGGTTACGCAGGGTAAGCCGTACTCTCGGGCGATAATCGCCCCATGGATGAGCATCCCTCCTCTGCGTTCCACAATGCCGGAAGCTAGAACTACTATAGCGGTCATGTTCGGATCCACGGCATCACAGACGAGAATTTCTCCGGCTTGAAAAAGGCGCAGGTCATCAACACTCTTGACCACCCTGGCCCGGCCCTGCACCACCCCGGGTCCGGCCGGTTGCCCCAGGATCTGCCTGGACCTCATCCGGGGTTCGGTAATATCTTCTTCAATCCGGGCAGCCGGCGAACACACTTCTTCAGCATGAGGATCCAGTAGGGCAGCAGCTGCAGATTGAGGGTCCTGGGTGAAACATTGTCTCCCCTGCTTTCGCAGTCGTTCCCGGGCCTCGGACTCCGCCCTTTGCACCTCAGCCGCAATGCGTCCCAAATGGATATTATCATCATCCCTCAGGCGGTAGCTGGCCCGGGCCAGGTCCAGAAGTTCCCTGGCCTGCTCCTGCTTCTCAGGCCCCATGGCTTCCAAAAACATACCCTCCAGGCCCTGGTCCGCGTCCTGTTTGGACTGAACAGGCGGCACCCCGTGCAGAGCCAGCTTGAGCACGAGACCCAATACATCTTCCCGCCCCTGCGCGCACGAGGCCTGGTGACAGAAAAGGTCTCCAAAGCGGTCCAGAAACTCAGTCAACAGCTGGTGGAATTCAGAATCGACATCTTCCGGGCGGTCCTGTTCCAGGGCCTGCAAAAGGTTTGGATTTTTCCCGGCCAGAGAGGCCATCCGGTGCAGCATGCGGTTTCGCTGCACACTGAGCATTCCAGTGCTTGTCAGGAGCTGCACAAATTCGAAGGGATCAGAGGGCTTGAGGACATCGTTGTATACCTGCCCAAACAGTCTGGCTCCATGGGCAAAGGGAATACATTCATCCCAGTAGATCTGCTCCCACTGGGCGTTCAGATCTTTTCTGCGCAGAATTTCTTCCGCCAGGGACACATCGGATAATTGACTCAAGTCCTGTTCAGCCAGACTCCCTGCCAGCTCATCCATGCCCGGGAGTATCTCTAGTTCAATGCGGATGCGAAGTACTTTCAGATTGTCCAGGCTGCGCCTCAGGCTCAGATACCATCCCCGTTTGTCCTTGGCCTTATCGTCCCGGCCGGTGGTAATGGGCCGGGACTGGAGAACATGTAAACGTCCGCGGTCAATGGTCCACTCCATATCCTGAGCAGAACCAAAGATCTCTTCCGCCTGCAGGGCAGCTGCATACACTTGTCTGAGCTGCTCTTGGTCCAGAGGCGGTTTGTCTTGTCGATCGTCAGGCAGTGAACGTTGCTCAGTTCCATTTTCTGTGGGCACAATCCACGAGTCCCGCACAGGCTCATATCTGGTCAGCACAGCTCCGGTTTTTCGGTCCATGCTCCATCTGTCGGGTTCCACCAGACCATCCACCAGCCCCTTGTTCAGGCCATACACAGCCTCAACCACCAGGACCCTCTCATCCTCCGGACTACGGGTAAAGGCCACTCCGGAGACCTGCCCCTGAACAAGGGGCTGAATGACCACGGCCATACTGCTGGTAGCCACATCCAGTCCCAATTCCCTCCGGTAGAGCAAGGCGGCATCGGAAAAAAGGGAAGCCCAGACCTTGCGGATACTTTCCAACAGATCATCCACACCTCCGACATTGACATACGATTCATGCAGGCCGGCAAAAGAGGTCCCGCTGGAGTCTTCGCCGGGTGCGGACGATCGGACAACAGCTTGCTGGGTATTAAAAGTCTGCTGCACACCCTGGACCAATCCCCGCTCCAACTCCCGGGGCAAAGGGGTGGTTAAAAACATGCTCCGGATGCGCAAGGCTGCATCCCACATTTCCTCCCAGCGCATATGCTCAAATGGTTTTCTGTCCAGTTCCATTTGCATCCGTTCCCGCAGACCGGTTTGATCCACATACGCATTATAGGCCTGAACGGTAATGCACATTCCTGTGGGTATTAAGAGCCCCCTGTGGTGCATGCCAGCCAGGGAGACGGCCTTGCCGCCCACCAGGGATGCATCTTCTGCCCGAACATCGACCAGGGGAATCATCCATTTTCCGCTCACAAGAAAATCTCCGAAACCTGCTGGAAAGAGGTAACCAAGGAATACCTGGCAACAGAGATGGACACCAGGGCACAGGAGGGGGCACGCACAAAATCAACAAGGTGGGGGTGTTTGTGCAGATAAAGATCCATCAATTCCCGGGCCTGCCCTGGGGGCAGAACGTGGGCCTGCCCATAGGCAGTCAAGGCCGCGGCCGCGTGACAGTCAGAATATTGATTGGATCGATTGTCCACCAAAAGAGCAACTCTTGGCTCTTTAAGTATATTGGCATACTTGCGGGTGGTGATGGGGGTGGCCAGAACAAGGGTGCGGCTATCCATGCTGGAGGCAAAGGCCACCAAGCTGGCGTGAGGGCCCTCCAGGCCGCTGGTGGCCATAACTCCCAGGAATTGAGTCTCCAGGAGCTCACGCACGTGATCTATTTCAGCAGATCTTTTCACCGGAGGGGCACCTCATCAAAATAGGTCTGGGAGTGCAGGCTACATGTCCTGAAGCCAATCATCTATCTCTGCTTCCTGGTGCTGCTCCTGCTTCAAGGTCAAATCCAGATTCAGGACCAGTCCGGCGTGCTTGCCGGTTTCCTCACTTTCTTTGAGTTCTCTATGCCGCTGCAGGCCTTCTTGCAGGCGCTTCAGGCTGGAGCCTAAAGCGATACCCGGCTCGCGGCTTTGCGAGTACTCTCCGGCTGAAAAGGCGGGAATTATTCCATTCTCGGCCACATCTTCGGCAAAATGGGCCAAATGCCGCATCTTTTCCATGGCCTGGTCCATGAGTTGCCAGCCCAGAGAACCGCCGTTTTGCAGGACCCAGCTGTGTCGAATATGTTCCAGCATCTCTGTATACTTGGCTGCAACCTCCTGCTGCAGTGAGACCAGAAAATCCCGCGGCAGCTCCGCTTCTGACTGGGGCAGTGTTCCAGCCTCATCAGGATCAAGCTTGTCCAGCAGCCTCTGAAAGGCCTGGGCGTGGAAATCCGATTCCCATGCTTCACGCTCCAGAACACGCTTGATATGCGGGTCAGTCACTTTTTCCGCCTCGGCCTTGTAGTGGGGTACAAGCTTTTTTTCATAGGCTATGTAGGACTGGATGATGCTGGCCCGGCTGGAGGGATCAAAAGGATACTCGGCCGGGGTCAGGTCCGGCTCTCCGCCCAGATGGCCGATGACCGCTCCCAGCCAGTGCATATGCCACATCTCTTCCCTGGACCGGGTGAGAAGCTTGGCTCCGATGGGAGTATCCTCGCCTTCGGTATAGCTATGGATCAGGTATCGAAGCACTGCCGCGTGCTCTTCCCGCAAGTCTCTGTTCAACATATCGATGAGTTCAGTGGTCTGCATGGTCCCTCCTTCCTTATTTTACCGGGCATCAACACAGTGTTTCACATACTGGTATCCTATTTACTCTGTACAGGTGATGTTGTAAAGTATAATACAAAATTGACGGAGCATTGGCGCTTATCCGCGAATCTCTGTCAGAAAAAATGTTTGTCCGAGTTCGACCCCTAATTTTTGGAGATATGGCTATCATTCCAGCGAAAAAATCAAGACAAGTTTACACTCCATGAATGACCTGAAAAATAGACTTTAAAGAATTCTCATCTCTGTGTCCTCTGTAAGCTCTGTGGTGAAAAAAAAAATCAATTCAGCAAACCACAGAGAGCACAAAGAACACAGAGATAAACCAAAAGCCTGTCAAGGTGGAACTTCATGGACTCAATATGCGGATCTGCCAATCGTTGCTCTCAGGAGATCATGCAGGGATGAATGGCTGGTTAATGTTGTTTGACAAGGACTCAATTTTTCTATTATAAAAGCTAGATTTTGCTCTACAGCACTGCCCTGTGTCCATATGCACCACCTTGGCTGCGCTCGTATGAAACAAGAAGGTAGGTTACCTGTCGATTTTCATATAACAAATCAAATTGTTTGATTTACTGGAATAAAAGGTCAGGTCGATCGTGAACGAAACTTACGATTTTCCCCTTCCGTCATTGCCCGGCCCGGATCATACGAATTCACCGTGATCAGGCTCTCCGGGCAATCCAGTGGAAGTTTATGCTATCTGGTCTGGATTCCCGCCTGCGCGGGAATGACGGACTCAGCAAGACTTTGTTTCATAC
>JAWLEI010000014.1:0-3685 GCA_041686195.1 Desulfovermiculus sp.
TAAAGAGAAGTGGGGCTTTAAGAAAAATCAGTCATTAATCGCCAAAGGTCTGGCCCGGCAGCGAAAACAGAAGATGCAGGAGATGCAGTTGTGGAAAAGACGCAAGACTGCATAAATAGGGGGAGTATGGGGCAGGGTGTATCCAAATATCCCTGCCCAACCCAACAATGCTTTCTTTCTCCTCCCGGTAATCATTCAGGTTCACTCAACACATATGCTGCTTGTTTTTAAACTTGACACAGGAGATGATAGGTAAGCAATAAGCAATATAGGATTCTGAAGTTCGCCAGTCTGTCCTTTACCATCGGCTTTTAAGAGTTGCTCGGGGTCTCCAAAATGATCGGGTATAAGACCTTCAAGATCTTTCCCACCTTTTTTGCTGCAGCCATGATTTACCTGGCTGCGATGACCATTATTTCCCTTCTTTTGGACTATGCCGAAGCCCGGCTGTCGATCCCAGGATTGAAAAAGGGTCAGCTGGAATAGAATTTTTTTCTTTCCCGGGAATCACCTTGCATGATTGCAGAGAGGAGGACCATGGATAAGTTGAGTAAGCTTTCAATTCGAAAGCTGATCGTCCTTTTAATGTTTTTTCATGGTAAGGAGCCCTTCACCGATGCGTCTTCAAGCTGAACCCCCTTTGCGTACGGCCTGGATCATATGGGGCCTGGGTGCGCTCTTCTATTTGCTGGGGTTCTTTCAGCGGGTGGCTCCGGCGGTGATGACTGAAGAGTTGATGCGCGATTTTCATATCGGAGCGGCAGCCCTGGGCAATCTCTCAGCCTTTTACTTTTACAGCTATGTGGCCATGCAGATCCCTACCGGGATCATTGGTGATATCTGGGGCCCCAGACGCCTGTTGAGTGCTGGAACTTTGGTGGCCGGACTGGGCACAATCGCTTTTGCCCTGGCCCCAAGCATAGCCTGGGCCGGTCTGGGCCGTCTGCTCATTGGCGGTGCTGTGGCCGTGGCTTTTGTAGGTCTGCTCAAACTGGCCAGCAACTGGTTTCCGCCCCGAAAGTTTGCCACCGTAACCGGCATGACCCTTTTTTTCGGCATAATCGGGGCAGTTTCGGCCGGACCTCCTTTGCGCCTGCTCATGGATATTTTCAGTTGGCGGAGCATCATGCTCTGCACTGCCCTGCTCACTTTGGGCATCGGAGCTGTGATCTGGGTCTTTGTCCGGGACCGGCCGGGGCAGAAAGGATTTGCCGACCCGGTGCACATCCGGGATGAACCAAGCGGAGTAAACTCCTGGGGCCAGATCCTGGCCCGGGTGCTGGAAGTCTTCAAATACCGGAATACCGGCCTGCTTTTCATTATTCCCGGCGGGATTGTGGGGCCCATCCTGACCTTTTCCGGATTGTGGGGCGTGCCCTACCTGTCTTCGCAATACGATATCTCGACAGCACAAGCCTCCACGTTGACCTCAGCTCTTCTTGTAGCCTGGGCTGTGGGCGGACCGGTGTTCGGCTGGTTTTCAGATGTCCTGGGCCGACGCAAACCTCTTTATCTTCTGGGCTGTGTCCTCTGTCTCGCCGGCTGGAGCGTGATCCTGCTCCTGCCCAACCTGCCGTTCTCTCTCTTGGGAGCTATTCTCCTGGGGACCGGATTTTGTTCTGGATGCATGGTTCTCAGTTTTGCCTTTGCCAAGGAATCATTGCCGCCCCGGCTGTCCGGGACGGTTTCCGGGGTGACCAATATGGGAGTCATGTCCGGGCCCACGGTGCTGCAGCCTGCTGTGGGCTGGGTATTGGACCACAAATGGCAGGGCGAAACAGTGGAAGGAGTTCGGATCTACAGCATGCAGGCCTACCAGAGCGGGTTTGGACTCATGCTGGTCTGGGCCGTGCTTTCCCTGGCCCTGCTTGTGTTTACCAGGGAAACATATTGCCGGCAGCACGGGGAGTAAGTCCACCTAGGAAAATGAGATTACCGTCGAAGTGGACCTGCCCGGCACTCACTTGCGGTTTGCAAGAATATTTGAACGCCTGAGCCAAAAGACGAGGTGCAAATGAGCCTGGAAAAGCAAAGCTTGAGTATACTGCACGAAGCTGTGGATCGTTTAGAGCAGGGATTTCAAGATTTGCCGAATTTTGAAAGTGAATGTGATCTGTCTGAGCTCCGTCCGGTATTGATGGAAGTTGCAGACAAGATGCAGGATAATTATCCCTACCATCATCCCCTGTATGCCGGGCAAATGCTCAAGCCGCCCCATGTGATTGCCCGCCTTGCCTATATGCTGGCTTTGTGGATCAATCCGAACAACCACGCCCTGGATGGTGGACGGGCGAGTTCGGCCATGGAGAAGGAGGCAGTGGCTGGGATTGCTCAGCTCTTTGGATGGCAGACCCATCTGGGGCATTTGTGCAGCGGAGGAACCATGGCCAATATGGAGGCCCTGTGGGTGTCCCGCTGTCTTTCTCCCGGAAAGGCGGTCGCGGCCTCAGAACAGGCCCACTATACACACAACCGTCTGTCCGGCGTGCTCCAGGTGCCGTTTCAGAGCATTCCTTGTGACCACGAGGCCAGAATGGATGTGAATGCCCTGGAAGATGAGCTGAAAAAAGGGGAGGTGGGCACGGTCGTGGCCACCATGGGCACCACAGCTACCGGATCTGTCGATCCGCTGCCCGATATCCTTGATCTCCAGAAGAAATATGGCTTTCGCCTGCATGCGGATGCAGCGTATGGAGGGTATTTTACCCTGGCTGAAAATCTGGACCCAAAGACGCGGCAGGCCTTCGACCATTTGGATGAGGTTGACTCTGTGGTGATCGATCCGCACAAGCATGGGCTTCAGCCCTATGGCTGCGGGTGCGTGCTTTTTCACGACCCCTCTGTGGGCAGGTTCTATAAACACGATTCGCCGTATACATATTTCAGTTCAGATGAGCTGCATCTGGGAGAAATTTCTTTGGAATGTTCCCGGGCTGGAGCAGCGGCGGTGGCTTTATGGGCCACCATGCGCATGTTTCCCCTGGTCCGGGGCGGGGAGTTCGCGAAAGGCCTGGAAAAAAGCCGAAATGCGGCCATTTCTTTTTTTGAGAAGATTAAGGGCGATTCCCGGTTTTTGAGTGCATTTGCACCCGAGCTGGATATTCTTATCTGGGCTCCGCGCGGGGGAAAGGCCAGCCAGATATCATATCAAGCCCAGAAAATCTTTGCGGCCGCAGGCAGACAGAATCTGCACCTGGCCGTGGCCTCATTGCCAAGAACATTGCTTGAGCCGGCCTTTGATATCAACTGGGATCAGGAGCACATCGCCTGTCTTCGTTCCTGCCTGATGAAGCCTGAGCATCTGGAGTGGGCAGAACGTATCTGGGAGATATTGGACCAGGTGATGCAGGATGAGCTGGAGTCTTAAGCAATGGAGAATATGGTGCCGTTAACGCACGTTCTGCTTGCCGTGGTCATTGTTTTATTGCTGATGATACTCTCTTTGGTTCTGAAGAGGAAACAGATGGAATCAGAGGACATAGAGTCAGCAGTTTCAAGTGCCTGGTACAAATCGGGCATAGATGAAAAGATAGGCAGGCTCACGATATATGCTCAGGATATTCGAAATGAGTACCGCGTCCTGGACCAGATGCTTCGAGTGCCTATTGAACGTGCTTCCTTAGGGGAGATTGCCTTGGAGCAGATACTCTCGGATCAGCTCCCGCCGGATATGTTCGGGGTCCGG
>JAWLEI010000014.1:3785-42943 GCA_041686195.1 Desulfovermiculus sp.
GGGAAGACATCACATCTGGTCATCAGTGATCATATTGCTGCATGAAATCTTGAATCTGCGCATCCGATTCCAGACCGTGGTTCTGGAAACCCCAAGCAGTTTGGCTGTTTCGGACTTGTTGCCCCCGGTTCTCTTCAGGGCTTGAATAAGCTCCTGTTTCTTTTTTTCAGTGCTGGTCAGGGCTTGAGGCGAAAGCAGGGAGGCCGATGGATTGACCACTTCCAAAACCGAGGGCAGGAGGTGCTCAGGCTGAAGTGTGGGCTGATCGCAGACCACGAAGGCATATTCAAACACGCTCTTGAGCTCCCGGATGTTGCCCGGCCAGTGATAGGAATACAGGATATTCATGGCTTCACTACTGATGCCTTGAACCTTCTTGCCGGTCTTGGCCTTTAAGCGCTGAAAAAAGGTCTCAATGAGCAGAGGAAGATCCTCCAGCCTCTCCCTCAGTCTTGGAAGATGAATAGGGATAACATTGACCCGGAAGTAAAGATCCTCCCGGAACGTCCCGGCCTGCACCAGTTCTTGAAGGTCCTTGTTCGTGGCTGTGATGATCCGGGAATTCACCGGTATGGGCCGATGATCCCCCACCCGTTCGATGACCCTTTCCTCCAGAACCCGTAAGAGCTTGACCTGAGTGGATAAGGGGATGTCTCCGATCTCATCCAGAAAGATATACCCGTCCTGGGCAGCCTCGAACCTGCCTTTTCGGCTGGCCACAGCCCCGGTGAAGGCCCCTTTGACATGACCGAAGAGTTCGCTTTCTAAAAGGGATTCTGGAAGAGCAGCGCAATTGACTTTGATCAGGGGCTTGTCCTTTCTGTCGCTGGAGGCATGAATGGCTTGGGCCACAAGTTCTTTGCCTGTCCCGCTCTGTCCGGTGATGATCACCGGGGCATCGGACTGGGCGGCGTTGGGAATGAGATCAAAGATGCGTTGCATGGCGGTTGATTGGCCCAAGAGCCCGTATGAGCTTTCGGTCGTAGTGAGTTCTCTGCGGTAGGCCTCGAGCTGCTGCTCTTTTTCTATTACCTCCGAGAGGTCGGTCAGGGTCTCCACAGCCCCGATTATAGTCCCATCTTGTCCGCTCAGCACAGAGGCGTTCTTCACGATCGGAAGGAAGTGTCCATCCTTGTGCTGAATGGTGCAGTGCCGCATGCGAACTTTCTGGGTCCGAAACAGGGAGCACCAGTTTTCTTTTTCTTCTTTGCGGATCTTTTTGCACATGTCGCAATTGAAAATAAGGCAGGAATTTCCCAGCAGTTCCTGGCGGGAGTAGCCTGTCAATTCTTCCAATCCCTGGTTGACGGAAACGATTTGGCCCTCAGTGCTGACCACCATCACCCCTTCCTGGATCGTATCCACCACTGTCTTCCAATACAAGTTCATGTCCTGTTCAAACATATATCCGATCCCTATGCTTTGCTGCACACCTGTTCACCTATTGGATATCATGTGAACACCTTCCTTGCCAAGGCCCGGCGTCTAGATCGGCCGACTTTACCTAGCCGGAATGCGGTGGTAGCCGATTACCCAGTCCAGGACGGGCCAGGCGAAGGCTTCTTCACTCTTATATCGGTTTCGCCTGATTTGGCATCGATATTGCTTTTCGTACGATATTGACTGCTGGAGTGATGAAAGGCTTCAGCACATATGCCCAAATGGGTTGAAATCTAGGCCGGGATTGGAACATGGCTGAAGGAAAAGACTATCAACTTGACGTAAAAGGACTGTTTCCCCCCCTGGCCCACCTGAAAGTCATTCAGTTGTGTAATGAAATGGAACCGGGTGATACCCTGCGCATAGAGCATATTGATGCTGAAACCATCAGGGATCTGCTCACCATTTTGAAAAGATGCCCTCTGGAGCTTCAGGGCCCTCAGGATCAAAGCGGTTGGTATGCACTGCATTTGACGAAAAAAACATGAAACCAAAATAAAAGATGGAGGACCAACATGGACGTTCAAAACATCCAGGCTGATCAGGTGTTGGACACCAGTGGGCTGAGCTGCCCCATGCCTTTGCTGAAAACAAAAAAAGTGCTCAAGAACATGTCTGCAGGCCAGGTCTTGGAGATCATCGGAACCGACCCGGGATCCAAAAACGATATACCTGAGTACTGCAACAAGGGGAATGCAGAATTTTTGGGCTTTGTGGATGAAGAAGGAGGCAAAACCCGGTATTTCGTCAAGGTGGTCTAAAAGTGTGGTCTCTGGATTCAAAACGTAAAATGAGCAGGAGACAGGAATGAAATCGATCATCGTGCTCATCAAAGAGCCGGAACAACAGTATGAAGGGCTGAGAACCAGCCTGGGGGCCCTGCTGGAAATGGCCTCGGTCTCCATGGTGGTCTTACATCATGAAGTGGCCAATATGGATGAGGCCTACCAAGAAAACATGGAATTTTTAGACGAAATGGAAGGCGAGCGCTTTTCAAACAACCAGGCCAACATAGACAAGCATGGTTTTTTGCCTATCACCATGTCTGAATTGGGCCACAAAGTAAAAGAAGCGGATATCGTTATTCCCTTTTGATGGAGGATGGTTATGGAAGTACTGCATATATGCCGGACCGAACCGGATGAGACCGTATCCACACTTATCCAGGAAGTATCCGGGCCGGAGGCTCACATTCTGCATCTGTATGCGGATGATGTGGACTGGGAGCAGGTAGTGGATGCAATCTTTGAAGCCCCAAAAGTGATCAGCTGGTGGTAGAGAGATCAGAGATCAGAGGACAGAGGTCAGAGATCAGAGGACAGCGCCGCCTCTGGCGGCGGCCCCCAGTTTAATCCAGCATGAAAGGATATGCATATGGCACAGTTACTCGGGATTATGGTCAGCTCAGACAAGCATCTGGACTATGTAATCAATCTGACTTCTGCGGCCAAGGCCAAGGACATCGCGGTCAAGCTCTTTTTTACCGGCCGATCTGTCCTTTTGACCCAAAAGGAAGAGTTCAAGCACTTGGTAGGCAAGGCCCAGCTCTATGTCTGCGATGTCAGTTTCCGGGCCAACGGTCTGGAAGGTAAAGATGTCCCGGGTGTGGGTTTTAAGGAATTTGTAACCCAGGCCCGCAATGCAGAGATGCTGGAGGAATGCGACCGCTACCTGGTGCTTTGAGCTGGGGTTGAGTCATCCACAGTGTTCACCGGGCAATCCGGGGCATTTCCTGTTTTGATCAGGCCAATACTTTTATCAAAATCGGCATACACCGGATCGGTGTATCCATCGTGACAGGCCAGGCAGGGGCCTGGCCTGAGGATAGCCCTTAACTCCTCCTGGTTGAAGGATCTTCGGGTGAGGCGGGACGTGGTCTGCAGCTGTGTTCCATTCAGACTCACAAATGCTTCGGGTGGGATCTGCAGCCCAAAGTTGGATTTTTTGGATTCATACAGGGGCTGAAAACGTATTTGCTTTTTCCCATATACATGTCCCTGGCCCAGGCCGATTGCTTTGGGATCCAGGTGGCAGTCCAGGCAGGTTCGGGAAGCGGTCCGGGTGGTATGGGGATCAAAGGTGGTCATGGCCGGTATGGTTTTGGAGTCTTTGGGCTGATGCCTGCCCTGGCGGTCAAAGACTGAGACAAAGACCTGGCAGGGGGCGAAAGGCCGTATTTCATCTCCATCAATACCCAGGATGGGGGTTCGCAAACGCATGTAGGACCGGCCCTCTTTCCACAGCCCTCTGGTTTTTTGTCCGGACAGCTTGTCTGTCTGGAACCGGTCCTGCCGGTATTCCAGATGACATCCATAACATTGGGGCATGAGTCGGCTGTGGCAGGCCTGACAGCTGAGCCGCTCATGTCCGGACAGGGTGTGATGGGGCTTTGAAAGATCGGTGGACTGCATGGGCACCGGCTTTCCGTCCAGTTTGCGGAACAAGACCGCTTGTCGGCCGTCAGATCGGAAGTGATAGAGAGGCGCGCCCTCAGGAGAATAGGCTATATTGGCTGATTCCAGCTGTGGAACGACCCGGTTCAAGTCGATCAGGCTTTCTGCCAGATCGTCCCCGGAGCGCAACGGCTCAAATTCCGGGTCGTGGCACATCTCACAGGTAGCCTCCGTCTGCTCCTCCATATACTCATGCTCTTTTCCGTCTCCCATGAGTTCCCAGTGGGTATGGCAGTCGATGCAGGCCAGCCCCTGTTCAAAGTGCACGTCGGCCGGTCCTTCCATGTAGAACCTGCCCCCGGACAAGCGCCTGGTCCCTGGAGCGCCGCGGACATAGGGAGTCCCATAGCCTTCTGATTCAAACAAGCCCTGATAGGACAGTCCCTGCCTGGCCGAACGGTTGTGGCAGCGCAGACAATTGTCGGCCGGGATCCGGATCGAAAGCCGAGAATGGGTAAAGGAGGCCAGGGTGGGATCGTCCTGGGGCCGGCCCTTTTTCACTACATGGCAGGCTGAACACCCCCCGCCCCGCAAGCCGATTTCCCCTTCACCTTCCCGGACCTTCCATAAATGGCAGGAGGCGCACATCTTGGCGAACTGGTCTTCAGCCAGGCTCAGCCGGTTTGCATCCTCGAGCATTCCAGGCACATCCCGGGGCGCGGCCGCAGGCTGTTCATCCGTTTCCCAGTGGTAATACAGGGTATTTAATATGCCCTTATTGGTGGCCATGATCGAGGCCCTGACCCGGGGGACGATGTCCGGATGACACTCGGTCCGGCCGCAGGTTTGATCAGCGAAGCGGAGATCTCCGGGGTTTTTGACCATCCCGGCATGGGCTCTGTCCTGGTCCAGAGAATGAGCATTTCCGAGGTGACAGGAGACACAGCCCAGGGCTGAGACCGGATGGGAAGGATCTGGGTCGCTGACGTCATCATGGCAGGCCAGGCATTTTTCTTTTGCCGAGTGTTCGGGATCGGTCCGGTGCATATCCGTGACCAGGACCGCCCCAAGAAGTAGGCAGATCAGAATCCAAGGTAGGATTTTCACCTTACAGGCTCCTCTGGACATAAAGGGCCAGGGTCAAGATCGTATACCCGGCCAAGGCTACGAAGAGGCTCAGCCTGGCAGCCTGCTGTACCCTTCCCCAGGTCAGTGGCAGGCTGAGAAATATCAGGGCCAAAACTCCCGGCAGGACAACTCCAGCCCACAGAGGCGGAAAATGCTTGAGCAGTTCTTGTATGCCAAGGAAAAACCACGGTCCATAGGCCTCCTGGACCACTGCCTCCGGGGGCAGGGCCAGGGGCATGGGAATGAAGAGAGCACCCAGCCCGCAGAGCAACAAGGCGATCAGCATGAAGTTTCCCCGGGGCAGCCAGGACCGGATATGGGTTCGGAGCAGAAACCCCAAGGCCAGGGGCCCCAGCCAGCAGTGCCACAGGTAAGGAAAAAAGAAGAAATCCGGACCTGAACCAATGAATACAGACCCCAGGCTCTGGCCGAGCAGGGGAATGGAGGCCGTCAGGTTGCGCAAGATGGTCCCGGCCAAAAGGCCCTCCTTGTCCCCTTTGAGCACATATCCGGTGAACAGGAGGAAAAAGGCCAGGGCAGAGGCCAACCACAGGCGGGCCCATTCAGCTAAGGATACCAGGCGGTCATTGCCGCGCACAAAATGATCCAGGACATGAAGGAGGGTCAAGACAACACAGGCCTCTCCGGAAAGAAAATGAATGCGGCGAAAGAACCATCCATAGGGGATGTGGGTGGTAATGGCTTCCACTTGGGCAAAGACATTGTCAAATGGCCGGTATTGAAAGACCAGGATCAATCCGGAACAGATACTGATCAACCCGGTGGCCAGGGCCGCCCGGGGCAATACCCGGCTGATCTTAACTGATGGGGGCCACACATTTTTGATCATCATCAGCCCTTGATTGGCACGGTTACCTGCAGCTCACCGCTCTCCAGATTCACGGTCTGTAAAACAGGGAGATCGGACCGGGCCGGGCCTCGCAGCCTGTTTCCCTGCACATTGTAGGCGCTTTTGTGGCAGGGACAGAGAAGTTCATCGCGGGTCTGGTCGTACTCTACGCTACAGCCCAGATGCGTGCACTTGGTGGACAGGGCCTGCAGGGAGTCATCTTTAGGAACCAGTATGGCCCCGTCCTTGGTCTGAAAAGGCCTCTGTTCATGAGCAGCAAAGACCACCATGCGAACCCGGCGCTCCTGCCAGGTGATAAAGCGGACAACAGGCCAGCCGCCGGCCATTAGAAGGGCACCCCAGGCCGAAGAGCGAAGTATGTACTGCAAAAATTGCTGTCTGGTCACCGCTCCCTCGGCTCCTTATCTTTTCGGTTCACAGCTTAATTTTCTTTTTTTGCCTGTTTTGAATCCAAAAATATTTCAGTTTTGCCGGAGGGAAAGCTGAAATATTTTTGGGTCTGAAAAAACTTTTGCCCATATCCTGCTTGGGGGTCAAGCAGGCGGCGGCGTTCAGCAGCATTGAGCAGGCGCATGGAATCGATGGCCGGAGGACTGGGCCGGAGGAGGTCAAAATCGGTTCTCGCGGCCAGATGGTGTTCTTCCGAGAGGCCGAGCCCGGCAGCCGTTGGATTGTTGTGACAGGTCTGGCAGGGTCTGCCCTGCTTGGCGGTGGTGTGCGGGACATAGGGCATATAGGCCCACCCCGGTCCTTGCCCGTCGCCTCTTTCAGGAATGACGCTGTCCAGGAGCACGCGGCCCTGATCATCGACATAGGAAATCTGATACTGGTGCAAAGGTCGGAGCAGGCTGATTCGGTCTTGGTGATCGACTCCCAGGACCATGTTTTCCCAACGTCGGAAGCGATATCCTTTGAGCCAGACACCCTGGCGGCTCTTTCCGGTTAATAGATCCCGGGAGGTGGGCGTTCTGTCCGCATCGGCCAGGAGTTTTTCCAGCTCTTCCTTCAACCGGTGATCTCCCTGCCGAATCAGGTAGGTCCAGACCCGAAAATCCCCTCCGTCCTGGCGCTGCAAGCTCAGACCGTAGTCATGCGCAGTCCACTGGGCATGACATGCACTGCAGCGCAACCGGGAATGAACCCCGGGATCGTGGGAAGGGGTATTGGGTACAAACAGGGGCACCCGGCGCCGCGTTCCGTCTTGAGCCTCGAAAAACCACTTCCCGGACTCAATGTGCAGACCTTCGACCTCGGAGTTTGGCTCAGAGCAGGCGAATCCGCCGTGACATTCCTGACAGGATGTTCCGGGGCTGTCCAGGGCAAAAGCGGCCGGGCGGCCATCGCCCATGACATCGTCCCTGGAGTGACAGTCCACACATTGAAGACCCCGCTTGGTATGGACATCTTGGGCCAGGCTATGCACAGCCCCCTGGGTATGCTCATGAGCCTGACGATCTCCCAGGACAGCTTCCTGGAAGAAGGAGTCGTAGTCCCGCTCGAACAGCCCATAGGCATCAGAGCCCACATAGTTGGGCTGATGGCACTTCAAGCACTGGGAATCCGGGATATCAGCGGTCAGTCCATGGACTTTGGGATATCCTTTTTGAGAACGGTCAATGGCCTGGTCCTGGCCCTGATAGCGGCCATCGGGGGCGTAGAGCACATGGCAGGCGGCACATCCCCTTCCCCGGTACGGCGGGGTGAGCTCTGAACCAGCCGCCTCCACATGGCAGCGCAGGCACTTTCGGCGCAGAAGATCGTCCACCAGGTCTGCGGGTCGATCAATATTTTCGATGGCAGATGGAAGAAGCGGCAGGTTTTCTCCTGCTCCATGCACTGGGGGGAAGGCCCTTTCCTGGGCCCCGAAGAGAAACCTGGTTTGATTGATTATCCCAGCCAGGGTTGCGTGCAGGCTGGTCTGAAAGTTCTGGACCTGGCTTTGATGACAGGGGGAGCAGATCTTTTGGGCTGAGCTCAATCTGGCCGGATTTCTCATGATCCGGGAATGGTCTTCCAGGGCCTGGTCCCGATCCTGGGGGAGGACATGACATATTCGGCAGGCAAAGGCATGTCCCGTGCCGGCCGATTCAATACCCTGGTGACAGCGCAGACAGTCGGTGACGTCCTGTTCAAAATCGTTTTGGCACCCGGATATGCTTACCACAAGGCACAGGAAGGAAAAGAGGGCTCGCGGGCCTTTTGAAAGGCCAGAGTTGTTCAAGCGCGGAGCGAGAAGCCTTAATACAATATTCAGCACGCTTAATCGGTTAAAAATCTCTTCCTTCAGTAAGCTGATCTTTATACACACTTAACACCGTGAGACAAGGAAGTTGTCACTGTTCAGCGCCGCCGCTGGCGGCGGCCGCCAGTTTGATCGAGAATGAAACTGGCAAAGAAGACAGGGCTTGGGGTCAAGCCCGTCTTACTGGAATAGCCCGGCTCGCAGGTAGGCCGCCCTTGCCCCCAAGGGCAGGCCCTCTTCGGAGTAAATTCTCGTTTCATACGAGCCTTACCTCCGGCAAATCTGAAAAATCCGAAGAGGGCAGGCATTGCGCGAAGACGCGCAGCACTGCCCCTACAATGAGGATCCAGCTTGTTCCCCAAATTCCCTATACCTCGACCACGAATCTTTCCGTCTCTTCGTTCCAGGTGACCAGGAGATACCACAAAATCATGAATACGGATACAGCCAGCAGGGTCCCCTGATATCCGAGGAAATCGGGGAGAAAGACCTCAAAACCGACAAGCTTGCTCACCAGCGGGGAGCTGTCGATGCCGGCCCGGACCAGGGAGTTGGAAAGGGCAAAAAATACAAGGGCCAGCAGGAGCTTGACCTGACCTTCCACTGCCCGCCAGGCCGTTCCGCTCCCGCATCCCCCGGTGACCAGCATACCAAACCCGAAGATGAAGCCGCCCACCAGAGCCCCCAGACCGAAGTTAGGGGTTACATAGACCCCTTCCATCCGCAACCCAACCCATTTCAAGGTGGCAAATCCCAACATGCTGATCAAGATACTGACAATGACCGCCCGGGTCACCTCTGCGTCGCCGGTCATGAATGGCTCCCGGAAGCAGCGGGCAAAACAGAGTCTGGAACGGTGGAGGATGAAGCCGAAACCCAGACCGCAGAGCAAAAGCCCGCCCACAAAGACATACCCGTAGAAGCTATAAACCTCAGAGGCCGCAAAGGCCAGGATGATAATTGCCGCCCCAAGCCAGGGCTGAATTTTCTTCCAGTCCACCCCGGATTTCCTGGCATCCGTGATCTTGCTTTTCGGGCCTCCGAAAGTGATATTTTCCATTTCCCAATACAGGTATTTCAAACCGACCACCGCGCCGAGTATCAGGCCGATCATCATCACAAATCCGCTCAAAGACAGGGCGCTGATGGAGGTAAAGAAACCTCCGACATTGCAACCTCCAGCCAGGGCAGCGCCGGTGCCCAGAAAAATGCCTCCGACCACACCCTTGATCCCTTCCAGCAAGGGGGGGATGCGAATGGCAAACTGTTTGGACATCAGGGCGGCGGCCAGGGCTCCGATCATTAGGCCCAGGGTAAGGATGGAGTTGGTGGACACCAGAGCCGAATAGGGCCGTTCTCCGTAAACCCCCAGGCTGTAAAAAAACCAATCGGCCCAATTGCGCAAACCGCCCACCACGCCCCAGGGCCTGGACCAGGCAAAAGTAATGACTGAGAGGATCCCGACCAAGACACCGCCGGTCAGCATGGACCAGGGCTGGACAAATACCCGGTTCCAGCCCTGGGCGACGATATTCAAGAATATATTGGAGTCCTTGCTCATCACATTTCTCCCGTCTTAACAGCCTTCGTCTTCTTTAGAAAACAGCCCTGTGTTCTGTGTTTCCGGTTCGGTGACCGGCATATCCGGAACTCCTATGCATCCCGGGTCATTCTCTGCCCGTTCGGCCAAGGCATAGACAACAGACATATCATAGGAACGCCAAGCCAACTGCGAAGTGGGATCAGCCAGGATGGCCTTCCAGAACAGCCTCTTGGCTTCCTGGTACTTTCTGCGCTCAAAGGCCGTCTGGCCGTGGCGGATCAACCTGGCGCAGAGAGCAGAATCCGGGGTGGAGACTTCGATATCAGTCTCAGCCAGGGCATCGATATCTGCTGTATCTTCGGACAGCTCTACCGTTGTGCCCAGATAAACCTTCTTACCCACAATATCGATGGTGTCATTCAAAAATCGGGCCTCATACCCTTCCTTTTTCAGCATGTTATAGGCCATTTCAGCCCGCATGCCGGTTGAACAGTAGGCTATGATCTCCTTGTCCTGAGGCAATTCGTTCATCCGCAGCTGCAGTTCATCCAAGGGGATCTGCTCTGCACCGGGCAGGCTTCCGGCCGCTACTTCACTTGGAGTCCGAACATCAAGGATGACCTTGTCCTCCGGCCGGTTCTCAATAATCATGGCGAACTCCTGATTGGGAATCTCGCCAGGCAAGGGTTGAGGCTGATAGACAATATCTTGTTCCGGCTGGCCCTTTTCCACCTCTTCACCGGCTGCTACCCAGCCCTGGAAGCCCTGGTCCAAGACCGACACATTCTTATAGCCCCAGGAACGGATGGTCTGAACCGTGGACTTAAGCCGGCTGCGATCCGTGTTTTGGGAATAAAGTATAATCGGGGCCTGGCGATCCAAGGGGAATCGGTCTTTGTGCTCAGGAATTTCCTGCAGGGTCAGGGATACTGCTCCCGGCATGTGGCCCTGAGTGGCTTTTTCAAATTCCCGGGTATCGATGAGCACATAGTTGCCCTTCCTTTCCTGCAAATAGGTCCTGGTGGTCAGCAGGATGTTTCCGTTCTTCTTCCAGGCCGGCGCACCGTCGTGATAGACCTTGATCCGGGAATATCCCCACTGCTCGGCCATCTGGGAGGCCATGGGGCTTAAGGTGCAGTCAGGTCCTCCGCAGTAGAATATGAGCAACATGTCTTTTTCTGCAGGGAGTTCAGACTTCATGGTATGCATGGCTGTAAAGGGAATGGATTTGGCAGTTGGGATGTGTCCTTCATGAAAACGCATGCTGGGTCGGGAATCCACAAGCATGTAAGGCTGCTGGCCTTCTCCGGCAATCAGCTCTTCGATTTCCCGGGTGGAGGCCAACTTGTCCTCCGGGATCTCTATGGGTGGCATGGTCCAAAGCTCATCAGCCCATAAATCTTCTTTACCGGGTCGAAGTTTGATCTTTATGGGGATCTTAGGCGACAACTCATCAGCAATGTTTAAGGCCGTGTCCCCATCGTATTTGACCATGTAGTTCTCCGGGCCCACCTTGACCTGGATGGTTTTGGCCTTTTGAGATCTCTTGATGAAGGTTCCGGCCACAATGTCCTGTTCCTGGCTGTAATCTTCGTGGCAGCGGATACACTGTTTATCCACCATTTCCTGCTCCGGACTTTCCGATCCGATCGCAGTCAGGGTGGTGAAGATGAGAAGGCTGGAGACAAATGGGATAATAATCTTGAATGGCTGGGTCATTCCTGTGTACCTCCTGGGTGAGTCTGCTGGCTCTTATTCTGCAAGCAAGATCAGGACCATATTAAATCAGCAGGAATATATTGAGTCTATGGGGGTTCATAATTTATTTCATGCTTCGTTTGGTGAACACCTGTCCACATAATTGTCTAAAATGGACAGAGGTATGTTCTCTTTACTGCATGATGGGAAGCAACGCTTATATGGGGGCACATATAACTGTGACAGCTTCGGGAGTGGGAATCCTTTATGCCTTTGGGTTATCTTTATATCTGCGGACCCGGATATCCGCCTGAGCCTTGTGGCCTGAAAAATTTTCCACAGCGCACAGCCGGGAACAGTAATCGCCAATCATGACGCTGGCTTGTGGGGAGCATTCCTGGTAAGTAACTGTTTTGATGAATTTGCCTACCCAGAGCCCTCCAGTGTACCGGGCTCCTTTTTGGGTGGGCAAGGTATGGTTCGTGCCGATGACTTTATCCCCATAGGCCACATTGGTGGCTGGCCCCAGAAAAAGAGACCCGTAGTTGGTCATGTCTTTCAAAAACCTTCGGGGATCTTTGGTCAAGACCTCCACATGCTCAGCAGCAATTTCATCTGCTGTGTGCACCATTTCGTCTTCGTTCTCGACCAGGATGATCTGTCCGTAATCAGCCCAGGCCTGGCCGGCAATATCAGCAGTGGGCAGGGTTTGAAGCTGTCTGTCCACCTCTTTGAGCGTTGCCTCGGCCAGGGACTTGGAGGTGGTGAGCAAAATGGCTGGAGAGGTGGGGCCGTGCTCAGCCTGGCCCAAAAGGTCGGTGGCCACAATTTCGGCATCTGCTGTATCGTCGGCCGCGACCAGGATTTCTGTTGGTCCGGCCAGCAGGTCAATACCCACCCGGCCGAAGAGCTGACGCTTGGCTTCGGCTACATAGGCGTTGCCCGGGCCAACGATCATATCCACCGCAGCAATCTCCTCGGTGCCAAGGGCCATGGACGCCATGGCCTGGACTCCGCCTAAGGCATAAATTTCATCCGCTCCGCCCAGGGACATAGCCGCAACTGTTGCCGGGTGAACTTTACCCTGTGTAGGTGGGGTGCAGGCTATGATGCGTTTGACTCCGGCCACTTTGGCCGTGACCACGCTCATATGGGCCGAGGCGACCATAGGGTATCTTCCAGCCGGCACATAGCAGCCCACACTGTTCACCGGAATGTTTTTGTGACCCAGGATGACTCCCGGCAGGGTCTCGATTTCCAGATCTTGCAGGCATTCTCTCTGAGCCTTAGCAAACCGGCGCACCTGCTCCTGGGCAAAGCGGATGTCTTCTCTGGTTTGTTGATCCAGGGACTTTATACACTCATCAATTTCCGATTTTGAGAGCCGAAAGGCCTCCGGTTCCCAGCTATCCAGCTTTTTGGAGTAATCGCGGACTGCCTGGTGGCCTCGTTTTTCAATATCGGCAATCATTTCCTGCACTGTATTCTGAACAGCTTCCCCTGCCTGCCGGACAGCCCCTTGTTCCATTCCTTTTTTGATGTATTGTTTCATGCAAAACCTCCTTATTAAGCATGGATGATGACAGTTATGACATTCTCCCCCACAGGGAAAAGAGATGTCAATGTTCAGTGCCGCTTCTGGCTGGACCTCTGGCAAGTCTAAAATATTTTTTGGGCCAAAGCGAGCAAGAACCAAGACCGTTTTTTTCTCCAATAGGTATATACCAGTATAGGATGCTGAAATGTCTTGGCATCTATTATATGATATAAATATTATAATATTTATTGACATAATGCTCAAAGTGTGTATCCTTACTTCCCAGGAACTGCCGGAAGTGTTTTGGGGGGCAATTTGAAATCCAGGGCTGAATGCAGTTTCGCATGGCGCGGTAAACGAGAGACTGATGGAGAAAAAAGAGAAGAACTCATGTTTCAAAATGTGACCCAGGAAAAAAGATCAGTTTATATAATCAATCAAATCCGGGACAGCATCCTGTTGGGCCGGTTCAAGCCAGGTGATCGACTTCCTTCAGAACAAAAGCTTTTAGCCCAGTTTGGTGTGAGTCGATTTACTTTGCGTGAAGCTTTGCTCTCCCTGGAAACAATGGGTTTTATCGAGATCCGCAAAGGGGCGGGAGGCGGCCCTGTGGTCAAGGAAGTGGATATGAACATCGCCCGCGATGCCATAACCCACTTTCTCCATTTTCAGGATGTGTCCATTAAGGAACTCTCAGAGGTTCGAAAAATTATCGAACCCTACCTGGCCTTACAGGCGGCAAAGAAGCTTTGTGCCGAAGATATTGAGTATCTCCAGTCCTTAAACCAAGCCTGTGTCCAGGCCCTGGAACGGGGTGAAGAGATTATTGGCGGGGAGCATGAAATTGATTTTCATATCCATCTGGCCCGGGCCACAGGCAATTCAGTGCTGATAATGATCCTTGATTTTGTCAATAAACTGCTCTCAGAAACCAAGCTTGAGACCAAGCCAGGCCCTGATTTTTCGCGCCGGGTAGTTGATGCCCATCAGCGGGTCCTGGACGCTTTGAAATCCAGAGACAGTGAAGCGGCTGCTCAGGCCATGTATGATCATGTGGCTGAAGTAGAAGACGATATGCTCAAAATCAAGGAATATAAAAATAAAAGCCAATGAAGGCCCTGCATAGAATGCTGTCTGTGCTGCTTTGACTGGGCGCACGGCTGGAGGTGAGTCCCCGGAAGGCGCATGGCCAAGCAGCATTTAAGGATACAATGTATAACAACGGAGGATTGATTTATGGCTTTACCTGTAATGAAGAACTTCATCAACGGCGAGTGGGAGCAGTCCAAATCGAGCGAAATCGGAAAGGTCTGGTGCCCGGCCACCGGGGAGCAGTTAGCCGAGGTGCCCTACAGCACAGCTGCTGAGGTGGACAAGGCCGTGTCAGCGGCCAAAGAGGCCTTTGAGGATTGGCGTCAGGTCCCGCCCTTAACCAGGGCCAGGTACATGTTTGCCCTCAAGGAGGTCTTTGAGGAGAACTTTGAGGAGATATCCAAGACCTTGGTCCGGGAGATGGGCAAGACCCTGGACGAGTCCCGGGGTGAAGTGCGGCGGATGATAGAGAACGTGGAGCACAGCACAGGGGTCACCAGCCTGATGATGGGTTCCAATCTGGAAGACATCGCCAGGGGCATCGACTGCCGCAGCGAGCGCCAGCCCTTGGGGGTCTTCGGCTGCATTCCGCCGTTTAACTTCCCGGCCATGGTTCCCTGGTGGTTTATGCCCTACGCCCTGGTCACCGGCAATACCTATGTGCTCAAGCCATCGGAGCAGGTGCCCATGACCCAGAGCTTTATCTTCGAACTCTTAGAAGAGATCGATCTGCCCGAAGGGGTGGTGAATATGGTGCACGGGTCCAAAGAAGTGGTCAATGCCATGCTTGATCATCCGGACATTCAGGGCATGTCTTTTGTGGGTTCCTCTCCAACGGCCAAATACATCTACAAGCGGTGTGGGGAAACCGGGAAAAGAGTACAATCCCTGGGCGGAGCCAAGAACATCGTCACGGTTATGCCGGATACAGACATCGACAAGGCCCTGCCTTCCCTGATCACCTCCTTTTACGGCTGTGCCGGACAGCGCTGCCTGTCCGGAGCGGTCTTGGCCCCAGTGGGCGACATTGCTGACGAACTTTTGGAGAAGTTTGTGGCCCAGGCCAAAAACCTCAAGCTCGGGGACGGCCTGGATGCCGGAACCCAGATGGGACCCCTGGTTTCAGCCGCACACAAGGAACGGGTCCTTGGGTATATCGAAAAAGGGATCGCCGAAGGGGCGGATCTCATTTTGGACGGAAGAAACCCGGAAGTGGACAACCCCAACGGCTTTTATGTCGGGCCCACGGTTTTTGATAACGTTCGCGAGGACATGACCATAGCCAAGGAAGAGATCTTTGGACCGGTGGTCTCTGTCCTCCGGGCCAAGTCCCTGCAGGAGACCATAGACTTTGCCAATTCCCGGGGCATGGCCAATGCCGCCTGTATCTACACCTCCAGTGGAGCAGCAGCCAGGGAATTCAAGTATAAGGTCAAGCCGGGCATGGTCGGGGTGAACATCGGTATTGCCGCACCCATGAGCTTCTTTCCCTTTGGGGGAGCAGGAGAGTCCATGTTTGGCACGGATAAAGGTCAAGGTCATGATGTCTTTCACTTCTTTACGAACGCCAAGGTGGTTATCAGTCGTTGGTTCTAGAAGGCATACCGCGTATAAGCTTCATCCGCCCCTCGGGAAGGGGCGGATGAACATATAGCATTTGTTTTGAAGGCTGAAGGTATCTGAGCTGGGATGCAAAATGCATTTCCAGAACACCTTTTGCATATGCAGCAAAATGTCTGATCATAAGCCATGATCCACATGGAGGGGAAGCAATGTCACTGAAAAATTTTGGAGGCGTTCTGGATTTTGCCATTGAACTGGAAAATGAAGACGCCTCTTTTTTGCAGCAGGCCGGAAAGAATCCCGAGCTCAGCGGGCTTGGGGATGATTTGGAAGGCTTGATGCGGGAAAACCAAAAAAATGTAAAGGCCCTGACCAGGGCCAGGCAGGAAAACGTGACCGAGATGATCCTTGAACCTATTCAGGGACTGGAAGCGGAAGATTACCAGATGGACACGGTCGATCCTGAACAGATGAAAAAGATAGAGTTCGTGGATAACGTAAAGCAGAGAGAAGATCGGGCCTGGCGATTTTACCAGGAGGCGGCCGTCAGGATTAAGCCTGTCTCAGATGTAGCCAGGACCTTTGAACGGCTGGCCAAAAAAAGAAAAGCCCGCAAAGAAAAAGTAGAGTCCTTGACATGAGGTTGTCGTGCTGTATGAGGGCATGAAGCTTTTTTCACCCAATAGGAGCCGGCCTTAATTAAGTCCGGCTCATTTATTGCAAGCCAATTATTTGCCAGCACGGCCCCAGTGTTGACCAGGGGATATATTTCTGGCTACCCTCAGCTTGAGTTTTGCAAGCTTATAATCAAACACCGCAGACAATGGTGTTTTAGATGAGGTGCTGTATGGGGGAGAATTCGTTTGTATTGACCAAGGGAGAAAGGATCCTGGTTGCTCTGGATGGCTCAGTTCCCAGCAAATATGCCCTGGAAAACGCCCTCAGCCTGGCCCGGATATGCAAAGGCAAAATCTTTTTGATCCGGGTATTGGAGACTTCACAAAAAGAAGAGAACCTTTCTGCAGGCGGCCAAAAGCTCCTTGACGACTTGAAAAAGAGTTTGGAACGCACCAAAAAGGAGGTGGAAGAGAAAGGGTTGGCCTGTGAAACAATCGTCCATATGGGGCCGGACATTTCTTCTTTTATTGTCCAGGAAGCCCAGGACAAAAACATCGATCTCATTTCCATGGGCACCCATGGCTGGACCGGCATGACAGCGCTGACCATGGGCAGTGTGGCCCGGAAGGTTTTGTGCTCTGCACCCTGTCCGGTCTTGATCATTCCCCCCAAACTGGTGGGGCAATGCTGAGATAATTGAGGCGTGATGTGATCAAAAAAAGTATCATTAAAAAAGAAGAAATCAGATGCTGCAGCACCTGTTTTCTTTTTTTAGTCCTCCTCTTTATTGTGTCCACGAACCGACTTGCGCAAGGCTTTGATCCTCCGGCGGTGCTTCTTGTGCTCCAGGCGGCGTTCCCTGGCCGCCTTTGAGGGCCGGGTTGGACGGCGGGGTTTTGGCTTGGCCGCTGCCTGGCGGAGGAGCTCCTTGAGCCGGCGCAGGGCCTCCTGCCGATTGCCTTCCTGAGTCCTGGAGGTCTGGGCCTTGATGACCAGGACACCTTCTTTGGTTATTTTCTTTCCCCCTATCCGCTGCAAGCGCTCCCTGACCTCCAAAGGCAGGGACGAGTTGGCCACGTCCAGGCGCAGCTGGACAGCTGTTGCTACCGTATTCACATTCTGGCCCCCAGGTCCGCTGGAGCGCACAGCGCTTAGCTCTACCTCGGACAGGGGCAGGGTAATGTTCGGGTATATGTGCAGGTCATTGGATTCCATATTCCTTCCTTTCCTTGTTTCAAATATGTTGACTATCCTACCAGCGATTTCTTACAAGTTGAAGGAACGCGAATCATCTTATACTAGAATCCAGTGGGGCGACTATGACGACCCGCAAGCCCGATTGGCTGAAGATCAAGTTTTCCCAACCCGGACGACTTACAGAGATCAAGGGCATGCTGCGGCGGCTGTCTTTAAATACCGTGTGTGAGGAGGCGGCCTGCCCGAACATGATGGAGTGCTTCGGCCGCAAGACCGCTACGTTCATGATCCTGGGCAAAAGCTGCACCCGGAACTGCAGGTTCTGCAATGTGCACGAAGGGACGCCGGAACCGGTGGATGAGCAGGAACCGGAACACGTGGCTGAAGCCGTGGCTGAGCTGGGTCTGAAGCATGTGGTGGTTACCTCGGTTACCAGGGACGATCTGCCGGACGGCGGGGCCGGGCACTTTGCCCGGGTGATGCAAAGGCTTGCCCCTTTGCAGGTGACCGTTGAAGTCTTGATTCCGGATTTCCAGGGAGAAAGCGCGGCCCTGACCCGGGTTGTCGAGGCCGGTCCCCACATTGTTAACCACAATGTGGAGACTGTGCCCCGCCTATATCCGGAGGTTCGGCCCCAGGCAAAATACGAACGGTCGCTGCATCTTCTTTCCGAGGTCAAGTCTCTTGATTCCAGGGTATATACTAAGTCCGGCTTCATGCTCGGCCTGGGAGAAACAGAGGATGAAGTCGTTGCAGTGCTTCGGGATCTGCGTTCTGTGAGTTGCGATGTTCTAACTATCGGCCAGTACCTGGCCCCATCAAACAAGCATTACCCGGTAGCCGAATACGTCCATCCGGATGTTTTTGCCAGATACCAGGACATGGCCTATGAGCTGGGATTTGTGCACGCTGTGGCCGGCCCTCTGGTCCGCAGCTCCTATCATGCGGATGAGTTTGCGATGCCAGAGGACAGAAGATAGAGGTCAGAAGATAGACGTCAGCTTTGCCTCCGGCAAATCTGACCTGTTTTTTGCCCCAAAGCGGGCAAAAGAAGAAATATTTGCCGGATTGATCAAGGACGAAACTGAGGGCTTAACCCCTCTGTCATTGCCCGGCCCGGCACTCACTTGCAGAAAGCAATATGCCGGTAATGCACAAAACTATGTCCAGCAAGTGAGTGCCGGGCAATCTAGGATAAAGCCGCTCTATCTGATCTGAATTCCCGCCTGCGCGGGAATGACGAGCAAAGTTGAATCTAGTTTCATACGAGAGATCAGAGGTCAACGACTCTGGCAGCGGCCGCCAGTTTGATCGAGAGAGAAACTTGATAAGAAAAAAGAGAGATTTTGACCGCAGAACACGCTGAATACACGGAATGAAGGAGAAGACAATGTCCCAAAAGATAACCATCATCGGCGGCGGACCGGGCGGATATACGGCTGCCTTTGAAGCGGCCAGGGCCGGTGCCGAAGTCACCTTGATCGAGGCCGCTTATTTGGGCGGGACCTGCCTGAACTGGGGGTGCATCCCGACCAAGACCTTCAAGGCCTCGGCCGAGGCCTTGGTAACCGTGCACCGGCTCAAGGAGTTCGGCATCTCTGGAGAGTGCAGCGCAGCTGCGGACATGCCGGCCATTGTGGCCCGGAAAGACAAGGTCGCCGCAACTCTGCGCGGGGGACTGGAGAAGACGTGCTCCGAATTGAAGATCACTCTGATCCTCGGCAAGGCCCGGGTTGTAAACGCCAATCTGGTCCGGGTGCAGACCAATGAGGGCCAGGAGCAGGAGATATCCGGGGACAAGGTGATCATTGCCACTGGATCCAGAAACCTGGATCTGCCGTCTCTTCCTGTGGATCATGAAAAGATTATCACCAGCGACGATGCCCTGGACCTGGATCATGTACCAGAGTGCATGCTGATTGTGGGCGGCGGGGTCATCGGCAGCGAGCTGGCCTCCATCTTCCAGGCCTTTGGCTCCAAAGTGACCATAGTGGAAGGGCTGGATCGTGTCCTGCCCCTGCCTTCCATTGATCAGGACATGAGCAAGCTCATGCAGCGGGAGATGAAGAAGCGCAAGATATCCTGCGAGGTCTGCCGGACTGCGGTCAAGGCCGAGACGACCGAAAATGGAGTATCTGTGACCCTTGGGCCGTCCCCGTTTCTGGATCAGGTCCCGGCCAATGCCCAGAAAGAAAAAGTGGTGGGAGCGGACGTGGTCCTGGTGGCTGTGGGCCGGGTTCCCAACACCGAAGGACTTGGTCTGGCCGGGGCACAGGTGGAGACAGACAAGCGGGGCTGGATTGTGGCTGATGAATATTGCCAGACTTCACAGCCTGGAATCTATGCCATAGGCGATGTTCTGGGGCCAAGCAAGGTCATGCTGGCCCATGTGGCGGTCATGGAAGGGCTGGTCGCGGCCAGGAACTGCCTGGGACAGAACGAGATCATGGCCTACGACGTGATTCCTTCAGCCGTGTTCACCACCCCGGAAGTGGCTACAGTAGGCCTGACCGAGGCCCAGGCCACAGAGCAGGGCTACAATGTCCGCTGTGTGCAGAGCCAGTTCCGGGAGCTGGGCAAGGCCCAGGCCATGGGCGAGCTTTCCGGGGTGTTCAAGCTTGTTGTGGACGCGGACAGCGACAAGCTCCTAGGGGCCCATCTGGCCGGAGCCCATGTCTCGGACATCATTGCCGAGCCTACCCTGGCTCTGAAGCTGGGAGCAACCGGCAAGGATATCGCCCGGACTATTCACGCCCATCCTACCCTGGCTGAAGGGCTCTTTGAGGCCGCCCAAAAAATCTAGCAATGGGCATATGACCAGTGCTAGATTTTTTTCAGGTTGATCATTAAGATCGGCAAATCAAGGAACTGGCAATAACAGTATGAAAGGCAAGGATCTCCTCAAGCTTATTGCGATGAAGAGTCCAGTCTGTCCTTTAAGTCTGCTATTTGCTCCTGCATTGAGTCCAGGATGCCCTGGATTTCCTGCCGACTCTCTTCCTCCATTTCCTGTCCGTTTTCTTGGAGCTCATCCATCTTTTGATCCAGTTCTTGTTTTTGGTCCTCCAGGGATTGAAGTCTGGATTGCAGCTCATCCCTGGTACTGTTTTGGGCCTGGGAAGCGAGATCCTGGATTTGAGTCTCCAGGTCTTGATACTGTTCCTGGGCCTTTTGTAAAAAATCAGAACCCCTCTGTTTTGCGGCCTCCTTGACTTCCTCAGCCTTTTTCTTGGTTTCGTTCACAGCTTGTTGGCTCTCATCCTCGTCCTGACCGCAGGCCAGGACGCAAAGAAGTGCAAGTGCGGTGACAATAAGAAGTGCATACTTTCGGATCATGACTGCCTCCGTGATAAGAGATTTTCCTCATTGTGAATTTTATGCAAACTCAGGGCCAGGATGTCCATTCCCGCCAGCCGGCGAGCAGGGGAAAATACAGTCCGAGACGGATGGGTCTTTGCTCCCTGGCCTGCATCAAGCGGGCGTAGATTTCCATTTGGCTCTGGTAGCGGGATTTTTCCCTATCTAAAAATCCCTGCACATCTTTTCCTTCATGCCGGCTGGTCTTGTAATCGATGATCCAGCGCGTGCCGCTTTCGTCCACAAAGGTCCGGTCTATGACCACTGAAACCACCCGCCCCCGGTCCAGGCCGCTGAGGGCATACTCGTTTTCGGCCTGCGGGCGGGGGGACAGGATCCAGCGCCCCAGATCCTGGCTCAAGGTATTTTGCAGGGCCTCCTGGACCAGATCTACGCTTTGCTCAATGTCCGGCTCTCTGACGCCCAGGTGCAAGAGCTGAAGAGCAAAAACGTGCCGCAGGGTGTGCACTTTTTGCACATCCCATCCTTTTAAGCCTTGTCCGGCCATAATCAATAGCCAGCCGTGCACGCAGGTTCCGGCGCAGCGGACAGCCTCCCCGGCCCAGTCAAAAACAATGTCCTCCTCTTCCGGGTCCGGCTCGCGGGGCGGGGCAGGAGAAAGTCCGGACGGGAGCTGGGGGGGCTGCCAGTCTGAACTCAAGCGGTGCAGGATCTGGTCTGGATGGGTAGGGTTCGGATTTTTTGTTAAGCTTTCATTTTCTGATAATTTTCCAGCTGCTTGTTCAAATTCTTCCTGAACAGCCGGCCATAAGGCGGACAGCAGAGACCCGGAGGCAGGCGGACGAAGTCCCTTTTCATTTCGATTGGTGTGCCCCAGGAGGTGGAGGCGCTTTTTGGCCCGGGTGGCGGCCACATACAGGAGACGGCCGTCTTCGTGCCGGCTTTTGCTCTGTATGAGATGCCGGATATAGGCATAGATGGGATCTTTTTCCTCTCCAGTCCCGGTTCTGGGGGCCAGGAGGAGATCGCTTCTGCCGTCCGGGCCGGAGCGCTCCAGCCAGGCCAGGAGCTGCTGCTCGTCAGAACGGGGAGGGCGGCCCAGGCCGGGAAGAATCACGGTATCAAACTCCAGGCCCTTGGCCTTGTGCACGGTCATGATCTGCACGTCGAAATCGGCTTGGGTTTCGGGTGGGGCGAAGAGTTCGGCCACGGATGCGTCAAGTTCGTCGATAATACTCTGGGAAGCGGTGTTGAATCGATTTTGGAGCAGGGTGAAAAAGGCCTCAACATCCTGGCGGTCTCTTTCTCCTGGCAGGCAGTCCGGGCCTCCCAGGGCCTGCCAGCAGGACTCCACCTGACGTCGAATTCCTGCCCGGCCCCGGTGCAGCAAGGCGTTCTGGACAATGGGTCGCACTCGCTGCAGCCGGGCCTGGCCCTGGGAGCTGATCCGGGCAAGAACTTCATTGTCCTGGATGCGGGAAGGAATTGACGCTTTGTTTCCTTCTGGGCTGACCAGATGCAGATCATGCAGGCTCAGGCCGCACCAAGGGGCCCGGAGCACAGCCAGCCAGGCCAGGTTGTGGCCAGGGTGGACCAGAGCCTTGCTCAGGGCGCATAAATCCTGGATGACCGGCCGCTGGCTCAAGGGATCGATGTCCAGGGCCTGAAAGGAGAGTCCGGCCTGGGTGAGAGCAGGGACGATTCCTCGCAGATGGGAGCGGCTGCGGACCAAAACGGCGGTAGTTCCTTGGGGATGGTCCTTTTGAGCCTGGTGGATAAGGGAAACCACTCTCTCGGCTTCGGGCTCCAAGTCAGAACTCAGAAAAGGGTGGACCCTGACAGCCGGATTGTCGGTCAAAGGCAAAAAGGCTTGAGCCGGAGAGTAGGGCACACTTCCGGTCAAGGGGTCTTCGGCCTGGGGCAGGACCTGGGGAAAGGCCTGATTCACCCAGTCTACCACCCCGGACTGGGAACGAAAATTCACTGACAAGACCAAAGGAGTCAAGGGGATGTGTCCTAGACCTTGTTGTCTGGCCTGCAGGAAGAGGCCTACCTCCGCTTCTCGAAAGCTGTAGATGGATTGCATGGGGTCACCTACAGCAAAGAACGTCCGACCATCCTCCGGGGTCCAGCCGGCGGTCAGGGACTGCAGGAGCAGAAACTGGGAGATGCTGGTGTCCTGGAACTCGTCGATGAGCAGATGCTGGATGCGATTATCCAGGATCAGGGCCAGATCGGTAGGTTCCTGGTGAGAGCCCAGGGCCTGCTGGGCCCGGCTGGTGATTTCAGTAAAATCAACTTCCCCTTGGTCCTGAAAGACAAGATGCAAATGGCCGACAGCCAGGCGGAGAACGTCGAACAAGGCCTCCAGAACTGACCATTGTTCTTCAGTATATGCAGGATCTGGGAGCAGGAGGAGTTCATTGAGCTTGGTCTCCAGACCGGGGACGGAGTTCAAGGCCTGCATACAGGCTGTAAATTTGTCTTTCATCTCCTGGAACATGGCCTTGCTCTCTGGATCTTTGCTGCTGCTGGGCGGGGGAAAACCCAGGCTCTTGTCCGCCCGTTTGCGGATCTGTCCGCTTCTGGTCAGGCATAAGCGGGCCAGACCCTGCCACAAGGTGCGGTCATATCCAGTACAGCCAGGGAGGTCGTTCAATTCTGTACATAAGCCAAGTGCAGGCATCTTGTCCGGGTCCGGAAGGCGGGAGGCGGCGAAATGAGCCAGACGAATCAGACTTTGGGCCGTTTGTTCCGGAATGAGCTGCCGTACTTCACCCAAGGTATCTTCCACGGCCCGGGTCAGGGCTGCCTCCAGTCCAGGACGCTGCAGCTGCCGATTGTCCGGGTCAGCCAAGTGGCGCAGCCACTGTTCCCTCTGGGGGAGCATACCGGCGATCAGGCGGCAGGTCTTGTCCAGGTCGTTATCCAGATGAGCCAGCAGGGTGCGCACAGAAAGAGACCAGGGAGAATCGCGGTCCAGCTCTGCCATAGTGGCCTGAGCGGCCCAAATGTACATCTGAGCCGGATTGTCGCCGATCCGGACCTGACCGCCCAGCTTGGAGAGCAGGGGCATGCGGGCGACCAGGCCGGAGCACAGGGAGTCGATGGTCTGGATGCGCAACCGGGAAGGAGAGGAGGCCAGCTCCCAGCCCAGGCTCTGGCTGCGGGTCAGAACATTCCGGGCCAGGTCCAGAGTAGTTTTCTCGTGTTCCGCCAGCGGTTGTTCTCCGGCCGCAGCCCGGTGCAGGGCATGCAGGATGCGGCCCCGCATCTCCCCGGCCGCCTTGCGGGTGAAAGTGATGGCGATGACCTCTTCCGGGGCCTGAACTGTAGCCAAAAGGGCCAGGGTACGCTGGGTCAGGAGCTCGGTCTTGCCAGACCCGGCTGGGGCCTGAACAATAAAGGATCTCTCCGGGTCCAGGGCTGTGGCCCGCTGCTTTGTATCGGCTATTTCAGGGGACATGAATTGTACTTTATGGACTATTGGTGATGAGAGAAATCTCGGAGAAGAACAAGGGAGCCCTTGTGTCGGGCTTTATGAAAGTAACACTGATCTGCAGTAACCAAATTTGTGTCAGGAATAACCAGAGCAACTGCATGATACAATGTATCGAATAAGTGGTGCTTTAGGTCTATAGCCAAGTGAGTGGCGTGAAGCAAGGCCTCTCGGTGCATACATACTTTGAAATTCATTTCCGCAAGCTCAAATATGTCACGTTCAGCAGTTTGTGGGCGTAACCTGGAAAGTACGGCTGCCACCTCCGGGAGCCAATGAGTTGGCTGAATAATAGTGATTTGCGAAGAGGCAATGTGGTGCAGGATCTTTTGAGCATTATGGATATTTGTTTCTTGATCTTCTTCTATGAGAAACCATTTGACCACTACACTGGCATCGAGAACAATGCGTCTCATTTGCGAAGTTCTTCTCGGGCAGCTTGGATTTCAGCACTTGTGACCCGTTTTCGTTCATTGAATCGGGAGAGTACGCGTTGGATAGCTTGGTTCCGTCTTTGCTTTTGTTCTTCCTCTTCAACTGCCTGTTGCATAAGTTCGGCAATGATTGCACTTTTATTTCGATCGGCAAATTGAGCGTTAAAGGCTTCCTTGATTTCATCTGGGATGCTGTAATTGACAGTGGCCATATCTGTTCCTCCGTTGTTGAAAATTTCTTTAAATTGTGCTGAAGATTACGGAGTCTGTCAATCCTTGGAGCTCAAAAATCCGGCACAATGGGTGCAAATCGCACTGACGACACGCCTTGTCATTGCTCGGAGCTACCTGGGCCTGGCCGGTTAAGACCTCCTCGGCCAATCCCTCCAACTGCGTTTTCCAGGTGGACAGGAGCTCCTCCCAGGAGGCAAAGCCCTGGGTAAGTTTGTGCTGATCATACCCCTTGCATCCGGGCACTATTTCCCCTTCTTCCCCCAGGCCTACGAAACAGGACTCTCCTTTGCGCACCACTCCGAAATAGACTCCGGCCACCGGCTCGGGACAGAATAGGCTGTACAAGGGAATCTGGGGCTCTACAGGCCGTTCCTGAAACCACTCGCCCATGGAGTGTTTGCCGGCCTTGTAGTCGATAACCACCAGTTTGCCGTTCTCCAGGCGGTCAATTCGATCGACGACCACGTTGATGTTCAGGCCGTTGATATCGATGTCCAGGCGCTTTTCCAGGGCCTGGACCGTAAAAGGGCTGCGCCGGGCCTCCAGATCCAGCCATTCGAAGACCAAATTGACCAGGCGCTGGTGTTCCAGGGCGGTGAACTCTTCAGTCATACACCCTGGCCGTATGCTGCGCATGTCCTGGATAGCCTTGTCCACAGCTGTGCGGACTGCATCTGTACATGCAGCTCCGGTCAGGCCGAGCAAGGTGGTCTGGTCCTGGCAATCCTGCCAAAAATGTTCCAGGGTGGCATGGATGATGGTCCCCCGTTCCGGAGGACCCAGACCAGGAACAGGCTCTTCCAGGCTCTTGGCTCCCAGGCGGTGCCGGGCAAAGGCCTGGAAGGGGCAGGAGGCCTGGGAGCGAAGGAGACCGGAGCCTCCGGGGGCTCGACCGGGAGAGGGAAGGGCAGGGCCTTGAATGTCTTGAAAAGACTCCAGATAATTTTCAGATGGCCTCTCCAGCCAGGGGTTGGGAAAAGGTTCCAAATGGAGGTCGGCTGGATCCAGTTCCGGCAATCCGTGCAGGAGGGGACTGGGCAGGAGATCCCGGTCTTCTTCCCGCAAGGGACGGCTGAGGATCACTTCCGGAGCGCTTTGTTTCAGCCTGGCGATTATTTTGCGGGCATAGTCCAGTTCATGCTCCGGGCAGGACCGGGGCATGCCCAGTCGGCGTTGCAGGGCAGCGGGCAGGAAGGGGCTGGGTTCCGGTGCCGGAGGCCAGGCTTGGTCGGTAAGGCCCATGACCCACAGGCGGTCAAAGCGTTCGCCTACAGCCTCCAGCATGCCCATGATCTGAACCCTGGCCTCCGGGCCTTCGGGCTGGAATACTGTCTGGGTCAGGATGGAATGCAGGCGGTTTACAGCTTGACTGTAGGTCATATCCGGGCTGACCCGGTCCAGCCCGGCCAGGCGCTGCAGGCAGGCAGTGAAAGCCTGGACGGTCTGGTACTCGCGGCTGTCCAGGCTTCTTTCTCCCGGCCAGCCCATGTCCTGAAGCAGAATGTCCAAAGCTTGGGCCCAGGCACTGGGGGCCTGGGAAGGGGGCAGTGTTCTGCATCGGGCGGAGAAGGAATTCAAACCTTGGACCAGCATGGGGCAGGGTTGGAGGCTGTGATCAGTATTATCTAATTGAGCCAGGTTCAAGAGACGGGACCAGGAAATACTTGATTCCCTTTGAGCGCGCAGGGCACGTTCACGTTCGCCCCGGGCGAATATTTCCGTATCCGCTCCGGCAGTAAAGGGGGTGGTCAGGACTGTGCTCAGGGTAGACATGGACAATGGATCGCGGTTGAGATCCAAAAGTGTCAAGGCGGCCTGGATCAGGGGATAGGTATGCAGGCTCTTGCCCAGGGAGATATCATAGGCCCGTTCCCCTGGGGGGAGAGGACTGAGGGCGGCATCCGGGTGCAATACGGCGTCAAGGTTATGTTCGATCTCTTCCCGGACCTGGGAGAGGTCGGGGGCAATGATTCCCAAGCGCTGGTCAGGATGAGATTGGAGATGAGTTCGGGCCCAGCGTGCGGCGCAGGCCATCTCCTGACGTCGGTCTAAGGCCGAGAGAGTGCGGACCCTGGATTCCTGCGTCGCGAATTCAAGGATGTACGTTGAGCATTTTTGGGTGTGCAGGATATCCAGGACATGTTCGTGCATCGGGCTGAGCTGTTCAAAGCCGGCCAGGATAAAATCTTGGGATACCGACAGGGAGCCAGCAGCCAGGAGTTTGGCTGCGTACTCCGGCTGTCTGGCCTCTTCCAGCCAACCCAGGCTCTCCACCTGGTCTTGAAACTCACGACTCCAGTCCAGGAAGGCCTCCTGATCCGGGGAGGTCCATAGGAGAGGGACGGCATGATCTTCAAGGTGCCAGTGACAAAATAATATCCAGGCCTGGCGGACCTGCCGGGCGGTTTCGCTGATATGCAAAAGCCCCTGAGCCTGTTCGGAGTGGCCGATAATTTCCTCCCACAGGGCCAGCTCCTGGTCCTGGGTCAAGGGCAGAGGATGGGGCTTTTCCGGATGGTGGTAGACAGCCTGCTCCATGCAGCGGGCGATCCAGGCCTTCCAGGGCAGGACATCCGGTGTCTCCCAGGCAGTTTGACCCTGGGCCTGGGCATAAAGATGATAGCGGTGCACAAAGTTCCGGCTCAGCCTGTGGTTGACAGTTACCAGGCTGGCTCCCTGGGCCAGGGCGGGAAAGAGGTCGGTTTCATGGAGAGTGGTGAGTTCAGGCATGGCTGGAGTGTATACGCTATGTGCATTGGATTTCAAGTGAAACGATCAACGGAAAGACTTGTCAGGACATTGACCGTACATTATAGTGGATATAAAGCTCACCAAGGAGGGAGGTATGTCCACCGTAAAGCTTGGCAAAAAGGAAAGAATAGACATCCGGACCAGTAGTGATGTCAAGCAGCTCTTACAGGAGGCGGCTCACTCCTGCCATAAGAATGTCAGCGAGTTTTTGTTGGAAGCCGGAATCAAGGAAGCCAACCAGACCCTGGCCGACCGACGTCTCTTTGCCCTGGATGACGAACAATGGGCCGCATTCAACCAGGTCCTGGATCGGCCGGTTCAGAACAAGCAAAGGCTGCAAAAGCTCTTGACTACGCCCGGGGTATTGGAATGACCGGAGACTATTCGGCAGTGCGCAAGCTCTTGCCTGCTGATGTTGTCGATACCTTTGATTGCGGTCAGGAAGAGCTCAACCTTTTTCTGCAGCGTTATGCCTGGGTCAACCAAAAGGCAAACTGTGCCCAAACCTATGTCAGCTGTCTGGGACAGGAGGTCGTCGGGTATTACAGCTTGGCTGTGGGCAGTGTTATCCAGGCCTCTGCCCCCCAGCGGGTAACCAGAGGCCTGGCCCGTCATCCCGTGCCGGTCTTGATTCTGGCCAGACTGGCTGTTGATGTTGGACATCAAGGTCGGGGCCTGGGGCGGGCCTTGCTCAAGGATGCCTTGTTGCGTACTGTACAGGCGGCCGATATTGCCGGCATCCGTGCTTTGCTTGTTCATGCCAAGGACGAAAGGGCGCGGCAATGGTATGCATCCTGGGACTTTGACCCCAGTCCCACGGATCCTTATCACTTATTTTTATTGCTCAAAGATCTCAAGGCCATAGTCAAAAAGTGAACACTCGGGAGTAGAGGATATGCTCAGTTTGGATATCAAAACCATTGAAAGCCAGGTGGCGGATAGTCAAATTATTTATCAGCGCGGGCGCAGGCTCTATGAGTACGGGGCCTACACTTGTATTGAGTATGAACCGGATCTGGGGCGGTTTGTCTATGAAGTGGACGGCAACTACGGAGATTATACCACAATCGTGTCCCTGGAGGACAAAGATCTGGACTACTCCTGCGATTGTCCCTATCCCGGACCGGGATGCAAGCATGTAGTGGCCGTCATGCTCGATGTCCTGGATCGGAGACAGGACTGGAGCCAGGACCCGGTCGGGGGGGAAGCACAGCCGCCATCGGATTATCTGACTCCGGAGGAAATCAAAAACAAGGCTCTGGACGATCGGCGAAGCCGGGCCAAGAAAGAGGAGTTCACCTTCATCCGGGGGGAGATGGTCAAGGGTGATCATATCCTGGAGACAGTGAACGGCCGGCAATATGTGGTCACACTGCACGATCCGGCCCAGGGGTCGGGACATTGTTCCTGCCCGGACTTTGCCTCTAACCAACTGGGCACCTGCAAGCATCTCATGGCCCTGAAGGAGAGGTTTATCGGCCCCAAGGAACTGCAGCAGGCCGAGCAGGAACGATTTCCTTTTGTGGATGTGTTTTGGGACTCGGTGCACGGGGCGCCGCGCATGTTCTGCGAGCGGCCCAAGGCGGAAATCGCCTCCATTCTCCCGGTCCTGCAGACCTACTTTGATGCCGGCGGCTTGTTTCAGTTCGCCGATTTGGGCCGTATGGTTGATTTTTTGTTTGCAGTACAGGACAGCAAGCAGGTTCGGGTCAGGGAAGAGGTACACAACCGGGTCCAGGAATACCAGCTCAAACAAGAGGTGGAAGAGCTGTCCGGGGAAGAGCTTCCGCCGGTACATGGCCTGAAGGCCCAGCTTTATCCCTATCAAATGGAAGGAGTCCGCTTTGGTTTGTACCGTAAGGCAGCTCTGATCGGAGACGAAATGGGCCTGGGGAAAACCCTGCAGGCCATTGCCCTGGGCATGCTGAAAAAGGAGATCTTCGGTTTTGATCGTATTCTGGTCATCACTCTGGCCTCGCTCAAAGAACAGTGGAAGCGGGAAGTAGAGCGGTTTACTCCGGAAAAGGCTGCGGTTGTGGCTGGATCGCCGAAAATGCGCCAGGAGACCTATTTTCAGGACCTGAGCCTGTTCAAGGTCACCAATTACGAAGCCGTGCTCCGGGACGTGACTATATTGCGCCGGTATAAGCCGGATCTCATCATCCTGGACGAGGCCCAGCGAATCAAAAATTTTGCCACCAAGACCGCGGATGCGGTCAAGAGTCTGCCCCGCAAGCATGCCATGGTCTTAACCGGGACCCCTCTGGAGAACCGGCTGGAGGATGTTTATTCCATTGTCCAGTTCCTGGATCCTCATCTGCTGGCCCCCTTATGGCGTTTTGCGGCCGATCATTTTCTGCTCAGCCGGGATAAAAAAGACAAGATTTTGGGCTATCACAACCTGGATCTGCTGCACGGCAAGTTGAACTCTCTGGTCATCCGCAGGCGGAAGGAAGAGGTGCTGCAGGATCTGCCGGATCAGGTGACCAATACATATTATCTGGATTTGGCCGAAGAGCAGGCCAAGATGCACAATGGCTACAAGTCCAGCCTTCTGCCCCTGCTGAACAAGAAGTTTTTGACCCCCATGGATGTACGCCGCATCCAGGAAATTCTGCTTCAGATGCGCCGGGTCTGCGATTGCACCTACCTGGTCGATCGGCAGACCAAGATTTCGCCCAAGCTCAAGGAGCTGGAGGGCATCCTGGACGAACTGGTGATCCAGAGCGGGCGGAAGATGGTTATATTCAGCGAATGGACGACCATGACCTTCTTGATCGCCAAGCAGCTGTCCCGGATGGGCATCAATTTTGTGGAGTTGAGCGGCAAGATCCCGGTCCACAAACGCCAGGCCCTGATTGACGAGTTCACCCACAACCCGGAGTGCAAGGTCTTTTTGTCCACAGATTCTGGGGGGACCGGGCTCAATCTGCAGGCTGCGGACTGTGTGCTCAATTTTGAGCTGCCCTGGAATCCGGCCCGGCTCAACCAGCGTATCGGCCGGGTCAACCGCATCGGTCAGACCAGCTCCAGCGTGAATGTGATCAACCTGGTGAGCAAAGACAGTATCGAGGAAAAGATCCTGGCCGGGATTCACCTCAAGACCGAGCTGTTCACCGGAGTGTTTGACGGTGGGGTGGACCGGGTGGAGTTCTCCCGCGAGAAGCGCAACCAGCTGCTCAACGAACTGCGAGCCATGATGGGCGAGGAACTGAGCCAGGACCTCTCGGATTATGAAGCAAAGCTGCGTGACGAGATCCCGGAGGATACGCCTCATTTCCTCAATCCCCAGGCCCTGGGCGGAGAAGAGGTTAAGGCGGAAAGTGCGGAGCACGGCGTTGAGGAGGAAATCTCCTTTCAAGGAAGAGAGGCACCAGGATCTGCACAAGACGAGCAAGAGTATGCTCAGCATGAGCCCGTTTTGGCCGACGAAGAGCAGACAGCGGCTGTCCATGCGGCGGATGAGAGCGGTGTGCAGGGCAAAGTCCGGGACAATGCAGCTCAGGCAGGGGCAGGCAAAACACAAGAGCCTGGCCGGGATCCGGAACGTATGGAGGCGGTCCTCAACCAGGGACTGGAGTTCATGAGTGGTCTCCTGGAGATGGCTACCGGGCAAAAACTGCATAAGACTGAGGATGACAAACCCATGCTTAGCGTTGATTCCCAGACCGGGGAAGTGACCATGAAGTTCAAGCTGCCCGGATTCTGAGCCGGCAATATGAGTTTAATACAAATGTTTACCCTGGCCCTGGCCCTGGCCATGGACGCCTTTGCCGTATCCCTGGGGCTTGGTGTAAAGATGGGGAAGGTAAGACCCAGACAGTTTTTTCGTTTAGCCTGGCATTTCGGTTTTTTTCAGGCTGGAATGCCGGTTTTAGGCTGGATGGCCGGGGCTGCGGTTCGAGAACAGATCGCGGCCTTTGATCACTGGATTGCCTTTGGGCTGTTGTTTATAATTGGGATCAAGATGATCAAAGAGGCCTTTGAAGTCCAGGATCATGCGTTGCAACAGGACCCGAGCAAAGGGTTGTCCCTGGTTGCCTTGTCTGTGGCCACCAGCATCGATGCTTTGGCCGTTGGTTTTTCTTTTTCTGTGCTCAGCATGTCCATCTGGGGCCCGATTCTGGTCATCGGGCTGGTGGCAGCCGGGATGACCATACTCGGGCTTTACTTGGGAACCAAGGTAGTGCAGGCCGTGCGACTGGGGCCGGTGGCTGAAGTTTTGGGCGGCTTTGTGCTCATAGGCATTGGAGTAAGGATTCTCATTGCGCATGGAGTTTTTTCTTAATCTATCATAAGGTTTTAAATTATATAAATATTATTTTAGTATGACCTGTTATTTCAAATTTTGTTTTTTTTTGTACATACACGTCAATAAAAAAAGAGTTAAGGTTTGTGTTTTGACGTTTCACCTCATAAGGGGCTTGACTTCCCGGGGCATGCATGACATCTTATGAAGCGGGCAGAGATGATATATAAGGAGACCTTATATTCCTAGGAATTGAAGAGGCCTTGCCCAGAGAATAAAATAATGGATAAAGAAAAAAAGCAAGCTATTCAACATATTGTAACTGCTATACGTCAATTGGTGAGTTCAATACATCACAATTCTTCGATGCTTAAAAAATATTATGGATTGACAGGTCCGCAAAGTGAGGCCTTGCGCATTCTGGAAGATTACGGGCCGATATCCTCTGCTGCCTTGAGCCGAAAGCTGTATGTAACTCCATCCAATGTTACCGGAATCATTGATCGACTGGAAAAAAAGGGCTTAGTGGAACGCATTCGCAAGCCCAGAGACCGTCGGGTCAGTCTGATTACACTCACTGAAAAAGGGGATATGCTGTATCAGTCACTTCCCGCCTCCATAGAAGGAAAGCTCATTTCTGGATTGCATGATATGGACCTGGAGCAGGTAACCAAACTGCATGAAGAGATATATAAAATTCTTGAAATTCTGGAGGCAGATAAATTCGAGCCCAAGGTTCTGGGAGACAGTGTCGATATGCGGATAAGCTCTACCGAACAGACTCGAGTATGAGAATTTTAGAGAAACACTCAATATGCAGTGTATTTCTGATGCAGAGAACAGTTTCCTGCCAAAGATATTGAGCTGATCTCTCGGGTCCTCCTTCCTCGTTTTTTCCCTTTTCCCTCACCAAACACCCCGATCTGCCTGCCAAAGCATTTACCAGCCTGTATGGCCAGACTTCTTTCTGTAGGCCTTTATATGAATATATATTGATATTGCAATACGGTAATTAGCTTGTTGTTATCGGGCATATGCATAAATCATCATATGTTGAAATGTCTTGACATCAATTATTAAAGCTTATATAGTTCAAATTCAAACGGTCAGCTCAATCTTTTCTGGTCGGAATGGGAGGTAAAGAAGGAGCAAGAAAAGTACCTTAAGATTTTCAAGGGGGAGCAAAGTGGCTCAATCTGTACAATATTCTCAAGAGTTAGGTGGAAATGATTGGGTTGAGCTGACTGCCGAAGCGGTCCAGGAACTGACTCGAGCAGTTGACATGCAAGCTCGTCAATCCCGGAAGTCATATCAGAAATTTGGAATAACTGAAAATCAGGGGGCTATTCTCCGGTTTCTGATGCAATATGGCGCACAGTCAGCCATCGAGTTGAGCAAAAGACTGTATGTAACCCCTTCGAACATGACCGGAATTATTGACCGGCTGGAAACCAAAGGATTGATCAACCGAACCCGGCAAAAAGATCGCCGAGTTATGGAGATTCAACTGACTGAAAAGGGGGAACGCCTCATTCAAAACCTCCCCAATCCCCTGGATGTGAAACTGCGATTCGCAGTGCAGAAAAGTGAGTCCCACATAGCCCTTCCAACCCTGTATGCCGGTTTAAAGTCGGTTCTAAACAATATCAAGGCGCAGCAATTTTGAAGTGCTTCCCGCCCTGTTAAGCAATGCAGTCACAGCCGACTCCAGCACAGTCTATTTGGCAGATTGTGTTCACCTGCACTCCTCAACAAAGTGCTGAACGTTCGATCGAGTGAAGTCTCAAGTTATTTTTTGAATATAATATCTGGTAATGTATTTTCTTAAGGAGGAACAAATGGGCAACCAAGAACTGTTTGGCAAATTGACTCAAGCCCTGGTGGACTTGAATGAAGATGAAGTGCTGGCCTTAAGCAAGCAAGGAATCGAGGAAAACGTGGACCCTCAACAACTCATCCAACAGGGTCTTCTTCCCGGGATGCAGCAGGTTGGGGATGAGTTTGAAAACGAAGAGAAATTTCTGCCGGAAATGATGCAGGCGGCCAATATCTTCCAAAGTGCCATGGATATCATTCAGCCCAAGATCGAGGAGAGGGGCGGTGCCTCTCAAAAGATCGGCACTGTGGTTTTGGGAACAGTGAAAGGGGACATGCACTATATCGGCAAGAACATCTTCAAGGTTTTGTTGGAGACTTCCGGCTTTACAGTGCATGATCTGGGTGTGGATGTGGATCCCTTCAGCTTCATTGACAAGGCGGAGCAGACCAATGCCGATATCATCGCCATGTCCGCTCTTTTGACCACCACCCTGGTCGGGCAGCGGGACATGATTGAAGCCTTGAATGAGCAGGGCAAGCGGGACAAGTACAAGATCATGGTCGGCGGTGGAGCGGTCACTCCGGGCTGGGTAAAGGAGATTCAGGCCGATGCCTATTCAGAAACAGCATTCGGTGCGGTCAAGGAAGCCAAGAAGCTGGTACAGTAGTATAGGGATCCGGGTCAACGATCCGGGTTGAGCCCGGATGAACAGGGATTGGAGCCTTGCTTTCGCCTTTTTGGTCCGGACAAGCAGATGTAAATGTCATGCCGTAACCTATGCGCACACCGGCATATAATAAACGCTGGAGGAATCCATAATGCTCGACCTTATTGAAGTTTTTGACCGGGCCGATCAGGGCCCCCTTATGAAGGATATGGACTATTTCATGAAGCACTTTGTGCCCAAGATCCAGGAAGTGATCAAGCGGCACGGAGTGAAATGGGACAAGCAAACCATTGTGAATACAGATGACGACCTCACCGATCGTGTGTTTGATGCGGCCGTAGACCTCATTGCCGAGGCCGGAGCCTATTGCCCGGACACCAACCGGATCATGCAGTTCTCTAAAGACGAGGTCCTGCGGGCCGTAGAGCAGGCCCCACGCACTGCTTACTTTGGCGAGGGCCGGGAGAGAAAGGCCATGACCGGGCGAAAGCTGGACGACACGGAAACCAGGCCCTGGATCCATGTCGGGGGTGGGATCTACACTACTGATGAGCAGATCTACATCGATATTGTGCAGGGCATGGCTGAAATCGATATCGTGGATTCGGTCAGCGTACCTTCCATCCTGCATATGCGGGGCAAGGACGCCAGGGTCCGCTCTCCCCAGGAGATCCTCTCGGCCATCAAGACCGTTATCCTGGCCAAGGAGGCCATCCGTCGCAGCGGCCGGGCCGGACTGCCCATTATCAACGGCATCTCGGCAGCTTCCAACTCGGTATCCATGATTGCTGCAGCCTCCCCCCATTTCAGCCTCAAGCCCAGTGACGGTTTTCTCATCGACTTTTTGGCCGAGATGATCGTCAACTACGAGGCCCTGCAAAAGGTGGCTTACTTCAATTCCATCAGTGCCAATATAGGCTCTACCTCCACTCCTTTGTTCGGGGGATATGCCGGAGGAGCGGAAGGAAACGCGGTTCTGGCCACAGCCTACATAATTATGGGCTGTCTCATCTACCGGGGCAACTACCATTACAATGCCCCTTTGCACCAGACCTTACGCATGTCTTCAACCAAGCCCCTGCTCTGGTCCATCGGCATGTCCAACCAGGTCAATGCTCGGCATATGCAGCGGCCCATGGTCAACCTGCCCTACCTGGGCGGCGGGGCCGGAACTGAGATGTACCACTACGAGATGGCCGCCTATATGCTCTCAGTGGTCCCGGCCGGGGGACAGATCTTTTCCGGACATCCGGCCAAGGCCGTGGATCCGGATTCTCTGCTCCCATACGATCATCGTTTCCACGCTGAGATGGGCCTTGCTGCATACAAGATGACCCGCGAGCAAGCCGAGCCTCTGGCTCAGGCCTTTTTTGCCAAGTATGAGGACAAGATCAAAGATCCAACTCCAGGCTACAACTTCTCCCAGATCTACGACCTAAAGACCAAGAAGATCACCAATACCGAATACTTAAATACCCAGGATAGAATTCGGGAGGAGATGAAAAAGCAGGGACTTGACGTGCCCAGAAGCTAAGTAATACTTCAGCGCCGGCGATGCCGGCGCTGAAGTTTGAAACTATAAAGATATTATGACCACAACTGTACACGAATCAGCCCAAGATCGGGTGAGGGTCACCACTGACGGTGCAGCTATCCCGGACGGGGATACCGGAGCCTCCGGGGACCTGGCCCTGATGAACAACCAGGTGATCTGTAAGTTTGCCACTCAGGCCAAACCGCCCTGGGGCATGCCTTCGGGGGGTATCCTGGATATCTCTCCTGCGGTCAACGGTGAACCTCTTTTGGATCTGGTCAATATTTTTGATTTTCTGCCCGACAACTGGTGCAGCTGGCCCAACACCTACCACCGGGTCCAGGCCGTGGAAAGCGGGCCGGAGAGAGGTGTGATCCGGGTGGAACGAGACTGGGGTGAGGTGCACCTGGTCACTGACTACACATTAGCCAAGGGCCAAAATGTCATTAATGTATCCACCAGCATGACCAATGCCGGGAGCCAGGCCCTGGAAGACATTCAGCCCGGATATACACTGTACTTAAAGGGTGGATATATGCTCACCCCGCCCGGACTGGAGGGAATCAAGGAGGGCCAGGCGGATGGTGCCCGGACCTGGAGCTTTATCGGCTATGATCACAACTGGTGCATCGCCCTCCATGCTCCGTATGTCAAATACATTGATCATTTCGGCCAGGATATGTTCGGCCTTCTCAGTTTGGCTCCAGGGGAGACCAAGAGCGTGCAGGCCTGGATTCAGGTTTGTGCTCACAGCAATATTTCCGAAATCTGGGATTTTGAGCTTGAACAGAGGGACTGCCCCAGGGGAAGATTGCAAGGCCGGGTCTTTGATCAGGCCGGGAAGGCGGTTGCCGAACCTTACGTGGTGGTGGAACAAAACGGGCACGTTCTGACCTGGGCCAAGGGCCGAGATGGCAGCTACTCGTTCTCCCTGCCCCCGGGTGACTACAGGGTACATGCAACGGCCAGGCACTTTAGTCAAAGTGAGGCTCAAGAAATCCGCATTACTGAACATCAGAGCACAGTCCAAGATTTTTCAGGCCTGCAGTCTCCAGCTCGATTGAGGTTTCAGGTCTTAGATATGCGGGATCAGAGCCCTCTGGATGCCCGGATAGATATCGTCCAGGGGCCGGCCCCGGTGATCGGCTTTTTGGGAGAATCCCGCTATTTTACCGATCTTACGAGCAAGGGGCAGGCCGAGTTGACCATTCCTCCCGGGGAGTATGTTTTTTCCATTTCCCATGGGGGGGATTTTCTCTGTCTGCCCCGGGAAGTACCTGTATCCTTGCAGGCAGAGGACGAGCGTCATCTGGAAGTTGAGCTGGAGCTTATGGTACGTCCGGCTGAACAGGGATGGTACGGTGCCGATATGCATCATCACGGAGACGTTCTGGACGGGGTGACATCGCCGGAGTTTGTACTTCGCTCCCAGCTGGCCTCCGGGCTGGATATAGCCCTGCTCAGCGATCACGACGCAACAGTAAAAAACAGCCTCATGGCCTCTTTGGCTGCCACGCGAAATGTGCCTTTCATTCCGGCCATGGAGATATCTCCGGCCTGGGGTCATTTCAATATATATCCGGTCGACTCTCAGAGAGAGCTGGGATTGGATCCGGGTTCGAGCACGGCAGAAAAGATATTCAGTCACGCCAGGGAACTGGGGGCGGAGGTGGTGGTCATCAACCACCCCTACAGCACCTACGGCTATTTCCGCAGCCTGGACCTGGGGGTGGCCCCGGGCGGGTATGTGGATAACTTCGACCTCCTGGAAATCAATTACCAATATCCGGTAGAGCAGACCCTGCATAAGGCCTGGGCATTCTGGAACCAAGGACAGGCTGTTTATCTTACGGCCGGAACAGATACGCACAGTGTATGGCAGGATACCAGCGGAGCGGTACGCGTGTATGTAAATATCCAGGGTGAACCCACGCCGCCCGCAATCATCGCCGCCCTCAAGGCCGGCCGGTGTTTTGCCACCTATGGCCCCTTGATCTTTCCGGATATTCCATTTGGCCAAACAGAAAAAATCAATAGGGGAGAAGTGCTTGATTTGGGCTATGACCTGGTTGCGGTGCATGGCCTCAAAGAGGTGCAGCTCATCAACAACGCAGAGATCGCAGAGAGCCTCGAGCTGGAGAAAAGTGAAAAAAAACGGCAGGTTCGGTTTACAGTCCGGCCGGAGCAGGACGGCTGGTACTCCCTGGTGGTTGCCGATGCGAGAGGCAACCGGGCTTTTACCAATCCGGTGTGGATCAAAACAACGTCATGAATACCTTGGAAACTCTCTTCCTGAGGATCCAAGTGTTCTGGTATCTTTAAATCATATACGTAAGGAGTGTTCAATGGCCAGTGGCGAACAGTATTCTCTGACCGGAATTTACCGCTATGAATGGATTTTCGGCCCGGGTTTTTTGGGGTATGGCGAGCCCCAGGTAACCAAGGAGATTATAGATACGATGAACTGGTCTCCAGGCACACGGGCTCTGGATGTGGGAAGCGGTTTGGGTGGACCAGCCTTTTTGATGGCTTCGGAATACAAGGCCAAGGTCAGCGGGGTGGACCTGACCCAGCAGATTGTGGACATTGCCACCCAGCGACAAAAGGAAAAAGGCATTTCCAATGTCTCTTTTCACCAGGGCGATATCCATGAGATGAACTGGGATGAGGGATCTTTTGACGTCATCTGGAGCAGGGAGACCCTGCTCCATGTTCCGGATAAGGACGCCCTGTTCCAGAAGTTCTACCGTTGGCTGGCCCCGGGCGGGGCAGTGATGATTACTGATTATGCCCGCAGGGTCGGGCAGGGAAGCGAAAAGTTTGAGTGTTACATCCAGGAGTCTGGATATCCCCTCCTGGAGCTGGAAGAATATGCAGACCATATCCGGCAGGCCGGATTTGAGCAGGTCACCATTCAGGATCAGACCGATTATCTGATTTCCATCCTCCAGGATCAGCTGAACAAACTTGATTCGCGCAAAGATGAATTTATTTCCAAATTCTCGAAAGAGGACTATGAGTATCTCCGCTCCCGCTGGCAGCTCAAGCTGGGCTGCTGCCAGGATGGAGACATGAAATGGGGCTGGTTTTCCGCCCGTCGACCACAAAAGTAAGCCATAGTGCTTTGCAGCGGCCAAGATCCCGTCACAAAGGCATAATTTTTTGAAAAAAAGGACGCATCTTCGCCTGTTGGCGTGACGCGTCCTTTTTTTGGGGCATCTAGACCCAACCTTCTGTCCTCCCTTGCCTTTTTATTGTATGCAGCAGGGATGCACGGACCTGCATATCAGCGGCAATCATCCCTTTGTGGTCCGCAAGAACGGCAATATAC
>JAWLEI010000014.1:43043-54801 GCA_041686195.1 Desulfovermiculus sp.
GTTGCAGTACAAACCGGAACTGGGCTTTCGGGTCCCATTGCTCAGTGTCTTGCGGACCACCAAGAGCATTAAGCGCCTCATTCGGGAGGGAGAGCTGTCTCAGATCGAAAATGCCATGGAGATGGGCCGACAGGAGGGCATGTATACCTTTGAGCGCTATGAACGGGAGTTTCTGGGTCAAAAGCGAAACTTTGTCTCGCCTATACAGAGCCTGCAGCCGAGCAAGGAAGCCTACTCTGAGGATGAAGGCGCAAGGCAGACGGCATTGGGTGCACCTGAGCAAAAAGATGAGCCGGCCAAAAAGCCCTTATTCTCTGGTCCATCAGTACCCTTGAAGAATCCGGAACCTGAGTTTGAAACCAAGGGAGACGATCAGGAAGGGTTGTACCATCTCAAGGGAGACGAGGATCTGGCCGATGTTTTGGCTCAATTAAAGGATGATGAATAAGCGGCAGCAATTTGTGATTGAGGAATTGAGGAATTTGGGAATTTGGGAATTAAGACAGGGGAGGTTCAGATGCTGGCGGATAATCGGGCTCCATTGCGACAAAAAAACATCATCCCGGACCCCGGATCAAGAGTCAGATCTGAAAAAAGAAGTCTGGACCCCGGCCTGCGCCGGGGTGACGGAGAAAGAGAGGGCTTTTATGAACCTCTATATACCAAGCAGTCACGACCCATTCACTATGAGCCAGCCCATGAAGGCTTTGCCGCAGCCAACCTGCCGAATGCAGAGAGGGTAGATTTCGTAAAGGAAAGCAGGATACACATGGCAGCTGCTGAGCTTTTGGTTCTTGTTCATCAAACGGTCAGGACTCGGCTTTTTCCCCAGAGTAGATAACGGCCAGGCCGTTGCTCAGCCGCTCAAAGGCGGCCTTTGCAAATCCCTTCTCCGTCATCAGCTCCTGGACCTGTTCCGGGGAAGGGAAGACCCGGACGGACTCGGCCAGGTAGTGAAAGGGGTCGGCAGTTCCGGTGATCAGTCTCCCGGCCCAGGGCAGGATCTTAAAGGAGTAGTGGTGATAGAGGGTGCGGATCCAGGCTGTTCTGGGAATGGAAAACTCCATGGCCACAAGCCTTCCCCCGGGTCTTAAAACCCGGCCAATTTCCTCCAGACCCTGCTCCAGAAAGACGAAGTTGCGGATGCCGTACCCGACCAGGACGGCGTCAAAGCTTTCCCGGGCCAGTCCCATCCGTTCCGCATCCCCCTGGACCCAAAACACCTGATCGCCCACATGGGCCCTGGCTGCCTTGTCCCGCCCTGCGGCCATCATGGCCCGGCTGATGTCGCAGGCTACCACCCGGCCATCGGGACCTGCCGCCTTGGCGGCCAGAAGGGCGAAGTCCCCAGTGCCCGCGCAGACATCCAGGACCCTGGCCCCGGGAGGAAGGTGGAGGCGGTGCATGGCCCGCCGCCGCCAGAGAAAATGCAGCCCAAAGCTTAAAAAAGCGTCGGCCAGGTCATAGCGCCGGGCAATGGTTTCAAAATGTCCTAGTATCAGCCGGCGTTTTTCCGAAGCCGGAATTTTTTGGTATCCATAGGAGGTGTACTTGGTCATGGGTCATGTCTTCATTGCAGGTCTTTTCCCCAGTTTTTCTCCACAGCGTAGCGCATGCAGGTGGAAAAAATATCATAGCTGAACTCAGGACAGACAATACCCTGCCTGGCCAGAAGGCTCGAGGTTGCGGCATGTTCAAAGGTGCGGGTGTCCTGCATGTAAGGGGCGTAGACCTGCATGTGCTTGTCGAACAACGTTTCCAGGCTGTTTGCAGGCTGTCTTTTGAACTCGTCATCCTCGGCGATGCGCAGGCCGCAAAGGCGAAAAAAGCGCTGGGTGTAGTCTACAATCCGGGAAAGTTCTGTATTGTCAGGACTTACGATATGAAAAATGCCCCCCTGAGGGACATGGCGGCGAATGGCCATGAAGGCCCGGACGAAATGGTCCACAGGAATCAGGTTGACACCGCCGTGGCTAAAGCCGCGGACACGCACCGGCAGGTGCAGGCTGCCGTCCGGATAAAGGCGGATGTCCATGGCCCGGGCCTTGTGCCCTTTGTTGTCCAGAATGTCCCGGATATATAACTTTCTGAAAGTAATGTGCGGCCCGGATGGGGTAGTACAGGGCATTAAAAGCCAGGGTCCTGCCGCTGCGGGAATCTCCGTACACGATTGAGGGCCGGTGTACATACAGGGGAATCCCCATCCGGGCGCAGTGCTCTGCGGCCATATGTTCCGCCCGACATTTACTTTCCTCGTAGACATTGTGAAATGCCCCCGGGCCGGGTGAACTCCTCCTGGCACAGGCCGCTGCGGGTCCCGGCCACTTAGGCGGTGCTGATCAAATGCAGCTTGCGGCACGGGCTTGTGGCCACAGCCTGCAGCAGATTGTGCAGGCCCTGGATATTGTTTTTTTCCACCTGCTCCCGCTTGCGGGAGGCAAAGGAGGTGTTTGAAGCGCAGTGAACGACTTCCCGGACGGAGTTTCTGACCTGCTGAGCGTCCTTTGGATTCAGACCCAGGCCGGGAACGTCCAGATGCCCTTCCAGTACAGTCAGTCTCTGCCGGTGTTCATCCGGGACATAAAACCAGTCCAGCAGACGCTGCACGCGCTGGCGGGGGCTGTGCCCCTTATAGCTCCGGGCCAGCAGCAGAATTCTCTGCCCCTGGGCCAAAAGCCGAACAGCCAGGTGGCTGCCCAGAAATCCGGTTCCACCGGTGACCAGGACGGCCGGCTCCCGGGATGATGTGTTAGCGATGTATTCAGATTGAGCGCGGTCTGTCGTTGTCATGTGTACAGAAAGGCCTCCTTGCGGGCGCAGCCCTGGGAAAATATGTATTTGAGCCACTTCACCCCCGGTGTGGAGGCACTCAAGGCATCCAGGTAGGGCTCGAACTTCAGCTGGGCCTTCTCGATCTTTTCCGCTTCGAGGGGGTCCTGGTGATCGAGGTAATAGTCGTACTCCAGTATGGCCCGCTTGCCCAGATCCAGGGGGGTAAGAAAACCGAAATCAGCCTGAATACCATGATTATGGGCAATACGCTCAAGTTCAGTGCATATTCCGGTGATTACCTCCAACCGATGCAGGGGGACGTAAATCAGAAAGGCGAACATGTGCTTGTGTCTGGACATGCGGACGCTTACAATCCGGAACATGGTCAACCAGACCATATCGGTCATTTCCGGCCGGGCATACAGCTCGGTGTAAAAAGACTGCAGGTCCTTCTCCACTGCCTGAGCCGCGGTCTCCGGACTGGGCTGCAGCACCGCTTCCAGCAGGGGGCGCATTCCGGTCACGAAATGGCACTGGGTATCGCAGAGGCTGCACATGTCGCAGGACTTAGCGATCTGCACCAACTCCGGAGTGACAGGGATCATGTCCTGGGAGAGAGCATGGTACAGGTCCATTCGCCCCTGGGGGTAATAGCTCACATAGCCATGCTCCTTTCCAGCAGGGCAGAGACCTGTTCCCAGGGAGTTGATTTTACACATGGCATAGTGGCGGCATTGGCCGGCTGTTTGCCGCAGGTCATCTGCAGATGGTCTTTTCTCCATTGGACAGCTGGACACATAGGGCTCCTATGTGTTAAGTAAATTGGTTTTCGTGTCACAAATTACAAAAGATTATGCAGCATGTTTCCATAAGAACCAGCACTGTAAGCGGGGTCATAAGCCAAAAATTTAGTACCAGATTTGTGCTTTCAGACCAAGCAAGAAATCGCCATCAAGCAATAGAGCTTATCTTTCACATTGAAAAAAACGAGAAGCTCAAGCTAGAAGCCTGGGGTTGGATGTTTAGTTGATTTTTTGCTAGAGTGTTTAAAAACCAGGAAGGAATTGACGTCAGTATCAGAAATGGTAGATAAAGTCTGATAGACTATGGGGGCCCAAAGGAAATGATCACATAAAGGAGGAAGAACAATGACAACTCAAGATCCGAATCGCTACGATCAACTCTTTGCAAAAATTGAGGATATCTGGACCAAGTATCTGGATGCCCTGGATGAGTCCCTGGATATTCTGGAAAAGGAATTGGCAACCGCGAAAAAGAACAGCCAGATATGCACCCTGGAATGGTGCCAATCAACTGAAGAGATTATTGCTGATCTGGTCCATATCATCTATAACCTCCATGTTCCCAAATGGATTTCCCAGGAATCAGCGGCCCGCCTGAAAGAGCAGAAAAAAAGGGTTCACAATATCTACGCCAAATTTATTACCATTACTTCCCCGGATTCTATTTTCGCTTAAACCTCTGGCTATCCGCCGGCAATTTACTAAGGGGAGCGAAATGTTTTTCACATTTCGCTCCCCTTAGTAGTCACGCCATTGGCGTGACTCGCGCTACGTCGGCGAGCGGGAATTCATTTCCCGCGCTGCTGAGTGCAGCGTGCAAAAAGTAAAGTACTTTGGTATCTATTCAGCATCAGCAGTGTATTCACGCACATTCAGCCAAATGGGATTGGTGTAGGCCGCATTTCCGTCCTGATCCGTGAGGACCAGGGAAGCCCAGCCATCTTCTGAAACTTCAAGCTCAAAGGCAAAATCAGAACGCAGGGGAGTGTTCTCCCAGTTTATGGTCTGAGCGGTTTTGCCGTTATGGACCAGCTCTACCTGGCTGAGGCCCTGGGCAGCCACTGCCTCAAAGGCCAACTGAACCTTGTCCCCGGGCTGGACAGTGAGGGCTTCCCCAAAGAGTGGCCCGTTCGGATATACCAGGGGGCCGGTAGTAGCATAGCTGTGCCCGGCCTGAACAGCCTGGATCAGATTGTCCACAGTCACCGCTTCCGGGATATGGGCCATTGTCCGTATGGAACCGGAGATCTCATTTTCCAGCATCACGTCATGGACGTCGGTTCCGCCCTGGAGGTACGTCTTCCATCCCTTGTTCCACAAAGACCAGGCTTTATTCAGGGCCTTTTCATAATCTACAGCCCCATTGAGTTCAATGAGATCAAATCCGGGCTCAAACCCTCCCTGGGTACTGTTGCTCTCCAGGTTGGCAAAGTATCCGTACTTTATAAAGGGATGATTCACGCCAATCACTTCAGCACCCATGTCCCGGGCCGCGGCAAACAGGGCCTGAACATCAGCCTGACTGGTATCCACGGTCCAGGGCAGACCCAACTGCAGGGGGTAGGCATTGAAATGCCCCCAGGAGGGGGAAATCTCTATGGCCGGGACAAAAGGCACTCCCCTTTTTTGGGCCAGCTCCCAGATATGGACATGGTTTACTGTGGTGTCGTGATCGCTGACAAAGAGAAAGTCCAGGCCGGCCGCCAGCTGGGACCGGACGAGGAGTTCGGGCGGGGTCTTTCCGTCCAGCTGATCAGAGTGGTGGTGCAAATCCACTCCGTACCAGTTTCTGTCTTGAGGTCTGGCCAGGGACGGCACCTTGATCCGGGCGTGAACCGTATCCTGGCTGGGAACAGTTATCTCGACATCCTGGGCCTGACTGAAAAAGGGTGACCCGGCCTGAATCTGGAAGGTATATTCTCCAGGGGCCAATGCGGCCTCACTTACTCCCTGATCTTCCAGTTCAGTGAAAAAGATCTTTTGACCCAGGAATCCAATAACCGGCTGCACACCTTCCTGAATGGATATGCGGGCATCCAAAGGAAGTTCGGTCCCTGATTCAGTTATGGTAAAGGATACCTGCCCCGGGCTTTGCAAATCATCAAAAGTAAGCTCTGTGCTTTGGCCATCCTCCACCGATACCTTGTGCACAGTGGAAGGGGCGTGTCCTTTGGCTGTGGCATAGAGCTCATATTCTCCCACGGGCAGAGTCATATCAAAGGCCCCTTGCTCACCCCTGGCCCAGGTATAGGTTTCACCCTTTTTTCGAGCCACGATATAGGGAGCTTTTACAGGATTGCCATCCGGGGTGGAAATTGTGCCTTGTACTGCGCCATGAGCCAACTCCTTGCGCTTAATTTCAGCCTGAAGCACAGGAGCCAGATCACCGGATGGGGTGATCTGCAGCCAGCCTTCAAAGGTTCTGGACTCTCCGGGCTGGAGAGTGTGTTTGAGGTACAGGTCTTGGCCGTCGTAATCAAAGTGATCGAAATAGGGGGCGTGGATGGCGATGGCCCAGTCCCGATCATAGGTTACACTCCAGTCGCTCATGGTTCCTTCCCTGGAGCCTTCTTCCCGTCCGGACAGACCGGCCGGGCCGAAATGCGAGCCGCCTGTGCACCACAGGACGTATCCGGAGAGGATCTCCTCTTCCGGTGTATCTCCATTATTCGTCATCACGGTTTTCATGTGCATCCGGTCTGATCCCTGCTCCAGAGTGTAGGTGGTGACCAGATCACATTGCCCCCAGTCGCGCTCGGCCTGGATGACTGCTTTTTCTGAAGTGTCTTTTTGCACCGTCACCCGCTGATAGGTGGTGGGCCAGCTGGACCAGTTGTTGGGGATGAAATCGATCAGAGTCACCTGGTCAAGTTGTATTCCCCCGTCTTTAACCACTGCTCCATCCAGAATTCCTCCCCGGGCAACTCCCCAGGGAGCCCCGGTCTCCACAGCAAAGGCCACAGCAAGCTTTTCGTTGGTTATGGTTATATCCTGGGCGGATTGGGCGTCTCCGTTCGGAATCTGAGTTGGACCTCGGTGCACCTGAACGCCTTGGGATGCAAGTGCTAACTGTGCATACAAGAGCAAAAAAGCGATGCACAGACTGGAAAACGCCGGATGAAGGGTGCGGTTCATAGTACCTCCTTACAGATTCGATTGTTGGTCAGGATACAGGAAAAATTTATGTTTTGATTGTTTATATCTCATATTTTTCAAGGGGGCAATTCGGGTCAAGGCAAGCAAAGCTGGGGCCTGAACAAGGATTTTGGAAATTTGGGGAATGAGTTCTGAAGGGCTTCTGGGTTCAGCTTTTTATTGTCAACAATCTCAGTATGAAATGAGCCTTTTGAAGCTGAACATTGATTCCAGGCAAAAAAGGACTGAACACTACAGGCTCCTTGCACCAGAAAACAAAATTACCGTGGCGAAAAAAACAAAGACACCTTTACTTGAGTCTGGGATTACAATATAATAACTATATGTTGTTATTAATTGATAATGAATCTCAGAATGTAAGGAGGGTGCCATGGAAGGTCTGAATAAAGTTAATAAGGCGCATTTCGGTAAAGACGGCGAGGTTATATTTTTAAGAAACGATAAGAAAATTCCAATGATATGTCCTTTTTCGCAAAGTGGTAAGTACTGCAGCCATCACTGCCCTCTCCTGGTTGAAATGTTTGAAACAGCGACTATGGAAACCAGTGAAAAATATGTGAAGTTTTGCAATGGCGACCTCATTGAGCTCATTGGTGATGAAAGAAAATAGATGCAGATATCATGTAGAGAAAATAAGGGGCAGTGCAGGCAAGATTTGAACGTATCTGCCCGCTCCGGATGTGATACGTAGTGGATGAATGTTAGGTTGTTCCCGGCAGATCCAGAGAGATACGCCATCTCCAGAAGATATCCTCTTCAAGGGATAGTATTCCAGGGCCTGCACAAAGCCATGCAGGCCCTTTCCGGCTCCAGGGAAACAAAAATGCCTGGTCGGCACTTAGATAACAGCCTGATTTTAATCCACTAGGTATGTGGTCTGGAGAACCTCTGCAGCAGCCTCCTGAGCAGCCCTTTGTTTCTGCGGCCGGCCTGAGTCCATTCCAGGTACTTATCCTTGCCCTCGATGATTATGATGTGGCCCTTGCGTTTGGCTTTGACTCCTTGGGGCAAGAGGCTGGCATACCTGGTAACTTCATAAGACGGCATGTTTTTATCCGCAGACACGAGAATCTTGTTGGCCTGCTCTTCCTGGGACAGTACTCCTGTTTCGAAGAGTTCCAGCCATTCCATCTTGTCGATATCGTAGATGTTCTCCACAGGCTCTTGAGGGAAGTATGGAGGGATTTCTCGGTCAGCATACTCATAGAGATCCCTGAAGACCTTCCTGGACAAGCTCAGCTCATCTCCCAGAAGGCTGTCCTTTATCTCATGTACCGGCTGATCCAAAAGCTTTAGATAGTTGTGGGCGAATATCCTGAACACATCGCAGTCTGTATTCAGGATACGGTTCAAGGTTTCCCTGGCCTCAATATTTTTCTGATCAAACTTGATGTCAAAGTTGATCCTTTTGATCCTGGTATTAGCCCATTCTGGCGGGTTGGGCCTGTTGGTGGTCAGGATAATCTGGGGCACCGGGTGCTCAGGCATCCACCAGACTTCCCAGTAGTTCTTGAGCACAGTTTCCATGGTCGGGTTGGAGCTGATATTCACGTCGTCGAACATGAGCGGGAAGACTGTGCCAAAGGTCCTGGCGTTCATGATCCTGGTCTTGTTGAAGTATTCCTGGGCGATGGGCTCGATGTGGCTGCCTGTTATCAGCTTCAGGCAAAAGCGCAGAAAGTTGGTCTTGCCGTTGAAGGAGGGTCCATAGAGGTAAAGATAGCTGGGACCCCTGGCATACATGTCCACCTTTTTGGCCAGCTTCTTGAATTCATGGGCAAAAGGGGAGGACAGCACGTACAGCAGAGCTTCGAAGACATTCATTTGAATTCTCTGCAGGTCCATGGATTCCCCGAACCTGTAGGAGTCGATATACTCCTCGATATTCGCCAGCTCCTGATTGATCTCGTCCTTCTCGCCGGCCGGAATGGAGAGGACATTCTGGTGATCCCCCAAGTGCAGGAAAACCTTGCGATTGGGCTTGTCTATGCCCATGATCGGTATGCCACAGCTCTTTTTGACGTGTTCACAGAAATCCTTGGCTTTCAGGCGGAGCTCGGAGTTCACAATGTTCGGATTCAAAGGCTGCAGGGTTTTTTCTATCTTTTCCCGGGTCCTGGCATCAGAGGGGACAATGACCCGGATTTCCTGGCCGTCTTCTTGGAGCGCCTGGGCCTTTTCCTGCTCCTGGTCCGAGCCCTCCTCATTATCCGCCGCCTGCAGGGCCTGCCTGGTCAGGTCAGTCAGGATCCTGGAGGCCTCGGATTCCACAATGTCTTTGACTTCGCCCACGTCCTGGGAGAGCCAGGTCCTGATGACCTTCTCCTCAGGCTCGCCTTTGGTTTTCAGCAGCTGCAGCAGATCGTCCAGGAAGATCCTGGAATTCTTCAGATGGGCCTGATAGTCCCGGAAAAATTTATCCAGCAGCCGGTCGCCCTCCTGTAGATCCCAGTAGACTACATAGTTATGCTGCTTTTTGGCTTTGCTGGCGGTTTCGCTGAGGTTGGCGCTGCCTATTATTACCCGGTGTCTGTCATCGCGGCTTAGGATATAGAGTTTGGAATGAATGGTCTTGTTTTTGGGAAAGAAGACAGTCAACTTGTCTTCCTGCATCAGATGCATCATCCTTTGGATCAGGCTGATCTGCTTCTTTTCAAGTTGGGCCTTGTAATGCTTAACTGAGATCTCTTCTCCCACCAATAGCTGCATCTGATTAAAGCCGTACTTTTCAAAGATGTCCAGCACAAGGCTGGGAGTGGCCACAAAGGAGACAGCCTTGAGTCTGTTGAAGCCGGAAATCAGCTGCTCAAAGTCCTTGGGCTTCTGCAGATACAGAGTCTGCGGTTCATAGCTCTCCTGGTCGGGCAGAGGCAGCTGGATCTGTTTTTGAGGCATAGCGTTTTGTCCCAAGTCTCAAGGATTGGTTTCCTGTCATTACAGCAACAGTTCGTTCTTTGTTGGATAAAACAGAATTGGTTGATCGTGATCTGTCAGTTCAGGATTCAAGGTCGTTTTTCTGCTGAAGGAGGAGATTCGGACCGCTTTGTGCCCCGGTTATCGATTTATCAAGACCCAGTCAAAAAGTGCCTGTCCATGCTCTCGGGAAAGTTATTTCGAAATGGTCTGATGGTTGGAATCGAAGCACTGTACAGCGAGCATAAGCGGACGAAGCTTGCTTTTTCCCCTTGAGCAAGAAGCATGATTTTGTGGTACAGAATACGAAAGACACGATATCCCGTCAACTGATGAACAGAATGGGATGGGAGACAGGCATTCTTGACTCTCTTTGGACAGAGGAAAAGGCTGGATATTATTTTTCAAATAAGCGGTCTCTCATCCGGGATCTGAAAACCTTGACTCGGCCTTGAAGAATCCTATCTGAAGAGTATGGACGTAGTGTCGCATCAATTGCACGTTGTCGGTTTTCCCTCTTTGTCCCCCCTCGAGGGGGGTGGGGATGTTTCTTCTTTTGCGACAACCAAGGCGTGACATGCGGCAAGACACTAGCCAAGGAATAACCCTGGCTCCTTGAGGAAGAGTGATTGTGGATGTATGGCGTATTAAAAAGGAAGCGTCGTTGCAGCTATTCAAAAGCTTTTGACTCTATCAGACAACCTTAATGGGAGATATCATGTCCAGCCTGCCAACAACCGCCTTCACGCTGCAAGGCCCCCAGGTCACCCGGATCGGCCTGGGAGGGGAAGGTATACTCCGGACCTTCGGCCGCCAGGCCGAAGCCCGTTCAGTCATCGAGGAAGCCTTGTCCCAGGGTATAACTTATTTCGACACCGCACCGGCCTATTCCGGTAGCCAGGCCTATCTGGGCTCGGTGTGGTCAGAGCAGCCTCAAGCCAGACCAGGGATCTTTCACACCAGCAAGTCCGCAGAACGCTCGTATTCAGGTGCCCTGAAGGATCTGGACAACACCCTCCAAACACTCGGCTTCGAGAGCCTGGATCTCTGGCAGATTCACGACGTCCGCACCAGCGAGGACATCAGACGGATCGAAGCCCAGGACGGAGCCCTGAAGGCCTTCATCCAGGCCAAGAAGGAGGGCCGGGTCAAGCATATCGGCGTCACCGGACACCACGATCCGCACATCCTTCTCAACTGCGTTCGGAACTGGCCTCTGGACTCTGTTCTCCTGCCGGCCAACCCAGCGGAAACACTGGTGGGCGGATTTTCGGACCTCGTGCTCCAGGAGGCCAGGCAAAAGGGCATGGCTGTAATCGGCATGAAATGCCTGGGAGGCGGCCAATATGTGCAGCCCCGAAAAGGAGTCACAGCTCAAAAACTGCTTCGCTATGCCCTGAACAACGGTCCGGATCTGATCATCGCAGGCTGTTCTTCGCCGCAAGAAGTACAGGAGCTGGTCAGTGCCGGTCAAAGTGAACCTCTTGAGGACAGCGAAAGTGCCGAGCTGGAGGCGGCCTTTGAGCCGAACGCTTCGCGCCTGGCCTTTTACCGCGGCACTCGGTAGCTCTCTATACCATAAAGCCAAAAGGCTCGCTATGCCGGAGGCCTAGTCTATGGAGGATAGTCGGTCCCAAAAGGAATCAAGGAACAATCCGTCTCAGACTGAGAACTTGAGCTGGAAGAGTCAGGAGGAAGCTCAAACCGTTGATTCCTCGGCAATGGAGGAAAAGGTCTCGTCTCTGCGAGACTCCATAAATTCTCTCAATGAAATTGTTTCAGAACATATCAGAGAAGAAAGAGGCAAGGAAAGCACCAAATCTGCCAAGCTCCAGCTTATCATTTCCTCGATCATGCTTTCGGTGACCGTGGTGCTGTGGGGGGTGTGGATTTCTCTGCAGTTTATTTGAAAAACTTTCCTGTACTGGGACCCCCTGTGCATAGCACACACTTGACACCGAGGGTGTTTTGAAACCCCAGAGGGCAGGCATTACGCGCTGCGCGCGAAGCACTGCCCCGGAGGATTCCGATGATTACCCAAAGTTGGTCAGAGCGCAAAACGTTCATATAACCCGCACCTCCTTGTAGGGGCAGCCTAGGTGTCTTCGCCGTAT
>JAWLEI010000015.1:0-54559 GCA_041686195.1 Desulfovermiculus sp.
TAAATATTCCAGGCGGCGAAGGGGAACCCAGTACAGCCCCCACAAGGCACCGATAACCACCACCAGCAGGCTGGGCAGGGTCAGGGTTTGATGTGAATATTGCATGGTCATTACTTTTAGGTTCTACTTATCATTGTCAACAATTTCAGTTGAAACAAGAAGTTAAGGTTTCAGTCCCGCCATGGCGGGACTGAAACCTCAGGTAAAACCGTCAAATCAGATTCTACGTTTCACATTCGATCAAACTGGCGGCCGCCGCCAGAGGCGGCGCTCGTATGAAACTAGATTTTACCCCTAGAGATGGCCTGCCCTTGGGGTCAAGGGCGGCCTACTGGTGGTGCTTCCGTAGGCCCAAGGCACTGACTCCTCTTGACTATCTCAATACAGACCTGCCTAAAAAGGCAAGAATGGCTCTTGCTACTCCTCCAGTAGGGCGGGCTTGACCCCAAGCCCAGCCCTCTTCATACTCTGTTTCTTTCTCGATCAACCCGGCAAATTATTCTCTTTTTGCCCGCTTTGGGGCAAAAATATTTCAGATTTGCCGGAGGCAAATCTGAACACTGATCCCGCCAAAGGCGGGACTGAACACAACCGGTGCCTTACACCTGAGAATAAAATTTCCGTGTGCTCAGTACAGTTCTGCTTGCGCTGAGAGAGGGAGGTATGGTAAAGGCTTGGACGTTGAAGTCAAGTACAGGCCGGGACCGATATGAACGACAAACCGCAGGCCGCTGCGAGAGGAGATGCCTCCCTATGCCTTTGAGCTATTTACTGAAAAAAAGACAAAGTCCCCCGGAAGAGAAATCACTGCGCTGCAAATCCTGCAACGGTCCCCTCACCCCGGTCAAGACCTGATTCTTCATCGGATTGCGCTGCAGGTCCTGCGGCCAACGTTTCGATTGGAGCCGGTATGCTCAGGAACTCGATGAAAACTGCGAGCAGATTCTGGCCTCAGTCCCTTGCGACCGGCTGTGAGTATGCATTCAAGCCCCATTTCTAAAGCCCCCTGAACGAATACGCCTGTGACGCTGTTCTCAGGAAAACCCGGGAGGCAGTTCGTCCTCAGACCCGGTATCTCTGTCTTCAGGCTGTTCGGATGGTATTTTGTTCCTCTCTCCCCGAGTGATAGACAATCCCCTCCTGCGGCCTTCCTGCTCATAGCTTCCCCGCCCCAGACGCAGGTTCCCGGATGGAGAGACCTCAATGGCCGATCTGCCCTGCACCGGACAGGCATGCTCACAGGCCCCGCACCCGGTACACCGATCTTCCAAAACAAAGGGCACGGCTTCATCGTTGCCTGCTATCCGGCGCAAATCAATGGCTCCGTAAGGGCAGGCCTCATCGCAGACCAGACAGGCCCGGTCCCATTCCCAGGCCAGACAAGCGGCTTGATTGATCATCGCCGTTCCCATCTTGGCCCACATCTTCTCCTGGACCGAAAGGTTGCGCACAGCCCCGCTCGGACAGACCCGGCCGCAGGCTGCACACTCCGGCCTGCACGGCCCGCGCCTGGATACAGCCACTGGGGCGAACATGCCCTGCATGCCCTGTTCCAGACCCTGAGGCTGCAGCATATTCGTGGGGCACACCCGCATACATGCCCCACAGCGCACACACAGGTTTAAAAATACGACCTCCGGGACCGCCCCGGGCGGACGGATGATTGTTTCCGCCAGTGGTTGCCCTTTTTCCCGTTCCCCCCGATAGGCCCACAGACCACTCCAGTTCAGCCAGGCCAGTCCTGCACCCAGAACCGCCGCCCCGGCAATCTGCCGCCGCCGGGGCCAGAATTCCGGCTCCCGGGCTCTCCCCGGCAGCCAGTCAACAGCCTGCTCCGGACAAATATCCTGACACCGGCGGCAGGCCAAACATTCCCCGGACGGAATGTTTCCAGGCCCGGCTATCCCGGCCGGACAGTGTCTGGAACATAGGGTGCACTGACTGCACGAGGCCTGAACTCGTCTGGTCAGAAAGGACCACCGGCTGATCACAGCCAGCACGGCCCCAGTGGGGCACAGATATCGACACCAGAACCTGGGGACAAGCCAGGCAGTGCCCAGAATAAGCCCCAAAAGAACTCCGAGCCATCCAATCTGGCCTATCCGGGCCGGCTCAGCGCCCACCCCTAAAACCTGGGCCAGGCCTGTTGGCTGCAACAGAAAATGGACAAAGGGCCAGACCAGGAGGGCATACAGCCGGCCGGCCAGAGACAGGGGAGAGCCCCAATGGGTGAGGTTCTGGCCCAGGACCGCGGCCACCATCAAGACCAGGACAAATATGTATTTGCCCCGTCTCCAGGACCGGGGCGGCTCCCAGGATCTTTTTCTGCTTGCAGCGATGCCGGACACGGCGTCCATGCTGGTACCCAAAGGACAGATATGGCTGCAGAAGAACCTGCCCAATACCAGGGTAATGGCCAGCACTGTTCCGGCCTGGACCAGACCGGCCGGGATCTTCCTGCTGCTCAGCCATTGTCCGAAAACCAGCACAGGATCCAGGTTCATCATGGCCGCCAGAGGCGTCCATTCATGCCAGGGCGGAAAGCAGAGGCCCACTCCGAGCAGAAATAAGGCCAAAAAACCTATCTGGATTATCCGCTGCTGCATCAAATCATTTTGCTCTTGCAGGTACTTACTCTTGATTTCCGAGCCATCTGAAGCAATCTTCTGACAGCATAACGCACGTTATCACTCATACAACCACCTGGCGAACATTTAAATTATCCACATCCATACGCCCCAGGCCCAGTTCATGGGCAATACGGATATGCTCAACCTTTTCCGGCGGTATCTGTTTTCCATACCAGGGGACCATGGATACCACTTGGGCATCGGCAGCAACCATGTCTCTGGAGGCCACCACGGTATTCATTTCCTTCACTTCCCCCGGTCCGCTCGGACCGTTGGTAGTTAAAGCCCTGGTCACATCAATGACCGTAAGATCGGCCTTGAGCAGTCTGCACAGATCGGCAATTGCAGTGTGCAGATCATACCGCCAGTGCATCTGGCTGCGGTTAGCGATAAGCCCCATCATGCCCTTCATGGACAGGCTCACCCCTGTACTCCCGTGATGCTTGGCCACTGGAACGGAAATGAGCACATCAGACTCAAGTACCTCGCGCATGACCTCGGTCTCGGCAAAATGCTCAGCACCGGGAATTGACTTCCGAACAAAGTCCTCAGGCGTATCCATGGCCAGGACTTCGCTGCCGGATATGGGCTGGCAGGCGGCTCGAATCCCGCTATTCTCGAGACAGGCTTCCGCCCCGCGCAAAGTATGATCCAGGATCCAGACCTTTTCCGCCCCTGCTTCCCGACACATACCGGCTAAAGTGCTGATCACTTCCGGATTGGTTGTAGTGGCCATGCGCGGTGGATTGTCAAAACTCATGTTCGGTTTGAGGACCACCCGCTGACCTGGACGAACAAACTCCTTCATTCCGCCCAGGAGCTCAACCGCTGCCCTGGTGGCGGCTGCGGGCTTTCCTTCAGCCATTGCGATGTCCGGTATGTCATTGGCCCACAACCGGGTGGGGAAAACCGTCAATGATCCGGCCAGGCTCAAAGCCGCGCCGGCCTGCCATTTCAAGAATGCGCGCCTGGACAAGCTGGTCATGGAATCTCCCTTTGTTGATGTCAGTGTAAAAAATCATTTCATGTTCAGCGCCGCCTCTGGCTGCAAACGGCCAGTTCGATCAAGAAAGAAACAGAGTATGAAGAGGGCTGGGCCCAGTAGCCCGGGCCTCTCCGAGGGCCGGGAGTGCGTTGATCAAAGAGGCTGGGCCTCGGAGAGGGCCAGCCCGGAAAAGCCAGAGCCATCTCAGGGGTAACATCTTGTTTCGTACGAGAATATCCTGAACATGGTCAACAGGGCAAGGGGCATGTATCCAAGCTGGACCAAGGGATTGTAATTTTACATGTGTGTGGTATATGCAAAATACAGATGCGAAATTCTCTCTTCGAACCGGGTGAAGCAAGGAGGACGGACTTATGGCTCTGCGCAGTCTTTCAGTCTTTGATCACTGGGCGCAAAACGCGTGTATAACTCCTCAGGCCCCGGCGCTTGAGTGGCCCGAAGGGCACATGACCTGTACGCAACTGGTCAAAGAGTCCAGGGCCGTGGCCGCCGGCCTTCAGGATCTGGGCATCCAATACGGAGACCGGGTGGCGGTTATGGCCAGAAACCTCCCTCACTTTTTTCCGTTGCTTGGGGCTGCTTCCCTGATCGGAGCGGTCCTGGTCCTGATCAACCGCCGTTTGTCCCCGGAAGAAATCAAAGTCATCCTGGACGATACCACGCCCCACATCATGTTTTATGAACATGTCCAGCAGGATCTGGTGAACACGGTTGTTGATCAGCGTTCATCGGTGCGGACCAGGATTGTACTGGGCCAGTCCCAGAACGGAGAAATGACCTACGCCGACCTGTTGCAGGCAGGCCTGGCTCATCCGGCTCTGGTCCCGGGCCATGCTCCATACGTCATCATTCATACCGCTGCAGTGCAAGGCCGCCCCAGGGGGGCTGTTCTGAGCCAGGAAAATCTTCTTTTGGCCAGCCTGCAACTGGCCTATGTCTTTCACCTCACCAGCCAGGATGCCTGCCTCAATGTTTTACCCCTGTATCATATTATGGGCCTCAACCTGGCTTTGACCGCTACCCTGGGCCGGGGGAAGAATGTGCTTCTGCCCCAATTCGACCCTGTTCAGGCCGCACAACTCATGGCCGATCAAAGGGCCACTTTCTTTGGCAGTTTCCCGCCCATACTTGCCCAGATCATGCAGGCTATTGAAGATGGAAAGACCGATACATCCAGCCTCAGACACGTCATTGGACTGGAAAATCCGGAAACAGCCGGCAAATGGGAGGCCTTGACCGGTTCCACTTTTTGGGCCATGTACGGTCAGACTGAGACCTCCGGTCTGATCACCTTCGCCCCCTTGACCGAGCATCCAACCGGGGCCGGCCAGCCTGGTCAGTTATCCAATGTTTCCATTCAGGATGAGGCCGGCAATTTGCTGTCGGCTGGAGAGACAGGAGAAATCGTACTCCAGGGTCCCCTGGTCTTTCTGGGCTATTGGAACCAGGATGAGGTCAATGCCTATACCTTTCGTTACGGCTGGCACCACACCGGCGATTTGGGACAGATCGATGAAAATGGACATCTGATTTTCCAGGGCCGCAAAGCGGAAAAGGAGTTAATTAAATCCGGCGGGGAGAATGTGTTCCCGGCTGAGGTGGAGCAAGTCATTCTCCAACACCCGGAAGTGACCGAGGCCTGCGTCATAGGGGTGAGTGACCCCAAGTTCGGTGAAGGCATCAAAGCTGTATGCGTTTGCCGGGAGAGAGACAAGCTGGATGCCCAGAGGCTCATCCAGTTTGTGGGCGATCATATTGCCGGGTACAAAAAACCCCGATGGATCGAATTCGTTGACCAACTGCCCAAGGCCAAAGACGGAGGCGTTGATCGCGACCAGGTCAAAGTCACATACGGAAAGAAATAACAAACACGCGATGGGTCAACTCTCCACCTGATTAATAAGTAAACGGAGTTCACAAGCCTATGCCTCATACAACGACTCTGGACAGATTGGACCGGACCCGGACCTTTTTGTCTGAAGTCACCCCTTTTCATGTCCTCACTGATGCCGACTTGGATCTGGCGGCCAGGTCCTTGAGCAAAAGTCACCATTTTCAGGATATGACCCTTTTCGTCCAGAACAAGACCATCTTGAACTACGTGTACATAGTCTTCCAAGGACGTTTGGAGCAATTCATTTTAGACGGGGAAACCAAGATCTTACGCGGCTTTTTGCAGGAAAAAGACATTTATGGCGGACTTTCCATCTTGTTTAACAAAGGAATCTCCATCCGCACTGTGCGCACTGTGGAAGATGTGCTTCTTTTACGCCTGCCCAAAGAAATATTTGTCCAACTCTGCTCCAACTCTCCCCAGTTTACCCGCCATTTCAGCGACAGCTTCACCCAAAAACTCACAGATGCCCCTTATCTGACCACCATCGCCCAAAGTGTTCAGACCCCAACTGAGGAGGGCCAAGCCGGCTTCTTAAATCAGCCCTTAAGTCGGATAATGCTTCAAAAGAATATGGTTACCTGCCTAAGCCAAAGTACAGTACAAGCAGCTGCCCAGCGGATGACCGAACATAAGCAGAGCGCTTTGGTCGTCTCCGACGAACAAGGGCGGAATTTGGGGCTGGTCACCGACCATGACCTGCGTCAAAAAGTGGTCGCTTTGGGACGCAGTTTCGACCTCCCGGTGTCCGAGATCATGTCCACGCCCCTTATTACCGTGTCTTCGGATTCCTTTGTTTTTGAGGCCATGCTGAGCATGATGCAATACGGAATCAAGCACTTGGCGGTCTTGGATGAGGCCGGCCACTTGCATAACATGCTCACTGAACAGGACTTTCTGGTTGCGCAGGGACGATCGCCCGTTTTTTTGATGCACGAGATCCACGAGGCTTCGGACATTGCCTCCTTGACCACCCTTTACTCCCATCTCCCCGGGCTGATCACTTCCCTCCTGGAGCACGGGGCCAAGGCCGCACATTTAAACAGAATTATTACCGCAGTGGCCGATGCCATTTTGGACAAGATCATGCGTATGAGCCTGGAAGAGACCGGCCCCCCGCCGGTACCCTTTGCCTTCATGCTCCTGGGCAGCGAAGGCCGCAAGGAGCAGACCTTAAAGACGGACCAGGACAACGCCATCATTTTTGAAGACGTTCCAGAGGACCGCTTTCAGGAGACTCAGTCCTTTTTCCTGCACTTGGCTCAACTGGTCTGCAGCCGGCTCAATGACGTGGGCTACGTCTTTTGCGAATTCGACATCATGGCCCAAAACCCCAAATGGTGTCAGCCATTGTCCCAGTGGACCAAGAACTTCCAGACCTGGATTCGGGCAGCGGAGCCGGAAGACCTGCTGCAAGCCAGTATATTTTTCGACTTTCGCCTCGGGTATGGAGACGAACAACTCATCCAGGGTCTCTTCGATTTCCTGAACAAAACCCTGGGCGGTTGGAAGGGGTTCTTTCGCCACTTGGCCGAAAACGCACTGCATTTCAAGCCCCCTCTGGATTTTTTCGGCAACTTCGCCCTCCAAAGCAAAGGGAACAAGAAAAACACCCTGGATATCAAAAGTCCTATGCGCTTAATCGTGGACTTCGCCAGGCTGTATGCCTTACAACACAGGATCCCGGAAACCAATACCTTTGACCGCCTGCAAGGCATGACTGAGCAAGGGGTTCTGGACAAAGAAGACGCCGATGAACTCATCCACGCCTATGCCGTCCTCATGCATACCCGCCTCAGTCACCAAGCCAGGTGCATCTCCGAACTGGGCATCCCTCCAAACAACGACGTCAATCCCAAAGTATTAACCCATATTGAACAGCAAATGCTCAAAGAAGCATTCAAAAGGATTCGAATGGCTCAGGGCAAAATGCGCATGGAGCTCACTTATGATACCGGCATCTGATCACCCCGGTAATCGTTCGTGCCTACACTCAGAGAAGTCATGTCCAGCTGCGCGTTTTTGGAGCTCTGACTGGCCTCCATCGCCTGGTGTAAGGTGGTAATTCCTTGTTGGGCCAAGAGTGGTAAAAGACGAAGGAAGATCTCGGCCGTGGTCCAGGTATCACCCATGGCGCTGTGCCGGGAATGCAGCCTGGTACCCAACCGCTCGGATATGGATTCCAAATCGTGCTTCTTTTTGGTTGGATGGACCAGGACTGAAAGCTTAAAGGTATCCAGAACGGGATTGGAAAAACGTATGCCCGCCTTCTCTTCCTTGGCCCGTAAAAAACCGATATCGAAATCCGCACAGTGGGCCACCAGAACCGTGCCTTCGGCAAACTTATAAAACAAAGGCAACACCTCTTCGATCCGAGGCTTGCCCTGCAGGCGTTCATTGTCCAGACCATGCACCCGGACCGCTTCCTGAGGCACCGCACGCCTGGGATCGACCAACTGTTCAAAAATTTCATGCTCTACAACCCTTCCGTTGACCACCCGCACTCCGGCGATGGCCACGATCTCATCCCCGGACCGAACGTCCAGTCCCGTGGTTTCCAAATCAAATACCGTAAACATGAGGTCGTCCAGCCGGGGGTCTCCTTCCCCTTCCTCGGTGCTTTGATCGAGTAAGGCAAAATCATACATGGGCTGGCCTTCGGCTTGCTGATCAACTGCTTCTTTGGTCTCTTTATCGGCTGGCAGCGGCAGGGCGATAGACAGATCGGCCAAGCCTGCATATTCGGCCCGTGAACTCCAATCTGCAGAGTGGCGTTTGAGCACATCCCGGATGCGAAAGACCGGATCCTCGCCGCCCAACACCGGCCGCATCCTCCATGCGGCCAGGGTATTGGCCGGTACCGGCTCTCCCCTCCAGGTTAAAACAATGTGCACGCTCTCACCCTGAACCTTCCCCGAACACCACACATTATGCACATCGTGCTCCTGTCTGAGCATACCAAGCACGGCCAGCACGGTCTGGACCAGGGTAAATACCTCTCCTTCCAGAACATGGTCTCCTCCGGCCAAGGACAGATGGACCTGCATAGGGACTGCTATCCGAGCCTCACTGTGAATGAGGTGGAGCAGGTCCTGGAGACTTATGCGATGTATAGGCCAATCTGCACCTAAGATTTGAGACAGCTCCCCCATGCCCTGTTGCAAGTCCATGCGCAGACCAAACACCGTATCGCAAATCATGGACCTGTAAGTCCGCAAGGAGTCCTCGCTTTGAGGCCTGTCTCTGTTTAAGAGCTCATCAATGCTGGCACATACCCCAGCGGTCTGAGATTGCGTCTCCTCCACAAACCAGTCCAGAATATCCATGGCGTTTCGTTCTTGATAAATCTGGGCCGAGACATCATCTAAAAGGAGGATAAACCCGATCGGCCTCTCCTGATGACCGGCAATTGGGACCATGACTGCCTTGAGCAAACGATCATTTGGACCGCGAAGCATGAAAGGCACACCGGCATCCCCCTTATTCCCGCCTAACCTGGATATCCCGGCTTGCCAAGCGTACTCCAGCATACCGGGTTCGACCAGACTGTATACCGAACGGCCCAGACCTAAAAAACCGCACACGAATCCTTCCTGACATTCCTGTTCCGAACGCGGAAACATTCTTCTGGCCTGCTCATTATACAAGAGGATGCTGCCTGCTGCATTGGCCGCGATCACCGCTTGCGGCAAGTGAGCAATGACCGCGGCCAGGATACTCCTTTCGCGCTCCAATTCTGCAGTCACCTTCTGCAAATGATCCCCCACGGTCTGCTGCAGGCCCTGCAGGTGCTCGGCTGCCTCATTAATACTCCGGGCCAGACGCTTGAACTCAGCACACCCAGCCGGAGCAATCCGGTGGCCTGGATTGACTGTGGCTATAAGGGTGGTCTCTTCACTGATTCGGTCCAGGGGAAGGATATAGGAGTGGAATATATCATTAACTAACAAGAGATAGGCCATCAGGGCGAAAAACAGCCCGAAGAAAAACCAGCCGAAGAACGGCTGCGCAGTTTGCTGGCATGCGCTTTGAGTCTCGGGAGGCAGGGACATGAACAGGAAAGCGCTGAAAGCGGCCAAAGTTAAAAAGGCCAGCCCCGGCAAACCAAGAGCCACCAGCCAGAACTTATGTTTCAGATTCATCCCTGCTCCAGGACAAGAAAATCCCGCCAAAGCGGGATTTTCTTGTTACATATGTTTCTTCCCGGAGGCTGAAATACAATTTAGCCTCCAAGGCATTCTCTCCTAGCCAAGCATTCCTGCTCCCATGAGGATAACCCACAAGATAGAAAATACGACCACCACTATTAACCAAATATCTTCATGTTTCATTGCTCTTTTCCTCCTGCTTCATTTTCATTCACAAAACTTCTCAACCGTTTAAATTTGATCCAATGGCAGGAAAGAGTTAAGTCACCTCTTCGACCACGATATTTTGCTCGGTCTCAGCCCGTTGAATGATGTCATCGGTCATGGTAGACATCTCAGCCTTAAAGCACAGGGCCCACATCATGACAATGCCGATGATCCACCAGACTATCTGCCAGGACCACAGCGGAGTGAACCCGGCAAAGGAGAAGGCCCAGTTGCCCAGGATACACAGTGGCCCGATGGCAAAGACATACCACAAGGGGACTGCGATCTTCATGGCGTTTCGCCATTTCTGACCCTGAGGGCTGGCCTTGGCGATATCATCCATCCAGGTCCGGAACTCTTTTTGCCGCTCCACAGTTTCCGGTTTGTCTTTTATGCCCAGACCCCGGCAGAGATAGGCCACGAGCAGGCCGCTGCCGGTTCCCCAGGCCGCGCAGTGGATGGTCAAAGGATTGGGCCAGACCCTATAGGTCAAAATAACCATAATCAGACCAACCAAGATACCCAGAACCGTGCCTATGGACGGCCAGCGGAAGCCCCACAGGGTGCCCAGCAGGGGCACATACATGACAAAGCCCAGGGCCGTAGCCAGAGCCCCCAGGATGACCAGGGCTGCCTTGGAGCTCAAACCGACCACCAAAGCCAGAACGGTCACCAGGGTCACAAAGATCCGATTGACCCAGATCTGCTCGGCGTGGCCGCCTTTTTTCTTCCGGATCTTCAGCCACCAGATGTCCCGCAGGAGCATGGACCCGGCTGTACCGATATAGGGCGCGGCTGTGGAGTGCATGGCCGCAATCAGCCCGATAAAGGTGATGCCCAAAAGGAAGGAAGGTATGTAGCTGGCCATCAACTGGGGCACCACGTCGGAGTCCTGGGTCAGGCTCAACTCCCCGGCCTGGTCAAGGACAACGGCCCCCAGGCCCTGGAAGGCGGTGAAGAAGAACAGGGCAAAACCAACGATAAAGGTGGACATGAACACCTGCTGCCAGGCAAAGGGCCGGGGGTTCTTGTTGGCGAACTGCCACATGATAAAGGCTGGTGAGGACTGGATGCCCATCAGGGCGAACATGTAGGTTAAAATCATGGCCGTGGTCCAGGTGCTTTCGCCCACTGTGAAATTGATCACCGACGGCACCTGCAGATATGAGGAATCCAGGTTGGCTACCTCCTGGCTCAGGCCGGTCCAGCCCCCGAATTGGGCCAGGGTATAGGCCCCAACCAGGATGATGGCCGCCACCAGGAGCACGAACTGGATCACACCCACCCAGGTGCTGGCCCTCAAGCCTCCGGTCACCACGTAGAACCACACAATGGCCGCCATGATGATCGCCCCCCAGGCCACGGGCATGCCCGTCACCCAGTGGAAAAGTGCGGCCGCGGCCATGAGCTGCACTGCGGAGTAGAACATGCCGTAGAGCACTGCGGTGAGCACCACCAGATAGCGCACGCCTTCATTGTTGTAGTAATAGGAGAACATGTCCCCCGGGGTGACGAAGCCGTACCTCTTGCCGGCCAGCCAGACCCTTTTGGCAAAAAAGGTTCCGGTGATGGGAATGGTGAGAACATAGAAGGAAGCAAAGGCGTAAGCCAGGCCTGCACTCCAGATCAGTCCAGGATGGCCTACAGTGGTCCAGCCGCTAAAAGATGCTGCGGTGGCGGCCATCATAAAGGCGATCATGGGGATCTGCCGGCCGCCAATGGTATAGCCGGATGAGGTTTTCTCAGTAAAGTATCCGCGTAACCCCCAATAGAAACAGTAAACGATGTACAAACCCAAAAACACCCAGACCCAGGTCGTTGATACATCTGCCATGTCTCCCCCCTTTGTGTTTAGTGAGACTTAACCAACAGAGTTCCCCAACACCTATATCCTAACGCATCCCAGGCACAACAACCAACCGATGCCGAGTGGCTGCCCCGGGACTGCGCCCAAACGCTGAACTCAGTCCTGGACCTGTTTTCTGATTTCCTCCACAATATTGGGATTGGCCAGGGTGGTCACATCCCCCACATCCCTGTAATTGGAGATGGAAGCCAGAACCCGGCGCATGATCTTTCCGGATCTGGTCTTGGGCATGTCTGGGACCAAAAATACTTTGGCTGGTCTGGCGATCTTGCCCACCACATCGGCCACAGCTTCCGAGATCTTTTTGCTTAAGGCATCAGTGGGCTCTATCCCCGGCCGTAAGGACACATACAGGTGGGGGACGGTCCCTTTGAGCTCATCAGCCACAGAGACCACCGCGGCTTCAGCCACCTCATCTACAGTCAGGGCCCCGGACTCGATCTCCTTGGTCCCCAAACGGTGGCCGGCCACATTGATCACATCGTCGATCCGGCCCAGGATGCGAACATAGCCGTCCGAGGACATGACAGCCGCATCTCCGGCCATATACGGCCAGTCCCTCCAGTCTGTGCTTTGAAAGTCTTTGCAGTACCGTTCATAATAGGTTTTTACATAGCGTTCCCGGTTCTTCCAGATGGTCTGAAAGGCTCCCGGCCAGGGGTTCTTGATGCAGATATTGCCGGCCTTGCCTTCACCGGGCTGAATCTCATTGCCCTCATCGTCCAGGATCACCGGATGGACCCCCGGCACCCCCGGGCCGGCACTGCCCGGTTTCATGGGCGCAAATCCAGGCATGGTGCAGCACAAAAAACCCCCGGTTTCCGTTTGCCACCAGGTATCCACAATGACCGCCCTGCCCTTGCCCACGGTATGATAATACCAGCGCCAGATATCGGGTTCTATGGGTTCGCCTACTGTGGTCATGTGCTTGAAGGAGTATTTGTATTTTTTGGGTTCTTCAGCCCCGGCCTTGCGTAATCCGCGAATGGCCGTGGGCGAGGTATGGAAGATGTTCACTCCCAGGTCCTCGGCCACCCGCCAGGGCCGGCCGGCATCCGGGTAGGTGGGCACCCCCTCGAAAACCACACTGCTCGCAGCCATGGCCAATGGCCCATAGACGATAAAGGAATGCCCTGTGATCCACCCAATGTCGGCCATGCACCAATACACGTCCTCGGGATGAATGTCCTGGATATATTTGGACATCCAGGCCACATAGGCCAGATATCCGCCTATGGAGTGCTGGCACCCTTTGGGCCGTCCAGTGGAACCGCTGGTGTACATAAGAAAAAGGATGTCTTCGGCCGGCATGGATACCGGGTCCACGATTTCTCCCCGTTTGTGGTTGACCATTTCATCCAGAAAAAAATCCCGATCTTCGACCATGGGTGTGGGCGATGAATACTTTCCAGGGTAGCGTCTCCAGACCAAAACTTTGTTCACTTTTTGTCCCTGTTTCTCCGCCGCCTCTACCGCTTCGTCGGCCTTTATCTTGTGATCCAGGAGCTTGCCGCTCCGGTAGTAGCTGTCCATAGTGATCAGCACTTCGCTCTCCGAGTCCCAGATCCGGTCCCCGCAGGCCTTGCCGGAAAAGCCGGCAAAGACTTCAGAGTGGATCACTCCCAGGCGGGCGCAGGCCAGCATGGTGATCGGCAATTCCGGAGTCATGGGCAAATGCAGGGTCACCCGATCTCCGGCCTTCAAGCCCACCGAGTCCCGCAATACCGCGGCCAACTCATTCACCCTCCTGTACAGCCCCTGGTAGGTGATATTTTCAATGCGCTCCTCTTCCAGTTCAGGCACAAAATAGATGGCGGTCTTGTTCCTGTACTGATCCAGGTGCCGATCTACACAGTTAAAGCAGGCATTGAGCCTTCCGCCGACAAACCACTTCCAGCAGGGAGCATCGCTGGTATCCAAGGTGGTCTGCCAGTACTTGTCCCAATCCAGAAGGTCAGCAAACTCTTTAAAGCATTCCGGGAAGTTATCCAGGGTGAAACGATCGAAAATGCCGGGGTCTGAACAATGGGCTTGCCCGATAAACTCCGGCGGCGGGTAATAGTATTCCTCCTCCTGCCAGTGCACGTCGTAATGAGCAGTCGGTTCCTTTTCCTTCTCGGCCATTTTCCCCTCCTCACCTTAAACTATTGGAGAGATAATTCCCTGCCAGAGAACCCCCATATTGAAGGCCGCAAACAGAAGATGTTGAATTTTAGCAATTCTTATTGAAATATCTTATAACTCGAATTTTTTGTCAACCGCTTTGTTCAATTTTGTTTGGTTGATTCCCATGGACATGTGGGGTAGGCTGCAATCATCCTGAAGTGGTTGTGCGGGCAGGGAAAGTTGCTCTGCCTGAAAAGGAGAGGCGGCATGAGTCTGCGGCATTTGGAATCCCTGTTTCGTCCGAAGTCAATTTCGTTGATAGGCGCCTCCAACCGGCCCAAGAGCATCGGGGCGGTGGTGATGAACAATCTGTTGTACGGCGGCTTCTCCGGTCCTATACTGCCGGTAAATCCTCGCTATAAAGCAGTTGGGGGCGTGCTCAGCTATACCACGGTGCAGGACCTGCCCTTAAGCCCTGACCTGGCTATCGTCTGCACTCCACCGCAAACAGTGCCTGATTACGTCCAGGCCCTGGGGGAAAAAGGGGCTAAGACCGTACTTATCATGAGTACAGACCTGGAAAAGTATGCAGACAGCCAGGGCCGTACTCACCGGGACACGGCTCTGGACCTGGCCCGCCGATACTCGATGCGCATCCTGGGCCCGAACTGCCTGGGAATTATGGTCCCCCGATCCGGGGTCAATGCCAGCTTTGGACATACCAGTGTACAAAAAGGGCAGATCGCCTTTGTTTCCCAGTCCGATTCTTTAGGAATTGCCGTCCTGGACTGGGCCCAAGCCAAGGGAATAGGGTTTTCCCACTTTATCTCCCTGGGAGACGGGGATGATATTGATTTTGCCGATGTGATCGATTTTTTGGGTGGCGACCCCTATACCGCTTCCATCCTTTTATATATCGAACAAGTCCAAAACGCTCGCAAATTCATCTCTGCTGCCCGGTCCGCCTCCAGGAACAAACCTCTGGTGGTCCTCAAGAGCGGGCAGGAAGACGAGGGAGAACAAGCCACACTCCCGGCCGGAACACCGGTGCACATCAACGATATATACGATGCCCTGTTTCGCCGCTCCGGCATGCTTCGGGTCTATGATGTGGCCGAACTCTTTGATGCCGTGGAGACCCTGGCCAGATCCAAGCCCCTCCAGGGTGATCGTTTGGCCATTATCAGCAACGGTGGCGGGCCGGCCTTGATGGTCAAGGACACCCTGGCCAATCAAGGAGGACAACTGGCTTCATTTCAAGACCAGACCCTCTCTGAGCTGGAACCGGTCTACACGGCCTATAAGCAGAGGACCAATCCCATTCGGATCATGGATCACGCCCCGAGCGAGACCTATGCCCAGGCCCTGGAAACCGTGCTCAAGGACAAAGGGGTGGATGCGGTCATGGTCATCCATGTACCTACCGCCTTTGCCTCCAGCGAGGACATTGCCGGGGCTGTGGTCAACACCCTGGGCCGGACCCGCAAGAATATCTTTACCATCTGGCTGGGGGAAAACGACGCGGCCCAAGCCCGGCGCATATTCGCCCTGGCCGGAGTACCTACCTACGAGACCCCGGACCAGGCGGTACGGCTGTATATGGATATGGTCCGCTACCGCCGCAATCAGGAAATGCTCATGGAGACTCCGGACAGCGTGCCCAAGGAGTTCTCTCCAAACCCTGATGCGGCCCGGGCCATTATCAATAACGCCCTGGCCGAAGGCCGGAGCCATCTGAGCCAATCCGAGACCAATGAAGTGCTCTCGGTTTACGCCATTCCCGTGGTGGAAACCCGGATCGTGGATACGGCGGAAGAGGCCGAACTCATGGCCCGGGAGATCGGATTTCCTGTGGCCTTGAAGCTCTTGTCCCCGGATATCAAAAGCAAGCACGCCATAGGCGGACTGGCTATGGATCTGGAGTCAGCCGAGGAAATCCGTAAAGCGGCTTTGGCCATGTGGAACCGGGCGGCCAAGATTGAGCCCGAGGCCAGGCTGGAGGGATTTATCGTCCAGAAGATGGCCCGGAGGCCCGGGGCCCACGAGCTTATTCTGGGTGTGACCTCGAGTGCGGAATTCGGTCCGGTGATCATGTTCGGCCATGGCGGCCCGGCGGCCAAGATCATCCATGACCATGCCGTCGGCCTGCCCCCTCTGAACATGACCCTGGCCAAGGAACTTATTCAGCACACGCGCATTTCCAAATTGATGCAGGGTTTCGGCGGCCATCCGGCCACAGATATGCAAGCTGTGAGGCTCACCCTGGTCCAGATATCGCAGTTGATCATCGATATTCCCCAGATCAAGAGCTTAAGCATCAACCCTCTGCTGGCAGATGACGAGGGAGTCATGGCCCTGGACGCCAGAATCGCCATTGACCAGGCTTACGTTTCCGGTCCCTCCCGGCTGGCTATTCGGCCTTATCCTGAACACTTGGAGGAATGTGTTCAGCTGCCCTCTGATCTCAAAGTCATGCTTCGTCCCATCCGGCCGGAAGATGAGCACCAGCATGCGGAATTCATCAACAGCCTTTCTGCTGAAGATTTGCGCATGCGTTTTTTTGGCTTTGTGCATGACTTTCCTCACAACCAACTGGCCATGATGAGCCAGATCGATTACGATCGGGAAATGGCTTTTATCGCCACCATGCACGAAGAAGGCAAAAAGCCCAAAACCCTGGGCGTGGTCCGGGCCTTCTTTGATCCGGACAATATCGCTGCCGAATTCGCCATCGTGGTCCGCACCGATCTCAAGGTCAAAGGCCTGGGAACCGCACTTATGGAAAAAATGATCCGCTACTGTAAAAGTCGGGGCACCAAGGAACTCAATGCCTATACCCTGCGGGAAAACAGGGCCATGCAGGCCCTGGGCAAGAAGCTGGGATTTGCCATTAAAAATGATCCTGACGATCCGGAAACCATAAAGCTCAGTCTGGATTTGGAGAAATGAGACAGTCAAACACACAGCGCCAGCCTGTCCCCAACATGGACACCACCTGTTTCGCCTGCGGCTCAGACAACCCCTGCGGCCTGCATATGCAGTTCTTTACCGATGGAGAAAAGCTTTACGCAGCTGTTACTCCCCCACCCCACTTAAGCGGTTGGGAAAATCTGCTCCACGGAGGCATCATCTCCACCATGCTCGATGAGGTCATGGTCTGGACCGCCATGCACCTGTTGCAGAAAGTCATTCTGACCAAGTCCATTCAGGTTGAATATCTGCATCCAATCCAGGTAAATTCAGAACTGGAGGTCCAGGGCTGGGTGGAAAAGCAGGAAGAACGTACGGCCTGGATCCAGGGAACCATTTTAGACGCCAAGGGCCGGGAGATGGCCCGCTCCAGGGGAGAAATGGCCGTATTTGCCCCGGACTCCAGGGTCTTGCAGCGCATTCTGCCGGAAAACATCACTGCAAAGGCCAAGCGAAGATTTCAGGGCCGCTAGCGGCCCTGAAATCTTATATTGTGCCTGTTTTGGAAAATTCTTCAGTCTCTACCTCACCCAACCAAAGGCCAAAGCCAGAAGATGCCGGCTTAAGCCCCCCAAGTCAGCCGGAGTATAGCCGAAAACCGCTTTCCATACCTCATCCGACTCCATACACAAGTAAATCTGGTTGACCAGCCCATGTTTTTGCAGCCTGCGAACCATGAACCGGCACTGTTGTACCCGCAGGGGCCGCAGCAGGCGGAACTTGCCGTCCAGGCCTGTTACGTATTCGTCATAGATATATGTCGATTCCGGCCAGTTCATGGCGATATGCTCCCTCAGGGCCGGCATGCCCCGAAAGGAGCCCAGACTGAGATAGGCTATGTCCCCAGGCCGGAGGTAGTCGAAAATCATATCCACCGCCTGCCCGTACCCCTGCTCCCACCCGGGATAAAAAATGATGGGATCAAAGTGCAGACAGACCCGGAAACCGCATCTGACGCACTCCCGGGCAGCCTGCAGCCTGTCTTCCAAAGTGGTTGTTCGTCTTTCATCCCCTTGGACTATGGCCGGAGCGTTCAAGGACCAGGCCGGCAGAATGTTCTCCGGCCGCTTGGCCGCCTCCATCCAGCTCACGTCCGCCACCTTGGTCTTGAGTTCCAGACACAGGTTGGGGCAGTCGCCCACATAGGAGACCAGATCCCGGCTGTAGCCGGTGACCGCCTCCAGAGCCAGGGAATCGGTAAACTCCCCTGTTCCGGCCCGAAAGTACGCTTCCGGATGTTCTTTGATGTTTCGGTCCAGTTCGACAAACAGGTCCTCCTGATTGGCCCACACCTTGAGCACCGCGTCCTGAAAATATGATTTCAGGATACAATAGGAGCAGTTCAGGGGGCAGTTCTCTCCGATGTGGATGATCCGGTATCCGCAGCAGCGGTAGAACTTGGTTCCCGGGCACCAGCGCCAGAATGCTCCCTTGTAGTGCTTTAAATACAGGACCGTGCCCTCGGCCTCTGGAAAGGACTGGCCTGAGGGTACGATGGTCCAGGGCAGGTGTCCCAGCCGCTGCCCCACCCGCCGGGTCAAAGGCGCATCCCGGACTTCTTCGTCCACCCAGACCTGGGTAATGGTTTGTAAATAGGGAGGGAGGTGGATCATGTATTAAGTTGGTAGTGTTCGGTGTTCAGCTTTGCCTCCGGCTGCAAACGCCAGTTTGATCGAAAAAGAAACAGAGTATGAAGAGGGCTGGGCCTTTGGAGCCCGGGCCTCTCCGAGGGCCGGGAGTGTGTTGATCAAAGAGGCTGGGTCTCGGAGAGAACCAGCCCTACTCGGAAAAGCCAGAGCCATCTTAGGGGTAAAATCTCGTTTCATACGAGATTTGCCGGAGGCAAGGCTCGTATGTCTAGACTTTACCCTGAAGAGGGCCTGCCCTTGAGGGCAAGGGCGGCCTACTACTGACAAGCCGGATATTTCCAGTAGGGCGGGCTTGCCCCCCAAGCCCTGCCCCCGCTTGGCCAGTTTCATACACGAACAAACTGGGCGTCTGCGGCCAGCGGCGGCGCTGAAACCGGACACCTTTGGATCTTATTTCCTGCCATCCAGCTCCCGTTCCTGCCAGGACCAAATGCGATCCAGTGCGGAAGATTGGATGATCGATTCCAATTCGGCCAAGACCCGCTCAGCCTCAGCCTGGGAGCGGATCCTGGCCTGGATGATCAGGCCATTGGTTTCAAAATGTTGTTCCGGCTCAATGCGCCATCCGGTTTTTCCGGCCACTTCCTTCTGAAGACGAGCAAACTCATGTTCCAGCCGGCTCAAAGCAGGAAAACGAGCCCTGCGTATTTGGTGGACAACAGCCTGCTGGGCATCTTTTGGTGAGAGATCCCGATCCAAGATGTCCAGAATCTCCATTTCCTTTAGCAGCTCGTGTACTGATCGGTCTTTTTTCTTGCCCAGCTCCGCTATCCAGGTCACTACCTGTTTCGCCTTGTTCAAGGACCAGGCCGAATGAGAGAACAAGGGCAGAAAATCCCGGGATTCTCTGGGGCCACGTGCAGCCAGGACCGGTCCCAGCTCAAAAGGAACCTGCTCCCGGGCTATGAGCTCGTCCCAGTCCCTGTCCAGGCCCATCCAGGCCTGCAGGCAGCGCCAAACCCTGGTCCCAAGCAGGGGCTGCAAGCTGGAAGCGCAAAACTCCCCAGCCTCTTCTTTTGACAGGCGGGAATAGATATATCTGGCCCAGGTCAAGGCCATCGGTCCGCTGCGCACCTGCTCTGCATTGCAGTGCAGGGAGATTTCGGCACAGGCCAGATCGTCTGCTGTGACCGCTAGACATGGGATGGACAGGCCTAAGCTGCGACAGGCCTGGACCCTTTTCCATCCGCAAACAAGCAGCCAGGCAGAATCCCTTTGGGTGACCAAAACCGGCTGGGCCACTCCGAACTTTGATATAGTGGATACAAAGCCTGTATCCGGCTCTTGCTTGGACACCAGCCATCCCGGGCTGCAGTTGATATCTTCAGCTGAGAGATGAAATACTTGAGCGGTCATTTATTATAACAAACCGGTTTGTATGGAAAGTTATCGGTTATCAGTTATCGGTAAGAATATCATGTCCTCATAACTGTTAACTGATAAATTTGTATGCTTCGTTGGGCCTTGAACCACGCAGGAATGGGGGTTATTTCAAGAACTCGCGATAGGCCAGGATGGTGGCGTATAAGTCCACTGAACTGGAGAGCTCAAAAGGGCTGTGCATGCCCAGGACACTGGGGCCGAAATCGATAATATCCAGACCGTAAACAGCCAGATGCTTGGCTACGGTCCCGCCTCCTCCGGCGTCCACCTTGCCGATTTCAGCCATCTGCCAGGGGATGCCGGCGGAATTGAGCAGCCCACGCAACCAGGCCACATACTCAGCCGAAGCGTCATTGGCCCCCACTTTCCCCCTATGCCCGGTAAATTTGCAAAAGACCGGGCCATATCCCAATCTGGAGGCATTGAGCTGATCGTGCAGATCCTGATAATCTGGATCGATGGCCCCGTGCACATCCGCAGATACGGCCTTGGAGTTCATGAACACCTGAGCCAGAGAAGCCTGGGGCTCCCAGACCTGGATCAGCTCCTGCAGGGTATATTCCATGAACAGGGACTTGGCGCTGGTGGCCCCTTCCGAGCCGATCTCCTCCTTGTCCCAGAAAATAACCACCTGGGTATATTGAGGATTCTCTTCAGCCAGCAGGGCCTGGAATGCGGCGAACACGCAAATCCGATCGTCCTGGCCGTAGCCCCCGATCAAGGTCTTATCCAGTCCCACCCAACGGGCCGCGCCGGCCGGAACAACCTGAACTTCGGCACTGAACAGGTCCTCCTCCACCAGGCCGTAACTCTGGTTCAGGATCTGCAATATCCGGTTCTTGAGGCGCTTGTTCTGGGTTTCCCCTTCTTTGCCTTTCTCTTCTTTTTCCGCCGGCCTGTTGCCCAGAATCACATTCAGCTTTTCCCCTTCAAAGGCCTCGGACAGCTTGCGCTCATTCTGCTTGGAAGCCAGATGAGGCAAAAGATCGGCAATCACAAAGACCGGATCTCCTTCCTTCTCTCCAATGGACAGGTCAATGCGCCGTCCATCCGTGGTCACCACCACGCCATGCAGGGCCAGGGGCCGGGACAGCCACTGATATTTTCGAATTCCGCCGTAATAATGGGTCTTGGCCAGAGCCAGATCACAGGCCTCGTACAATGGATGCTGCTTGAAATCCAGGCGCGGAGTATCGGCGTGGGCCCCAATGAGCCGGAATCCCTGGCTCAAGGGCTTTTGCCCCCGCCTGGCCAAAAGCAGGCTCTTGCCTTTGACCTCGCGCATGACTTGCTGGTTCTGGATGTCCGGAGAAAAACCCGCGGCCTCAGCCCGCTCCTTGAGCCAGGCCACTGTCTCTCGTTCAGTTTTGCACTGGCTCAAGAACTGCACATATTCCTCACCCAACTGCTCGATTGCTTTTTCATGCTCCGGTCCGGCAAAGAGATCCCATCCGCTCTTGGCCTCATGCTCCAAACCTGTCTGCATCTCATACTCCTTTAAATTTTCACCTCTGAGGTGAAAATTTATATAGTATTTTTTCTTATCCTTACGTATTCAGATTGGCCGAAAACTCAATTTTTCGAATCCCAGCTGTGTTATGTGTGTACTATGCTCATACCTGCGGCGGCATTGTTCACTGTCCACCGACTTCCGGCTCCCGGCCCAGCATCTGCAAAGCCTGCTCCAAGACCGGGCCGACCATCTTCATCTCATCTGGCTGCAAAGTGCGGGGATCCAGGCACAAGCTGTCGTGCTCTATGCGGCCCACTAACGGCGGATCGGTCCTGAACAGCACATCCCGCAATACGTCCACCTCAATACCCGCCTTGGGAGTCAAGCAGACCAGGGTGGTGGGAAGATCGTGTTCCGGACTGGCCCCGCCTCCCACTCTGGAGGCTCCGGATATGATCCTGATGTCAAAAGATTTTCCCAGTCGGGGACGAAGCCTGGAGGCCAAACGCCGGGCCTTGCTTTTCAGCTGTTCCGGTTCAGCGCAGATCATGCGCAGGGTGGGCACCTTCTCCCCGGCCGTATCCGGATCCAGATACAGCCTAAGAGTGGCCTCCAGCCCGGCCAGGGTCATCTTGTCGATGCGCAGAGCGCGGTTCAAGGGGTTTTTCTTAATGAGATCAATAAATTTCCTGCGCCCCAGGATAATGCCGGCCTGAGGTCCGCCCAAAAGCTTGTCTCCACTGAAAGTGACCACCGAGACCCCGGTCTTGAGAACGCTTTGCACTGTGGGCTCGTCCAGTCCGGTGGACGTGGGAAAAGAAAACAGATTGCCGCTGCCCAGATCCTCCAGCACCGGAAGACTGGAGCGTTCCCCCAGCTGAACCAGATCGGTCAGGGGCACTTCTTTGTGGAATCCGATGATCCGGTAGTTGGAGGTATGGGCCTTGAGCAGAGCACCGGTGTCCTCCCCAATGGCCTGCTCATAGTCATACAGATGGGTGCGGTTGGTGGCCCCGACTTCTTTCAGCACCGCCCCGCTTTTGGCCATGACGTCCGGAATGCGGAAAGATCCACCGATTTCAACCAGTTGTCCTCTGGAGACAATGACCTCTTTGCCCTTGGCCAGGGTATCCAGCATGAGCAGGACGGCTGCGGCGTTGTTGTTAACAACCAATCCGGCTTCAGCCCCGGTCAGTCGGCAGAGCAGGTCTTCGACCAGTGCGTACCGGCTCCCCCGCTTGCCGGTGTCCAGGGAGAACTCCAGGTTGGAATAGGAACGACAGGCCTGTTCCACAGCCTTTATCGCCGGCTCAGCCATAAGGGAGCGACCCAGGTTGGTATGCACCACCACGCCGGTGGCATTGATCACCTGTCGAAAGCTGGGTCTGGCCCCTTGACGGACAAAGCGCAAAACACGGGGAGCCAGGGTCTGGATGCTCAAATCCTCTGCATCTTCAATCCGCCCGGCCCTGATATCCGCCCTGCATCGGTCCAAAAAGGCGTTCACCAGGTCTTTGCGCAGGCTCCAGGGGATGTCCTGTACTTCCGGTTCGTCTTTGAGGGTCTTGAGCAGTTGATCGACTGAAGGGATGCTTCGAAACAGGGTATTCATCATCGTGCTCGACTTTATGGGCCTTCATTTGCAGGCACATGGTGCATATGGGCCAAAAAAGTATATTGAATCAAGACAAGCCCAGGTCTTGGGCTGTTCATGCTCCACCCTTGACCAAAAAGCCGGGGGACTTTATAAAGAAAAAACGCGCCAGTAGCTCAGTAGGATAGAGCAGCGGCCTTCTAAGCCGCCGGCCGGGTGTTCGAATCGCCCCTGGCGCGCCAAACGATATCAAATGGTTATGGGAATGTCTCATAACCATTTTTTTATCCCCCCTGAGTCCACTCCTGAGCACAGAGCTTCATCCAAGCCCATGTAGACTTTGGGCCCAGTGAGATATGCTTTTGCATCCTTTTATTTCCCTTTGCCTTCATTGTCCACCCCGGCACAGATAGGAGCAGAGTACACACCTGCCCCCACCTTGACCTTCTACCATAAAGCTGGAAGAATCAGGCCAATATTGTCAAATTTCTCCTGGAGACGTATATGGCCCAGAACCTCAGCAAGACCTTTCAGACCACCCGGTGGCTGATATTCTGCATCCTGGCCCTGGCCTATTTTCTGGTTTACTTCCATAGATTGTCCCTCTCGGTGGTGGCCGACGATCTCATCAGGGACCTCCAGACCTCTGCTGGAGTCATGGGTCTGCTCGGTTCAATGTATTTCTACTGCTATGCATTAATGCAGATCCCGGCCGGGCTCCTTTCTGACTCCTTTGGCCCCAGGAAAACTGTGGCCTGCTCCCTGCTGCTTGCTGCGGCTGGAAGCGTACTCTTCGGCCTGGCTCCGGGAATCACCAGTGCTTTTTGGGGCCGGATCCTGGTAGGGTTCGGGGTTTCAGCGGTTTTCATCCCGGCCATGAAAGTCCTGTCGCAGTGGTTCAAGGCACATGAGTTTGCCTCAATGGCCGGTCTGCTCAACGCTGTAGGCGGGGCTGGAGTTTTGGCCGCCACCTGGGCTCTGGCCCTGATGACCGGGCACTTCGGCTGGCGCTTTTCCTTCATCCTCATCGGGCTGGGCACCATTGCCCTGGCCGGGCTCATCTGGCTCATAGTCCGGGACCGCCCCTCGGATCGGGGATTTCCAAATATCGTCTCCAGCCCAAAGGCGGAACAGCAAGCCGGGAGCAGTCCGGATGACATCGGCTTATGGCAGGGGCTGCTTATGGTTCTGAAGAACACATACTTCTGGCCTGTGGCCATCTGGTTTTTCTTTGACTGCGGAATATTCTTCGGATTCGGGGCCCTGTGGGGAGGTCCCTATCTCATGCATGTCTACCAGATGACCAGGAGTGAGGCCGGAGCAATCTTGAGCATGATTGCCTGGGCCATGATCATCGGCAGTCCTTTGCTTGGCTTTGTCTCTGACAGGATTTTGAAGAGCCGGAAAAAAGTTATTGTCCTGTGCTCATCCATTCTGGTTCTGGAGTTTGGTTTCCTGTGTATCTTTCCCGCAGGCCTCCCCCATCTCGCTCTTTATTGTCTGTTTTTCATCTTCTCCCTCTGTGCCTCGTCCATCGTGGCCATAGGATTCACAACCACCAAGGAACTCTTTCCGGTAAGAATTGCCGGAACCTCGGTTGGAGTGGTCAATCTTTTCCCTTTCCTGGGTGGCGCCATTTTCATGCCCGTACTGGGCTGGGTGCTCGACATCTTCCCCCAAACAGATGGGGCATACTCCCTCAAGGGCTATTTTGTGGTCCTTTTGATCCTCTTAGGGGCTGCAATAGCTGCTTGGATCTGCGCTCTGCTCATGAAGGAAACCTACCCTACATACTCAGATCATCCGGCCCGTGAAAAGCAAATGGCCGCATCCTCTGCTCTGGAGAAAGGAAAATAGAGGAAAGTTTTCAATGCTCAAAACTCCAGGCCCCCTCCGGTCCTGATGGCTTCAGCATGCAGCCGGGCCTCAATGTACAGGGCAATGGCAGCCACAGCCCGGTCACAGACCGGAAAAACCGGCACCCCGGCCGCAAGAAAGGCGTCGCGGAGGGGGTTAAAGAGCCTGCCCCCATCAATGACCCCGATGACCGGCTTGTCCGTATCCGCAGCAATCCTGGTCAGCAGCGGCACAATGCCCTTCTCTGCGTGCATGGAAAACTCCTCGGTCGGCTTACGGTCCAGAGTGTGCATGGCCGGGGACAGAGGGTCCAAACCCATGACCACGGCGTCCACCCCCTCGTCCTGGAGCAGAGCTTCAGCTAAGGCTGCGTGGGTATCATCGTCTGCCGCTGGATTGATGTCCAGAGGATTGCCAATGCCGACCAGGGAGTCGAGCTTCTTGTCCTGCAGGATGTGCTTGATTTTATTCCGGGTGGGGGATGCGTATGCGGCCAGTTGAATCTGGTAGTCGTCGGACTGGATGGAATCGGCCATACCCACGGCCTCAAAGCCCGCCCCGCTGACTGCGGACAGACGGTTTCCGTTGACCCTTTTCCCGCTCAGACGTTCGGCCAGGAGGAAAAGCTCCTGAAACTCGGTAAAGGTGCGAGCCACAATGGCCCCAGCCTGGCGCACACAGCTCTCGCAGACCGTGTAGTCTCCGGCCAGGGAGGCGGTATGGCCGCTGGTAGCGTCCTTGCCCTCCGGGGTGCGGCCGGCCTTGTAGAAGACCACCTCTTTACCGGCCAGAACAGCTTGGCGCACGGCCTTGCAGAACTCCAGGCCGTCGAGATCCGCAAAGCCCTCTGCATACACAGCGATAACATCCACCTGATCCGAATCCTGAAAATATCTGAGCATGTCCCCAAGAGTGAGGTCGGTCTGATTGCCCATGGAGACCATGTAGGCCGGACTCAGCTCCGGACAGCTGCTGCTGCGGTGGAGCATGAAGGCCCCACTCTGGCTGACCAGAGCCGCCCGATAGTAGCTGGCCTCCCGGTCCCGGGGCAGCTTGTCCTCGGGAATGAACCAGGTATCGTACCTTCCTGGCCTGGAGACGACCCCCATGCAGTTGGCCCCGAGAAAGACCGGCCCTCCTCCCCCTGTTCCGTGGGCCGCGTTGATTGCAGCACTGATTTCCTGGGCTTGATTTTTGCTGTCCTCAGTCTCGCCCATGCCGCCGGGAATGAGCATTACACTCATAGCTGCATCCAAACGTAGAAGGCTGTCCACCAGGTCCGGGACCTGAGCCGCCCCTACAGCCACCACAAACAGATCGGGCTTGACCGGCAAATCCTCCAGACCGGGCACGCACCGCACCCCTTCGATCTCGTCCGTGCCCTGGCGGATCACGGTGATGTCTTCCGGAGCAAAGCCCTGGCTGAGGACATTCTCCAGGATAATGCGCCCGAAATTCCTGCGCTTGGTGGACACGCCGACAAGGGCCATTGTCCGGGGGTGGAGGAGATTTTCAATCTTGGCTGTCGGCCGCTGGTACTTCCTGGCTTCAGGAAGGGAAAAGCGGCACATGCCGTCCAGGGGGACCATCAGGAAATCGGTAAAAGCGTATGGATTGATCTCCAGTTCCTGAATCACGAACGGGGCCTGGGGATTGGCCTGGGAGTAGAACCTGCCCATTTCAATAAAGGAGCTGAAGCATTCTACGAGCTGTTCATCAGTCACAATGCGGCGCTGTCCCCGGGTCAGGCCGGCCAGCTTGCGATAGGAGATGGTTCGGCGGAAGAGCTTAAAAAAGCTCTCGCCGTCGATAAGCTCACAGGAAGAAACGACATTGGCCTGTCCCTTGCGAAAACGCCGGGCATAGAGTTCAGTGTCTGTGCCGCCCAGGCCGGCGCTGATAATCATGCCGAATTCCCGGGTGTTCCGCAGGCCCACGATCAATTCGTTGCCAAAGGCCTCGGAGTCCGGAGGCATGAACTGCACCAGGAGCACTCCGAGCAGATCGCGGCGGATTGCGGTGGCCAAAGCCTCGCCACTGAGACCTCTGTACTGGGAGGGGACGGCCTCTGGGGTGTGGTCGATCCATTGGGCATAGTTTTCCGGAACCTCGTACATCATTCTGCGCAGAGCAGAACGGATCCTGTCCGGATGTTTGGGTACAATGCGCACCCCGCCCACCTCGGTTTTGTGAATGATGGCCGGGGATACAATCTTTAAAACCACCTTGTCTCCGGGCAGGGCCATCATTTCATCCTCAGAGGGCCGGGCGCCGCAGGGAATAAATATTGACCTGGGCGGCGTCTCTGCGCCGGAACGGGACAGCAGGTTATAGACTTCGTACTCGTACAAATAATCCCGCCCCTCTTCGCTGGCCGAGCTCAAAAGTCTGGTAATGGAATCGAAATCAATATGCAGGTTCATGGTTTTACCCTTATCCGCTCCAGTCCCGGACTGGCTTTATTTACATTTTGTGCAGTGGTTGCATCAGGCTTTGGACAGACCTTCTCTATATCCTTCAATGATCTGAGCTGCCATAAGGGGAAAAGATAGTTTATACGTCTTACCAATTGACATCCCACTCCAGGGACTCTAAGATATATATAATAAAGATATTGTGTGCTTTTAAACAATCCACTCTGATTTTATATATTCGTTCAGAATTTGAACAGGATTATCCAGGCTCTGCAGGAGGCTTGCCATGTACCTGAAGCAGTCAGATTTGTTCAACGGCATGAGTCCGGAGTTCATCAGACAGGTCATAAACATTACCACCCGGGAGAAGCACGATGCTGGAACCATACTCTTCCAGGGGGGGGACCGCCCTGAAAACTTTTTTATCCTCATCAAGGGACAGGTACAGCTGTGTGCCGGCAACTCCGGGAAGCAGGTCTATATCTGCAATAACATGGGCGAGCTCATTGGCTGGTCAGGCCTGGTAGACAGGGATTCGTACACTGCCTCGGCAGAGTGCCTGGAGACGACCGATCTTCTCAAGATTGACCTTTCCAGGTTTTCCCAGCTCCTGAACAGGGAACATGAAACCAAGTGCCTTTTTTATCGGAATCTGGCGTCAGCCCTTGGGAATCGATTGTTCCACATCTATGAGTTTATCTCTGAAAAATAGTTATTGGTCATTTCAGGAGCTGCTGGAGTCTTTCTGTGCCTCTCTGATTTCTAAACTGCGAAGCTTCTGCTGCAAAGCATCGCGCTCCTCCTCCAGCCGCTCCAGCTCCATGATCTGTTCCGGCTTGACTGAATGGGGCGGTATCCGCTTCTCCTGTTCCTCTATTCTTTTTTCCAGTTCCTTAAGCTGTTCTTTGAGCTCACTGGAGCGATCAGCCATATTCTTTACTCCCTGTCCTTAAATGTTTGATGAGCATGTTAGTTGCCGCTCGTATGAAACAAGGCTCTGCTTTGTCCGTCATTCCCGCGAAGGCGGGAATCCGGAGCAGGCAGAGAGAAAGTCTATACCCTGGATTGCCCGGCACTCACTTGCAATATGGGGTGATAGTTACGCACAAAGTTTCGCCCTGCAAGTGAGTGCCGGAGTGGAGGCGAGGCTGAACACAGAGTCCCCGTATCCTAAAAGTACGCTGTCAGCCAGGCAAATACTGAATCTGATGGGGCAATGGTCCTTGCATCACCTGGAGTGCTCAGCTCAAAGCCTCCGAATTCCGTTCCTCCCGAGCCGCCATATACGGTTGCCCCGGCGATGAATTCCAGATCGGGGGCCAGATCCCAGCGCACAGTGGGTTGCATAAGCCCAGAGGCGTCGTTTAGATTCAATATGGTGGTCATATTCAGGCGCACCAGGGGTGATACTTCCAGTTCCAGAGCTGAGGACAGATACATGGTGGACAGGACAAAGATTTCCCCTCTGTTCAGGCGCTGTATAAGATCTGAATTCTCCAGGGCCATTTCAGGCTCGTCTTCTCCAAGTCCATGGTAATAGAACTCCAGGAGTCCGTACCAGTTCTTCTGCCCCCAGACCCAGGAACGGTCCAGATTGGCCACTGCAGAGAAGTATTTCTCTCCGGAGTCGATCTCGGTCCAGGTTATGTCTGTGCGCCAGCCGGCGCTGCCAATATTTCCAGTCAGTCCCAGTCCGAGGATGGCGGCATCAAAGTGATGGGCGGCCATGAGATCGACTTGCAGCATATCGGTCAATATATTCATTTTGCCGGCCACCGATGATCGGTCCCAATGCACCGAGCCATTTTCTGTCCGTCTGGGAATGGTCAGGAGCTGCAGCTCGCCGAGCCTGGGCAAGGGGACTGTCGCGGTGGCCATATCTTCTCCTGCCTTATAGTCAGTGAGGACCTCAGTGGGTGAAAAAGGATTGAACAGATCCAGGGGATGAAAAATAAGGCCGTTTCCCCAGGACACCGCCTGCCGACCGAGACGCAGGGTCCCCCAGGATTTATTCAGGGTCAGGTTGAGTCGGTCCAGGCGATGCCCTATGCGGGTCCGCCCCCTTTGATGCAGGGTGTGTGAGAGATCCAAAAGTTGCGTATGGTCAGAGTGCACAGGTGGTTGGAGGATATCAAGTTCTTCAAGACCAGCGGTAAGTTCCTGAAATCGCCGTCTGGTCCGCAGGCTGTCCATGTGCTCGATCCTGGCCAGATAGTGGGTCTGGAGGTATGTGTCATGCCCCCAAAAAATCCTGTTCATGAGGCGGAGCTCTCCAACAGAATCAACCGCTGTGCGGGGACCAAGAGCGGCCTGAGGGGTGTTTGCATCCCAAAATGCGGCCTGGGCTGTGCCGCGCAGGTGCCCTCCCCACTCGATGTGCAGGGCGTCCACCCAGCGGGGAGGACGTGTGGCCTCCCGGGCGGCCGAAGGAGAGGGGAAAAGACTCAGGACAATGACATGTGTCAGTATAAGGAGCAAGTATTTAAAAAACTTTTCGCCCTCATGAGGAAGTGACTTGTGCATAAAGCCTCTTGATCATCGATCTCAGCAGCGGGGGCCTCCGGATAAAGAAAAACTCTCTCACGCGTCTTCTGCATCTGCACGCACTTCTTTCTGCGTATCGTCCGTTAAGTATCCGTCCCGCAGGGTGATCACTCGGGTGGCGTAATCCATGACCATCTGATCATGGGTGGAAAAGATAAAGGTAACCTGCCTGGATGTATTCATACTGCGCATCATATGCAAAAGGCCTTCCCCGGTTTTGGAGTCCAGGTTGGCCGTGGGCTCGTCAGCCAGGATGAGAGAAGGATTGGAGACCATGGCTCTGGCCACTGCCACCCTTTGCTGCTGTCCACCGGAGAGTTCGGCCGGCCTGCGGGAAAACATGCCGGCAAGGCTCACCTCGCCCAGGATATCCTGGGCCCGCTGGGCCCGCTCCTTGGCTGCGACTCCCTGTAGGAGCATGACATATTCCACATTCTCCTGGGCTGAGAGGACTGGAATGAGATTAAAGGATTGGAAGATGAATCCAATGTGGTACAGACGCAGTTCAGCCAGTTGAGAGGAAGACAGGGTGGCATAGTCCAGGTTGTTGACCTTCACCATTCCTGAATCCGGCCGATCCAGACCGCCGATGAGGTTCAAAAGAGTGGTCTTGCCTGATCCTGAAGGTCCGGAAAGGGAGACAAAACCGCCTCGTTCAATGCTCAGGTCTATATCGTGCAGGGCGTGGACCTGGATTTTGCCTTGGTAGTAAGTCTTATTCAGCTTGGTGCATTCGACAAGAGCCATAGATCATTTCCCCATCATGTTTGAGCTTAACCGGCGAAGCTCAAACATGATGTACTTTGTATACCTGGATCCGGGAAGGAAAATCAGCAAGCAATTTCCATATCATACATAATTCATGGCTTTCACCGGCTGGAACCTGGCCGCCTTGATAGCCGGGTACAGACTGACTGTAAGGCCCAGGATGAGAACTACTGCATTGGCCGTGACCAGGTCCTTGGCCCATACAGCTGGATAAATGATCCTGGATATATTGGCAAACTCTGCCCCTTGGGCGAAGCTGGACAGGTCGATGCCTGTGTGGTTGAGGAGAAAGCAGGTCAGAAGACCCAGGGTATTTCCGACCGCCAATCCACAGAGCAGAAGAAAGAAGGACTCAGTGAGAATGGTGCGCACAATCTGGAGGGGCTGCATTCCCAGGGCCTTGAGCAATCCAAATTCCCGCATGCGCTCAAATACGGCCATCAAGGTGGTGTTCACTATTCCAAAACCCATAGCTGCAAAAACGACCAAAAACCAGATGAGCACAAATCCGTCATAGAGGTCCAGATAGAGATTTAAAAGCGGTAAAGCCTGTTGCCAGGTGCGCACACTCACAGATGACCCGGAAAGACGGGAAGAAATGTGTGCAGCCACTTTCTGGGCTTGGTCATGCCTGGGCAACAGGATGGAGAACTCGGAAACGGATGACCCCATTTTGAGCATGTCCTGGGCCGTTTCTTTGCGGACAAAGACAAACTGTTTTTCCGGAGAATCCATGTCCGCATTAAAGATATCCCGGATGCGAAAGGCCCTGGAGGCGATTTGTCCATGGATATCCTGGGCCATAAGGATGATTTTGCGCCCTTTTGTGGTTTGGAATTGGTCAGCCAGGGCCTGGCCTATGAGCAGGCCGTTGCCGCCCGGCTCGGAGAGGAAATGCTGTGCATCCAGACTGGACCCCAGAAAGGACATCTTCTTTTCAAGCTCTGGATCAATGCCCACCAGGGTCACCCCGTAGGTATGCCTGGCGGTATTGGCCACAGCGTTGATCCGCACCCGGGAGGTGACCAGGCTGCCAGGAGGCAGAAGATCCTCCAGCACGGCTAAAATCTTTTTGGGGTCAGAGATGCTGTTGACTCCTGATGGATCGGCCGGATAGTCGGGATGGTGGATTTGAATATCTCCGGTCAGGGTAGCGATTCCGTCATCAATCATCCCTTCCATGATCCCGCGCATCAGGGAGGACAAGACCAGCATGCTCCAGACCCCGATAATCACGGCTGTGAGAATCACCCCGGTACGCCGGGGATTTCTCCAAATATTGCGCCAGGCCAGGAGTATGTGCATGAACGGACCACATGGTTCCTTTCAGGATTAAAACGCCCTGGTTACACCGCAGTCATGGCCTGGACCGGGCTGAGTTTTCGGACCTTTAAGGCTGGATACAGGGCTGAGACTAAGGTGATGCCAAACACAAGACCCGGACCAAGTGAGACTGAGAGCAGGGAGAGCCTGGGATGGATGCGGCCGCTGATCCCAAACTGCTCCAGAAGTTCATGGGCTCCACCCAGATAGATGCCCTGGGCTTGAAAATACAGGGTAACCAGACAGCCAGCTCCGATCCCCAGAAAGACGCCGATCAAGGTCATGCTCACCGACTCCAGGAGTACAAGGCGGGTCAGTCGGCCGGGCTTTGTACCCATAGCCATCATGATCCCGAACTCCCGGGTTCGCTCCAAAATTGTCATCAGGAAGGTATTTAAGATGCTGAAAGCAACCACCAGGACCAAGATGATATAAAAGATGCCCCCGCTGACCAGATCCAGGGTGATGGCCTGCTTCAGCCCGGGCTGCAGCTCATCCCAGGATAAGGCCACCAGATTGCTGCCCTCTGCAAAGGATGCCTTCAAGGCGGCCTGGATGCTGTGCACCGAGCCCAGCTCATCGGCCAGGACAACCACGCTGTGCACTGCGTTTTCCATGAAAAAGACCTCCTGAAAGGTACGCAGTGGGATGTGCAGGGTTTGGCGGTCGAATTCTTCCAGTCCTGAGGTGTAGATTCCGCTGACCTCCAAGACGGTTGCGGCAATAGACCCATCCCGTCCCTGCCCGAGAAGAGTGATTTCATCGCCCGGGGCCACCTGTAAGTTCCGGGCCAAAAGCCTTCCTATCAAGGAGCCGGCCAGTTGCCGGTCCGAACCGGGGTTGCTCAGATAGGCTCCCTCCCGGATGAGATCCTCCAGGCTGGACACCTCGGCTTCCAGGGTGGGATCAATGCCCACAACCATGGCTCCCAGGGTCCGATCCCGGGAGGAAACCAGGGCAAAGGCTTGGCAGCGCGGACTCCAGGCCAAAACAGCCTGCATATTCCGGAGGGTGGCGACAACCCTTTCTGGGCGGGCAATGACCTTTCGAATATCTGGATTATCTTCATAGCCTGCGGCTTGAACCTGTAAATGACCTGTATGGATGGTGACTGAGGAATTGATCAGCGTCTCATAGCTTCCGAACTGAAAGGAGAGCATAAAGACCAGAAGCAGACAGGCAAAGGCAATGGCCAGGACGGTGAGCACCGACCGTCTCGGGTTGCGCCAGATATTGCGCCAGGCCATGATCACATCCAGATTCACCTACAACCGTCCTGGATTGCGCAAATTTCTCAAGGTGAACAACTCCTTTGGCAGTTGATTTAAAAACTCGAGCTGGACATGTTGCAAGCGAGTGAATTCATCCTGGTTTTCACTGTTGCGCATGGTCCAGACGGTGGGAAAGAGTCGCCCGCCCAATAAACGGATATCCTGAGTGGTCATGACTTTGACCGGGACTTCTTGCTCATCGAAAAACGTTTCCTGTAACAGGATGAAGTCTTCCCGGATCTTGAGTTCCTGCATGCCCCAGACCACCGGTGATTCGGGTTTGGGCACGGACTTGATGACATACACGGTCTTTCCCTGGTGGGTGCCGGTGTCCACGATGCTGTGGGTGTAATCCTTCAGGATGCTGTCCGATTTGGCCAGGTCGTTGTTGGAAAAGTCCGATCCCATCCAGGACTGGGCCATCATGGAGGGCGGGAGCTTGATTACCCGGTTGATTTTTGGATTATAGGTCCACATGTCCTCCCATTTTTTCAAGGTCCCGTTGCCTTTGTCCTTGCTCGGGGCCAGGATGCGGATCAGGCTTTGGGAACGCCCCTGAGTCCAAGTCCGCATCCGCATGGTCCGTTCCCAGGATGGACGATGAATGGTCATTTCCACCTCACCACGCGAGGCCTGCCCCCGGAGTTGATTCCATGTATTCTCTATCAGCTCCTGGGCTGAGATGGCGAAAAGAGGATCGGGAAGAGAGGCTGTCAGAAGAGCAGAGATACAGAGGATACAAGGATATAATCTGCGCATACACACCTCATTACCCCGAAGAGATCGTTTCAGTACCCGGCTTCAGGGTTTGGATTATTCAGAATTCATCGTGTATTACCTGACCGCAAAGACTCCGCTCATATTTTTCTCCAGAAGTTCTAAGACAAAATCTGCTGTTATGGCAAAAAGTGCTGCAAGCACTGAGCCCTGAAGGATAAAAGCCGGGTTATCGGACGCCAGGCCGGTAATAATCGGTGCCCCAAGTCCACCAGCACCTATAGTGGCCCCAATGGTTGCCGTACCAATGTTGATGACCACCGAAATCTTGATGCCAGCCATTATCACCGGCAAAGCAAGAGGAAATTCAACCCACCACAACCTTTGCCATTCGGTCATACCCATTCCTGTGGCCGATTCCCCAACTTCAGGAGCCACAGATTGAAGGCCGGTGATGGTATTGCGAACAATCGGCAAGAGCCCGTAAAGGAAAAGGGCAATAATTGTCGGCTCGGCCCCGAACCCCACTGCCGGCACGGCCAAAGCCAGGACAGCCACAGGGGGGAAAGTTTGTCCAATGGAAACCAGGCTATTCACAGTCGGCAAAAAATCGCGCCCTGCGCTTCGGGTCACGAACACCCCAAGGGCCACACCGACACAAATGGATAAAAAACTGGAAATGGAGACCATGACCAGATGCTGCCAAATAAGTCGCCACAGTCCGATTCTGGTATATAGATAATCTTCAAGACCAGGGTAAACAGGAGAGAGCAGCAATTCCCATACCCCGTCCCAAGAGGCAAGAATAACCAGGATCAGCACCGGGGAAAAGAGCACTGCGGCTTGCTTATATCCGGCTCGCATCCATCGTCCCGGCATGATTAGGATTGCAGAACATCAGCAAGGCGAATTTCCCCCTGGACCTTATACTCCTGATCAACGACCGGCAGACAGACAACGCCCTGTTGCACAAACATGGACAAAGCCTGTTTCAGACTTGAACTGGCGAAAACAGAAAAATCGGTGGGATCAATGCACACAAGATCCCTGTCCATGCAAGGGCTTTTTTCATGCATGCTATTTCCATCGATCCAACCCACGATGCGTCCGTCTGATTCAGTCACCCACAGATACCGGGAACAGTCTCTATTTTCCATTTTTCCAAGTTTTTTTTCCACAACCTCTTGTGGAGCTTGGCGATCCACCCATGGGGCCGGATGAACAAAATCTTTGGCCCTGAGACGGGAAAGCCTTTTCAGGGCCCTGTCCAAACCCACAAACCTCTTCACAAAGGAGTCGGCCGGAGATGACAGGATGACTTCCGGAGGAGCATATTGCACCAATGTGCCGTCGCGGAGAAGAGCCACTTTCGAACCAAGGCGAACGGCCTCGTCAATATCATGCGTCACAAAAACAACTGTTTTATTGAGCTCACTTTGAATATCGAGAAATTGATTTTGCAGATTTTCTCGGCTGATAGGGTCCAGAGCTCCGAACGGCTCGTCCATGAGCAAGATGTCAGGGTCTGCAGCCAGGGCCCGGGCAACCCCGACTCGCTGGGCCTCCCCTCCGGAAAGTTTTGCCGGCTTTTTTGCAGCGTATTCATTCGGGGCCAGTCCTAAAAGATCCAATAAATCCATAGCCCTTTTAGTGGCTTTTGTATCATCCCAGCCCAGGAGCCGGGGAACCACCTTAATATTCTCCTTGACCGTCATATGGGGAAACAGGCCAATGCTTTGAATGACATATCCCATACTCCGCCGGAGCTTCTCAGGCTGCAGACTGCGAACATCCTGGCCCTTCACCGTGATCCGTCCATTTGAGGGTTCAACCATGCGGTTTATCATTTTCAGAGTAGTACTTTTCCCGCATCCGGACGGACCGATCAGGCAACAAAAATCGCCCTGGTCCACTGTCAGACTCAAGTTACGGACAGCGAAGAACTCACCGAAAATCTTGTCTATATTCTCAAGGACAATCATTGTGAGATTTCAAAATGTACAAGTTTAATAACAAGCTGTAAAAATTGATCTGCAACCACGGCCAGGGTTATGGTCGGAACGGCCCCAAGTAGGACCAAATCCGTGGCCGCCTGACCAAGACCCTGAAAAATAAACACCCCGAACCCGCCGGCCCCAATAAGCGCTGCAACTGCAGTATTTCCAACATTCTGAACAGTTGCGATTCGAAGTCCGTTTAAAATAATCGGTGCGGCTATGGGCAGTTCTACTCGGAAAAACATTGCCGTCCGGCTCATCCCCATCCCTTGACCAGCTTCCAAAACGCCTTCATGTAAGGTGTCAAAGCCGGAGAAGGTATTCCGAACAATGGGCAGGAGAGAATACAGGGTAAGGGCAATAACCGCCGGAGCCCATCCGATTCCTCCTATTTGGAATTGACGAAGCACCGGGAAGTGAGCTGCAAAAAAGGCCAGGGGAGCGATCAAAAGACCAAATAAAGCCAGACTGGGCACGGTCTGGACGATATTAAGAATGGAAAATGCACTGACCCGCAATTTCTCTTGTTTGAAAAGCAGAACTCCCAGGGGGAACCCCAGCAAAGCGGCACAACCCACAGACATACCGGTTATAAAAAGATGTGCTTTGAACTCGGCAAAAAAACGTCCGCTCCGATTGGCGAATTCCAGCACTAAAGATAAATCATTGAGCTGCCCACCCAGGCCAAGGCATACAAGCCCCATGACGAAGGCAACAGCCAGGAACAGCCGATACCAGGCAACTGCTCCAAGCCGCTGGTACATATCATCAAAAACGATAAATAAACCCAAAAAGGCTATCCACAGGCTTGAACCTATGGAAACCCGGGTAAAAGGTCCGCCGGATTCCATGAACAAAGAGGCTGTCGTACCTTGAGCCCACAAAAGAGCCAATATCATAAGGGGAGGCAGCATCGTACCCGCAAGTGCCCGTTTGCGCGTGGGAAAAAGCGCAACAAGCGTCAGACAAAGAAAACCGGCACCCAGGAGTCCCCATTGCCAGGCAGGTAATGCTTCAAAAACAGACAAGCTCTGGCCTGAGGCTAAACGGTTCGGTCTGTTAATGACAAAATCACCCAGGACGAATCCAATAAGGCCGATAATGACACCGAACAGACCGACTTTGGACGACTCGTTTTTTGGCAACGGACCACCTGGCTATAAGAAGTTATTTTCTGCTAAAAATTCTTTGGCCACTTTCCGCGGATTTCGTCCGCCGATGGCAATTTGTGAATTGAGCTTTTGCAAAGTCTGCTGCGAGAGAGCTTTAAATACCGGAGCAAGTATCTTTTCAATCTGCGGATGGGTATCAAGGGCATCTTTTCGAACCACCGGTGTGGGAGCATAGACCGGCTGCACGCCTTTGACATCTTCAAGCAAAGTCAGGCCAAGGGCAGAGAGAGCACCATCCGTACCAAAGGCCATGGCCGTATTCACCCCGCTGGTTCCGCGAGCCGCCGCCTTTTCAGTCTGGGCGGTATTACAACCGGAAAAAACGACCATCTCACTATCCTCTATGGTAAAACCGTAGGCTTTTTGAAAAGCGGGCAAAGCATCCTGCCGGGTCACAAATTCTTCACAGGCCGCCAGCTTTACTTCGCCCCCGCCATTTATAAATCGTGCAAAATCAGCGAGAGTTTCCAGGTCATTTTTTTCGGCAACTTCTCCCCGCACCGCCAAGGCCCAGGTATTGTCCGCAGGTGCGGGAGTCAGCCATATCAGCTTGTTATTTTCATAATCAAGCTCTTTGACCTTCTGATAAGCCTGATCATAATTCTTCCATATATCAGAATCCTGTCCACTGAAGAAAAAGGCTCCATTGCCCGTGTATTCCGGATAGATATCAATCTCACCCGCAATAATTGCCTTACGGACAATCGGCGTAGGGCCAAATTCAGTTTTATCCTTTACAGCGATTCCATTTTTTTCAAGCATCAAAAAAATCATCTGCCCCAATAGAGCCCCTTCGGTATCGATTTTGGAACCAACTGTGACATTTTTTTCCTGTTCTGCCCGGACCTGATGCCCACCTGAGGCACTCATCAGCAAAAAAACTGCAATCAAAATAATACAATATTTACGCATAGTTCCCCTCCTCTGCTATATTTTATACATTCGTGTGCTTGAGGGTTGCTCTCATATCCTGGTTTATGAATCTTTATTTTCGCACTCCATGCATCAATCCATCATAGTTCAGAGGACCATTTCCAGCAAGACCATGGCCAGCCCACGGTTATTCTGTTCTCAGGTGTAAGGCTCCAGAAGGAGTCAGGTTTCAGCTTTGCCTCCGGCAAACCTGAACTATTTTATCCCAAAGCGGGCAAAAAAAGAAAACATTTGCCGGATTGATCAGTGATGAAACATCTCAACAGAACTACAATAGAATTAAAATTGAGTGGGATATAACCTCAGCTGTCAGGGTGGGGGCAGTCCTAGGCGTCTTTCGCCACGCGTCTGCGCGTGACTGCAGGTCACAGACAGCAAAGCCAATACTGTACAAGCTAACTTCTAGATTCTTGACAGCATTCCCAAGTCATGGATAAAGTTTCATTATATTTGACAAAATTACTCATCAAATAGTTATATTTTTAAAGAAGATACAACGATTACTGCAAAGGAGAGGGCTATGACTGGGGCAGAAGTGCTTGTTGAAATGCTGAAATGCTACAGGGTGGATACGATGTTCGGGGTTCCGGGAGATACCAGCATTCCGCTCTATGAAGCCTTGCACGCAGCCTCAGGGGCTATCCGACACGTCATGGCCAGAGATGAACGCTCAAGTGCTTTTATGGCCGACACCTATGCCCGGCTTTCACACAAGCCAGGGGTCTGCGAATGCCCGAGCGGAGCCGGTCCTCTCTACATCCTCCCGGGTGTGGCCGAAGCCGACGCCTCTTCCATCCCTCTTGTGGTCTTTACTTCAGATATTCCCCTGGCAGGTGAAGGCAAAAAAACCATTACCGAGCTGGACTGTCAGAAACTCTTCGAGCCGGTCACTAAATGGTCCCACCTGGTCAAGGATGGGGCCCGAATCCCGGAAATCGTCAGACGGGCTTTCCGGGTGGCCACTTCCGGACGGCCCGGGGCGGTCCACCTGGCCCTGCCTCAGGAAGTGCTTACTGAAGAATTTCCCGGAACGGAGCTGGACATTTACAGCGAAGAGGAGTGCTCGGTCTATCCGGCCTATCGCACCCGAGGCAGCCGGGATAAGCATGAGAAGGTCTGCTCCGTACTCATGCAGGCCAAAAGTCCGGTGATCATCGCCGGAGGCGGAACCAAACACTCTCAGGCCTCTCAGGAGATCCTGGAGCTGGCTGAGCTTTTACATGCCCCGGTGGTGACCACCATTTCCGGACAGGGGATCATGCCCGACGAACATGGGCTGGCTATGGGAGTGATAGGAGACAACGGCTATCATCCGCACGCCCACCAGGCAGTAGAAGAGGGAGACGTCCTGCTGTATGTCGGGTGCAAGCTGGGCTCGGTCTCCACCATCAAGTGGACCCTGCCCTCGTTCAAGCCGGGGCGGAAGATCCTGCAGATCGACCTGGATCCGGAACTGCTGTCCAATAATTATAAAAACGAGATCAGTGTGGCCGGAGACGCCAGACTGGTTTTACGGGACATCGTCTCCCTTCTGGCCGAAAAAAAATTTCAGGCTCGATCCTCCGGCTGGGTGGACGGCTTGAACCGGTCCAGATCCGAGTTTTGGGAGCGCTCCATAGGCTCCTTCCAGGCCGGAGCTGTTCAGCTCAAGCCCCAGGAGGTGGTTTTCGCCCTGAATGAGCATCTCAAAGATCAGGCCATCATCATTGCCGACGCCGGCACACCGACACCCTTCATAACCCGATTCCTGAAACTGTCCCATCCGGAGTCCAACTTCATCATCCCCAGGGCCTATGGAGGCTTGGGCTATGCCATTCCGGCCCTGGTCGGGGCGTATCGGGCCTGTTCCCAAGCCATATTGGTCGGGCTCTTCGGAGACGGCAGCCTGGGCATGTCAGCCGGGGAGCTGGAGACCCTGAGCCGGCTGCAGATCCCGGCTGTTTTGATCCATTTCAATAACGGCTCTTTCGGCTGGATCAAGGCTCTGCAGGCCCTGCACAGCCAGGAGAGGTACTTTTCGGTAGACTTCACGCCAGGAGATCCGGCACAAGTCGCCCGGGGATTCGGCCTTGAGGCCGTGCGCGTTCAAACAGCACAAGAGCTCAAGGCCGGTTTGCAGCAGGCCTTTGCCTGCCGAAGGCCTTTTTTTCTGGATGTTCTCTCGGAGCCGGAAGTATCAGAAATGCCGCCGGTCTATTCCTGGGAAAAGGCGGCTCAAAAACACAAAAAACCCGAAGTGCATACTTAAGACCGTAAACTTTCCAGATATGAGGTGAAGACAATGAAAGCAATCGTGGTTGGGGGAGGATGGGCCGGATGCGCCGCTTCTTTGGCGGCCAGGAAACAGGGGATGGATGTTGTCCTCGTGGAGAGAACGGACATGCTCCTGGGCACCGGTTTGGTGGGCGGGATCATGCGCAACAACGGCCGGTATACGGCCACTGAAGAGCTCACGGCCATGGGAGGCGGAGATCTTTTTGCCCTTATCGATCAAAATCTCGTACACCAGAACATTGATTTCCCAGGGCACAGTCATGCCGATCTGTATAATATCGCCCATATTGAACCGGTGATCAGAAATTTCCTTGCGAAGAACGGGGTACACATATCCTTACACACCAGGATATCCGACGTGCGGATGCAGGAGACTCGAATCTATGAGCTGGCGGGCAAGAAAGAAGGGCAGGATTTTGAGATCACAGGGGATGTTTTCATCGACACCACCGGCACAGCCGGAGGCCCTGCCAACTGCACCAAGTTCGGCAATGGCTGCGTGATGTGCGTTCTGCGCTGCCATTCCTTCGGAGGCAGGGTCAGTCTGACAGCCAAGGCCGGGGTTCAGGAGATGGTGGGCCGCAAAGACAGTCAGACCGGAGCCTTCAGCGGGTCGTGCAAGCTACTTAAGGAGTCTCTGGCTCCTGAATTGCAGCAGCGTCTCCAGGACACAGGTGTGGCTGTGGTGCCCATTCCCGACGCAAAGAGACTGCAGGGCAAGCTTGGGCTTAAGGCCTGCCAGCAGTATGCCCTCTCAGCATATGAGGACAATATCGTCCTTTTGGATACCGGGCACGCCAAGTTGATGAGCCCCTTCTTTCCCCTGGAGGCCCTCAGAGAAATTCCCGGTCTGGAGCATGCCAGGTATGAAGATCCATATGCAGGGGGACTGGGGAATTCCGTCCGTTTTGTGGCCATGGCCCCCAGGAACGATGCCTTGAAGGTTCAGGCGGTGGATAATCTCTTCTGCGCCGGAGAAAAGGCCGGGCTGCTGGTCGGACATACAGAAGCCATTTGTACAGGCACCCTGGCCGGATTCAATGCGGCCAGGTATGCGGCTGGCCAAGATCCCCTGATCCTCTCGGACTCTCTGGCCATAGGAGATGCTGTATCCCATGTCCGCAGACAGATGCAGGAGGAAGGCCGACTGGAACAGAAGTTCACCTTTTCCGGCTCGGTTCTTTTGCAGCGGATGAGAGAGCGAGGCCTGTACACAACAGATACCAAGACCATTGCGGACCGGGTAGAAAAAGCCGGGCTGAGCAGGATCTTTGCCGATTAATCCCGCGCCGTCCCCGGAATCGAGGTGCAGGTCCTGAATGCTTGCGCGGTGGGGGATCTGCTCAATATGGAAGACCAAGGAGGTTGAGGATGGGAATCGAACATTGGCTCTATCTTACCGGGGTCGTGGTGGTGGTCTTGACCATGATCATGCGCAGGAATGTGGTCATTCCCTGCGTTGCGTTTACCTTTGTCATAGGACTCACCTATAAGAGCAGCTTTGTCGGAGCCATGCAGACGGTATTCACTGCCAGTTTAGTGGCCGGTACTGGACTATTCAATATATTCCTGATCATCGGGATTATGTTGGCCCTTCTCCGGGCGGTGGAACGGGAAGGAGCGGACCGTTTACTGGTCGTGCCCCTGAAAAAAATCATGCGTACTCCTCTGACCAGCTATCTGGTGATTATTGTCGCCACCACACTGATTTCCCTGTTCTTCTGGCCGACTCCAGCCGCACCATTGCTCGGAGCACTGCTCATTCCGGTGGCGGTCAGGGTGGGATTGCCCCCGATATTGGGGGCCATGGCCTTAGCCTTGGCCGGACAGGGCATGACCCTGGCTGCGGACACCATCATTCAGGGAGCACCGGGGCTTACGGCCAAGGCTGCCGGGGTGCCCATAAATATGGTGACCATGAAAACCACTATCCTCTCTTTCATCGCTGGAGTCATCGCCATAACCTTGGGCTGGTTGATGAACAAAAAAGAACTTAAAGATTTTGATCCGGAAGCCTCGGCGGCCGAGTTTCTGACCGGAGCGGATCAGAGACAGGACGAGAAAGCCGCGGGGACGGTACGAAGCGGAAAGGCCAAGACCCTGGCCTGGATCATGAGCATCGGGTTCCTGGTGGTCATCGTCTCCATGTTCGCCTTTGATATCAAAGGCGGGGAATCCTCCGCCCTGCTCGGTGGCATGGCCATTTTGATCATCTCCATTGCCGCCCTTATCAGCGACGGCTTCGGAGGTCTGGACAAAGTAGCGGACTATATTGCCGAGGGACTTGTTTTCGCCTTTAAAATAATGGGCCCGATCATTCCCATCGCCGGGTTCTTTTTCATGGGCAGCCCGGAGTCTGCTCCGGAGATTCTGGGTCCTGATGCTCCGGGGTTTCTCTTCGATTTCGGAAAAAGCGTCGCCGAAGTCATTCCTCCCACCGGCTTTGCCTCAGCTTTCGGCATCCTCATTCTCGGGGCCATCACCGGACTGGACGGCTCCGGGTTCTCCGGATTGCCGGTTACCGGGACTCTGGCCGCCGCCCTGGCTGGAGGAGATACCAATGTTGCGGCCACCCTCGGGGCCATCGGCCAGCAGGGGGCGATATGGTTCGGCGGAGGAGCCCTCGTAGCCTGGAGCTCTCTGGTGGCTGTGGCCGGCATCTGTGGAGTGGACGTTCTCTATCTGGTCCGAAAGAATCTGGTGCCGGTGATCACAGGCCTGATCATCAGCACTTTATGTGCTGTTTTGTTCATGATGTGAGAAAATGAGTATATTGACAACTCCCTGGAAGAAAAGTAAAAAGAAATACTGTCAAAATCCCCATAGTACAGCTTATTGAGCTGTGATTGCGTGCCTTACTTTAAACCAGGAAGGAACTATGGACAAAGAAAAGACATTGAACCAAATCCTGCAGGAATACAAACAAACCCACCCGCGCTCTCAAGATCTCTTCGAGCAGGCTTGCAGGTATCAAATAGATGGCGGAAGTCACAATTTGCGGCTTTTCTCTCCTTTTCCCTTTTACGACCAAACCAGCAAGGGGTCGAAAGTCATTGATGTTGACGGTTTCACATACATAGACTTCTGGCAGGGCCATTTTGCGAACATTCTGGGCCATAACCCCTCGTGTGTTCTTGATTCCCTCCAGGAGATGTTTTCCCACGGGCAGGGGTTAATAGCCGGATTTCCGGGAACCTTGCAGCAGACACTGGCCAAACTCATCCTGGACCGAACCGGCCAGGAAAAGATCAGATTCACCACCAGCGGAGCCCTGGCCACTATGTACGCGGTCATGCTGGCCCGAACCTTTACCGGAAAAGAACTGGTCATAAAGGCCGGCGGCGGATGGCACGGTTCCCAGCCCTACCTCTTAAAAGGGGTTTCCACGTATGATCATGGCCTTCACAGCCTGGAATCTGCTGGACTTCATCCTGAAACCGATTCCCGGATCGTAATGACCCGTTTCAATGATCTCGTCCAGCTCAGAGAGACCTTCCGGGAATATGGAACAAAGACGGCCTGTCTGATTGTTGAGCCCTTTATCGGGGCCGGGGGCTTTTTGAGCGCCCGGGAAGAGTATCTTCAAGAAATCCGGGAACTTTGTGATGAGTACAATGCCCTGCTCATCATGGACGAGGTTATCTCCGGGTTTCGCTTTCATGCCGGGGCCCTCTCTACTCTGTATGGAATCACTCCCGATCTCACAGTGCTTGGCAAGAGCATTGGAGGCGGCATGCCTGTCAGCGCCTTGGCCGGACGGGAAGATATCCTGGGACTTTGCAGCTCCAAAACTCCTTTTCACAAACGGGTAAAATTCGAGGGCGGCACTTTTTCCGCTCACCCATCCTGCATGCAGGCCGGGATCACTTTCATCCGCTATTTAATCGATAATGAAAACGACATCTATCCCCGAATTGGCCAACTGGGAGATATGGTCCGGCGCGGCCTGGAAGAAGTTTTCCGCAAGTATGGTTTTCATGTCCAAAGCACTGGCGACGGACTGCCGGGCAATGCAGGAAGTTCTTTGATCGGCCTCCATTTTCTCCGGGACAAGACCTCCCAAGTCAATTCACCTGAGGATGTTTTTAACCCGGAGAAATGCGATCAACAGCTCCGGGACCGGATTTTCAAACTGGCCATGCTCCTGGAAGGGTATCACATCTTCCATGGTTACGGTGCTCTCTCTTCAGCCCATACTGAAGAAGAGGTCCAGGGTTCTCTGGAAGCAGCTGAAAGAATCGCCCGCAAATGGAGTCAATAGGAATATCCGTCCCAAAACCCTTATCATCTTCAACCCAAATAAGGAGGCGCTTTATTTTACATTTTGCTTTTTGCTCTCCCTGATAACCTGTGACCCAAGGAGGAGTCTATGTCTGATCTATGGAAACTTGTAGCCTTGTCTTTTGTTATAGTGGCCATGTCTCTTTCTGGGGCGACATCTTTTGCTGCTGATTATGAACACAAACTGCAAATGTCCCAGGTCATGCCGACCGACAGCGACCACCACGAGCGCTGCGAAGCCTTTGCTCAGGAAGTCAAGGAAAAAACCGACGGTCGGATTCAAATCGAGATTTATTCCGGCGGGGTCCTGGGCGACTGGGTGGATGTCCATGAGTATGTCATGCGCGGAGATGTGGATATGGCCCTGCAGCCCCTGGCTCCAACCTATGACCCCCGCTTGAATATCGGATACTACATGCCCTATATGTTCACCACCACCGAAGAGGCCAAAGAGGCCTATCAGGTCGACGGCTGGGTGTACAATATGGTGGGCGAACTGCTCATGGAACAGGACATCAAAGGGTTGGCCCTGTACCCTGTGGGCTGGGCCGGGGTGAGCACGAAAAAAGAGCCGGATAACTGGAAAGAGATGAAGCCGAATAAAATGAAGATCCGGGTCATGCCCTTAAAGGCCTGCGCCTTGACCTGGGAGGCTCTGGGCTACATTCCTTCCACCATTCCCTACGACGAGACGTACAGTGCCATTGAACGGGGCGTAGCCGACGGCCAGAGCGGCGGCCCCCCTTTTCAGGCCTATCAAATGCGCGATGTCCAGAATGTCTGGATCCAATACAACGACTACCTTGAGCCCTGGTGGTTCTTTATGAACCTTGACCTGTGGAACAGCCTGACCGAAGAAGATCAGCAGGTGCTCATTAATGCCGCCCAGAAGCAAGTCGAAGGCCGATGGGATTACTTCCTCAAAGAAGACGAACTCTATCGCCAGAAATTGCAAGATGCGGGCATGAAAGTCATTGTACCTTCCGAGGAACAACTCGAAAAATTTGCCCACAAGATCCGGACCGAGGTCTGGGTTGAGCTGGAAAGCCTCCTGGGAAAGGCCCTCGTAGACAGGTGCCGGGAAAACGTGGGCATGGAAGTCGAGTAATCAAGCGGGACATAAGAGTGCAATCCAAATTCTGACGGCCGGTCGCATTTTGAGGTGCGAACCGGCCTTAAGGTGATGGAATGAAAATAATTTTGCTATTTTTGTGGAAGATGCTCATTTTTCTACAAAAATTTATCATGGTCGCCGGAGGATGCCTGGCCGGCATTTTGATTTTTGTTCAAGTCTTCCTGCGCTACGTATTGGGGTCGCCCTTGTTCGGCGTCGAGGAACTCATCTTGTTTATCGCCGTCTGGCTCTATTTTATCGGCGCAGCCTACGGTGCGTATGAGAGATCACACATCAAGGCGGAACTCATCCTTCTTGGGTTCACATCCACCAGGTCCAAGGCCGTCATTCGCTCCATAAACGGTGTGATCACAGTCTTCCTGGCTGTAACCATGGTCAAATGGAGCTATCCCTACTTTATATGGGGGCTGACACGAGGCGCCACTTCCCAGGCCCTGCTTTTGCCCATGGTTCTCTGCCAGAGCGCTATCTTCTTCGGATCTATCCTCATGTCCATTTACTTCACAACCGAACTTTTAGACAACTTGCTGCTCAGCTTGGGAAAAAAACAGATCTTTGCTCCCTTATCGGAAAAGGACATTTGATTTATGACTGTTGCCGCCAGCTTATTCATTTTGATTCTCTTGTTGGTCATCGGCGTTCCGGTCCCCTTCTGTTTTATGGCCGCTGTTTTATTCATGATGGAGGTCACAGGCAGCTTCAGTCCGGTTTTTTTGATGTCCACCGGGTTCAATCAGATCAACTCCCTGGCAGTGCTCTGTATTTTATTTTTCATCCTCATGGGCGGGATCATGAGTTCCACCGGCATAGCGGGCAGGCTGGTGGCCATTTCGGATACTCTCCTGGGGAGGACAAAAAGCGGTCTGGGAACAGTTTCGGTGGTCAGCAGCGCCATCTTCGGATCCATTGCCGGGACAAGCACCGCAGCTGTGGCAGCTATCGGCAGCATAATGATACCCAGGATGGTGCAGCAGGGCTATCCTCGCGGTCAGGCCACAGCTCTGATTTCTTCGGCCTCAGTGATCGGCCAGCTTATCCCGCCCAGTGTACCTATGATTCTCTATGCCTGGGTCACCTGGCAGTCTGTAGCCGCCTGTTTCCTGTCCACGGTAGTCCCCGGATTACTGATGGTCCTGCTCTACAGCCTTATGAACTGGATTATGATCCGCAAGCTTCCGATCAAAACCATGCCCCCGACCAGTTTGAACAAACAGGTGAAGGCCTTCGGAACTTCGGTTTATAAGGGCTTCTGGGCCCTGCTTCTACCGATCATTGTCCTGGGCGGCATTTACGGCGGGGTGTTCACTCCAACCGAGGCAGCCGGGGTTGCTTCGGTTTACTGCCTGTTTATTGGCTATGTTATTTACAAGAACCTGACCCTAAAAATGTATATGAATTCTTTGATCAGCTCGGTTACGACCACCGGGGTCATCGTCCTGATGGTCTTTTTCGTCATGATGCTCAGCAAGCTTTATGTCATGCAAAATGTTCCCCAAAATTTAGTGAACAGTTTACTGGGATTAACCGATAATATTTACTTGATCATGATTCTGGTCAATCTTTTCCTCTTGCTGCTGGGCATGCTCATGGATGATTTCAGCGGAACTATTCTGGCCGCAGCTTTGCTCTTTCCGGCCATGACCGAAATCGGAATTCATCCCATTCATTTTGCCGCCATTTTAGGCACCAATCTCGGATTGGGCAACATCACACCGCCAACGGCCCCTATCCTTTACCTTGCGGCCCGAATCGGCAACTGCCCCCTCGACCAGATGATCAAACCGCAACTCTTTTTTATCTGTTCCTGCTCCTTGCCGGTGATGCTGGTGACCACCTTTTTCCCTCCCCTTTCCCTGACTTTGCCTCAATTGCTTATGCCCGAAGTTGTCCCGCATGTCCCACTCTTTATAGGTTGAAAGTAAATTCACGCTCGCGGACGCAGTGCGCCGTGCTTATGGCGCGGTTCCGCAGGGGAGCCGAATGTAAAGAATACTTTGCTCCCCTGGGGAATCGGAAGAAAATGATGCCTTACTCTCCCTCTTCCGGCAGATCGCGGATCAATTCTTTAAACTTCGCCCATTCCGTGGCGTTCCAGACTTCTGTATGCGCATGGCCGAAGGAGCGGACAATGGTCGACACCTTAAAGGCGGTTTGGGTATTAGGGGCCCGAAAGATGTCCAGATAATCATAGGGTCCCAACACAGCCAGGTTGTGGACCCACTCCACCTCAGAACATTCTGATCGAATACGTTCCATAACTCGTTTTTCAATCGTTTCCAGTGACTTTGGCGAGTAAATGGACCGAGATGACAAACTGGTAAGCATTACAAAGGTTTCCACATTCAATCCCCCCCCCTTTCATAATGTCGGGTTTTCGGTTATTATCCTATAGTGAAAATATAGCATATACAGCCTACACTTCAATGCCCGCATATCGCAAGGCGATCAAAAATCTTTCACGTTGATCAGGAGGGGAGCATGAGCACCCGAACAGTGCATCCCATGTATCCGGAAGATTTCTCAAAGTATCGTTCGAGCCATAAAGAGAAAACCTATACTCTGGTGGATGTGCGCCAGCCTGAAGAGTATACCCGGGAGCACATCCCCGGGGCCTTAAATCTCCCTCTGCCGGAATTCGAGCAGAATATTTCCCAGCTAGATCCCAGGCAAGATCTCATTTTCTACTGCCGCAGCGGCAGCCGTGCCCAAATGGCTGCTGAGCTTGCTGCTGACTCTCTGCAGGCCACTGCAGCCGGGATCTACAACCTGCAAGGCGGGATCTCCGCCTGGACCGGTATGGCCTTGCCGGAATACCCCCGGGTGGAGGCCTTTGACCCTCAGGCCTCGATCCATGAACTTCTCCTGCGGGCCATGGATCTGGAGAAAGGAGCGTTTCGCTTTTACCAGGAGGTGGCTGCAAGGTGGCCAGGAGCGGAGTTGGAGGGTATTCGGGAGATGGAACGGGCCCATGCCCGGAGTGTGTACAACCTGCTTCATAAACAGGACGGCCCGGAGCAGACCTTTGACTCCTTGTTTGACAGCCTGCCGGGCGAGACCTTGGAAGGCGGGCGTTCCCTGGCTGAAGTGCTGGACAGATTACAGGCCTATGACCAAGGCGAATGCCTGGCCTTAGCCGAGGTGGCTTTGGAGATTGAAAGTCAAGCCTTTGATCTTTACCGCCATCTCGCTCATACCGTGAGTGAGCCGGAAAAAAGCAAAGAGCTCTTAATCTTGGCTGAACAGGAGAAAGGCCATATGCGGATCGTGGCCAAGAAAATTCCGGAGTGTGTGCCTGGATAGGTGCGAATATAACAACTCCTTTTGCACTCGCTAGATGTCAGCTTTGCCTCCGGCAAAGCTGACATCTTTTTTTTGTCCCAAAGTGGGCAAAAGAAGAAATATTTGCCAGGTTGATTTAGGGAGAAACTGTCTCATGTCATTTCCTTCGCAGACTCAGGACAGGCTCTGGGTGAGTCTGCGAGGGCATGTCATCCTGAGTGAGTCTGCGAGCGAAGGATCTCTACACTGCACAGATTGAGTTATAATTTCATAATTTACCGCAAATAAGCGTAAGGTGACTTTTTACAGTGATGTCAGGAATCCTTTGACATCCCCGGGTTTTCATGATGATTATCCGGTGCATGGGATACCTCCTGACCAGCATTCTTTGCTCGGCCTGCATCACCCTGGGATTCAGGGCCATGACTTTGTGGCGAATGAAGCTGGTCTGGGCAGTGCCGGCCAACTATCTGGCCTGCGTCCTCCTGGGCCTGGGGATGGCCCACACCCCAGGTCCGGGCAGTATTGCGGGCGCTCCCTGGATAGGCCTGGCCCTGCTGCAGGGAGTCCTGCTGGCCGGAAACTTTTATCTGCTGGCCTTTACAGCCCAAAAGGTGGGAGTCTCTGTAGCCGCACTTTCCAGCCGCCTGGCCGTAGCCCTTCCAGTGGTTATGGGCTTTATTGTCTTTGGTGACAGCATCGACCCAGCCAAGGGCATCGGTCTTTTGGCCTCGCTTCTGGCCCTCTATCTGGCCTCCACCCCGCAAAAAGGCGCTCTCCCCGGTCGCTCCCGCACCATAGACCTGGGCATTCCCGCCCTGACTTTTTTCGGCTTTGGCCTGCACTTCTGCGTGCTCAAAATCGCCCAGCACTTTTACCTGTCCGCACCTGAACACCACACCTACGTTATGGCCTCTTTCTTCTTCGCCTTTCTCACCAGCATCGTCATCCTCTGGCACCGCCAGCAGGGCCTGTTCGACTCTCTGCGGAGCATCCTGGCCGGGCTGGTACTGGGCTGCCTGAACTACACAGCTCTGTTTACCCTGACCCGGGTTTTAAGCTTTCAGGCCTGGGAGAGCTCGGTGGTCTTTCCCACTTACAGCGTGGGTGTGGTCATGGTCAGCTCCCTGGCCGCCTACCTGATCTTTGGGGAGTTTTTCTCCCACCGCAGGCTGAGTGGTATAGGCATCGGCTTGGCAGCTGTTGTCCTGCTGAACATATAATATTTTTTGCCTCTGAGGCAAAAAATATTTCAGATTTGCCGAAGGCAAAGCTGAACCTTGACAAACCGGCATGAGCATGAAATAAAAGACAGTTGTTGCATAGTAATGCAAACCATTCAGCTCATGTCGGTCTATTTGAATTCATTGGCAATATCTACCTCCCCCAACAAACAGGAAAGCTTACATATGAATAAAGATTTCAAATCGATACTCTTTGCAACCAATTTGTCCGAACACTGTGCGCAAGCCTTTAATGTTGTACTTTCCCTGGCCTCTCACTATGGATCGCAGGTCTATATTTTGTATGTCAATGAAAGAACAGGTGATTACCCTAAAAGCTTCTTAAAGGGGTATTTAGGGGAAGAAAAATGGCAGGAACTCCAGCAGAAACACGAAGACTCGGCCCGCGCTGTTTTAATTGGAAAGAGATCAGCCAGTGAGCACCTTCAAGAGTCTTTAAAAGAATATTGCCTGGATCTCGGGCGGGAACATTTTGAAAGCAACTTTACCACGCCCAAGATTTTGATTCGGGAGGGAGACGTTATCCAAGAAATCCTCGACCAGGCTAAGGAAAATGACTGCGACCTGATCGTTATGGCCGGCAATGAAAGTTATTTTACTGACAATGCCCGAATAGGCACGACCATCAAGACCGTTATGAGAAAAGCCCACATTCCCGTACTTGTCGTACCTCCAGCCCTGGATACAAAAAGCTCGTCCTGAACTCAAAACAAGAAGATCCATACCACACGAGCCGGTGCCCTGTATCACCGGCTCTTCATTATTTCACTCCTGCCGGGACTTGAAATGATGCATTCAAGTCTTGCAGCGCAGTCCCTCTGATGAACGGGCATCCCCCTAGTAGCGTGTTTCAATAATAATGTCATGAGTCTCATCAAGGCCCAAAATATCGTCAAGCGATTCGGATCGTTCACTGCTGTAGACGGGATCAGCTTTGGTGTGGACAAAGGGGAGTTCTTTGGATTGCTCGGTCCAAACGGCGCTGGAAAAACCTCGGCCATTCGAATGACCTACGGCTTCTCCCCGCTCACAAGCGGAGATATGCACCTCTTCGGTTTGGATATAAAAACCCAGTGGCGGCAGATCAGGTCCCGTTTGGGCATCTGCCATCAGGACAACACCCTGGATCCTGACCTGACCGTGGAACAAAACCTGCTTATCTATGCCCGCTACTTCGAGATGGACAAAGCCAGGGCAAAAGCCCGGGCCGAAGAGCTGCTGGAGTTCTTCGCTTTACGCAACAAACGAAGGGACAAAGTCATGCAGCTCTCCGGCGGCCTGGCCAGACGCCTGCAGTTGGCCAGGGCTTTGATGCCGGAGCCGGACCTGATTATCCTGGACGAGCCGACCACCGGTTTGGACCCGCAGTCCAGGCACCAGGTCTGGGACCGGCTCCTTGCTTTGAAAAAGCAGGGCCTGACCATGCTCTTGACCACCCACTATATGGAAGAGGCTGAAAGTTTATGCAATCGCCTGTTGATTATGGACAAGGGTCGAATCATTGCCCAAGGCCGGCCCCGGGACCTGATTGAGGAGCACGCTGCCGAGAGTGTCATTGAAATCGAAGGGCCGGGGGAAGACTTGAAAAGCTATGTTCGGCAAGGCGATGTCAAACACGATGATTTGGGGGAGCGGATACTCATCTACACCGATTCTCGCGGAGACCTGGAAAACGAGGTCCGGAACAGGTTCTGTATGGAGTCCTGTCTGTTCCGGGCAGGGAACCTTGAAGATGTGTTTCTGCGCCTGACCGGTCGGGAGTTGCGTGAATGAACCGGGTCAATCTGCAGGCTATCTCTCTTCGTTTCCGGCATGTCTGGTACCGGAACCTGACCACCTACCGCCGGATCTGGAAGGTCAACTTCATGGTTCCACTCCTGGAGCCTGGATTTTATATCCTGGCCTTTGGTCTGGGCTTCTCCGGGCTCATCGGCGGAGTGGAGTATGCTGGCATGAGCCTGGAGTACACCGAATTTATGGCTCCGGCCCTGGTGGCTACGGCCTGTATGTGGAATTCCTTTTTCGAAACCACCTATGCCTCCTTTGTCCGCATGTACTTTCAAAAGACCTTTGACGGCATGCTGGCGACTCCTCTCTCCCTGGAAGAAATCATCCTGGCCGAGATTGTGTGGGCCGCTTCCAAGGCTGCTGCTGCAGTGGCCATCATGCTGACCGTGCTTATGGCCGTCGGCTATGCCGACTTCCCCGGCGCCCTGATGTGCATTCCCCTGGCCTTTGTGGGCGGGCTGGCTTTTGCCTGCATCGGCATGTTCTTTACCGGACTGATCCCGACCATCGATATGTTCAACCTGCCCATATTCTTGTTTATCACCCCAATGTTCCTCTTCTCGGGCACCTTCTTTCCCATTTCCGGCATTCCAGAGTGGGCCGGTGTCTTTTCCCTCATACTCCCCTTGTATCATCTGGTGGAGTTGACCCGCTTCTTCTGTATCGGGGCCATGGAATCCAATCCGATTTTCAATCTCTCCTATCTGTCCCTGTTCATCCTCCTCTTCGGTTACCTGGCCCTTTTGTTCATGAAACGGCGGCTGATCCAATAGACGGAACTGCAAAAAGTATTATATCCTTGTAATTGCAACTTTTCCCTGCTCATCGTATTCTCTTCCCAGATATACCGATCGTTCACATACTGCAGATATTTCCGTCGTTGCCCGGCCCAGATGGCCTGAAAACATCGCATTGTCTCGTCCCGGACAATCCAGGGCTCGAAAGCCGGAAATTGACTGCTGCTTTTTTGTGTAACGATACCTCGATTGGAACCTGGAAATGATAAGGGGGCTGACTATGGGCAAGCTTCGCTCGGATCTGGAAAAAGTGATGTTAGTTACCAAAATGAAATCGAACAAAGGCACCAGCTCCTCCGGCTCTCTCATTGTTATCCAGAGTAGATGCTCTGAATGCGAATATAACGATCCAAGCTACGATATTGACGAGTTTTGCGGGCAATGCGACGGCCAGAGCTTGTTCCGCCCCAAAGCTGGAGATCCACGGAAAGCAGAAAGTCATACCTATGAACAAGTTATGGAGTTGCTGCCAAATCTAACGTTCGAAGAGAAAAGAAAGATCATGCATACCTTGCAAGAAGAGCTCGATACACAAGACTAAACTTTTTCAATCCCGGAGTGTTACCTCGGGTTGGTATGTTGAGCCCCTTCAGGGCATCTTCATGCAATGGTATCATTGAGATTTTTTAAAAATTGCAAGGAGAATCAAAGTCCCCTGTCGTTTTTCTCCAGCGGGTTGACATCTTGCTTTGAGCTTTTATTGTCGCACATATGAAGGAAAAATGACACGCAATTGAGCTCTCTCAGCCTGCATTCAGAGAGGCCAAGGTTGGTCAGGGTAATCGCAGGCCGTGGCATTTGACTGTAAAGAAACCAGAAGAAGGCCATAGTCTACTGCACCTACGGCGGAGCACATACAGGGATCAACGAGGCGCTCCCGGCCGTAAAGTACATGGCCCAGATCTTCGACCATCTGGGCATAGAAGTCGTTGGGGAGTGGTATGTGGTCGGTGAGTATCACGGAAGTCTGCAGGAACACTCCAGAAACGGCCGGCTCGGAGACATCCGGGGCAGACCCGATGGACGGGACCTCAAGGAGGTGGCCGAGCTCGTTCGGGGTATTCTCAGGGTCTGATTTGAGAATTGCCAAAAACGGGCATAAAATTATTAAGAGGCGATAAGAGGAGTTTTTCTATGCACTGCAAGACATGCCAGGCAGAGATCTCTCAAAGCGAAGCCTATGAGCACAACGGGCAGACCCTTTGCGAGGACTGCTACCTGGATGCCGTGGCCAAGCCCAAGACCTGCGATCCCTGGGCCGTGTACCAGGCCAGGCAGACTGCGGCCCAAAATCCGCAGCTCACGGAGACCCAGCAGCGGATCCTTGACCTGCTCCGAACCAAGGGGCCGGTCAGCAAGGAGCATATCTGCTCCCGGCTGAACCTTGACGACGATGCCTTCCAGACCAACTTCGCCCCCTTGCGGCATATGGAACTGGCCAGGGCCTGCCAGATCGATGGCCAGAAGCGTTTTACCACTTTTGACCATGAGGTCTGATCCTCCCGCCATTGCTGCGTAAGGCCAATAGCCGCCGTCTTGTTTCGGCTGTTCGGATCCAGAAGTATTCCAGGCCTGTTTGGGCTTGTTCGGCGATCTGCCTTTTGGGCGAGTTGCGGCCCTCGGGGAAGATGCCTATGCAGCCCTCTTTTTCCAGCACCTCGTAAACCCGCTCAAAGACTTCCACGATGCGCATGAGGCGCCGGGCCACGGTGTACAGCTTCATATGCGTCCCTTCCGGGCATTCGATGAGAATATAATGAATGTTCCCTTTCCGTTTCACTGGACGAAGCATTACTCTTTGAAAAAGCAGGCCTGCCTCGAAGGAATGGCTCCCGGTCCCTTTTCCTCTTCGGCCATG